>JAHECR010000038.1 GCA_024641655.1 Acidimicrobiaceae bacterium
GTCGTAGTCCTCGAACCACGGCGCCGCGATCCAGCGGTCGACCCAATTCCGCACCCACGCGATTGTCGTGCGACCCCGGCGATCGACGCGTCGGACGTCGTAGGTATCGAGCAGGCTGAGCACGACGTCAACACCCGGCGGGACGTCGTACCAAGAATCGCGGTAACGCTCCAGGCGGGAAGTCGTCCAACCGAGTGACTCGAACGCCGACGCCAGCCCGTCGGCGGTGTCGACATCGCCATAGCTGACCCCGGGTTCGGCGCGGGTGACGGTGATCGCGACGTGGGTCGGAGCGGCCAGGACGCTCGCTGCCTCGAGGCGGTCCCGCCGCACCGCGCGCGCAACCGACGGGCCGTGGAGGCGATGGAAGACGGCCCAGTTCGCTCTTTGACGCTCATTGCGCTCTCGCCGCTCGACACCGAGCCGGGTCGATCCTTCGACATGGGCAAGTACTGCGCCTCGCGCCACAACGACCTTTCCGCCGGCCTGCCTCAGACGCCAGCAGAGATCGACGTCCTCGGCTCCGTAGTTGTAGCGGTCGTCGAAGCCGCCGAGTACTCGGAACCGGGTCGTCTCGACGAGGAGGCATGCAGCGGTGGCCGCGCCGACCTCGACCGCACCCGATTCGATGCGCGGCCGACCACCGCCGAGGTTCCTCGGCGCGAGAGCTCCGTCAGAGAACTCGAACCGGACGCCAGCATGGATCAATCGACCTTCAGGGGCGCCACCATCGCGGAGAGGTCGCGCTCCGTGGACCAGCTGGGCACCGACGGCCTGCGCTCCGGACTCAGCAGCGACGACCATCCGATCGAGCCACTGCTCGTCGAGTGGTTCGACGTCGTCGTTGAGAAAGAGCAGGTACCCATCCGCCATGCCCTCCGCGCCCTGGTTGCAGGCGGTCGAGAACGACTCGTTGCGAGCGTTCCAGACGACGTCGAGATCGCGGCTTCGGAGCTCGCGTTCGGTGGCGCTGTCGACGTCGTTTGCGACGACCACGAGCTCGACACCCGGTCGAGCTCGGCACGCGTGCTCCAACACGTCCAGCAATTCTCCCAGGCGTGCCCCACCGGTCCGTGTCGGGATGACGATGCGCACTCGCGCGGTCGTCGGATCGACCGGCTCGAGCGAGGCCAGCTCTCGCCTCAGCGTTGCCCTTCGCCCAGGGGAGGCCAGCCGGTCCGGGATGTGACGCAGGCCACGAGCCGGGCGGGCGAGGCGTCGTACGCTGTCCCTCGACCGGACCACCCCTCCCAGGGTGCGGCGACGTATCGGAGCCAGCGAGCGCCAGGCCCGCAGTCCGACGCCGACCCCGGGGACCGACCTGATGCGTTCGAGCTGCACCCGCTGGCGTTCTGACAGCGACCGCCACGCGTCGACGTCCTGTCGGGCATCGGCGAGCTGGCTGCGCAGGCGCCGCAGCTCCGCCTCGACGTCGTCTTGTTCAGGCGAGATCATCGTGGTCCCGACGTCACCCCGACGAGCTCCGCAACCACTTGCGCGTAGGCGCGGGACATCTCGATATGGGTGTAGGCGGCGGCGCGCCCCTGCGCGGCGATTCGAGCCTCGGTCGTCAACAGGCGAGAGACTCCGCCGAGAGCCTCGCGCAGTCCGGCCAGCCCAGGTGGGTAGAAGATCGCGATGTCGTCGGACACGTCATGGGGCAGGCATCCGATGCGGGGAGCGATCACCGGACGACCGAACGTGAATGCAAGCTGCAAGGCGCCACTGTTGAGGCCCGTCCGGTAGGGCAGGACAGCGACGTCAGCTGCTGCGTAGTAGCTCTGAAGGTCGTCGTCGTCGATTTCGTCGTGGACGAACATCACGCCGTCGGAGTCTTCCAGACGCGCGATCAACTCACGAGCCCCGGGAAACTTGCCGGCCTTGCCCGCCACCAAGAGTCGAAGCCGCGGCTCGCTCTTTCGAGCGTCCTCGAAGGCGTCCAACAGATCCTCGATGCCCTTGTACGGCCGGATCTGCCCGAACGTCAACAGCACGACCTCGTCGTCGAAGAAGCCGAAGCGGCGGCGGGCTGCACCGGGGTCGGCGACGTTCGGGTAGGCAGCCACGTACGAACCGTGCTCGATGAGGCGGATCGTATCGGGGCGGAGCCGGTAGTGAGGGGCCGCCAAGTCGACCGTCTCCGGACACATCACGTGGACAATATCGGCGCGGTCTGCGATGCCCTGGCGCAGTTCGGCCTCCAGGACGGGGTAGGGCGACTCGTGCGGCAGGAGGTTGTGGACCGTCCAGATCAACTGGCCACCCCGACGGCGGTGCTCGTCGAGGCCGTCCAAGATGGCCCGGAGCCTTTGGCGCGCCGAACGATCGCTCGGGCAGGGGTTCAACAAGGGAGCAGTCCAGTGGAGATGGAGCACCCGATGCTCACCACGGTGACCGACGGGTTCGAGTAGGTCGAGAGGATCCTCCAGCGCGACCGCTGCAGCGTCTGCGCGTCGCAGCTCCGAGTGGAGGAGCCCCTGGAACGGATTGGTGACGCGGTAGTCCGGCCAGAACCCGACGACGGTCCCCACCGTTCGTCGCGGCGGTCCCTCGAGACCAATCTCGTCGGAGATGAACGCATCGACTTGCTGCGCTCGGTGAGCGTAGGTGTGATGAGATCGGACCGTTGCCTGCAGGCCCTGGACCAGCTGGCGCCGTGCTGCGTGATCGTCTCGTAGCCTGTGGATCGTCGCAGAGAGGTCCTCCGCATCGGTCCATAGGGGTACCTCGTCGAGACCGACGACCTCCGGACCCGACGGCGTGTCGGTGAGGGGCACGGCACCAGACAAGATCGACTCGAAGATCCTCGAGTTGGTGTTGTTGAACGGCCGGTTGACTTCTTGTTGATCGTCGAGAACAAACATCGCCGAGCGATAGAGCGACGGCAGCTCGAAGTAGGAGACCTTGCCGCTTTGCAACTGCGTGAGCCGTGGGTCGATGCCGTGCTGGGTGCCGAAGATCCCGACGGGCACGCCTGGTTCGGACTCGGCGAGCGTGGAGTACGCGTGGCGCTCGGAGCCCCACTGGTTGATCGTGACCACGAGCGACGGATCACGCTCGGTGACGCCGAGCTCGTCGGTGAACAGCTCGTCGTCGACCGCAATCGGCAACACGGCGGTCGGGACCCCGACGATGCGGTCCACGATGCGCCGGGTCCGCTCGGACGAGCAGAGCACTCCGTCATAGAGCTCGAGCGACCCGCGCTCGACCCAGCGATCCGTGTTGTTCCGGATCCACGCCACCCGCCGAATTCCAGCCGGCAGGCGGAGCGGGTCGAGGCATCCGAAACGGGGCTCGGCCAGCAGCGAGAGCACGACGTCGGTCCCCGTTGGCGGCCTGTACCAACGCTCGGGCGGCAGATAGCACACACCGACGCCAAGCCGTTCCAGCTGCCGCCCCAAGCCGATGGCCGTGTAGGGGTCGCCACGGCCTTCGCCGAGGTCCGTCGTCGAGACGGTCATCGCCACTCTGTACCGGGCGGTTCGCGGGTAAGGCCGGTCGATCGCCGCCTCGTAAGCCGCCTGGACCGGACTGACTTCGAGATGCGGCCGGAACGAATCGATATCGGTGCGCGGGCGGTGAAGTGGAACGACCAGGTCGGCACGAAGGTCTCGGTCGTCCTCCTTCGAGGACGTCGGGGGTGCCGGCTTACGCCGCCGGCGGACGCTGATCGACTGCTTCACTCGCCGGGGCACCCTCAGCATGGCGGCGCCCAGCCGGAAGCTTTCGCTTTCGTAGATCTCCTCGAGCTTGCGCTCGAGTTCCCGATTGCGGCGGAAGAGGGCCCGTCGGGCCTCGAACTGCTCCTCGTAGCGTTGCTGCAGCTCCCGTAGGTCGCGCATCCGCGCCGGCGAGCGCTCCTCACCCAGCTCGCGTCGGACCCGCTCGAGCTCAGTGCTCGCGACGGACAGCTCCAGACGGGCTCGCTCGAGCTCGCCTGCCGTGGCCCGTTGCTCGCCTCGGGCGTGCTCGAGGGCAGCGGACTTGTCCTCGCTCGCTCGCTCGAGGGCAGCGAACTTGTCCTTCCGCTCCTGCTCGAGCATGCGCCTGAGCTCGGCTATCTGGCTCGCTGCCTGCATCGGCTCGAACCGCATGATGTGCTGATAGGTCCGATGGTCGTCGTTGCGAAGGAGCTGTTCCCGCAGCGCCTCGACCAACTCGGAGCGGAGGTAGCCGTGCATCGTCTGCTCGATCGTCCGCCGCACCCGGACATGCCTCGTCCGCACGAAGCCGTGCTGCTCAGCGAACTCGGAGAACGAAGACGCCGTGAACCAGCGGATGTGCGTCCGGTCGAGGAGACCGTCGTCGGTATAGGTGAATCGATCGGTCAGGAGGTTGAGGATCAGCGCTTCGTGGCTAGCGTTCGGGATGCTCACGATCAGCCAGCCACCCGGCGCGAGGAGCTCGTTGTCGCGAATGCTGTCGAGCACAGCGCCGGGATCTCGGAGGTGCTCGAGGACATCGGCCAAGATCACCACATCGAACGGCCCGTGCGGTCGGACCTCGCTCGCCCAGTCGGTGCTGAGGTCAGCCTGGATCGTGATCAGGCCCCGAGCAGCGGCATCGGCAAGCAACTCGGGATCGTTGTCGACCCCGACAGCGTGCCGGCCTTCAGCGACGAGCGCTCCGGCTACGATGCCGCGGCCGCACCCGAGATCCAACAGTCGTTCGCCGCCCTCCCGGGCGAGCCTGAAGATCGCCGCCGCGGTGTCGTTCTCACGCTCCGGATCGAACTCGTAGTCATACATGCCATGTTGGCGCTCACCGGGGGAGGTCATCTCGACGCCCTCCTTGTCTCCTCGTGCCGTCGTGGATCGCCAGGTCCACGAGCTCCTCATAGGTTTCCAGCCATTCGGCATCGATGTCACGGATCCGACGCCGCCAGCCGTCGAGGAAAGGCTGGAGGTCATCGAGCGCCGCTTCGACTCCGCCGTCGAACTCGAGGGCAGCCGATAGCAAGAGTCGACCTCTGACGAAGTAGTAGATGTAGCCCGACGATGGCAGTCGTCCCGCCGCGTTCTTGTAGTGGTGACCGCGAGCGGAGCCGACGAGCAGAGTCGTCCATCCCGCACGCCTCGCCAGCAGGTTGAACTCGGTCTCTTCGAAGTACAGGAAGTACTCCTCGGGGAGCAGCCCGACGTCGTCGAACACCTCGCGACGCACGAGCATGCAGGCCCCCGTCACGTAGTCGGTGGATACCGTTTCCTCGTCCATCAAGGTATCGGCCTGCGCCCCGAGGTCCCTGACCCTCGTGGCGCCGGTCGAACGGTCGACGTCTGCCCCGTTGAACCAGACCGTCACCGGGTGCGAGCCGCCGTTGAGGATGCGGGGACCGACGATGCCGGCCTCCGGATGCACGATCATCGCATCGACCAACTTCGCGATCGTGTTGGGCTCCACTCTGAGGTCCGGGTTGACGACCAGGAGCAGGTCCGCTCCCCGCTCGAGCCCGACTCGAATTCCCGCGTTGTTGCCGCCCGCGTAACCAAGGTTTTCGCCGGTCTGCACGAACGTCGTCCCGACGAGCTGCGCAAGAACCTCCTCGGTGGGCTCGTTGGTGGAGCCGTTGTCGACGACGGTGAGCCACTGGCGTCGATGGGTTGATGCCCGCAGAGCTCGGAGGCACTCAGCGGTGTCGTGCCACGCCTCGTAGTTGAGGACCGTCGTCGAAACGCTCAGCACTACGTCCTCATCCTCTCGTCAACGCCGAGCCCGCCTCGCTTCGGTGGCGTCGTGATCACGGCAAGATCCTACGCTCTGCCACAGGATTTCGAACGTATGCGACGGCCAAACCCCGCTGCGGGTGGGAACCGCTACGGGGCCGAGCGGAGCTGCCAAGTCCGCCGTTCGCTGTTGGTCGCGTCTGGCGTTATCGGTCTGCCCGGCGCTGGTCAGTTGCGCGACCCGATCGTCCTAACGATGCCAAGGGCCCGTTGGCGGGCGCGACGGAATAGACGTAACCCCCGAGCCCGGGTCCGTAGGCCGAACGACCGGGCCCCTTGCCCGGTAGGCACGCTCGGCGCTGGCCGGGGGCCTGGATCTCGAATCTCGCTGTGCGCCGCAGCCGGGATCCGGCCGAGGGCAACGGCGTAATGGGTCTCGCCCAGGTCCGACAGCGCGTCGTCCAGGAGCAGCGCGACCTCGAGGAGCGTGTCGTGGACCCCCCGCTCGAAGTTCGCGACGCTGTCGCTCAACGCCAGGTGGTAGATGACCCCGCCAGTCGCGCGAACCTCGGCCTCGGGGAAGTGTCGCCGCAACGACGCGAGTATGCGCCCGCTGTCTGCCGCTTCTGTTGGGTCCGAGGCGAGCATCTGGGTGATGGTCGGCCGCGCGATCTCGCAAGGCAAGTGCCTGTCCGGGTACCGGTGGTCGACGAGGAGCGCATCAGGGAGAGTTCGCCGGAAGCTCGATGCGTAGTCGAGCTGGCGGCGCGACCACTGGAACCGGGTCGCACCAACGAAGTCGTCGAGCAGGAGAACACCACCGGGATTCAGCACGCGGCGGCTCCAGGCAAGCCACTCGTCGACATCGAGCATGTGATGGAGAGCGTTGTTCCAATGGACAAGGTCGTAGCGACCGATGTCCTCGCCAGGATCGAGGAGTCGCTCGTGGAAGGTCACCCGGTCGCTGAGGCCACGCTCCATGGCGACCTCCTTGCCCTGGGCGACCCTGGCAGGGGCGACCTCGAACACGTCCACGGTCCGCACGATCCCGGCGGTGATGAGGTCCATCTCCTTCACGCCGTTCCCACCCCCGATCGCGATGCCGCGGTCGAGCGGGAGTTCCGGGATCGTATCGACCACCCATTGGCGAGCGCCCGCACTCAAGCCGTTCAACGGCTCTCCGCATACGCGCTCGTTGATGTGCCGCACGATGGCCGGGACCTGCCACCATCGGCCACGGGCGGAACCCGCCGTTGTCACATTGCTCCAGTGCTCGGCGGCGTGAGCGGCGGCCTTCTCCGGTGAGAGATCAGTGTTCACGATCGACCTCCCGTAAGCGACCTCGTCGAAGTTTCGCCGAGGCTAGCAGGAGACCTCCGTCGGCCGGTCCGAGGCTCTACCATCCGGCGTACGGACAGACCCTTCCAGCGATCGGACCGGAGCCAGTGACAATGACGGGAACATGCGCGATCTGTGGTGGTCGAACCTTCGGAGCTGGACCGGGTGGTCGTATGTCAGTTTCAGGGGTGCCCCCGCGTTGTGAGACCTGCCAGTCGCTTGAACGGCATCGTTCTATCCGGGAGTTCTTTAATGCTCTGAAATCGCGACGTCTAAAATCCTTCGACGTCCTTCAGTTCAGTAAGGACCCCGCCGTGGATCCCCGCTGGTTCGGACATTTCGAGGTGTCTATGTACGGGGGCGCGAACTCGCTGGACCTCCAGAACATCGACCGGCCTGACGGGCGGTATGACCTGGTGATCTGCAACCACGTGCTCGAACATGTGGAGGACGACGGAGCGGCGCTGCGCGAACTTGTCCGTGTCCTGAAGCCGGGCGGGTGTCTCTTCCTCACGGTGCCAGATCCGATCCGCCGTTCGGTAACGACAGACTGGGGCTATCCCGATGAAGCCCAGCACGGCCACTTTCGGACCTACGGTGCCGACATCGTCGAACGGTTCGTGCGTCATGCCCCTCGTGTCGGTATCGAGCGTGCGAACCTCAAGGACTCGGTAACCGGCACGCCCGATCACGCTTTCATCTTCTACCAGCCCGGTCCTGCTGGGTGCATGGATCTGATTCGCTCGAACATCGCTGACTTGACGACCGTGCAGACACCAATCGCTGCGTAGTCCAAGCGCATCGGTGGACCTGCGTATTTGCTGGTCTCGGGACCCGGAGTTGACCCCTATCGCTCGTGCTCTTGCCAAAGAGCCTGGCGCGGGTACCGTGAAGGAGTGCTCGTTCTCGACGCAGGCAAGTTGGCTGCGCGCACCGGGACTGCTGCGGCATGAGCCCAACCGCGCCCCTCCCTGATGGGCCGTGCTGCCGACGCGACCTGCGTGCACTCGCGTCCGCGTTCGTCTGTGTCGTTGCGCTCGTGGCGGGTTCGTGCGCCGGGGCCAGGCCCGACCTGGTCGTGGCCAGTGCCGCCGATGCAGCCATCTTGACACCCACCGCGACGCCGCTGCCTCCGACACCCACACCGCTGCCGACCCCGACACCCGTTCCCACCGCGACGCCACTTCCGACCGCGACCCCGACGCCGGCACCCACCCCGACGCCGGCACCGACCGCCACGCCCCGCCCGACGGCGACCCCCACCGCCACGCCTACGCCGGTGCCGCTGATGGTGCACGAGCAGGACTACGAGCTCATGGCCACCACCGGCGGCGTCGACCTCTACCACCCTTCCAATCGTGTGCAGTTCGTTGGGTTCCATCAGTCGGGTCACGACGGGGCCCAGAACCTCGAGATGGTGGCCTCGGGCACCCGCTGGATCACGTTGCCCGACCGCGGCCGCGACACCGCCTCTCGGGGCGCTGCCGACATCGTCGTCGACCCGGCGTCGGAGATCCGCGCGCCGGTGACGGGCACGGTCACCGCCGCAGGTCCCTACACGCTCTACTGCCAGTACACCGACAACTTCATCTACATCGAACCCGACGCCCACCCCGGATGGAGGGTCACGATCCTGCACACCGTGGGCCTCCAGGTCTCCGCCGGACAACGGGTCGAGGCCGGCGTCACCATGATTGCCTCTCACGCCCGGCAGCTGCCGTTCGCCTCGCAGGTCGACGACTACACCGCTGACCCGCCCTGGACCCACGTCCACGTCGAGGTCGTCGACCCCTCCATACCCGACCGCCCAACCGGGCCGGGCTGCTGAGCGTCACCCCCCCCCGTGCCCTGACCGGCACTAGCCTCGAACGATGCCGCCGCTGCCGATCCACTTCGTCCAGTCGGCATCGAGCCTGCACCAGCTCCCGACGTCGCGTCGCGAGCTCGCGATCATCGGCCGGTCCAACGTCGGCAAGTCCTCACTGATCAACGCGCTGGCGAACCGAACCAAGCTGGCGAAGACGTCGAAGACGCCGGGCGCCACCCAGCTCATCAACATCTTCGAGCTCGCCCCCGAGGGGTCGGGCAACTGGCTCGTCGACCTGCCCGGCTACGGCTTCGCCAAGGCTCCGCGCCGGGAGATCACGCGCTGGCGCGAGATGATCGAGCAATACCTCACCGGCAGTGCGTCGTTGGAGGCCGTGCTCGTCCTCATCGACGGCGCGGTCGGCCCCACCCCGCTCGATCTCCAGACCATCGACTGGCTCCACCACATCGACCTCCCCGCCCGTTTCGTCGCGACCAAGGCCGACAAGGTTCGGCCCTCCAAATCGAAGGCCCGGCGTACCGAGGTCCTCACCTTGTTGGAGGTGGAGCGCAGCGATGTCCTGTGGGTGTCGGCGAGCTCAGGCCTCGGCATCGACGAGCTCCGTCGCGAGATCCTGGCGTTCTTCGCCGAGGACTGAGGGTTCAGGACCCCACGGTGCAGCGAAAGACGAGCGCGTCGCCGCGGAGGCGGTAGCGGCGCTCGTGCGCGGCAATCCACACCGACTCACCGGGGCGCAACGACAGCTCTCTGCCGATGGCATCGACCACCTCGACAGCGCCCTCGACGACGAGCACGATCTCGGGGCCCTGGACCTCGAAGGAGACCTCTCCGGTCACGGCGACACGCGTCAGACCGAAATCCGCCACGCCCGTCGAGTAGACCGTGACCTCGCCGGCCGGTGGCTCGACGATCGGCACGAGCGGACGACAGTCGACGATCGCGAGCACCTCCTCGACGTCGACGTGCTTGGTGGTCAGCCCGGCCCGAGCGACGTTGTCGCCCGCAGCCACCAGCTCCACCACACTTCCCTGGAGGTAGACGTGGAGGTTCCGGGCCGGCAACACGAGCGCTTCCCCCGGCTCGAGGACCACATGATGCAAGAGGAGTGCCACGAGCACACCGGCGTCGGCAGGGTGTCGCTGCGCGAGTGAAACGATCCACGCCAGCGCCGCGGCATCGGGATCATCAGGTGCCGCCGCCGCGCAGGCCTCCGCTGCGGCAGCAACCAGCGCTGCGGCGGTCGCTGCGTCGAGGTGAAACAACCAACCGAGAAGATCAGCGAGTACCTCGGCCTCGCTCCCAGCGGTCGACAGCCGGGCACGGACGGGATCGAGACCCCGATGGTCGAGGCGAGCGAACAGCTCCCGACTCGCCGCCAGAGAACGAAAGCCGCACATCGCCTCGAAACGGGTGAGCGCGCACACGATCTCGGGCTTGTGGTTGTCGTCGCGATAGATCCGTCTGGGGTCGTCGGCGGGTGGACCCGAGGCTTCCTCTCGGGCGAACCCGTCGCGCGCCTGCTGCAGCGACGGGTGGACCTGGATCGAAAGCGGCTCCGCGACCGCGAGCACCTTCGCGAGGAAGGGAAGTCGGCCGAACCGGTCATACACCGTCGACCCGAGGCCGGCGACGGGATCGGCAGCGATCACCTCGTCGAGCGTGCGTCCGTCATCGACCAGCCGCGACGCCGCCCCGGGATAGGCCCCCATCCAGAGCTCGGCCTCGGGTAACCCGCTCGGGGCACGTCCCTGGAGGTTCGCCAAGTAGTCGTGGTCGCCCCACGCGTAGTGCTGGATGACGGGCTCGAGACGGTCCAATTGAGCGACCCTCCCGAGATCGCGCTGGTCAAACCCGAACAGGGCTGGCCGTTCGCCGGCTACTCGCCGTTGTCGTTCGACGTCGATCCGGTGATGAGCCGTCGCCGGGTGAGGTTGCACGTCACCGGGCCCACGACGAGGTCGAGCGTGGGTCTGCCGAACTGGCGACTGTCGGTGCCATGGGGGCTGTCGAGGCGCACGAAGCGCCCCTCGATCGCCCCAACGTACTTGACGACTTCTGTCGATCGCGACGGATGACGCGAAACGACGATGTCGCCGACCGCGAACGGCGCGCCACGCGCCAGCAGGACGACATCGCCGTCTTCGAGCACCGGCGTCATCGAGTCGCCGGAGATCCGGTACCGCTCGCGTCGGCGAAACACCCAGGCGGTGAGCTCGCCGAACGCAGCGGTGAGACCACTAGCCAGCGAGGTAGAACGCGACGTCGCGACCCTTGCTCGCCCAGAAGACGTTGTGGATCTCTTCGATGGTGGCGATGAGCTGATCGCACGCAGCGACGTCGACGTTCTGCTTTGCCGTGGAACACAGCTTGGCCGCGTTCCAGAACAAGTCGTGCAGGTTCGGGGTCGTCTCGAGGTGCGCCGGCTTGAAGTAGTCGGTCCACAGCACGAGCAGTTCGTGCTTCGCGAGCTCGGCCTGCTCCTCTTTGATCGCGACGTAGCGTGCCGCGGTGTTCTGGAACGAGGCGACCGACTGGGCGTCACCGGGATCGGGCGCGTGCATGTCGAGCAGCTTCTTGGTCATCGACCGGACCGCCTCGGCGGCGATGCGGGCCGATGCGGGGTCATAGACGCCGCACGGGCCGTCGCAGTGCGCTTCGGCGACGGGAAGGGCTTCAGTGCCTGGGAGCAGACGACGGGCGAGCTTCTTGACGTCCATGTGGAGGGTCTCCTGTAACTCGAACTGGGCTGACGTTCGGTACCGTACCGCAGCGCTACCGCCATCGTCGCACCGGCGTCAACCGAGCAGCAGTTCGACCTGCGACGGCGTGGGTAACGAGGGTTGGGCGCCGAGGCGTAGCGTCGTCGCCGCGCCGACTCGGACAGCCCAGCGTGTTGCGGCGACGAGGTCGGGATCGTCGACCAGGCAGTCGGCGAGCGCGCCGCAGAAGGCATCCCCGGCCGCGGTCGTGTCGACGGGTTGCACCACCGGCGCCTCCACATGGACGACGTCCCGGCCGCTGACCACCAGCGCGCCTGCGGCGCCGAGGGTGACCACCACCGAACTGCACGGCAGCCCCATGGCCAGCTCCGCCGCCATCGGGAGGTCGACGGGCCCCCGATGGCCCGTGAGAAGCGCCAGCTCGGTCTGGTTCGGGACGAGGACGTCGACGAGATCGAGCAGCTCGAGAGGGACCTGCTCGGGCGCCGGCGCCGGGTTCCACACGACGAGACCACGCGCCATTCGAGCCGCCTCGGTGACCACCTCGAGGGGGATCTCGGCTTGCATCAGCACCACAGCGGCATCGGCGATCTGCTGCGCTTGCAGGTCGCTTGGGGTGAGGCGGCCGTTTGCCCCGGGACTGACGACGATGGCGTTGTCGCCGTCCCGCTGCACCGCGATCAACGCCACACCCGATGGCACACCGGGTGTGGCGAGCAGCCCGGAGATGTCCACCCCGGCAGCTTCGAGTGCCTCTCGCAAGAGCGCTCCCGACTCGTCGTCGCCGACGCGTCCGACCATCGCGACCCGACGGCCGAGGAGCGCTGCGGCGACGGCCTGGTTGGCACCCTTTCCCCCGGTGATCCGGTGCAGGTCGCCGCCCAGCACGGTCTCGCCGACGAGCGGGACGTGCTCGACGCCCACGACCAGATCGAGGTTGCACGAACCGATCACGACAATGTCCACCGCGCCATTGTGGTGCCTGATGATCGGTGCGTCGACGTCGCTCGGGCCCGCCGGTTCAGTACAGCCCGAGCAGGCCTGCTGCCAGGGCCAGCGCCGCAACCACCATCACCACTCGAATGATGCGCTCGCCGCCCCGAACCGCGATCCGAGCCCCCAGCCAACCCCCGGCGGCCAGACCGGCGCCGAGGAGCGCCGCCGGCCCCCAGTGCACCTTGCCCTGGACGATGAACACCGGCAGAGCGATCGCGGTCACCGCAAGGGTCACGATCACCTTGATCACGTTCGCTCGTACGAGGTCGTACCCCGAGCGGGTCAAGGCTGCGAGCAGCACCAGGCCGACACCGGCTTGCACCGCGCCGCCGTAGATCCCGATCAGCAAGAAAACGACGAAGGTGACGCCCGGATGCCACGGCTCGGCATCGAGGTGCGTCTTCGGTTTGCGGATCGACAGGAAGATGATGGGCAGCATCAGCAGGCCGAAGACCGTCTCGAAGGTGTCGTCGGTCAGCTGGCTGATGCCGAGCGAGCCCGCCAGCGACCCGATCACGACCGGCACCAACACCCGTACCGCGTCGCTATACGCGGTCACGCCCTGTTGGTGGAAGGACCACGCGGTCGTGACGTTCGACGCAAGGATCCCGACGCGGTTGGACCCGTTCGCCGCATTCCCGGGCACACCCGCGAGGACCAGAAGGGGCACGGTGAGCGACGACCCACCCCCGGCCATCGCGTTCACGGTTCCCGCTCCTGCGCCTCCGAGCACGAGAAGGAGCGCCTCCCACCAGGTCATCTGCGCTCGAGCCGCGACGTCACGGCCGCACAGGCTACGAGACGCCGGGCCACTGCACGCCATCGGATTCCGACCGTCGGCAGGGCGAGGCGAGCCACCACTCCCCTACGATGCCCGTGCCGTTCCCCCGACGATTCCGGAACCCTGATGCTGCACCACGAAATCCTCGCCATCGCCGCCGATCAGCAGGCGCTCACCGCCCCGCCGGGGACCCTGCTCATCGAGGAGGGGGAGCAGAGCCCGGGCTTGTTCATCCTCCGCAGCGGCACCTTGGAAGTGCGTCGCTCCGGCCAGCTGGTAGCCGTCGTCGAGGAGCCCGGATCGATGGTGGGTGAAATGGCGCTGCTGCTGGGCTCGCCGAGCACCGCCGACGTGGTGGCGCGCGACGACGCCTCGCTGTACGAGATCGCCGACCCGGAGGACTTCTTCGCCACCCACCCCCAGGTCTCGCTGTTCCTCGCGCGGATCCTCGCCCAGCGCCTCCATGCAGTGACGGGGTATCTCGCCGAGCTGCGTGAGCGCTACGGCGACGCAGAGGACCATCTCGGTCTCGCCAGTGCCATGGTCGAACGCCTCCTCGCGAGTCGCGGGACCCGGATCGACGTCGAGGCCGAACCCAGCGAGGTCGACCTGCTCGAGCTCGAACACGAGGACTCGTGACCACTCCCGGCAACGACCGGCCCCGTCGACCGGGACCATGACCGACCATGGACGACCTGACACCGCTCGTCGCCTCCTGGCCCGACCCGGACCGAGTTTCGCTGGCGGTCACCGACGGCGTCTCGCGTCTCGGGTCCGTGGGTGACACCGGCGTCGCCGGACCGATCGCATCGATCAGCAAGGTGCTGGTCGCGTGCGCGGTGCTCGTGGCCGTCGAGGAGGGCACCGTCGACCTCGACGAGGCTGCCGGACCCCCCGGGGCGACCGTGCGTCATCTGCTGGCCCATGCCGCCGGCTATGCCTTCGACGACGACACGCTCCAGGCACCGATGGGAACGCGCCGGATCTACTCGAACACCGGTATCGACGTCGTCGCCGCTCACCTCGCGGACCGGGCGGCGATGCCGTTCGAGCAGTACCAGCGCGAAGCGGTGATCGATCCGCTCGGGATGGCCGCAACCGCGCTCCGAGGCTCGCCGGCACAGGGCGTGTGGTCAAACGTCGACGATCTCGAGGCCCTGGCTCGTGAGCTGCTCTCGCCCAGCGTGTTCGCGGCTGCCACCCTCCGGGAAGCGACGACGCCACAGTTCCCCGACCTCGCGGGCGTCTTGCCGGGTTTCGGGAGGTTCGACCCGAACCCCTGGGGCCTGGGCATCGAGATCCGGGGCCACAAACAGCCGCACTGGTGCGCCCCCGGTGCGGCTCCACAGACCTTCGGCCATTTCGGCGGATCGGGTACCTACCTGTGGGTCGACCCGACCCGGCGCCTCGCCGCGGTCGCGATCGCCGGGACCGCCTACGGTCCGTGGGCGAACGCGGTATGGCCGGTCACCAACCAGGCGATCGTGGACCGCTATTCACCCTGACGGCGGCCGGAGCCGCCAGGCATCAGCCCGCGTTCGAGACGAAGATGCGCTCCGACGCGAAGGATCCGACTCCGACGTGCTGGCCGTGGATCTCCACGGTGACCGTGCCATCGGGGGCCGCGGCGGTGACCAGTCCCTGGCGGCCGGGAACGAGCTCGGAGTCCTCGAGGAACTCGAGCACACCGGGGCGGAACTCGAGGGCCTCGGTGATGCGTTCGACGACGAACACGGACCCGACGGCGACGTCGCTGAGCGCCGTGACACGCGCCGGCGACGCGTAGTCGCTTCCGGGAATCGGGTTGCCGTGGGGGCAGGTGGTGGGGTCCTCCAGGACCCGGATGAGGGCCGCTTCGACGGTCGGAGAGATCACGTGCTCCCACCGGCCGGCCTCGTGGTGCGCGTCGGCCCAGCTGAGGCCGAGCATGTCGGTGAGGAACCGTTCGGCGAGCCGGTGGCGGCGCACGACCTGATTGGCGAGGCGCGCCCCCTGTGCGGTGAGGCTGAGCTTGCCGCGGGCAACGGTGACGAGGTCCGCCCCCTCGAGCCGGCGCACCATTTCCGACACTGCGGGGCGGGAAACGTCGAGGCGCTCGGCGATGCGGGCCTGGATGACGGGGACGTCGTCCTCCTCGAGCTCGAAGATCGTCTCGCAGTACTCCTCGAAGGCTGGGTGGTATTCAGGTGCTTCGTACGCCATGGCCGACTCCTCCCGTGAGGTACACCTCACGAGGAGGGTACCCCAGCGTCCCCGCAAGGTACCGCAGGCGGGGAGCTGATCAGGTCAGGTTGCCGAGATCGAGGACCAGCAGCACGGTGAGCAACCCGATGACGCCGACGTTGATGGCCGAGATCGGCCACCGCCAGCGGTGCCGGGCGCTGTGGAACCGGCGGATGCTCAGCGCGTTGGCTGCGATCCCGATGAGGCTCGAGATGATCCCCACGGTCGAACCGACACCGGACGCGATACCCAGGATGGGTGCGAGGAAGGGGAACACGACATAGGTGAGCGTGCAACGCACCGCAGAGATCATCACCGACGTCGAGAACGTGCGCTGGGCACGCTCTTCGGCCATGGCCTGCGCCGCGGGATCGGGTACGTCGATCCGACGCGGCACCCCCGAATCGATCGATGTCTCGCTCAAACTCCAGCTCCATGGTCGCGGTGATTCGCGCAAGTCCATCCACCGGTACGCAGCGTCCCAGCCTACGCGCTTCGACCGCAACTAGGGCCGCGACAGCGACCCGCTGCAGCGAACAGCGCAGACCCCGGCCCCGGTCGTCTGGCCCATCTCGCTCAGGCGCGTCCCCTGCAGGGACGAAAGAGGGACATGCGCAAAGGAGTCTTCGGACCGAGCCAGCGCGTGGGAAGCACCAGAACACGACACAAGCAGCATGCAACGACCGTTGACCGTGGCGTTGCTGCGGTCGAGTTCGCCTTGATCTTCCCATTGCTCATCCTCATCGTCTTCGGCACGATCGACTTCGGGTTCCTCGTGAACCGGTCAACGATGATGAACAACGCCGCCCGCGAAGGCGCGCGGGTCGCCATCTTCACCCCCGACACCGCAGCGATCGAGGCCCGCGTACGCGACGTCGCCGAGAATCTCGATCAGGCCGAGCTCACCGTCACCGTCACCTGCAGACGGCCGGACATGTCGCCGTGTCCGGGGGGGAACTTCGCGGCCGAGTGGGAACCAGGGGGCACGGTGATCGTGACCCTCGACTACGAGCATCAGTTCCTCACGCCGATCGGGGGGTTCATGGGATTGGGGGACACCCACCATCTCTCCAGCGCCGTCGAGATGAGGATCGAAGGATGACCGGGCCAGGCAACACTCCACCACGGCGACGCCGCGATGAGCGCGGCGTCAGCGCAATCCTTGTCGCGCTTCTTCTCGTGCCCATGCTGGGGTTCGTGGCCATGGCGGTCGACATCTCGTCGCTGAACAACACCCGCCAGAAGCTGTGGGACACCCTCGACGCCTCGGCCCTCGCCGGCGCCGCGCTGCTTCCCGATGGGGTCGCCGCGCGCGACGCGGCGCTCGCCTACGCCGATGCGAACCTACCGGGGCTGGTCCCCGCCATCGAGTTCTGGTGCGTCGTCGGTGTCGGTTCCGGCGGCGGCGTCGACGACAGCGGAATCCCCGCTGCCTGCAACCCCGGTCCCGCCCCCTACACCGTCGGCCAGTATCCCGGGCTCGCCTGCAATTCGGCCCTCTGCGCGATCCCGTGCAATCCCCTGCCACCGAGCAGCGACAGCTGCAACACGATGTCGGTCGCAGCGTCACGCACCGTGCCCTTCGCGTTCGCTCCCGTGATCGGCTTCGAGGAGGGCAACACCGGCACCTTGGTGACCGCATCCTGCAAGGGACCATGCGGCATCTCGGGGTCCGCGCCGGCCGACATCGCGCTCGTGGTGGACCGAACCGGCAGCATGCGCAGCCAGGACGTCGCGGCCCTCAAGGCGGCATCGCTCGGTTTCCTGGAGGGGCTCACCCCGGCGCTGCACGACGTTGCCCTCGGGACGCTCGGTCGGTCGAAGTCCTCGCCCGGGTCGTGCCCGACGACCGCGAGCACCAACGCCGGTTCGGGCCCCTGGGTCCCGGTGAGCCTTCGTCACGACTACGACCTCACCGACAACACCCCACCCGACAACCCCCCCAACCTGAACCTCGCCAGCGATCTCGTGAAGGGCATCAACTGCCTGTCGTCATCGGGCACGGGCACCAACCTCGGTGACCCCATCGCCGCTGCGGGCGACCACCTGCTCGACAGCGGGCGCGAGGGGGTCTCCAAGGGGATCGTGTTCATGACCGACGGCGAAGCGAACAAGCCCGCCGGCAACCCCTGTTCCTATGCCGAGAGCCAAGCCGCCGCGGTCGAAGCGTCCGACATCACCATCGTCACGATCGCCTACCGGCTCCAGGGCGTCAGCTGCGGCGTGCAAGCGGCCACGACCGTCCTGGCCCACATGGCGTCGGACCCCCCAACGGGGCCCCCCACCGCTGACGACGGCGGCGACGGCCCCGGTGGCCTTCCAGGGGGTTGTGCGACCGCGGCTTCGGTTGCCGGCGAGAACGCCGACGGCGACAACTTCCTGTGCGCCGCCGACGAGAGCCAGCTCGTCGCGGTGTTCAGCGCCGCCAGCAACACCATCCTGCTCGAGCTCAACGAACGCACCCGCCTCGTCAGCCTCCCCAGGTGAGGGGAAGGCTCGTGGACGGGGACTCGATCGGGTTCGGGTACTGAACGACCCCATCGCTCGGCAATGCTGGGAGAGCTGCGCGATTGGGAGAGCTGTGGTCCCGCACTCGGCTGAGCAGCGGTCGGTCGGACCGAGGCTCGCTCAGTCCGAGTAGTTGATGTCGTCGATCAGGTGCTCGGCGACGAAGGCGCCTTCGGGGCTGAACCGGAAGCTCTCGAACTCCTTGGCGAACTCGAGGTTCACGTCGGCGGGTCCGTCGCGGTGCTTTTCGATGGTGAAGAGGGTGAACTGCTTCGCGTCTTCGATCTGGCGGCCGTCGAACGCGGTGTGCACCCGCGAGATCGCGGGCGCCTTCTCGTTCATCACGATGGCGCAGTCGGCCTCGTGCACCAACGGCGCGCTGCTCGCGAGGTGCTGGGGCCGGATGCGGCGTTGACCGAGACCGTCGTTGCCGACCGCGGCGATGGCGAGCACGGCAACGTGATCGGTCATCGCGATCTCCTTCAGCGATGCGGCCACCTCGGGCGCACGATCGAGCGATGCGCGGCCCTCCATCGGGACCTTCTGCAGGTAGTCGACGACAAGCAGGCCGCCGGGACCGACCACGTGTCGGGCGATTGAGCTCATCTCGTGGAGGTCGGTCGTCACCGTCGAACCCTGGATGAGGAACATCCGCGACGCGTACCCCATCAGGGTCTCCGCCGCGGCTTCCATCACCGGATGGGTCTCGAGCAACTGATCGAAACTCAGCCGGCCACCGACCCACGCCTTGATGCGACGGCGCATGGTCTCCATCGCCGTGTCGTCGGTGTGGGCGTGGGTCTCGCTGAGTTGGAGATTGAGGAGCCGGCCCAGCATCCCGTGCTCACTGTGCTCGTAGCTGACGTACGCGACGTGACCGCCGCGCTCGGCAACGTGACGGGCCCACTGCAGGGTGGCAATGGTCTTGCCGACGCTGGGCTTGCCCGCCAGGATCGTCAGATCGTGGGGATGCAGGCCACCGTCGAGCATCGCGTCGAGGGGATTGAAGCCGGTCGCGAGCGCAGGCGCCCGCATCGTGCCCTCGTCCTCGATCTGGGCGAGCAACCCGCGAACGGGCTTGTACTGCGAGCGTGGAAGTGACTGGAGGCTCATGGGTTCCCCTAGAGGCCGCTGTCGGCGATCCTGATGACCGCCGGTCCGATGATGACGACGAAGAGCGCCGGCATGATGCAAAAGAGCAGCGGGAAGACCAGCTTGACCGGGATCTTCAACGCCGTTTCCTCGGCACGCATGCGCCGCTTCTTGCGCATCTCATCGGCCTGAACTCGCAAAACATCAGCAAGTGGCATGCCCAATCTCTCGGCCTGCGTCAACGCGTTGACGAACTGCTTCAGGTCCGTCGAGTCGGTACGGCCGAGGAGCTTGGCGAAGGCGTCGCGCCGGTTCATGCCGAAACGCACGTCCTGCAGCACGCGCGAGAGCTCGTGGGCCAACGCGCCGTCGTTGCTCTTGGCGACGCGGGACATGGCCGCTTCGAAGCCGAGACCGGCCTCGACGCTGACCACCATCTGGTCGAGCAGGTCGGGCAGCTCCCTATCGATGTGGGCCTTGCGCTCCTTGGCCCGACGTGCCAACACGAAGTCGGGCAGACCGAAGCACCCGGCGGCAAGGAGCACCGCGACGAGCATGGTCATCGGCGTCGGGTTGTTGATCACTCGGTAGACGCCGACGATCGCCCCTGCGGTCGCGAGCATCACCTTCGTACCGATCAGACGGTCCGCGCTCCAGGTCTGACGGGCACCCGCGACGTCGATCTTCTTGTCGAGGCGCTCGACCGCACCGGTCGGGGTCAGGCGGTGGAAGAGCTGGGCGATGTGGCCCATGAGTGGCGAGATGATGCGCTTGCCGGCTCGCTGGCGCAGGACGACCTGACGCATGTCGGTGGATGCGCCACCGAGCGAGCGCCTCGTCTGTTGGCTGAGCAACGCGCTCAGCAGCATGATGGCGCCGGCGACGGAGACCCCGGCGCCGAGATACAACGAGAGATCGGGTGTCATCGGGTCCTCCAACGCTCGACGGTCACGAGCTTCATGGGGCAGGGTGCGACCGGAGCCCAGCCGGTCCGGGCCCCGCACCGGTTCAGAACTGCACCTGCACGATCTTCTTGATCCATGCCCCGCCCCCGATCATCAACAAGATCGCGAGCCCGATAGCACCGAGCCCGAAGTTGGACTTGGTGAGCTCGCTGAGGTAGGTCGGGTTCGTCAAGCGCACGAACCCGGCAACACCGAACGGCAAGACGTACAAGACGATGGCCGAGAGCTTGCCTTCGGCGGACAGCGCGCTCACCTGTCGACGGAGCTGATTGCGCTCGCGGATGGTGTCGCCGACGTTGTCGAGCACTTCCGAGAGATTGCCGCCGAGCTCGCGGTTGATGGCCACCGCGCGCACGACCCACTCGAAGTCCTCGTTGCCCAGCCGATCGGCGATGCCTTGCAGCGCCTCGACGAGGTCACGGCCGATTCGGGTCTCGGCGACCACTCGGGTGAACTCCTCACCGGTCGGCGAGTCGCTCTCCTCGGCCACGGCCACGAGCGCCCGCTGGATGCCGTGACCGGCACGGAGGCTGCCC
This sequence comes from Acidimicrobiaceae bacterium, assembly GCA_024641655.1. GTDB lineage: Bacteria > Actinomycetota > Acidimicrobiia > Acidimicrobiales > UBA8592 > JAHECR01. The sequence continues at coordinate 20,651 of JAHECR010000038.1, forward strand.
GCCATGACGAGCAGGGTGTTGTCGAGCTGATTGGCGAAGCGATTGCGGCGACGGGAGCCCATGTAGCCCACGAACGACCGTGCCGACAGGGCGACGACGATCGCACCGATGATCCCGATGAGGGGGTGCATCAGCCAGCCCAGCGCCAGCACGGCCACGGAGACGCAACCGACCAACACGATGAACTCGCCGGGGCGCAGGTTCAGCCCGGCGCGGTCGAGCGCCGCGTTCATGGCCCCTCGACGAGTTCCGTTGAGGAAGGTCCGGTCGACCAGGCCGCTGGCCCAGGTCGCGACACCGGAGAGCTGGGTGTCTCCGGCCTTCGGGGTCGCGCGCGGCTCGAGTCGGCGGCGGGGCTTGTCGCCGGCCATCGAGAACGCGGCGTAGGACACGGTGGCAAAGGCGAAGCCCAGCGCGCCGAGCCCGGCCCACATGACCCAGCCCGCCTCGAGCATCCCCTTCGGGGGTGCGAGGAACGGCACCGCTTCGAGGAACTGTGGGTCGGTGCTCGCCTGCGGGTCGGTGCTCGTCGTGGGAGCCGGAGCTGCGTCGGCGGCCTTGAGCTCGGTGACCAGGTTCGCACCGGCCAGACGATCCCCCGAGACCGCGACGACGCGGACCTCCACGGGCCCCGACGAGGTCGCCTCGAACCGCAACCGGTACTGATTCGCCAGGCGGGCGGCGAGACCGTCGTAGACCGCAGCGAGATCGGCGAGCGCCGTCGTCGACAAGAAGGCGCCGCCGGCGCGATCAGTCAGCGCCGAGAGCTCGCTCAGCTGGCTGTCCCCGGTCTCCAAACCGATCGAGTAGAGCGCGACGTCGGAGCTGGTGAGGGCGCCGACCACCGCGTCGGGCGTGGCCGAGCTGGCCGTGTCAGCGCCGTCGGAAAGCAGCACCAGGGCGACGCGGTCGGTTCCCGCCGTCTGCAGGATGGACGCGCTCTCGATCAGCGCGTCGTAGAGGCTCGTCTCGCCCGTCGCGCGCAGCGACCCGATGGCGTTGCGGGTCGCGGCACGGTCGGTCGTCAGTTCCGACGCCCGCACGACCGAGTCCCCGAACCCGACCACGGCGACCGGGTGACTGTCGGGCAAGCCGTCGACGAAGGCGAGCGCCGACGCTTTCGCCGCGGCGATGGCTTCACCGGCCATCGAGCCCGACGTGTCGATCGCCAACACGATGCCGGTGGTCTCGGCAAGCTTCTCGACGGTGATCTCGCGCGCCACACCGCCCTCGTCCAGGCTGAACTCGTCCGCGGTGAGCGTGGTGTCCGCGAAACTCCTCGGGACGTCGACGGTCACCTCGATGGTCGGATAGCCGGTGGCGTCGAGATCCACGATCTGGATCTCCCCTTCGGAGAGCTGTGCTCCCGCGGGTGCCGCCGCCATCAGCAGCGCCAGCGCGGCCAGCGCTGCGAGCGTGCGTCGCATCACCAGCCACCCCCGTCGAGGACAGAGAGGCCGTCGCCGAACACATCGGCGCTCAAGGTGATTCCCTGCTGTTCGAGGCGATCCGAGAACATCGGGCGGATACCAGTCGGCTTCAGTTCACCGGCGAACCGCCCGTCCTCGGTGAACCCGGCGCTGTAGTCGAACGCGAACAGGTCACCCAGCGTGATGGTCTCGCCTTCCATGCCGATGACCTCGTCGATCCCCGTCACTCGACGGGTGCCGTCTCGCAAGCGGGAGATGTGGACGATGAGATCGATCGCCGAGGCCACCTGTTCCCGGATGGCCCGCACCGGCAGGTCCATGCCTGCCATCAGGACCATAGTCTCGAGGCGGGCCAAGGCGTCACGAGCGCTGTTCGCGTGCACCGTCGACAGCGAGCCCTCGTGACCGGTGTTCATGGCCTGGAGCATGTCGAGGGTCTCGCCGCCACGACACTCACCGACGACGATGCGGTCGGGGCGCATACGCAGCGAGTTCTTCAACAGGTCGCGAATGGCGACTTCGCCCTTGCCTTCGGTGTTGGGCGGACGCGTCTCGAGGCGGATCACGTGCTCCTGGCGGAGCTGGAGCTCGACAGAGTCCTCGATCGTCACGATGCGCTCGCGCTCGGGAATCCAGCTGGACAGAACGTTCAGAAGCGTGGTCTTTCCGGTACCGGTACCGCCGGCGATCAAGATGTTGAGCTTGCCCACCACACATGCTTCGAGGAAATCGGCGCACTGCCGGCTCATCGAGCCGTTGCGGACCAGATCGTCCACGACGAGCTTCTCCCGCGCGAACTTCCGGATCGTGAGCATCGGTCCGTCGACCGCGAGGGGCGGGATGATCGCGTTGACACGGGATCCGTCGGGCAGGCGGGCGTCCACCATGGCCGAGGACTCGTCGATGCGCCGTCCGACCCCGGTCACGATGCGTTCGATCACCTGACGCAGATGGTCCTGGGAGACGAACCGGGCCTCGGTCTTGTAGATCATGCCGGCGCGCTCGATGAAGATCGCCGAGTCGCCGTTGACCATGACTTCCGAGACCGAGTCGTCGGCGAGGAACTGCTCGATCGGGCCGTAGCCCAAGATGTCGTTCTTGACCTCGTTGACGAGCGCGTGGCGCTCGTCGGCGTCGAGGGGGATGTCCTCGTCCTGCAGCACGGCGTCGAGCTCGCGCACGACGAACGTGTGGAGCTGCTTGCGGCTGAGCGAGGCGTCGTAGAGCTGGTCGCCGAGGCGGGCGAAGAGTCCTTCGGAGGCTCGCCGCTTGAGGTTCGCCAACGGGTCGATCGCGGTGGCACGGACCTCTTCGTCGAGGTCGGCCTCCTCGCGGTAGCGACTCATCGACGGACCCGCCGGGGCCGGAGCGGCAGGCATGCCGCCCGGCTCGACCTCGTCCTTCATGACTCCCGCTTCGCGGAAACGGTCACCGAGCTTCATCGCCGGACCTCCTGGTATTCGTCGCCCGTCGCGCTCCGAAGCGGTTTCCCGCCGGGCGCCTTGCTGGATCCACCTGTGTGCATCACGCCTTCTTCCGGCCTCGAGTGGCGCGGCCGGAGTTCACGCCACCGGGCGCGAACGACACCGCGAGCTCACGAAGCGCCTTGGCCGCAGGGTCACGACCGCCGTCTTCGAGGATCGGGATTCCTTCGTCGGTCGACACGGTGACCCCACGCGACCGAGGGATCTGGTAGGTGACCGGAAGACCGATCGTGCTCTCGATTTCGCCGACGCTGATGCCACCGCGACCCTCCGTCTTGTTGACGACGAGGTGGCGGGAGGCGCCGATCAGGCCGATCAGCTCGAACGCCTCGACCTCGCGCCGCAACGCCCGGATGTTCGGGGTGTTCGGCGACGCGACGAACAGCACGTCGGTCGCGAATTCGAGAGCGGTGAGCGCGTGCTCGCCGATACCCGCGGAGGTGTCGACGATCACCATCGGGAAGTGCTCGCTCAGCAGTCCGAGCACGCTCTTCACGTGCTCGCTGTTGACCTCCTCCGCCTGCACCAGCGATTCCGGCGCGGGGAGCACGAACGCACCGGACCGGTGATGGGTCAGGAAGACCTTGAGCGTCGTGAGGTCGAGGCCGTTGCGGGTCGCCGCCGCGGCGTCGCCGAGGTTGTGCTCGGGCACGAGGTTCATCGCGTGGGACACGTCACCGAACTGCACGTCGAGGTCGAGCAGCGCTACCTCGCCGCCGGGCATCTCGTTCGCGAGACCCACTGCGAGGTTCGTGGAGATCGTCGTCTTGCCGGCGCCACCTTTCGGCGACAGCACGACGAGGACCTTGCCACGACCCCGTTCGGCGTTCTCGACGATGGTCGCTTCTCGACGTCGCGTTGCGGCGTCCCGGGCCCGGTCGAGGGTGCCGAGCAGCTCGGTGTGCGACACGTTCGGAGCGACGACGTCACTGGCACCGGCACGCATGGCGTTCACGACGAGATCGGTACGCAGGTCGCCAACCATGACGATGCTGATGTCCTGGCGCAGCCGGGCCAAGGCCTCGACCCAGGTGAGGCCGACCGTCTCGTCTACCCCGGGACCGACCACGACGACCAAGGGGCCGTCGGCGGTGGCCGCGGCGGCGACGGCGTCGGGGGTGGAGTGTCCCCAGGTGGCATCCCACGCACGACGGGTCGTCGACCCGAGTGCGTCGAGGCGCTCGTCGAAGGACTCGAAGGGCGACAGGAAGACGATCATTGTGCGACTGCCGGCTCGGTGTCGTCGAAGACGGTTGCCCGGGTCTGGTAGGCGGTGCCGGTCTCGGGCACGTCGGAGTCCTCGGCCGCGAACCAGAGGCTGGCGAACTCCATCGCGTACACCAGGCGCTCGGCGTCGGCGGGGGTCAGTGCGACCGTGAGGACGACGCTGCTCGAAGAGGAGAGGATGGGCCCGGGCGGGCCGCTCACCTGGGTCTCGTCACGGGCGACGGGCAGGGTGTCGACCTGGACCTCGGTGAGGAGCACCTTGTGCATGAGCACGTGGGTGGTAGCCGGCACGGCGACGACCTCGGTCACCGCGTCGGGCAGCGTGACGGGCACGCCGCCGACGATGGTCTGGTTCTCGTCGTAGTTCTCGGGTGGGAACGTGGCGATCAGCATGAGCCGCTCACCGGGGGTGATGAGGCCGCCGAGCACGCGGTCCGCCGAGGTCGGGATGGTGATCTCCACCATGCCGTTGGGGACCTCGACCGTCGACGGTCGGCTGTCGAACTCCCCGACCTCGATGAAGCGGCCCAGGACCAGCTGCTCGCCGGCGATGATGTCGGTGGCCGACACCTTGCCTGCGATCTGGTCGAGGCTCACGATGGCGGACCCCGGTCGGACTTCGGCGGGTACCTGGGTCTGCCCGATCAGATCGAGTCGGATCATCTCCTCGACCGAGGTACCGCTCGGGATCTGACTGCGGGCGACGTAGACGTCGACCAGCTGTTTGCCTTCGAGCGCCCGACTTTCGGCGCCCTTGACGAAGTTGACGAGCAACGCGGTGCCCAACACACCACACACCAACGCTGCGACGATCATGACGAGCTTGCGACGCATACTTCCGCGTCCTTTCCTGGGGAGTTCCTCTCGAAGACCTTGTTCGGCATGGGTGAGGTTCCCTGGAGGAATACGGACCATCTGACCTATCCCGACGTCACCGTCGACCGGCCACTGGGTGCAACTACCCGCGCGACCCCGTCACGACGCGGTCAACGGGTGGCTCGCGGCCCACCAGTGGCTCCTGGGAGCCCGCCTGCGGGGCGCCGGTCAGTTGGCGCAGGTGACGGCGGGATCGGTCGCGTCGGTGGCGCAGATCTTGACCGTGCGGGCCAAGGCATCGAGGTCCGGTCCGCCGTAGCAGCAGGAGCCCTCGAGAATGGCCCGACGGAAGATCAGGTCCAGGTATCGCTGGGACTGGTTGCCGCTGACCTTGAACCCGACGACCTGCACGGCGACGAATCCGGAGATGTGGAACCGCGCATTCGAGCCGGAGAGGTCGGCCTTGTCGAACAGCGGCAAGCCGAACTCGGCCTTGCTGGTGACCAGGTGGTTGAGCTCCTGCTGGAGGGTGTTCGAGAGTGAACCGGTGTCGCCGGAGTACGCCACCCCACGGTCGATGACGTCGGGATAGCCATTCTTGACCCAGTCCGCGAATTCGCTGGTGGAGTTGGCACCGCCGTTGAAGTCGATGTTCGCCCAGTTGCCCGGCACCGGGTCGCCGTCGTTACACGCCGCGGGATCGGTCTTCGCGTACCCGACGCGGGCGATCTTCGTATCACTCGTGTCGGCCAGGGCCTCGTAAAACCCGGGCGACGCAAGAAACGTCTGGAACTCGGGCAGCGCAAGCAGGGTGTCCTCGCACAAGCCGAACGGGCGAAGCCCAAAGAGGCCGAGCGGCCTCCCGTACTTGGCCGTCGTCGACGACGACACGACTTTGTTGTCGATCCCGAGGATCGGCGCGAAGAAGTAGTTGACCGTGGTCTTGGCTTCGACGGTTACCGTGCCCTGCACCCCTGCTGCCGCGGTGACGCTCGGCTCGCAGCGCGTCATGGTGGCGTCGGACTTGTTCGACACCACGTAGGCGCCGGCGACGGCAGCACAGCCATCGCCACCGGTGGCGTACTCCTGCACCGCGGCGAGCGCTCCCGCATCGGAGGCGTTCACCAGGCCCCGGCGGTTCTGCCAGGCGTTGCCCAGATCGACGGTCAAGGCCACGAACCCGAAGATCGTGACGAGGCTGATCGACACCATCACGAGCACCGCGCCGCGGTCGTGTTCCGCCCGCCGCCGGGTCGACCAGGGACGGCGGCGCGATGTCGGTTTCATTCGCACCGGAACTCGCCCCGACCCGTGAGCGTGACGTTCCTCGTTCCCCAGAGTGGGATCTCGAGGGTCGTGGGTACCGATACGACCACGACGACCGTCTCACCACGGCGGAACTCACACGGCTTGGTGACGTTGGGGTTCGTCGCCACCGTCGGGGTGGTGTCGAACGGGACCCCCTCGAGCGCGCTGAGCGTGCGTGCGCTGATGTCGTTCTGCGTCGATGACGGCAGCGAAGCGAGACGTGCGCCTTCGCGCGCGGCCGCGTGCACGCCCTGTTGCCGGTTGAACAGCATGCCGAACTGCACCACGCCGAAGATCAGCACCATCAGCAGTGGCAACACCACCGCGAACTCGACCAAGGCCGCGCCACGATCATCCCGGCGCCCGCACGCTTTTCGCATTGTCGCTCTACCTCCGCCCACTTCCCAGACACCTTCTCGGCCATCGGCCCGCCCGACTGGAACCCCCCGGCGCACGTCGGGACCGATGACCCAGGGCGTGGGACCCACGTCGGATCTGCCGGCATCCGCCGACGGTGTGCGACGATGACTCCCATGTCGTCGATCGTGCTCGAGCTGCGCTGCGCCGCGGCCGACGCCGAGGAGCTCGTCGACCTGCTCTGGCGGAGTGGAACGACCGGCATCGCTATCGAGGAGGCCACCGACGGCTCGGCGCGACTCCTCGCGGGATTCGAGGGAGACCCCGCGCAGGTCCCGCAACGCGTGGCGTCATTGCAGATGTTGGCTCCGTCGGCTTCGATCCGGCTCGCCACGGCCGTCGAGGAAACGTGGCGTGCGTTCGCGACCGCGCACCGGGTCGGCCCGTTCGGCCTCCGCCTCCCCGAGCACCCCGCCGACACCGACGCCGTCGACCTCTGCATCGAGCCCGGACACGCCTTCGGCAGTGGGACCCACGAGAGCACCCGGCTGGCGCTGGCCGCCATGGCCGCGGCGGAGCCGTCGGGTCGAACGGTCGCCGACGTCGGCACCGGAACGGGTGTGCTGGCAATCGGCGCCGCGTTGCTGGGAGCCGCATCAATCGACGCCGTCGACATCGATCCGGCGGCGGTCGCGACGGCGAGGGCCAACGCGTCCCGCAACCGCGTCACCGTCGAGGTGCGACTCGGTTCGGTGACCGCACTGCCCCGGGCGCACTACGACCTGGTGACGTCGAACCTCACCGCCGGGGTCCAGCGCTCGGTCGCTCCCGACGTCATCGGCCGCCTGGCGCCCGCAGGCCGGCTCGTGCTCGCCGGAGTGCTGCGCGACCAGCTCGACCAGGTGCAGCACTGGTACCCGGGCTTCGACACCAGCGCGTCCACCGCCGACGGCCAGTGGGCGTGTGTCGTGCTCGTCGCCCCCGACCGGTGACGACGGTTGCCGCGCCGGCCGGGGGTCAGCCCGAGACGAGGCTGACGATCGCCCACACCGCCGCGAGCAGACCCACCGCGATCATTGCGACGGCGCGACCCAGTGGCGGCCGTTCGAGCTCGCCTTGGCCCGGGGTCGGGTTGGGGCGGACGAGAGCCATCAAGTTGCCGGCCGCCAGCGCGCCACCGAGCGCCATGACGAGCAGCACCACGAGGTTGTCGCCGAAGACACTGTCGCCGAAGATCATCGGGGGTCCTCCTGGCCCGGGCGCGTTGGGTCCCGGGGATCATTCGAGGTTGCCTGGGGGAATTGCCGGTCAAGGCGCTGGCGCGCCCGTCGATGATCCTACTGTCGGAGGCATCGCCCCCTCCGGCGAACTGGGGACAGGACGGGGGTGCCACACCTCCAACGCATCGCCACCAGCACTCTTCGAGTACTGGCAGTGGGCCCCCGTCCTTCTCAGGGTCGGCCCGGACCCGGCCGACGCGAGCGACACCGATCAGCTATGCACGCGCCATGTTTGCGAAACGCGTGAAGTGGGGCAGGAACGCAACCCGCACCATGCCCGTCGGGCCGGCTCGATGCTTGGCGACGAGGATCTCGGCCGTGCCGATGTCGGCGGAGTCGGCGTTGTAGATCTCGTCGCGGTAGAGGAACATGACGACGTCGGCGTCTTGTTCGATCGAGCCGGACTCGCGCAGGTCGGCCAGCATGGGCCGCTTGTCCTGACGCTGTTCGAGGCCTCGACTCAGCTGTGACAGTGCGACCACCGGACACTCGAGCTCACGAGCCAGGATCTTGAGGCCACGGCTGATCTCGGACACCTCGACCTGGCGACTCTCTGCGCCGGACCGACCGGTCATCAGTTGGAGATAGTCGACGACGACCAGACCGAGGTCGCCGACCCGACTCTTGAGGCGGCGGGCCTTGGCGCGGATCTCCATGACCGTGGTCTGGGGGTTGTCGTCGATCCAGATCGGAGCCTCGGCGAGACGGCCCACGCCGTGACTGATCCTCGACCAGTCGTCCTCGTTCAAGCGACCGTTTCGCACCCGGGTGGCATCGACACGCGCTTCCGAACACAGCAGGCGCTGGCTGATCTCGAGCTGGCTCATCTCGAGCGAGAAGAACAACACCGGGCGCGCCGCGTGCATGGAGGCGTGGGCGACGACGTTGAGGGCGAAGCTGGTCTTGCCCATTGCGGGGCGGGCACCGACGACGATGAGGGCGTTCGGCTGCAACCCGGACAGCAGCTCGTCGAGATCGATGAAGCCGGTCGGGGTACCGGTGATGCTGTCGCCCTGCTCGTAGAGCTGTTCGAGCCGGTCGAGGTTGGCGTCGAGGAGATCGCGGATCGCTGCCAGCGAATCGGTCGATCGCCCCTGGGCGAGGTTGAAGACGAGCGTCTCGGCATGGTCGATCGCCTTGATGACGTCGTCGGGGCCCGAGAAGCCGATCTCGGCGATGTCCGATCCGGCGCGAATCAGTCGGCGCAATTGGGCGTGCTCGTGCACGATTCGCGCGTACTTGGTGGCGTTGGTCGCCGCAGGCGTGCCGGTTTGCAGCGCCACCAAGGCACCGCCGCCGCCCATGGCGTCGAGCAGACCGGCGCGGGCGAGCTCCTCGGCAACGGTCACCGTGTCCGCGGGCTCTCCCGCGCTGTACAGCGACGTGATGGCTTCGTAGGTGTGTTGGTGACCCGGCTTGTAGAAATCGTCGGCGGTGACCACCTCGATGGCATCGGCGATGGCGTCCTTGCTCAGCAACATGGCGCCGAGCAAGGACTCCTCGGCCGCGAGGTTGTGCGGCGGCACACGCACCCCGGAGCGGGCGGGCGGGCGGGTGAACGCGCCGCGCGGTGGCGGGCCGAACGGATCTTCGTCGGGGTAGGGCGGGATATCGGACATGCGGCTGTTCACCATCGTCGCGCCTGCCTGTGACAATCCAGAGGACAACCCGAACAAATCTGTGGATTACGCGCCGAGACCGGGGGACAACGCCGAACGGCCGGACCCGAGGGTCCGGCCGTGGCGTGGGGTACTCGTCCCGTGTCGTCGACGGGCGCAGATCCTCAGTCGGCGACCACCTCGACGGTCACGGGGAACGCCACATCGGCGTGCACCTTGACCATGACCAGGTGCGTGCCGAGCTCCTTGATGGGTTCGTGGAGCTGGATGACGTGGCGGTCGATCGTGATGTTGGCCTGCTCCTTCAGCGCATTCGAGATGTCGCTCGACGTGACCGAGCCGAACAACTTGCCGGCCTCGCCCGCCTTGGCGGCGATGGTGACCGGCCGGTTGACCAGGCGGGTCGCCATCTCCTCGGCCACCGAACGGTCGGCGGCGTCCTTCAGCTCGCGGGAGCGTCGCATGTGCTCGGCTTGGCGTTCGGCACCGGCACTCGCCTTGAAGGCCAACCCCTGGGGAATCAGCTTGTTGCGACCGAACCCGTCGGCCACATCGATGACATCGCCCTTCATGCCGACGCCGTCGACATCGGCTCGCAAGATCACCTTCACTCTGTGTCCTCCGTGTACTCGTCGACCTCGTCGATCGCTGGGCTCTCCCCACCCCGAGGCGGAGGCGTGCTCGGACGGGGCAGCGCGTCGTCGCCGGGACGACCTTCGCGACCCCGACCGCCGCCACCGCTTCGACCCCCGCGCTGGGTGGTGATGCGGTTGGCATAGGGGATCAAGGCCATCTCGCGGGCGTTCTTGATCGCCAGCGCGATGTCACGCTGTTGCTGTGCGCTGTTGCCGGTCACCCGGCGGGCGCGGATCTTGGACCGGTCGGACACGAACCGGCGGAGCAGGTTCACGTCCTTCCAGTCGATGTAGTCGACCCGTTCCTGGGTGAGGATCGAGATCTTCTTCTTGCTGCGGCGAGCGTTGTCCTTGTTCTTGCCGCGCTTGACGTTCTTCGGTGGCATGCGTCTTCTTCTGGTTCAGCGATGAATGGATGACTGGTGGCCACGCCGGCCGGACCCGAGTCCGGGGGCACGGTGGCCTCGGGGCGAGCTAGAAGGGCTCTTCGTTGGGGTCGTAGGCCGGGGGTTCGCTGGGCATCGGGGCCCCTCCGAATCCGCCGCCACCCGCACCGGCGCCATCACGGCGTTCGTTGCGGTTCACACTGGCGGTCGCCCAGCGCAGGCTGGGGGCCACCTCGTCGGCGATGATCTCGACCTTGCTGGCCTTGCCGCCGTCGGGGGTCTCCCAGGAACGCCATTCGAGGTGACCGAACACGATCACCCGGGCTCCCTTGGTCAAGCTCTCGGCGACGTTCTCCGCCAGCGTGTTCCAACAGGTCACGTCGAAGTAGGACGGCTCGTCCTCCCACTCCTGGGTCTGACGATTCTGGCGGCGCTTGTTCCACGCCAGCCCGAAGTTGGCGACGGCCGCGCCACTCGGGGTGAATCGCAGCTCGGGATCGCGGGTCAAGTTGCCGACGACCGATACGGAATTATCTCGTGCCATGGCTGGCTCCTCTGCAGATCAGCTGGCCTCGAGCAGCCCGCGGCGAGCGGCCTCGTGGTCAGGCAGACGGATGAGCTTGTGGCGAACGACCTCGTCCGCGAGTCGGAGTGAGCGTTCGAGCGGCGCCATGTCGCGCGGCCCGGTGACCATCTCCAGGACCACGTAGTGACCTTCGGTCTTGTGGTCGATCTCGTAGGCGAACCGGCGTTTGCCCCACTTGTCGGTGGAGGCCAGGCGCCCTTCGCCCTCGCCCAGCCAGGTCTCGACCCGGCGGACCACATCGTCGACCATTGCGTCATCATGATCGCTGTCGACGATGATCATCATTTCGTAGGCTCGCGTATTCACGCTGAGCATCACCTCCTGTGGACCCGCTACGAGCGGGGCCCCCGTGAGTGGTGACCGGGGGCAGGTCTGGTTGTCGACGTCAGGCTAGTGGTGCGCCGCCGCGATAGCGACGTGGCCTGATTGTTCACACTGCATTGTCCACACTGCATTGTTCACACTGCATTGTTCACACTGCATTGTTCACACTGCATTGTTCACACTGCGAACTTGCGCAACACGCCGCATCGGACGATCCTGGTCGCTCGGCGCCACGATCGGGCGATCGGTTCGACGGAGTGAGGACGATGCGGCGGTTGA
>JAHECR010000072.1 GCA_024641655.1 Acidimicrobiaceae bacterium
GCTGAAGGTCTGGCCGACGGTCAGTCCGGCCCAGTCGGTGATGTAGTACAGTGCCCGCCCCTGTGGGGAGTCGACGCTGCGGCGCAGCAGCGCTCGGGCTTCGGGGCTCGCGAGCACGCGGGTACGGTCGTCGAGGCCCAGTTCGAAGAGCTCGGTGAACACGGGGAGCGCGTCGAACAGGAACCCGCTGACGAAGTTCAAGCGCATCGCGTTGCTCGCGGGCAGGGTCAACGCGATGACCCGCCCGCCATGGGCGGCTGCGTGGTCCGATGCGGTGAGCCGCTGCTCGCAGGCCTCACGGATGGCCACCGAGACGTTGAGCAGGTTCCAGTTGAGGGGTCGGTCGGCTGCCGCGGACATGGCCGACATCAGGTCGATCACCTCGGGTGCGAATTGGCCCGGGGGTGGCACGAACTCGAGCATCGTGCCGTCGAACTCGCGGACGACCGCCGAGAGAGCCACGAACTCCTCCTTGGAGGCGAATCGATTCGTGACCGGTCGACCGGCGGCATCGTTGTGCGTGGGGCTGTTCCCGCTGGAGAACCCGAACGCGCCAGCTGCGAGACACTCGCGGAGGACCGCTGCCATGCGCTCGACCTCGTCGGCGCGCGCGCGCCGTTCACCGTCTTCGCTGAGCACGTGGCGGCGAATCGCCGTGTGGCCGGCGAAGAAGCCGGCGTTCACGCCGAGGCGGCCTTCGAAACGGTCGAGGAACTGGGAGAACGACTCCCAGTCCCAGGGCACGGCCTCGGCCAGGCTCTCGATGGGCATCCCCTCGACTCGGGCGAGCATGTGGGCCATGTAGTCACGGTCGTGGGGGGCGACCGGAGCGATCGAGAACCCGCAGTTTCCACCGATCACCGTCGTCGTCCCGTGCGCCGACGACGGCGACGCGTACGGATCCCAGCACAACTGAGCGTCGTAGTGGGTGTGGATGTCGACGAAACCTGGCGCCACCGCCCGACCATCGACGTCGATCTCCCGCCGGGCGGGCTCGGAGACCTCGCCGACGGCCGCGATCCTGCCGTCGCGCACGCCCACGTCTCCGTGGTAGCCATCGCGACCGGTGCCGTCGATGATTCGCGCGTCGCGCAGCACGAGGTCCAACACAATCGGCAACCTTTCCGGGTCTGTACGCGGTCCACCAAACCGTAGCCGGGTCGACGCGATCGGCGATCGAGCCCGTTGACGAGGCTCGGTCGGGCCGAGGCGTATGATCCGAGGACCTGGTCGACGGTCGAGGAACGGTAGGGGTAGCCATGGGAACGAACGACGACGTCGTGCTGTACGAGGTGCGCGACGCCGTCGCCACCCTCACGTTGAACCGTCCAGATCGCATGAACGCGTGGACCTACGAGATGGAGGAGCGCTTCTTCGACCTCCTCGATGCGGCCGACAACGATCGCGACGTCCGGGCCATCGTGGTCACCGGCGCCGGTCGTGGATTCTGCGCCGGCATGGACGCGTCGGTCCTGTCGGATCGTGCCAACGCGCGCTCGGGAGCTACCCAGCGCCACCGGCCCATGACCCACCTCCTCTCGATGCGTAAGTTGACCGTCGCCGCGATCAATGGCGGGTGCGCAGGGATCGGCTTCGTGCACGCGCTGTGTTGTGACGTCCGATTTGCTGCCGAGTCCGCGAAGATCACCAGCTCGTTCACGCGCCGGGGAATCGCGCCCGAGTATGGGGCGAGCTGGCTGCTCCATCGCATCGTGGGTGCCGGCCACGCCGCCGACCTGCTCCTGTCGGCGCGCACACTCACTGGCACCGAAGCCGAGCGCATCGGTTTGGTGCAGCGCTCGATCGACGCCGATGACCTGGTCGCGTGCGCCTGGGAGTATGCCCGCGACGTCAGCACCAACTGTTCGCCTCGGGCCATCGCCTACGCGAAGACCGATCTGCTCGCCGACTGGAACCGCACTCGCGCCCAGGCCGAGGCCGACTCCCACAAGGTCTTCGATCGACCTGGCCACGGCGAAGACTTCAAGGAGGGGGTCGACTCCTTCATCCAGAAGCGGCCGCCGGACTTCGAGAACGTGCCGCCCCGGCCCTGACCTGCCACCGCCACGAGCGGCCCATCGGCGGACCTGTCAGAATCAGGCCCCATGGGAGTACAGGTCGAATACGCAGGACCGGCCGCGATCGTCGTCCTCGACTGGCCCGAGCAGCGCAACGCTCTCGGTCCCGACGAGTCGCGCGAGGTGACTTCGGCCATCGAGGCTGCGATCACGCCCGATGTCTGTGGACTGGTGCTCACCGGCAACGGCGCCTTCTGTGCCGGTGGAAACCTGAAGGGCGCGGTCGGACGCGCCGACATGGACCCCGACGAACGCCGCCGCCTCGTCTACAGCGCCTACCAGGGGCTGGTCCGAGCGCTCATCGCGTGTCCCGTCCCGACCGTCGCGGCAATCGACGGCCCAGCCATCGGCATGGGTTTCGATCTCGCCTTGGCCTGCGACTGCCGGTTCGTCGGCCCCGGCGGCTGGTGTCAGCAGGGCTGGGGACGGGTCGGTCTGGTCCCGGGGACCGGAGGCGAGCTGCTCCTGCGGCTCAAGGCGCCCGATGCCCTGTGGCAGTTGCTCGAGCATCAGCCTCGTCTGGACGCTGCCGCGGCACATGCACTGCACCTGGCAGAGCCCGTCGACTCCGGCACGGCTCGCGACCGCGCCGTCGAGCGGGTGAGCCGACTGGAAGCCATGTCGCGGGAGGCGCTCGAGGCGTACGTCGACCTGCACCGTGCCGATCTGCGCGCCCTGCTCGACGACCACCTCGCGCGGGCGGTTGGCCACCAGGTGTCATTGCTCGGTAGCCCGTCGTTCGCGGAGCGGGTCGCCCGCACGCTCAAGTGATCCGCCGGAGCCAATAGTGACGTTTGCCGGATTCGACCTCTCCGACGAGCTCGCGGCGTTGGCGAACCTCGTACGTGACTTCACCGCGCGCGAGATCGTCCCTGCAGAGGCCGCGCTCGGTCCCGAGCACCGCAGCATCCCGCAGCCCGTGCTCGGGGACCTGCGAACAAAGGCCCGCCAGGTCGGGCTCTGGTGTATGGACGCGCCCGAGGAGTACGGGGGCGGTGGCCTCGGAGCGTTCGATTCGGTGGTCGTGTGGGAGCAGGCATGCAAGCATCGGTTCTGCTTCCCGATCGCCGGTGGCGGGGTGTTCGGGCACACGCCGCCGGTCGTCCTCTACGCGGGAACGCCCGAACAGATCGACACGTGGGTTCGTCCTGCAATCGCCGAGGCGCGCACCGGCTTCAGCGCCGTTGCCGAGCCGTCGGGTGGCACCGATCCGAAGCGGGCGATTCGCACCACGGCCGAGCGTGTCGCCGATGGCTGGCTGCTCAACGGCACGAAGATGTGGATAACCCACGCCGACCACGCCGAATACGGCGTGGTCTACGCCCGCACCGCTTCGGGGATCAGCGCCTTCGTGCTCGATACGTCCACACCCGGCATCACGATCACACCCATCCCGATGATGCGCGATGCGTGGCCCTTCGAGGTCCGCTTCGACGACTGCCTGCTGCCCGAGGACGCACTCATCGGTGAGGAAGGACACGGTCTCACGCTCGCTGGGGCGTGGTTGTCCAAGGGCCGCCTGTCCTATGCCGCCCGCGCCGTCGGCGTCGCCGAGGAGGCCATGCGCCTCGCGGCCGACTGGGCCGCCGAGCGAGAGACGTTCGGTGCGCCGTTGGCCACCCGGCAGGCCATCCAGTTCGTGTTCGCCGACGCACGCGTCGCGGTCGACGCTGCACGGCTGCTGACGTGGCGAGCCGCGTGGCTCGCCGACCGAGGACGCCCGGAAGCGCGTCGCGCGGCCGCCATGGCGAAGCTCTCGGCAACCGAGACCGGCTTCGGTGTCGTCGATCAGATGATCCAGGTGCTTGGTGCCATGGGCCTCGCCCGTGAGCTCCCGCTCGAGAGCTGGTTCCGCGATCTCCGGGCCGCCCGACTCATCGAGGGGTCGAGCGAGATCCTGCGCGACATCGTGGCGCGCGACGAGCTGCGCGGTGCGCGCTAGCGCGGAGCCCCTGCTGCGCTACCCGGTGCCGGTCACCGAGTCCCGCAGCACGTAGCGGAGGATCTTGTTGGCCGGGTTCCGGGGCAGCTCATCCACGAAGTGCCAGGTGTGGGGAACCTTGTATCCCGTCAGCCGGTCGCGCGTGTAGGCGAACAGTTCGTCGGGTGTGGGGCGAGCGGAGTCCGGCGCGACCACGAACGCGTGGGGCACGCTGCCGAGCACTCGATCCGGAACGCCGACCACGGCGGCCTCCACGACGGCGGGGTGGGTCGTGATGACCTGCTCGACCTCGACCGGATAGATCTTGTCGCCACCGCGGTTGATCACATCGTGCTTGCGGCCGACCAGGTACACGAAGTCGTCCTCGTCCTGATAGCCGAGGTCACCGGTGCGGAGCCAGCCGTCGGGGTCGGGGGCGAAGTAGTGATCGGCCATCGAGCAGATCTCGCCGACCCCTTCATCGTCGGGGTTCTCGATGCGGAGCTGAGTGCCGACAATGGGGCGCCCGACCGACTTGAGGCGATGCGGTGCGTCGGCGAGCGCTTCGAGGTGGTCATGGTGGTCGAGGGTGGTGATCGGGCTGCCCTCGGTCTGGCCGAGTTGCTGGACGAGCTGGAGCTGCTGGAGCTCGGTGAGGAGGTACCGAGCCGTGTCGGGATGGAGCGGGGACGAGCCGTACTGCACGTAGCGGAGCGTGGGCAGCGCGAGAACGTCGGCCGCCAGCAGCTTCTCGATCAGCGCGGGCACGACGGTGGCGTGGGTGGGTCCGAGCGCCTCGAGGGCCTTCCAGCCGGCGGGAGAGAACTCGGGGAACGGTACGAGCGTCGCTCCGGCACCCATCGCCACCAGGAACAAACCTGCACCGGCCTGGTGGTGGAACGCGGAAGCCGTTGCGTATCGCGAACCGGGTCCCATCTCGATGGGGTCGGCGCTGCGACCCACCCGGGAGGCCATCGGACGTTGCCGCTGGTACACACCCTTCGGGCCTCCAGTGGTGCCCGAAGTGTGGATCACGGCGATGACCGCGTCAGGAGCTGGGTCCATGTTCAAGTCGCGCCCGGTGGGGGTGGGGAACTCCTCGGGCACGATCGCGTACGGCAGTCCGGTTCGTTCCCCGAGCTCGCGGAGTACGTCCCTGGCGCCGGACGCGCCAATGACGACCCCGGCGTTGACCGAGCGCACACAGGCGATCAGGTCGCTCATCGTGAAGCGCGGGCTGAGCGGCGCCAAGGGCCGGTCGCTGCCGGCACCGGCGAACATGAGGGCGAACGCCGGCACGCTCGAGGGCAGGAGTGCCGGCACGGGGAGCCCGGGATCGGCGCCGATCGAGTCGAGCCATGCGGCCGCGCCGGCCGCGCGGGCGAGCAGCTCGTCGAGGGTCCACGACGAGCCGTCGGGGTTGATGACCGCGGGTTGGCCGGTACCGACCCGCGCCGCCACCATGCGCGACCAAGTCGTCTCGGTGGTGGCAGGCATTGGGCTCTCCTCGGCGCAGTACGCCGATGGTAGACGCACGCGCGAAGCTGGTGACCATGGGTGACATCTCCGACCGGATCACGGCGCACTTCCACGATTTCGCGGTGGAGGCGTTGGGCACTTCCACGGTCGAGCGGACGAAGCTCCTGACCCTCGACACGCTCGGTGCGGCCATTGCCGCTCGGGAAGCGCCGGGGTGTCGTGAGCTCCACTCGCTCGTCACGCGGTGGGGCGGCGCACCCGAGGCCGGCTTGGTCGGGTACGACGAGCGTCTTCCGGCCCGATCGGCAGCGATGGTCAACGCGACGCTCGCGCGCGCGCTCGAGCTCGACGACGTGCACGAGCTCGGCCTCACCCATGCAACAGCGACGATGGTGCCGGTTGCACTCGCCGTGGCCGACACCGTGGGGGCGACCGGCGCCCAACTGCTCACGGCGATCGCACTCGGCATCGATCTCGGGTGCCGGTTGAGCATGGCGCCGATCACCGATCTCGGCGGCGCGGGCTACGTCCCGCGCTCGATGTCGCGCACCTATCAGACCGGGACGCTCGCAGGTTCGCTGGTGGCGTCGAGGTTGTCGGGTCACGACGTCGAGACCATGCGCGATGCCTTCGGCAACGCCTACAGCAACTGCGCTGGGAACCTGCAGGGTCTCGCCGAGGGCACGTTGAGTGTGCGGGTGCAGCAGGGGGCCTGTGCCGATGCCGCGGTGATGGCCGCCGAGCTGGCCGGCGCGGGGATCTCGGGCACGCGCGAGTCCCTCGAAGGCAAGTACGGCTGGTTCCAGGCATTTTGGGGCGGTCGGTACGACCTGGCTCCGCTGGTCGACGGGCTCGGCGACCGATTCGAGGTGGAGGCGGTCAGCATCAAGCCCTACGCCTCGTGCAAGTATGGTCACACCGCCATCGCCGCGGCGCTCGAGATCGCAGCCGAGCCCGCCTTTTCGCTCGAGGCGGTCGAGCAGGTGACAGTGCGCGTGTTCAGCAACGATTGCTGGGACCTCGTGTGTGAGCCGTTGTCGCTGAAGCGCGATGCTGACGCCCTCGCAGGTCCGAACGGGGCCGCCCTCGCGCAGTTCAGCCTTCCCTTCATGGTCGCCAGCGCACTGACGCGGGGCGGTATGACAACAGCCGACACCGAGCTCGCCGGCCGTACGGACCCGCGCCTGGTGGAGCTGCTGGGTCGTATCGATGTCGTGCTCGACGACACGACACGCGGGCTCGGTGAGCTCCCCGAACCCGGAGACGTCAGGGTCAGGTTGCGGTCCGGTGCGGTCATCGAGCGGGTCGCTCGCCGCGCCGTCGGCCACCCCGACCTCCCGATGAGCACCGACGATCAGGTCGAGAAGTTTCGCTGGTGCACGAGCGCGCTCCCGCGTCGTCGTGCCGACGCGGTCATCGACGCGGTCCTGCACCTCGACGAGCTCGACGACGTACGCGAGCTCACGGCCTCGCTCTACGGCGGCTTCTAGGGCCGCGGCTCCTTCGGGAGTCCCAACACCCGCTCGCCTGCAGTGTTGCGGTGTATCTGATTGGCCCCGGCGTAGATCGTCTCGGCGCGTGACAGCAGAAAGGTGTGCTGGGCGCGATGGGCGTCGATTCCGGCTTCGGTGAAGGGATAGAGGAGTCCGGCGGCGCCCAGGATCTCGAGCTTGAGCTCGCAGAGTCGCTGGTGCCACTCCGACCAGTAGATCTTGGCCACCGATGCCTGGGGGCCAGCAGTGCCGGTCTGCATCAGCGCGGTGAGCGTCCGGACATTGTTGTACGCCATGACGCGCAGGCCGATCCATGCATCGGCGAGCTTGTTCCGCACGACGGGATCGGAGGCCTTGCCGGTGGCCGCTGCCATGTCGAGCAGCTCCTCCAGCTCGGCCTCGAACAGCATCTGGTGGGGCAGCGTCGCCGTCGCCCGCTCGAAGCCGAGCAGCGCCATCGCGACGGCCCACCCCCCGTCGACCTCGCCGACCACGAGGTCGGTGGCGGTGTGGGCGCCGTCGAAGAACACCTCGCAGAACTCGGCGCCACGCGCGATGTTGACGATCGGGCGCACTTCCACGCCAGGTTGGTCCATCGGCACCAACAGGATCGACAGTCCCTTGTGCTTGGGCGCTTCGGGGTTGGTGCGGCACAGCACGTAGATCCAGTCGGCGTGGTGTCCGAAGGTGGTCCACACCTTCTGGCCGTCGAGGATCCACCGGTCGCCTTCGCGTCGTGCGGTGGTCCGCACCGACGCGAGGTCGGACCCCGCTCCCGGTTCACTGAACCCCTGACACCAGATCACGTTGGCCTGCAGGATGTCGGGAAGGAAGCGCTGTTTCTGCTCGTCGGTACCGAACATCGCGATCGTCGGCCCGATCATCTCGGTGCCCTGGACGCTGAGCCGGTATGGCGCTCCCATCTGGGCGCACTCGTGCGCGAATACGATCTGGCCGCCGATGCCAACGTCGCGGCCGCCGTACTCCGAGGGGAATGCGAGGCCGAGCCA
>JAHECR010000039.1 GCA_024641655.1 Acidimicrobiaceae bacterium
AGGGCCTGCTCTTGGAGATCGGTGACGTGCGCGTCGACACCGATCGCCATGAGGTCCTGGTTCGCGGGGTCCACGTGGACCTGCCACTGAAAGAGTTCGACCTCCTCACGCTGTTGCTCGAGAACGCCGGGCGGGTGCTGACACGAGACGTGCTGATCGACCGGGTCTGGGGGAGCGACTACGTCGGAGACACCAAGACGCTCGACGTGCACGTGAAGCGATTGCGTTCGAAGATCGAGACCGATCCGGGCAACCCCCAACGCATCGTCACGATCCGCGGTCTCGGCTACAAGTACGCCCGCTGATCAGCCTCGGGTGCCGGAGCTGGCCCCATGGGTGCTCTGGTTGCCGATCGAGGGCGGCGTACGAGCCCTAGCACGAGCAGTAGAGTCGCTCCGTGAGTGATGGCTGGAGACCGCTGACCAAGCCGAAGCGGCCCCGCGTCGATTCGTCGCGATCTCCAGTGCACACTGAAGGCGGATCGTTCGTCGTCTCGCCGTTCGTGCGGCTTTCGCGTGTTCATGCGCTGTCGGCGGCGGGCGATGCCATGATCACGGTTGCGCTGGCCGGCTCGCTCTTCTTCTCGATCGATCCGAGTGCGGCACGCTGGCGCGTCGGGCTGTACCTCGCGCTCACGATCGCGCCGTTCGCGGTCGTGAGCCCGATGATCGGGCCGGCGCTCGACCGCGCGACCGGCGGTCGTCGCGCCATGCTCGTGGCCATCAACGCGTTGCGGGCGTTGACCGCGGTCTTGATGATCGGCAATCTCGACAGCCTCTTCCTCTTTCCGCTGGCGTTCACGGTCCTGATCCTGCAGAAGGCCTATGCGATCGCCAAGGCGGCCCTGGTCCCCACCACGGCGCGCAGTCACGACGAGCTCGTGGAGAAGAACTCGCGGTTGGCGTTGCTCGGTGGGATCGCGGGGTTCGTTGCCGCCGGCCCGGCCGCCCTGGCGCAATGGATCGGCGGGCCTTCCTGGTCGGTGGCCATGGCTGCTGCGGTCTATGTAGCGGCCGTGATCGTCTCGATTCAGCTCCCCCCGACCCGGATCGCCGAGGAGCCCGAAGACGAGACCGAGCGCCGTGAGCTGCGCGCCGGCGGGATCGTCCGCGCCGCCTCGGCGATGAGTGTGCTGCGCGGGGTGATGGGGTTCTTCACGTTCCTGGTGGCGTTCGCCTACCGCGGTGGCACCGACCATGTCGACCTGTCGGGTCTCGGTACCGGTTTCGGGGCCCGGCTCCACGAGGAGCTGCTGGGCGTCGACCTGGGCGCGTCGGGCAGCTCTGCGGTCCGGCTGGGTGCGGTGGTCGGATTCACCGTCCTCGGTGGCCTCGGGGGGTCGGTGTTGGCGCCTCGAATCAGAGCCTGGATCTCCGAGGAGCGCATCCTGCTCGGTTCGCTCGGGATCACGGGGGCGGCAGCGTTGCTCGGTGTGTGGAGCGGGGGGCTGGCCGGTGCCGTCGTGGTCGGGTTCGCTGTCGGGCTCGGGGTGAGTGCCGGGAAGCTGGCATTCGACTCGATCGTGCAGCGTGATGCACCCGATGCCAACTACGGCCGTTCGTTCGCCCGCTTCGAGACCAGGTTCCAGCTGATCTGGGTCTTGGGTGCGCTGGTGCCGGTCGCGTTCACGATCCCGGCACGTTTCGGGTTCTTCCTGCTCGCACTGGCCTCGGGATTCGCGGGGTTCAGCTATCTCGTCGGCTCGCGGCCGGGAGGATCACCGGTCCGTCTCGCGGGCCTCCAGCGCAACCCACTCATCGCCCGACGCAGCACGGCGATCCCGCAACCGGTGTCGCCACCAGCAGGGCGGCCTGCGGACACGGCCCCGGCCGCCCCTCACCGTGCTGACCCGACCATGGTGCGCGACGGGCGCAGTCCGTCGGCCGCAACCAGCGAGCTCACCGGCACCGACGGCGACCTGGTCGATGACCGCTCGGCGAACAACGAGCGCACGCTGTTCGACTTCGCCGTCGACCCGGACCCGACGCGGGTGGGCGATGATGCGGCACCGGGACCAGAGAGCGACGAAGCGCCCCCATCGCTGTTCTGATCACGACGGTTCTGATCAGGACAGTCCTGACCAGGCCTGATCGACCAGTCCGGCGTCTTCAGGTGGCGTCGTCGGTCAGGTCGATCCGGGCGAGCCACAGCCCGGGGGCGTCCACCTCGTTGGGGGTGGGGAGGTGCCGCTCGTCGTCCCACAGGCGTGCCAGGCCTTCGTCCCCGGAGCGTTCGACGATACCGGATACGAAAGCTGAGCCACGATCGTATTGGGGCTGGGTGAGCTCGAGCCCGAGCATGCGCTCGATGAAGCGGTCCGACGGATCGGCTTCGACGCGTCGTCGACGTAGGGCCTCGGTGAGCTGACCGTAGCTGCCGATCAGTCCCGTCCCGATTCGGTCCATGACGTGGTCGACGTAGCCGACGATCACTGCCGTCAGCGCGTGGAGCTGGGGCAACATCGCCAACTGCTCCGGCGACTGGATCGCACCGAGCACCACCTCGGGGTCGCCCATGGTGCGTTGGAGGTCGGCCATCGCCGCAGGGTTCGACAGGTCGATCGAGCCCAAGGTGTCCTCGAGCGCCGTCGGGTCGGTGCGGAACCCGCCTGCGTAGTCGAGGAGGAGTCGTTCCATCGTGGCCCGGACGTGCGGGACCTGGAAGACGACGTGATGGGCGATCTCGTGCAGGCAGATCCACAGATTGAGATCCTGGCGTGGCAAGGTCCACTCGTCGGCGAACGACGCGATGTTCGCCGGGACGACGAGGAGCTCGCGTGTGTCGCCCCGGGGCACCGGGATGTCGTACTGGCCGAAGGACCGCTGGGCCAGGTGGCCCACCATGCTGCCCGCGGTCATGCTCAGCATCACCGGCGCGAGCATCGCCATCATCTGCTCGAGCATCGCCGACATCGGATCTCCGGCGGCATCCTCCGATGGGCCGCGATTGGTCGACAACGCACTTGTCAGTCGTTCGAAGATCGGCCGGTACACCGTGATCGTCCGTTGCGCCCACTGCCCACGCGTGACCGGCGCGATGTCGATCTGCCCGCATTCGAGTCCGGTCGTCCGACAGACGTGGAGTTCGGCGACACGTATGAGCTGCTCGAGCTCGATGCGCACGCTCGGGTCGACGTTCGGTTCGGACTCGCCACCGGCGGCGAGCTGCACTGCGAGCTGCCGAGCGGTGTCCCAGCCGCTACTTGCGGCCCCGCCGAGCAGCTTCGACAGGTCACCGAAGAAGGGGAAGCCACCGAAAGGCGACGGAGGATCGGCATCGTCCATGCAATCGATCGTATGCCGATCCGGTTCCTCCGCCACGGCGGCTCCGCGCGCCCGGGCCCTCGGATAGGGTTGCCGCCACGCGGGCATCGCGGGCGGCGTGATCCGCCCTCGTCCCGAGCGGAGTGTGCATGGAAACGATCGTGGTCACCGGAGCAGCGGGAGCCGTCGGCTCGCGTGTGTGCCGCACCCTTGCCGAAACCGACGGGATCGACGTGGTCGTCGCGCTCGACCGACGCGATGCGTCGCCGCGCCATCGACGCATCGTGGCTCACCGTGTCGATCTCACCACCGACGATCTGAAGCCACTTTTCGAGGGGGCGACGGCCGTGGTCCACCTGGCGTCTGCGTTCGACGCCAGTCGTGACGGGGTCGACATCTCCGATACGGAGCTCGAAACCGCGCGTCGGGTACTCGATGCGGCCGCGGCGACCGGCGTGAAGCGTCTCGTCGTGCTCTCGTCCGCGATGGTTTACGGCGCGTGGCCCGACAACCCTGTCCCCATCACCGAGGACATAGCGCCGCAGCCGAACCCCGAATTCTCGTTCGCGATCACCAAAGCCGAGGTGGAGCGGCTCGCCGGGCGATGGGCCGAGGAGCATCCCGGTACCGAGGTCGCCGTGCTTCGACCCACGACGGCGCTGGCCGAGGGCGCCATGAGCTGGGTGGCACGTGCGCTGCGTGCGGCAGCGCTGATCGATGCCGGCCAAGGTGACCCCGCGGTGCAGTTCCTGCATCTCGACGATCTTGCATCGGCGGTGGTGCTGGCGGCACGTGGCGGGCTGAACGGCGTGTACAACGTTGCGCCGGACGGCTCGATCGACGGCGAGACGTGTCGCGACCTGAGTGGTCGCCTGCCGCGCCTGCGCATTTCCGAGCAGGTCGCCGACCGGCTCGCTCGCGTCGGGTGGCGTCACGGCGCCCCCACCCCCCCGGGGCTGACGCCGTACACGATTCATCCGTGGGTCGTCGCCAACGATCGGCTCAAGGCTGCGGGTTGGAACCCCGAGTACACCAACGAGGTCGCCTACGTCGATGGCACGCGGCCGCGGCCGTGGGCCACCATGAACGCCAAGCGTCGCCAACAACTCGCCCTGGGCGGCGCCGGCTTGCTGGGTGCGATCGTCGGGCTGGTGGCGATCAGTCTGGTGCGCAGACTTCGGCGGAACTGACCGCGACCGCCACGACGCGGCGACGCGGGGCGCCACCGGTCGCTGCGTCCCCCGAGGTCAGGTGCTCGGCCCAGGTTGCCTGAGCTGGAGCTCGACCTCGGTGTGGTGCGATTCACCGTCGCGTTCGAAATCGACGCCGAGGACCTTGCCGGGGATGTGACGCCGCAGTTGCAGGATCAGGTCGGTGAACGACTCGATGGGCTCGCCACCGAGGCTGGTGATCACGTCGCCGCGTTGCAGCCCCGCATCCTCCGCAGGCGCACCGATCACCGACGTCAGCTTCACGCCGCCGAGCAGGCCGAGGTCGAGCTGCTCGGCAATCGTGAGGCTCTTACCGGTGATGCCGATCCACGGGTGCCGGCCGGTTCCTGACTCGGCGATGTCTCCGGCGATCTTGCGGGCGAAGACGATGGGCACCGCGTAGGTGGTGTTCGCCGCGCCGGTGTCGAGGACGATCCCCACGACCGCGCCCCGGTTGTCGACGAGCGCGCCGCCGTCTCCACCTTGTGGCAGGTGCCCGCCGAGCTCGATCATCCCGTAGAGACTGTCGGCGTCGTCGCGGTGGACCTTCACGTCGAGCTCGGTCACGGTGGACATCTTCACGTCGGTGGAACTGCTCGAACCGCTGAGGGCGACGGTGTAGTCGCCGACCGCCGGCTTGCTCCAGATGTCGAGTTGCACGATCGGTTGGTCGTCGACGTCGATGTGGAGGACCGCCAGACCGCTGACCTCGTCGACGCCCACCACGGTGCCCACGTGGCGTTGGGCGTCTGCGGTCGTCACCATGACGCCGTCGGCCTTGTCGACGAGGCGGGCACTCGTGAGCAGCATCCCATTGCTGACGTAGGCGACCGCCGAACCGACGGAGACGATCGCATCGCGGGTCACGCTGACGGTGACCACCCCTTCGCTCGCCCGGTCGGTGACTGTCGCTGCCCAATCCGCGGCGTCGACGCGCACCGGCACGGGGACCACCGGGTCGAGGGCGAAGGCCTGGGTGACGGGCCGTGTGGCCGCCGCTGGTGTGCGAATCGACAGGAAGAGCCCGGTGACCACGAGCGCTCCCGTGGCGGCACCGAGGAGCGCGAGCGCTGCGCCCTGGCGCCACGAGGTGCGGAAGGTTGTGGTGGTCGCGATGGGGACCGCGACGAGGGTTTGGTCGCGCTGGGCGGCAGCGACCTCGGACGGATGCCGCCAGAGACGGTCCTCTGGCGGCAACGGGGCATGAAAGCCCTCTGGATCCTCGTCCTCCCACGACACGTGACGAAGGATACTTTCCGGCCTTCTCCGAAGGGCCGCGGCTCGCGCCCACCGACGGCGATGACGCTCCGAGCGGCGAGGCGACGGACTGCGACCTCGAGCCACCGTTCGAGCGGGTCGCGCGACGCGCGTCGGTGCGGTGGTGACGACATCGCGATGGCTGCCATGGGAAGGCCCGGGGTGGCACCACTAGGATTGTTCGGGTGCACCCTCCCGACCGTGATCAGACCTGGGTCGGCCTCTCCGAGTCCCCCCTGCCTGTCGAACAGGCGGCGGCGTGGGTCGTCGAGCCGAACTGCGGTGGTGTCGTGACCTTCAACGGGACCGCCCGCGACCACTCGGACGGTAGGCCCGAGGTTTCGGTACTCGAGTACGAGGCCTATGAGGAGCAGGTGACGCCTCGGCTGCGCTCCATCGCCGATCAGGCCCGTTTGCGCTGGCCCACGGTGGGCCGCATCGCGCTGCTCCATCGCATGGGACGCGTCGAGATCGGCGAGTCGGCGGTCGTCGTCGCCGTCGGTGCGCCGCATCGGGACGAGGCCTTCCAGGCCGCCCGCTTCTGCATCGACACCCTGAAGGCCACGGTCCCCATCTGGAAGCGGGAGGCCTGGTCCGGTGGGGAGAGCTGGGGCCTCGAACCGCAACATGTCCGCGAGATCGCCGAGCTCGACAGCGCTGTGCGCATCGGTGGCTCCGACGCGGCACGGTCCGCCGACCGCCACGATGGTGCGCTCGGATGAGCCCGCTGATGTTCCTGGGTCTCGCGGCCCTCGTGTTCGTCGTGGTCGCGGGTGGCGCCCTCTACCTGCAGCGTGAGCGTCACTCCAGCTTCGAGAGCGGCATCGAGCGGTTCCGGCGCGAGATGCACGTCCTCGCTCCGGACAAACGCCCCCGCCCGCCGCGCGACCAGGACGAGTAGGGCACGCCGGTGGCACGCGACCTCGCGATCGACCTGGGCACGGCCAACACGCTCGTGTACGCCCGAGGCAGGGGCATCGTCCTGAACGAGCCCTCGGTCATCGCGCTCAACGAGAAGACGAGCGAGGTGCTCGCCATGGGTCACGAGGCGTGGCAGATGATCGGCCGCACGCCGAGTTACATCGTTGCGGTCCGACCCCTGCGCAAGGGGGCGATCACCGACTTCGAGGTCACCCAGCGGATGATCCGTCTCCTGCTGCAGCGCGTCGGGGTGAGCCGGTTCAACCGACCGCGCGTCGTGATCTGTGTGCCGTCGGCGATCACGGCGGTCGAGCGACGTGCCGTCACCGAGGCGGCGCGACGAGCAGGAGCCGCCGATGCCCAGCTCATCGAACAGCCCCTTGCCGCCGCCATCGGGGCCGGGCTGCCCATCAACGAGCCGATCGGCAACATGGTCGTCGACATCGGCGGTGGCACGACCGAGACCGCTTTGATCTCGATGGGGGGCGTTGTCGCGTTGGAGGCGGTGCGCGTCGGATCCTTCGACATCGATGCCGCGATCCAGAACTACATCCGCCGCGAACACGGCATCGCCGTGGGGGAGCGCACGGCGGAGGAGATCAAGATCACCATCGGCTCCGCCGACCCTACCGAGGGCGAGTTGCGGGCCGAGGTGCGCGGCCGTCACCTCATGAGCGGGCTGCCCGAGACCGTGGTGCTGACGCCCGAGGAGGTGCGGGCCGCGATCGACGAGCCGGTTTCGGCGATGGTCGACTCGGTGCTGGCCTGCCTGTCCCAGGCACCCCCCGAACTGGCACAGGACCTGATCGTCCAGGGCATCAACCTCGTCGGCGGTGGCAGCCTCCTGCGTGGCTTCGACACGCGCCTCAGTCGTGAGACCGAGGTGCCCGTGCACCACGTCGAGGCGCCTCTCGAAGCGGTGGTGCTGGGTGCGGGTCGCTGCATCGAGTCCTACGAGTCGGTGCAGGCCATGTTCATGGGTACCCGTCCCGGCGCTCGCTGACGATCAGGCGAGGTCCCCGGCAGGGGACGATCACGCGAGGTCCTCGGCAGGGGACGATCCAGGCGATGTCCCCGGCCGGGGACGATCAGGCGATGTCCTCGGCAGGGGACGATCAGGCGATGTCCTCGGCAGGGGACGATCAGGCGATGTCCGCGGCAGGGGATGATCAGGCGAGGTCCTCGGCTGCTTGTCGGACCTGCCAGTCACGGTCGGTGAGCGCCACCCGAAGCGCGTCGTCGACCCGCTCGTCGTCGAAGGGCGCCAATGCCAGGACCGCCCGGCGGCGTACCGTGGCCCGGTCGCTCATGGCCAGCAGGATCGCGTCGAGCCCCGCGGGATCGCCGATCGCCCCGAGCGCAGCCACCGCCGACTCACGGCACAACGCATCGGGGTGTCGACGAGCGATCGCGTCGAGCGCGCTGAGGTGCTGTGGGTCCGCTCGCTCTCCTGCGGCCCAACAGGCGACCTCGATCACCCCGTAATCGTCGTCGACGAGTAGCGCGTCGAGCAACACGCTGGTGCAGCTGGCGGCGGCTTCGGCAAGCGCCCGGCGAACCCGTGGGCTCGGGTCGTGCGTGAGCGCCGTCGCGGCCTGCGTATCGAGGGCCGACGCCGATGCCAGGGCGAACAGCGAGGTCGCCCGGACCCGCTCGTCGTCGTCGACGAGCCCTGCGAGCGCCGGGCCGGTATCGCCCCGACCGAGGGCGATCAGGATGGTGCGGCGGGTCGACACGCTCTGTGCGTGGGGCCGATCGGCGGCGGGCCACGCGGAACTCAACCGAGGCCTGCTCTCGGTATCGGCCGGGGAGGCGCTGGTCTCGGAGATGTCGGCCTAGGAGACAATGATGTCGAGGAGCAGACGGGCCGCGATGACCAGGGCCCCCATCACGGCGGCGACGAGCGCGCCCGTCAGGAGTACCAGGAGAGCGAGCGCCGCCAGGCTCACGAGCTTCTGCCACCAGCGCACTCGGGCCTGGGAGCCGGTCACGGCGCGGTATTTCGCCAACGGATCGGTCGACACGAACGGCACCCGCTGGGCGCTGCCTCGTTGGCGCATAGGCCCGCTTCGCTGTGCCGCGAACACGAGATCGTGAAGCCCTCGTGCCGGGGTGCGCCGAGAGGCGGCGCGGTCCGATCTTCGAGACGTCCTGACGGGCAGGGACGCCACGACACTGATTGGCGGACGCGGCGTGGCAAAGTGAGAGCCGAGCGCTCCGATGACCGCTGTCAAAAGGACGAGAGTGAGCAACGACGACACGACGCCGACCACGGTACCCGCCGGGGGAACGGAACTGCAGTCTCTGGAGAGTCCTCAGCTGGTGGAGCCGCGTCGATGGCGGCTGCTGTGGTTCGCGTTCGGCGCGCTTGCGACGCTGTTCGTGGCGTCCGTCGTGTTTGTGTTCGCCGCGCCCGCGCACTGGCTCGGCATCGACGACTACATCATCGCTCCCGGCAGCGCGACCGCTACAGCACCGACCATCGCGGTCAGCGGAGCCACCGTGTATCCACCGGCAGGAGAGATCGCGTACACCACGGTCACCATTCGGCGCGAGGCGTCGATCTGGGACTGGTGGCGTGCCAAGAACGATTCCACGATGGAGCTCGCACCGCCGGAGGACATCGACGGCAACCGGACGAGCGACGAGAGTCGAGCGGTTGCGCAGTTCCAGATGAACCAGTCGCAGGACGCCGCGACCATGGTCGCGCTGCAGTTCCTGGGCTACGACCTCGTGC
This sequence comes from Acidimicrobiaceae bacterium, assembly GCA_024641655.1. Taxonomy (GTDB): domain Bacteria; phylum Actinomycetota; class Acidimicrobiia; order Acidimicrobiales; family UBA8592; genus JAHECR01. Next base: position 9,390 of record JAHECR010000039.1, read on the forward strand.
CCGAAGTCGAAGGTGCTTTCGTGGTGCAGCTCGCGAGCGGGAGTCCGGCCGAGGCAGCCCTGAAGCTCGGCGACCTGATCGTCGGTGTCGACGACACCGACGTGCGCAGCTCGCAGGATCTGAGCGACACGATCGGCTCCAAGGTGCCCGGCGACGAGGTCGTGCTGCACCTGCGACGCTCGGTCGCCGAGTCGGGTGGTTCGGGCGCGGACGCCGATGCCGAGGTACTCGACGTACCGATCGTGTTGGCCGAGCACCCCGATCGTCCCGGGGCCGGCTTCCTCGGCGTCCACATCGAGACACCGGTAAAGGCCGACGCGCCCTTCGACGTCAGCATCGACGTCGGCCGCGTGCGCGGGCCGTCGGCAGGTCTGGCGTTCGCCTTGTCGGTGCTCGACGTCCTCACCGACGGCGAGCTCACCGGTGGCGAACGCGTGGCCACCACCGGAACCATCGATCGGTCAGGTCTGGTCGGCCCCGTCGGCGGCGTTCCCCAGAAGACCGAGGCCGCGGTGCACGCTGGCATCGGGGTCTTCCTCGTTCCGCCGTTCGAGTACGTTGCCGCCTCGCAGGCCGCCCACGGTCGCCTCGACGTGCGCTGTGTCCAGACCTTCGACGATGCGTTGCTCGCGCTTGCCGAATACGGCGGGAACGGGCCGGCGCTTGCCGAGCAGTTCCGGGGTACGCCCCTCGAACCGTCGCGCGATGTGGTCGACCCCGACGACGGCTACTTCAGTTGTTCGGAGGCCGCGGTCGAGCTCGTCGGCGCGGACGACCTCGCCGCGGGGCAGCCATAGGTCCGAGACGCTCGAACGAGCTGCCCGCTGCCGTACACGACCGCGCTCCTGTCCGCCGGGCGGCGCCGGGTAGGCTCCACACAATGATGGCGCAGACCGGTACGGCGGACCTCCGGAGCGGCAACGCGCATCTGCACGCCTTGATAGGAGTCTCCCGCCAGTGAGCACCGTTTCGCCCTCTTCTCTGCCGCGACGCGGCATCTCCCGCCGGGCCCGGATCTCCCTGGTGGTCGCGGTGGTGGCCCTGATCGTGCTCCTGCTCTCGCTGCGGAGCATCGCGGTCTTCTACACGGACTATCTGTGGTTCGACTCGCTCGGCTTCACGGGCGTGTGGCGATCGGTGTTGTTCACCAAGATCGGGATGTCGGTCGTGTTCATGGCGATCATGTTCGGGTTGACGTGGGTCAACCTCGTGATCGCCGACTCCTTGGCCCCGTCGTTCCGCCCGCCCGGGCCCGAAGAGGAGTTCGTGCAGCGCTATCGCGAAGTGGTCGGTGGGCGCACGACCTTGGTCCGTATCGGCACCGCACTGCTGTTCGCGCTGTTCCTCGGCGCCGGCGCCGGTGCGCGCTGGCAGGACTGGATCCTGTTCCGCCATGCCCAGGACTTCGGAGTTCGCGATCCACAGTTCGGCGTCGACGTCGGCTTCTACGTGTTCGAGCTGCCGTTCATCCGCTTCGTGATCAACTGGACGTTCACCGCTTTCATCGTCGTGTTGATCATCTCTGCGACCGCCCACTACCTCAACGGCGGGATCCGGATCAACGCCCCGGTTCAACGGGTCACCCCGGCGGTGAAGGGGCACCTGTCGGTGCTGCTCGCCGTGCTGGCGCTCGTGAAGGCCGCCGACTACTACTACCAGCGCTACATGCTCAACTTCTCCGATCGCGGCATCGTCGAGGGCGCGAGCTACGCCGATGTCCACGCGCAGCTACCCGCGATCAAGTTGCTGATGTTGATCTCGCTCGCCGCGGCCGTGTTGCTCATCGTCAACATCCGCAGGCGCGGCTGGGTCCTACCCGCAGTGGCTGTCGGGCTCTGGGCGTTCGTGGCCGTGGTGATCGGGAGCATCTATCCGGCCATCTACCAGCGGCTGGTGGTCGAGCCGTCCGAGCTCTCTCGTGAGACCGACTTCATCGAGCGCAACATCACCGCGACGCGAGAGGCCTACGGGCTGCGGGTGTCGGCCGACATCGAGGAACGGGACTTCAACCCCAACGTCTCGGAGCCACTCACCGCGGAGATCCTCCGGGTCAACGAGCCGACGATCTCCAACGCCCGCGTCCTCGACCCCGCGATCATGTCGCCGACGTTCGGTCGCCGCGAAGCTGACCGGGCGCAGTTCACCTTCAGCGACAACCTTGATGTCGATCGTTACGTCATCGACGGCGAAGAGCGTCCGGTGCTGCTCGCGGCCCGCGAGCTGAACCTCGACGGGGTGCGCGCCGGCTGGGAGAACCAGCATGTCTCGTTCACCCACGGCTACGGCATGGCCATCGCCCCGGCCAACGAGGTCAACTCCCAGGGTGAGCCCGAGTTCCTGGTCGGTGGTCTCCCGACCGCGATCAGCGATCGCATCGATGTCGGTCTCGATGGAAGCGTGCTCCAGCCCCGGATCTACGTCGGGGAGGGCCTCGGCGGGTACAGCATCGTCGGGACCGCTCGCTGCGAGGTCGACTTCCCGTTGCAGTCCGAGGACGCGTCGCTCACCCCGACCGAGGACACGCCCGACATCGTCGACACGACCGTGAAGGACTGCAACGTCCGTTCCGGTAGCAACCAGGAATTCGCGTACGACGGTGCCGACGGGGTCAGCGCCGGTGGGCTGTTCCGGCGGGCTGCCTTCGCGCTGCGTTTCCAGGACCTCAACCCGATCTTCTCGGACCTCATCGGCGATGATTCCCGTTTCATCTACAACCGCGACGTCAAGAGTCGGGTGCGCGCCATCGCCCCGTTCCTCGACTTCGACTCCGATGTCTATCCCGCCATCGTCGACGGACGGATCGTGTTCATCGTCGACGCGTACACGGCGTCGAGCTACTACCCCTACGCCCAGTCGGCGGACCGGGAGTCGGTGCCGTCGGGCAGTGACCTGCGCAGCTCGTTCAACTACGTGCGCAACTCCGTCAAGGTCACCGTCGACGCCTACAACGGCACGGTCCGGTTGTTCATCGTCGACGAGAGCGACCCGATCATCCAGGCCTACCGGGAAGCATTCCCGTCGATGTTCACCTCACTCGACGACCCGTCGTTCTCGCCGGAGCTCGCGGCGCATCTGCGCTATCCCGAAGATCTCTTCCGCGTGCAGACGAACATGTGGGCCACCTACCAGCTCTCACGCCCGGCCGACTTCTTCGACGACACCGCCGCCTGGGACATCGCGGATGATCCCGGCGACGACCTCGAGGGCGCAACGCGCACGACCACCACCACCGAGCTGGGTGTCACGACCACGGGGACACCGATCGACCCGTATTACGTGCAGATGGCGCTCCCGGGCGAGACCGAGCAGACCTTCGGCATCTACCGGCCGTTCGTGCCCATCACCCGGTCGGGCAGCCTGCGCCAGGAGCTCACCGGCTTCATGGTGGGGCGCGTCGACACGAAGGGCGTGCTCAAGCTGGTGTCGTACTCGTTGCCGAACACCGACATCGACGGCCCTGTCCTGGCGAATGCGGCGATGCTCAACAACACGACGGTCGCCCGCCAGGCGACCCTGCTCGGCCAGCAGGGCTCCACAGTGCGCCTCGGCAACATGCTCCTGCTGCCGCTGCGCACCGCCGACGGTGAGGACCGGCTGCTGTACGTGCGTCCGCTGTACGTCGACGTCAGTGATGGTCTGCCCCTCGCTCGCCTCGTGATCGTCGCCGACGACACGCGCGTGAGGATCTGTCCCACCCTGGAACTCGCGCTCGGAGCGTTGGCGGTCCCCGAGGGTCAGCTCAACGAGAACTGTGAGGGCGTCGCCTCTCCGTTCACCGGCGAGCCGATCGACATCGGCGAGCCACCGGATTCCATCGACACACCGGATCCGGACACACCCGACCCTGATGCGACGCCAACGCCGGTGCCGACGCCCACGCCCATACCCACGCCCGGTGACTCGACGCCTCCACCCCCGGAGGCCCTGGCGCTGCTGCGCGAGGCGCAGGAAAAGTTCGACGCTGCCGACCAGGCGCTCGCTGACGGCGACCTCGGCGAGTATCAGACCCTCGTCGACGAAGGCAGGGCGCTGATCGAGCAGGCCCTCGCGCTGATCGGCGCTGTCGATGGCGTGACGCCGACGCCGACTCCGACTCCGGGCACGACGCCGGAGCCGACGGCAACGCCCAGTCCGGGCGCCTGAGGTCGCTGCCCGTCGGGCGCGTCGCGACGATTGGGCTCCACCACCGCGCCTTGCGGTCCTGCGGGGTCAGTCGATGTCGCGTCGGTTCAGGATCCAGGTGGCGAGCCCGACGCCGACGACGCCGATTGCCAGCGGCACCGTGTACGACGACCAGACGGCTCGGTCGGCCAACGGCACGTCGATGTCGGTGGCCCGCTTGAGCATGGACAGGAGGTAGCTACGGATGGCCAGACGGGCGGTGCCGTTGCTGATCCTGGCGACCGCGTTCTCCCACACCAGGATGTAGGCCAGGCCGAACCACAGCGCCCTGCTGAACCGTGTGCTCAGTGCAACGAAGAGGCCGGCGTAGCCGGCCACGCCGACCAGGCTGGCCGCGAGGGTCGCCGTCACCAGGCCGCTGTCGTTGCTGATCGCCGCCGCGACCGTCAGGGGAACCACGACGAGCGGGATCATGATGGTGGCGGTCGCGGCAATTGCTCCCGCAGGCACGACCCACATCGGGATGGGTTTCAACCAGAGGTACGCGAGGAGGCGATCTTCGATGAGATCGCCAATGAGTCCCGAGGCGACCCAGAGGGTGCACACCGGAACCACCAAGCCGAGCCCGAAGCCTGCCATCGCGGTCGTGGCCGAATCGAGGGGATCGTCGGCGCCACGAGCGACCAGCGCGAGGACCAGGGAGAGCCCGCTGAGCGCGCCGAGGCCGAGCGAACGCATGCGCGTCAGTTGCCCCCGCAGGAACAACCGGTAGATCGCGGGGAACGCGTGGGCGGCACCGACGCTGTGAGGAGGCGTGTCGGTGATGCTCATCGACGCTCCACCAGGTAGCGGAACACGCTCTCGAGACTCTCGTCGAGCGGGCGGACCTCGTAGAGGCGGGCGTCCTCGCGCCGCGCCAGCGGAGCAATGGCCGCGGCGAGGCCGCGCGCGTCGTGGGTATCGATCTCGACGACTTCGTCGGTGAGACGCACGCCGGTGACCACCCCCGACGCGACCAGCGCGCCGGCCAGCGCCCGTGGTCGGTCGGTACGCACCCGCACCCGCCGTGGCCGGTCGTCCATCAGTTCGCGAATGGCATGGAAGTCGCCCTGCGCGGCCAGACGTCCCTGCGCGATGACGAGCACGTTCGAGCCGAAGCGCTCTACTTCCTCGAGGACGTGGCTCGACACGAGGACGCATCGTCCCTCGTCGCCGAGGCGGTGGAACAGTTCCACCATCTGGATGCGCTGCCGAGGGTCGAGGCCGGTCAGCGGCTCGTCGAGCACGATGACCCTCGGGTCGTGGACGATGGCCTGGGCGAGCTTGACCCGTTGGCGCATGCCCTTGGAGTAGGTGGGCAGGCGCCGAGTGTCGTCGGGGTCGAGCTCGACCACGTGAAGGGCGCGGCGCGCTGCCTCGGCAGGCTGGCTGACCCCTTGCAGTTGGGCGGAGAGGTGGACGAACTCGAGCGCGGTGAGGCGTTCGAAAACCGACTCCTGTTGGGGCGCCAGCCCGATCTCGCGTGACGCTTCGCGATGGGTCCGGGGGTTCATCCCCAGCACCTCGATGCTGCCGTTCGATGGCGACGCGAGCCCGCAGAGCATGCGCAGCACCGTGGACTTGCCGGCCCCGTTGGGTCCGAGCAGCGCAGTCACGCCGGGACCGACCGAGAACGACACGTCGCTGACCGCCACCAGGTCGCCGAACCATTTCGAGACGTGCTGGACGTGTACGAGCGTCCCGGGTGGCGGCGGCAGCTTCGGGATGGCGGAACCCGGCACCACCATCCCCGGCGGAGGTGGCGGACCTGGCGGTGGGGGTGCGATGGGGCTCATCGGTCCACCTCGACGCGCTGGTAGCGCCACCAGGTGATCGCGATGAACACCACGATGTAGGCCAGGGTGGTCCCGAGCACCAGGAGTCCGCTCAACTGCTCCAACCCCCGGTCGGTGCCGCTCGGGGTCTCGCCGAGGAGGTACACGGCGGCCCGCATCGGGAGGAGCACGACGGTGAGCAGGCCGAGTTCGTCGCCGACGGCGGTTGTCTCCAGGAGGATCCCGGTGAGCATGCTGGAGACGAGCAGTGTGATGACGATCGCGGCGCTGGCGATGCCGCGACGCGGGGTGAAAGACGAGATGACGGAGCTGAAGCTCGCGTAATAGACCGCCAGGACGACCCCGGAGACGGTGATCCGGGCAAGGGAGCCGATGAATCCGGCTACGCCGTCGGGACCCGACCCGAGGAGGGTGTAGGCCACGAGCAGGAACACCTCGGGCAGCAAGGTGATGGTGAGCAACACGGTGGCGACGGCCGCGACCTTCGAGATGACATACGTGGTGCGGTCGAGCGGTGAGGCGAGGTACAGAGCGAGCATCCCCGTTCGCCGGTCGGTACACAGTGCTTCCGGCGCGACGAACGACGTGAACAGCACGATTGCCTGGGTGATGAGGCCGAGGTACTCGCCCTGGGTCGGGAGCAGCTCGCCTTCGAGCGAGGACGGGAGCACGGCCGCCAGGCCCATGTATGCCAGCGCGGGCACGAAGGCGATCAGGATCACCAGGCCCGGGAGGATCTTGTGGCGGAAAGCCCGCTTGAGGCCGAGGACGCGTTGCACTGCGTGCAAGCCGAGGCTCGCCATCGCCCAGCCCAGACCGGCGCGTGGCCCGTCGTAGCGGCGGTAGCCGAGGTCGTGGATGCGGGCGTCGCTCATGCGACGGGCTCGTGGTTGGCTTCGAGGAACACGTCTTCGAGGGTGACCTGGCGATCTCCGAGCCGGCGGAGCCCGACCCCGGCGTCCGCGACCGCGTCGCGCGCCAGGTCGTGGAGTGCTCCGTCGCCGGTGATCACGAGCCGCATCCCGTCGCGCTCGACGGTGCACCCGGCCGCGACGAGCTGTCGAGCCACGCCTTCGATCCCGTCATCGACTTCGATGACCAGGCCGGTCACCGCGCCGCGCAGTTCCTCGAGGCTCCCGGCACGACTCACCACGCCGCCGGCGACGATGATGACGTTGTCGCACACCCGGTCGACCTCGTCGAGCAGGTGTGACGACAACACGATGTCGATACCGAAGTCGCTGCCGATGCGGCGGATCAACGCGAGCATGTCGTCGCGCTGGACCGGGTCGAGGCCGTCGGTCGGTTCGTCGAGCAACACGAGCTTCGGGTCGTGGGCGATGGCCGCCGCAAGTTTCACGCGCTGGCGTTGACCGGTCGACATCGTGCCGATCGGCCGGAACCGCTCTTCTCCCAGCCCGACCTGCCAGAGCGCGTCGCTGGCGCGTTCGTTCGCGGTTCGGCGGGGGAGCCCGTGCAGCTGCGCCAGGTGCCGGACGAGATCGGCAGCCTGGACGTCAGGAGGTAGGTTGTGATGCTCGGGTGCGTACCCGATGTGGGCCCGAACCGAGGCTCCGGATCGCTCGGGGTCCTCGCCGAGCACCAGCAGTTCGCCCGCAGTGCGGCGGTGCAGGCCCAGGACCAGACTCAGGAAGGTCGTCTTGCCGGCTCCGTTGGAGCCCAGCAGCCCGGTGACGCCCGGTTCGACGTCGACATCGACGCCGGCAAGCGCAACGTTGGATCCCCAATGCTTGGTGACACCGCGTGCGGAGATGATTGCTGAAGACATGGCTGTCCCGGGGAGGGTGCTGCTGGCTCGTGGTTCGTCGCGCTGGCGGTGGATCGTGCTCGTCGGGCATGCTAGTGCGCTGCTCGCGGAGGTCCGGCGCACGCGCCCCATCGAGAAAGTGCGCAAAGTGAGAGCAAGGTGTGCTTGGGATGCCTAGCATGAGGAGGTGTCACCGAACGAAGACCTCCGAGCCGATCGGCTCCATCTGGTGTCGTTCTCCTCAGGGGGAGCGACGCTGCCGCCGCAACAGCGGGTGCCGACTGCGTTGTATGCCGAGCCGGCCGGCGGCTACGGCCCCGCGCGCGACTGGGCCGGACTGCGCCGTATCGATGGCACGAGCCACCCCGAGCTCCTCCCGCCGGGGGAGGCGCATCTGTACGTGACGCGTACCTTCTGTTTCGTCGATCTGTCCGGTTTCACCGTCTACACCCGCGAGAAGGGCCCCGACGCGGCCGTCGCGATGCTCGGCGACTTCCGCCAGGTGACCCGCAACGTCGCCTCCAAACGCGGCGTGCGAGTGGCCAAGTGGCTCGGTGACGGCGCCATGATCGTGAGCACCGAATCGGACCCGTGCGCGTCCTTCGCGGTCGACCTCGTACACCGGTTCGACGACACCGACATCCACGTGCGGGCCGGCCTGGCCACGGGCACAGCGCTGTTGTTCGAGGGCGACGACTACATCGGCGAGCCCGTGAACCTGGCCGCGCGGCTGTGCTCGGCCGCCGGCCCCGGCGAGGTACTCGCCGATGTCGCCGTGGAGGACCTGCCGGACTGGATCGGTGTGCGATCGGGCGTCAAGGTCGAGCTTCGGGGAATCGGTCGCATCGGAGGCATCCATGAGCTGCAGTTCGCCGGCTGAGACCGGCCCGTCGTCGCCCGATGCGAAGAGATCCACCCAGTCAATGGCCCCACAGCTGGGTCCGGGGGACCGTTTCGCACACGGATCGTGGCCGATGTGCCGGGGACCTGTCACGCTTGGCTTGCAGAGCCAAATGACCGGTTACGACGCTGTACACGGTCTACTGTTCGGGCTTCGGCTCGATTCCAGGAATGCCTGCTCCGTTCGGGGCGTTCATGCTCGATGAGGTGATGTACTGATGACCAGCACGATCCAGAGGACAGCCACACCCCGCGAGATCATCGTTGGGCTCGTGGGGGCGGTCGACGGGGAGCTCTCCAGCAGGTCCCGCGTCGTCGACGGCCTCCTCGACCTGCGCAATGTCTCGCCCGACGCTGCGTTCACCGCACGGGTCGACGAGCTTCTCGCAGGTATCCCGGGTATCACCACGGTGCCCAACACCTGGTGGCTCGACCGTCTCGCCGAGCTTGCAGAACTCCCCGGCTGAAACCCCCATCCGAAGACCGATGATCGAGGCGGCCCGGACGGGTCGCCTCGATCGCGTTCGGGTTCAGGTCACCGCAGCGAGCGCGAGGGCGCAGTTGATCAGCCCGAGATGGGAGTAGGCCTGGGGGTGGTTCCCCAGCATGAGGCCGGTGCTCGGTTCGTACTCCTCGCTCAGCAGGCCCGTTGGCCCGGCGAGGTCGACGTAGCGGTCGAACAGCAGGCGCGCGTCGTCGAGCTGGCCCATCATGATGTACGCCTCGATAAGCCACGCAGTGCAGATGAGGAAGCCGCCCTCCTCGCCCGGGAGCCCGTCGTCGACCCGGTACCGGTAGACGATCGATCCCTTCCGCAGCTCGCGCTCGATTGCCTTGACCGTCGCGACGAACCGAGGATCGGTGGTGGGCAACAGGCCGGACAGCCCGATCCAGAGTACGGATGCGTCGAGCTCGTCGTCGCCGTAGGCAATCGTGTACGCCTTGACGTCAGGATTCCATCCGTTGCTGACGACGTCGCCGGCAATGATGTGACGCAGGGGCCGCCAGCTCGCGGGTACGTCGCGTCCGCTGGCACGGCCGACCTTGATGGCTCGATCGACCGTCAGCCAGCACATGACCTTCGAGTGCACGTGGTGTCGCTGGGGCCGGCGTTCCTCCCAGATGCCGTGGTCGGGCTCGGCCCAGCGGCTGGCGACGGCGGCGACAAGGTCGCGCAGGAGCTGCCACTGGTCGTCGGAGGTGGGTTGCCCGGCCAAGCTGAGCTCGTGGATCAGCTCCGCGATCGGGCCGAACACGTCGAGCTGCACCTGTTGGTCGGCAGCATTGCCGATGCGTACCGGGCGACTCCCCAAGTAGCCGTTGAGGGTCGGGATGACGGCTTCGGGCAGGAAGTCGTCGCCCGAAACCGCATAGATGGGGCGGAGGTGCTCGGCGCCATCGTGAAACTGCACTCGTTCGAGCACCCAGGCCAACAGGGCCTCGGCTTCGGTTGTGCTCCCCAGCCGCACGAGGGTCGCTGCCGCGAGCGATGCGTCGCGTGGCCAGCAGTATCGGTAGTCCCAGTTCCGGATGCCGCCGGGAACCTCGGGCAGGCTCGTGGTGGCAGCGGCGAGCATTGCGCCGGTGGGTTGATGGCAGAGGGCCTTCAGCGTCAGCGCGCTGCGAATCACGGCGTCGGGGGCCAGCGTCGGCACGCGCAGCCGCGCGGCCCAGCCGGCCCAGTGGTCCACCGTCCCTGCCCGTCGTTCCGGTTCGGCTCGGGGGTCCTCGCCGTCGTCGAACGCAAGCGTGACCACGAGCGGCTGGTGGGCGACCAGCACGGCGTGACCCATGGCGATCTCGTGGATGCCGTCGTTGGCGATGGTCCACTCGACCCCCGGGGCCTGGAGCTGGATGCGCTGCTGCGCGCCGCGTACGACGAGACCACCGTCCGCGATCTCGAGTTGCGTAGGGGCGCGTCCGTAGTCGAGTCGTGGGGCGAACTCGAGTACCACGGGTCCGCGGCCCTCGAGGAGGCGGATGAGATCGGTACGGCCTGGGGGCAGGTCGGGTCGACCGTCGGACGCGTCGAGGTAGTCGGTGATGGTGAGGTCCGACCAACGGGTCTCGACGACGAGCGTGGCCGGGAGGTAGCGCTGGGAGATCGGGTGGGCCTGGCCTGCTGGAGCGATCGCGAAGTATCCGGCCTTGGGTCCACCGACGAGCTCGGCGAAGATCGCCGGTGAGTCCGCTCGCGGGTGGCACAGCCAGCTGACTCGTGCGTCGGGGGTCACCAGGGCGACGGTGCGCTGGTCGCTGAGCAGCGAGTGCTGTTCGATCGGCGGGGCGTGCTCCCCTTCGAGCCAGCTTCGTCGCAGTTCACAGAGCAGGGCCAGGCACCGAGCGGTGTCCTCGGTGTCCTCGAGACGCAGCTTCGCCAAGGTGTCGCCGGGCCCGATCTTGATGCCGACGTCGGGACCGTGCAAGGTGGCGAATGCGTCTTCGTCGGTGACGTCGTCGCCGACGAAGATCACCGCGTCGGCGCCGACCTGGCGCCGGAGCCGATCGACCGCGACGCCCTTGTTCGTGTCGATGACGGCAAGCTCGATGACCATCTTGCCTTCTTTGACCCGCACACCGGGAAGGCCTGCGGGACCTGAGCGGAGCCGTTCCAGTGCGACTGCCGCCTTGTCGGGCGACGCGTTGCGATAGTGGAACGCGACGCTCGCGGGCTTCTGCTCGACGATGAACCCGGGGTCCTCCTCCGCCAGCGCAGCGAGGGCCTCGGTGATCTGGCGCCGGAGGTGGAGCTGCGCGGCATCGAGATCGTTGAGGAAGCCGGCATCGAACTCGGAGCCGTGGCTCCCGACGAGGTGGATCTCCTCGGGGAGTCGGCTGAGCGCGGCGAGGTCGCGCAGTGAGCGGCCGGACACGACGGCGACGTGGGTGTCGGGAAACGACGCGAGCGCCCGCAGTGCAGCCACCGATTCACGATGGGGCCGGGCGGCGTCGGGATCGGCGACGATCGGGGACAACGTGCCGTCGTAATCACAGGCGACGAGCAGTGTCGGAGTGCGAGCGATCTCGCGCAGGGCCGCGAGAACGTCGGAGGCGGCCTGAACGTCGCTCATCAGTGCTCGAGTTCCTCGATGAAGGTGCGCGCCCAGTGTTGGGCGGTGTTGGTGGCCACCGCGGTGCGCATGGCCGACATCCGGTTTCGTTGCTCGCCGCGATCCATCGAGACCGCGAACTCGATCGCCTCCTTGAGGCCATCGATGTCGTAGGGGTTCACGAGAACCGACTGGGGGAGCTCGTGGGCCGCCCCGGCGAACTCGGACAGGACCAGGACCCCGGTGTCGTCGAAGCGTGTGGCCACGTACTCCTTCGCCACCAGGTTCATGCCGTCGCGGAAGGGCGTCACCAGCATCACGTCGGCAAGGCGGTACATGGCGATGAGCTCCTCGAACGCGTGGCTGCGATGCATGTAGTGGACCGCGGGTCGGGTCATGGTGCCGTGGGTGCCGTTGATCTCACCGACGAGTTGCTCGACCTCGGCGCGGATCTCGGCGTACCCGTTGACGTTTGTGCGACTCGGTTCGGCGATCTGGATCAGCACGGTGTCGTCGGCGCTGACACGGTCCTCGTCGAGGAGCTCGGAGTAGGCCCGCAGCCGGCGCTCGATGCCCTTCGTGTAGTCGAGACGGTCGACGCCGAGCAGGACCGTGCGGGGATGGTTCAACGCCTCTTGCAGCGTGTCGACCGCAGACGCCGTCTCGGGGGAGGATGCTGCGGTGGCGAAACGGTCATAGTCGATGCCGATCGGATGACGCTGCGCCACGGTGCTTCGGCCGGCCCAACTGATGACTTCGTCGTCGATGTCGCTGCTGACGTCGTCGAGGAATCGCGGGACCACGTGCCGGAAGTTGTGCGCCATGACCTCGGTCTGGAAACCGATGAGGTCGGCGCCCAACAGCGCGCGCACGATCTGTGCTCGCCAGGGGAGTCGGAGGAACAGCTCCCGCGCAGGGAACGGGGTGTGGAAGAAGAACCCGATGCGGAGATCGGGCATGGCCTGGCGCAGCATCCCGGGCACGAGCTGGAGCTGGTAGTCGTGGACCCAGACGGTGGCGTCCTTGTCGGCGATGTCCAGGACAGTGTCGGCGAAGCGGCGGTTGACCTTCACGTAGGCGTCCCACCACGTGCGGTGGTATTCGGGCTGCGCGATTGCGTCGTGGTACAGCGGCCACAGCGTGCTGTTGCTGAACCCCTCGTAGTACTGCTGTACCTCGGCGCGACTCAGCTCGATGGGCACCAGGCGGATGCCTTCGTGCGTGAAGGGCTCAGGCGCCCGTCCGGCGGTGCCGGCCCAACCAACCCAGGTTGCGTTGCCGCGCTCGGTCATCGTGGGCGCGAGCGCGGAGACCAGGCCGCCGGGGCTGGTGATCCACTCGGAGCCGTCGATGGTCGAGACCCGTCGGACCGGGAGCCGGTTGGCAACCACGATGAGATGGCGCGGGTCGGTCACGGTGCCCCCGTCATGAGCGCCGCGACGTCGGTGTCGGAGAGGCGTTGGGTCTCGGCCGACAAGCCGTAGTGGTCGACGAGACCGATGGCGGTGCCGTTGGGGCTGATGATGTCGAGCGCGGAGCGCGGCAAGAGCGCCGGGTGGTCGACCCCGGCTGCGTGCGCCAAGCGCAGGAGGTCGTAGCGCAGTGCGTCGATGTAGTTCGCCACGCGCGCCCCTTTGTCGGTGGGGTCGAGCCCGCGGGTGAGCCATCGGTTCTGGGTGGCAACGCCGGTGGGGCAGTGGCCGGTGTGGCACTTCTGGGCCTGGATGCAGCCCACGGCGAGCATGGCCTCGCGTGCGACGTTCACCATGTCGCATCCCAGGGTGAGCGCGGTGAGGGCGGACTCGGGAAAGCCGAGCTTCCCGCTCCCGACGAACGCAACCCGCTGGTGCATCTCGGCCTGTTCGAACGCCGCGTAGACGCGGGCGAACCCGACGCGGAAGGGATAGGCGACGTTGTCGCTGAACACGAGTGGGGCCGCGCCGGTCCCGCCTTCGCCGCCGTCGATGGTGATGAAGTCCGGGCCCCGACCACGTGACCGCATGGCCTGCGCGAGCTCGTCCCAGAAGCCGAGCTGACCGACCGCCGACTTGATGCCGACGGGAAGGCCTGTGGCGGCGGCGATGCGTTCGACGAAGTCGATGAGGCCGTCGACGTCGTCGAAGCTCGAGTGACGCGCCGGGCTGATAACGCTTTCGCCGACGGGCACCCCACGAGCTGCGGCGATCTCCGGCGTCACCTTCGCTGCGGGCAGCACGCCCCCGAGGCCCGGCTTGGCGCCCTGACTGAGCTTGACCTCGATGGCACGGACCGGTCCCTTGGCCACGGTTTCGAGGAGCTGGTCCATCGAGAAGGTGCCGTCGGGGGTCCGGCAACCGAAGAGACCGGTGCCGATCTGGTACGTGAGGTCGCCGCCCTGGAGGTGGTGGATCGACAGTCCACCCTCGCCGGTGTTGTGGAGGCAGCCGGCGATCTTGGCGCCGCGGTTCATCGCCTCGACGGCACGGCCCGACAACGAGCCGAAGCTCATCGCCGAGATGTTGACGATCGAGTTCGGACGAAATGCCCGGGGCCGGTCCCGCCACTCGCCGAGCACCTTGGCCGCTGGTACGCGGGCGTGATGGTCGTCGGTGCCGAGCTTGGGGAAGGCGGAGTGCTTGATGAAGACCGATCCGGGGGCGTCGATGTCGTTGTCGGTTCCGAAGCCGAAGTACGGATTCTCCTGCTTGGCAGTGGAGTACACCCAACGACGCTGGTCGCGACTGAAGGGCCGCTCCTCGTTGTTGTCGGTCACGATGTACTGGCGCAGTTCGGGCCCGACGCTCTCGAGCAGGTACCGGAAGTGGCCGATGATCGGGAAGTTCCGCAGAATCGCGTGCCGCTTCTGGAGCAGGTCGTAGACGACGACCGCAGCGAGGACACCGACCACGACGACCGCGACAATCAACCAGGGAGGCACACCGCTGACCCTACCCGTGTGGTCAGCGACGGGCACCGACCCGTGGTGGGGTGGGCTTCGTCGGTGGTGGGGTGCTCGTCGTTGACGCGGCCCGTGTGGTCAGCGACGGGCACCGACCCGTGGTGGGGTGGGCTTCGTCGGTGGTGCGGTGGGCTTCCTTTGATGCGCGAGGTCCCCGTAGGCTGGCGCCATGGCAGACAAACCACAGCCCCTCGAGGTCGGCGCGAAGGCGCCGCTCTTCACCGCCAAGACCTTCGACGGCCAGAAGATCGCGATGAAGGACTACAAAGGCAGGAAGGTTGCGCTGTACTTCTACCCGAAGGACAGCACCCCGGGTTGCACCACCCAGGCGTGCAATCTGCGCGACAACCTGTCGCTGCTTGCGGGGCACGACGTGTCGGTCATCGGCGTGAGCCCCGATGGCAACGACAGCCATGCCAAGTTTGCCGGTAAGCACGAGCTGAACTTCCCCCTGGTCGCAGACCCCGACCGCAAGATCATCGAGAAGTACGGCGTGTGGGGTGAGAAGACGAACTATGGCAAGACCTTCATGGGCCTCCAGCGCACGACCTTCCTGATCGATGAGACCGGGGTCATCGCGCATGTGTTCAAGCGACCACGCGTCGGTGAGCACGCGCAGGAGATCATCTCCAAGCTCTGAGTTGCCGGAGCGCTGAGTTGACGGTGTCGCCCCCGAGCGAGCGCAGCTGACATGGCTTCGTGGTCGCCGACGCCTTCGTTCGTCGAGCTGGCGTCGGGCATCACGCTCGAAGTCGACCTGTGGGGGCCGCCAGCCGGGCTCCCGGTGCTGTTCATCCACGGCGGCTACGGCGGGCCGGTCACGACGGTCCTCGGACGGCCGCCGTGGTTCGACCTGGTCCTCGAGCCAGGGGACCCCATTCGGCTGGTGCGATATTCGCGCCGGAACGCGGGCGCGTCGAGCTATGTGTTCGAACCGTTCGACCTCGCCGACCATGCTGACGACGCGCTTCACCTCCTCGACGCGCTCGGGATCGACCGGGCGGTGATCATCGGATCTTCTGCTGGAGGGCCGGTCGCGCTCTTGTTCGCGTTGGCGTGGCCGGATCGGGTGTATGCGCTGGGACTGCCGAACACCGGTGCAGCGATCATGAGCCCGAGTCCGACAGGCTTCGGTGGCTCGTATCCACCCGGCGTGCTGGCGCGGATCGACGAGGTGACCGGACGCATGGCCATCGTCGACGATGTGCAGCGGCGGGGCGCGGCCGCGGTGTACCGCGATCGAGCAGCGGACATTCGCGCCGGTTTGGTCGAGCAGGCGGTGGTCCGCGCCGAGGTGCTGGGAGTCGACCCGGAACCGTTGCTGGCGCTCGCCGGTGCAGTCGACGACGACGAGCTCTACCGGCAGTGGTCCGGCGCGGTCTTGAACTGGGCCGCGTTGGCGGGCCACGACCTGTACCCGCGCCTGGGCGAGATCGGTGCCCTCGGAATGCCGACGTGCATCGTGCACGGCGACGCCGACGACATCGTGCCGTTCGAGTTCGGCGCCCAGCTGCACGCCGGCATCGCCGGATCCGAGCTGCACCGCATTCCTGGCGGTGCGCACGAGATCACCCGCGACCCCGCAGGCGCCGCCGTGTTGCGCCGTTGGCTGCTCGACCTCGCGTACCGTTGAGCACCCGGTGCCGGGCATGTGCCAGGCGCCAGAGGTGGGACTACTCGAGTTCGATGTCGACCATCAGGGCAGTGGCGAGGTCCTCCAGGACCGCTCGCAGGTCGTCGCCGGACACGCCGTGAGGGGCTTCGAGCAACGCGTCGGCCTCGAAGAGCATGCCTCCGGCCATCGGCGCCTCGCGAGTTTCGGTGCGGAGCTCGGCGATGCTGACCGAGCGCGCCGCGAGCGCAGCGGATATCTCCCGGATGATCCCCGGTTGGTCGGTGCCGAGGAGGTGGAGCGAGAACCGGGCACCATCGCTGCGGCGTTCGGGTGCCCCGCGTTCGACGGTGACGTCGAGCAAGCCCTGCGCGCTCAACGGTGCGAGGTCCGCAGTGAGCGCCTCGGCGTTGCCGTCGGGCACGCTCACGAGGACGATGCCGGCGAACTTGCCCGCCAGCTCGGCCATCCGGCTTCGTTCCCAGTTGCCGTGGTGCCGAGCGACAACGCTCGACAGGGCCTCGACGAGTCCGGAGCGGTCGTCGCCGATGACGGTGAGGACGAGGGTGGTCATACCGGCACGGTAGTCGCCGGCTCTCAGATCGGGTTGGGTTCGACGCGATATCCGGCGGCCTGAATCGCAGCTTTGGCTGCAGCGGCGTGGTGTCGGTCGCGTGTCTCGATGACGACGTCGACGTTGGTGCTGCGCGCCGAGATGGGGTCGAACAGTCGGCGGTGGTCGATCTCGATGACGTTGGCGCCGACGGCCGCGAGCGCGGTCACGATGGGGGCAAGCTTGCCTGGCAGATCGGGGACGGCGATGCGGAGGCTGGTGATGCGTCCGCTGTGCACGAGCTCGCGCATCAGCACCGACGCGAGCACGCGGGTGTCGATGTTGCCACCGGAGAGCACGAGCGCGACGCGTCGCCCGCGCCAGCGGTCCGGGTGCTCGAGCAAGGCCGCGAGCCCGACGGCGCCGGCGCCTTCGGCCACGGTCTTTTCGATCTCGAGGAACATCGAGACCGAACGTTCGATGGCCGCTTCGGGCACGGTGATGACGTCGTCGACGAGTGCCCGCACGATGGGTACCGTGCGGGTGCCGGGCGTCTTGACGGCGATACCGTCGGCGAGGGTGTCGGTGCTGGTCACTTCGAGGCTGCGGCCCGCGAGCGCGGCCACCATGCCCGGGTAGACCTCCGACTGCACACCGACGATCTCGATCTCGGGGGACACCGCACGCGCGTAGGTGGCGATCCCCGCCAGGAGTCCACCGCCACCGGTGGGAATCAGGATCGTGTCGATGTCGGCCACGTCGGTCAGTAACTCAACGGCCACGGTGCCCTGGCCGGCGATCACCGCCGGGTCGTCATAGGGGTGCACCCAGGTGAGGTGCCGCTCGAGCGCCACCCGTTCCGCGACGGTGACCGCTTCGCTGAACGTGGCGCCCTCTTGGATCACCGTCGCGCCGAGGGCTTCGGTGTGGCCGACCTTGGTGAACGGCGCCGATGTGGGCATCACGATGGTGGCCGGGATGCCGAGTCGACCGGCATGGTATGCGACACCTTGGGCATGGTTGCCGGCGCTGACGGCGATCACCCCGGCGTCGCGCTGGACTTCGTCGAGACCGCGAAGCTTGTTCGCTGCGCCCCGGTCCTTGAACGACGCCGTGAATTGTAGGTTCTCGAACTTGACGAATACGTCGACGCCGGTGAGAAGCGAGAGCGTCTTCGAGGGGCTGGTGGGCGTGTGGACGATGTCGCCGGCGATGGTTTGCGCGGCGCGACGGACGTCGTCGGCATCGATGCAGAGGTCGGTCACCTCACGACGGTAGCGCCCCATCCGGGGCAACAACGTCGTGTCTGGCGTCCAGGGTCTGCGCTCAGGAGGTCGGCTGCAACTCGCTGTCGGTTTGTGCGGACTCGTCGCCGGCGTCGTAGTCGTCTCGCGCCTCACGTGCGGCGGTGGCCACCGACCGGCGCTCGGTGGCGCGTGGGGTGAAGCCGGCGCGCGCCCGCTCTTCTTCGTTCTCGCCGCCCCAGAGACCGTTCTCGCGGTTGACTCGGGCGGTCTGCATGCAGGGTTCGGCGACGGGGCAGACGTTGCAGTAGGCGCGGGCGAGGGTTTCTCGCTTCCGGCGCCGTGAGGGCCGCTCCCGGGGAGGAGCGAAGAACAGGTGGGTCTTGCCCTTGCAGAGGGCCAGGTCGGTCCAGTCGAACCGATCAGGGACCTGGGGGAGGGACTCGGCGACGGTTATGAGGCTCATGTCGGGGGCTCCAGATGCACTCGGGGGGCGGTGCCGGACGATGTCCAGAACAATAGACATGAGCAATCGAATGAGTCAAGCGATCGCTCAAAATAGTCCGGTCCGCGCTGCCGGACTGCTGTCGTGAGGGCTACCCTTGAGGTCAACATCGGTACGGCGAGCGCAACCGCGCCGCTCCCGGTGCATGAGAGGAGTGCCCCCTTGAGTTACGCAGCACCACAGCAGGCCCCGGTCATCACCCTGCCGGAGTCCGACCGTGTCACCTTCATGGTCAAGGTGTACCAACACATCGCTTTGGCCCTCGGCGTGTTCGTCGCGGCCGAGACGCTCCTGTTCGCCACTGGTGCCGCCGAGGCACTCCACTCGCTTCTGAGCAGGGGCGGCGGGACTTGGCTGCTCGTGCTTGGTGTGTTCATGGTCGG
Organism: Acidimicrobiaceae bacterium; assembly: GCA_024641655.1. Lineage (GTDB taxonomy): Bacteria > Actinomycetota > Acidimicrobiia > Acidimicrobiales > UBA8592 > JAHECR01. The sequence continues at coordinate 28,300 of JAHECR010000039.1, forward strand.
GAGCTGGCTGGCCACCCAGGCGACCGTCGACCTCGACAACCCCGGCCGCCAGTACGCGGGGCTGTTCGGCCAGGCCGGGCTCTACAGCTTGTTGTTCGCACCCTTCCTGTACTCGGTGTTCAACACCGATGGTGCCGGCAGCGTGTGGGGAGCGGCCGTCATCACCGCCATCGGGTTCGCCGGCCTGAGTGCCGTTGCCTGGACCACTCGCCGTGATCTCAGCTTCATTCGCCCGCTGATCATGTGGGGCGGCGTCGCCGCACTCGTGCTGATCGTCGGCGCGGTGATCTTCGGCGCGAACCTCGGAACCTGGTTCTCCGTCGGCATGGTCGCCCTCATGGGCGCTTCGATCCTCTACAGCACGCAGCAGATCCTGAGGGTGTACCCCGAGCAGGCCTACGTCGCGGCTGCGGTGCAGCTGTTCAGCTCGATGATGACCATGTTCTGGTACATCCTGCGGATCATGAGCCGCCGCTGAACCTCGCTCGGCCGCGGCCGTCGGTGGGGGCGAGCTGAGAGGGTTGCCAGAGACCCGGTCGTGCTGATCCGCTGACCCTCAACAGCAGAGACTCCGTGCCGATCGGGTGGGGCGAGGTCCCCAATGTCCCACTCCGGCCAACATCCAAGTTCGGCGCGTGTCGCCGCATACGCGCTCGAGCGGCTGCCGTCGCTCCCCGGCTCGACGATCGAGTTCATCCGCCTGTGCGACGACCCCTCTGCGGGAGCGCGCGACGTGGCTCGGGCTGCGAACCCCGATCCCGGGCTGGTCACGCGCATCATGCAGGTGGCCAACTCGCCGTTCTACGCGCCCCGCGAACCGGTCACCGATGTCACGCGGGCCGCGGCCATCCTCGGTCTGCGGGCGCTCAAGATGATCGGCGTCGGCTTCGCCGTGCTCGGTGATCTCTGGTCGAACGTCGTTCCCTCCGAAGCTCTCGGGTCCACGATCGGCGCGAGCGTCGTGGCCGGTTCGGCGGCGCGGAGCTTCTCCGTGCGACTCGGGACCGGTCGCGACGAGGAGGCCCTCACCGCCGGGCTGCTCTCCTATGTCGGTGAGCTCGCGCTCTTGTACGCGGTCCCCGAGGAGTTCGGGGCGCTCCATGACGATCTTGGCAGGTTGCCCGGCCTACGCGAACAACGCGTCGCCCTCGGTATCGACGGTGGCGAGCTGGGACTGCATCTGCTCGAGCAGTGGAGGATCCCCGAAGCCATTCGTGCCGGCGTGCAGTCTCGCAGGCTCTCGACCGACGAGCGGTTGGGCCGTCGCAACGACATCTTCGGCGCGTCGCTCGGCTTCGGTACGGTCATCGCAGACGGATTGGCGTCGCGCGAACGCGTGTTGGATGTGATCGAGCGACCTGCGATGGAATGGGGGATCGACCCCGACGGGCTGCTCGAGTTCTGGGGCGACTTCCGGCTCGCCTTGCGCCGCACGAACCAACAACTGGGAGTGGACAGTGGGGCCAAACTCGATGCCCTCATCGTCGACGCCAAGCAGGACTACCTCGACTCCGCCATCCATGCGCAGTCGCAGCTCGACTCCGCCGAACGCGAGCTCGCCCAGCTCCGTGCCGAGAACGCCCGCCTGGCCGGGCTCTCGCTGAGCGATCCGCTGACGGGGGTGCCGAACCGGGCGGCATTCGTCACCGAGCTGCGTGCCGGCGTCGCTCGGCTCGCACGGGGCGGGACCCTCGGCCTCGGGCTCGCGATTTTCGATCTCGACGGCTTCAAGCGTGTCAACGACGAACACGGGCACCAGGCCGGTGATGCGGTGCTGCAGGCGGTTGCCAACGCCGGCGCCTCCGCAGTGCGCACCGAGGAGCTGTTCGCCCGTATCGGCGGTGACGAGTTCGTGATCGTCCTGCAGCCGGCCTCGGTCGAAGAGCTCGAGGCCGCGGTCGAACGGCTCCGACTCGAGATGGGCCTGGCGGCCGCCAGCCTGCCGGGTCATTTCGACGTGGGCGTCTCCGCAGGCGGCGTCTATGTGGCCGGCCAGCCCGGTTCGTCGGTTTGGGTGGACGAGGCGGCGGTGGTCAAGCTCGCCGACGATGCGCTCTACGAGGCAAAGCGGTCCGGACGCAACATCGCCGTCGTTTCCCGTCACGATGAAGTTGTCTATTCGGGCGAACGTCGGCATACTTAGCAGCTCACCGCGGGGTGGAGCAGTCTGGTAGCTCGTCGGGCTCATAACCCGAAGGTCGCAGGTTCAAATCCTGCCCCCGCCACCACAAAAGCCC
>JAHECR010000040.1:0-19211 GCA_024641655.1 Acidimicrobiaceae bacterium
GGATCTGAGAGGGAGCCGAAGGCAGCTCGATCGACGGCGCCGCCGCGCCTGCCTCGTCTTCGTCGTCATGGCCGGCAACGAGCTCGCTGAGCCGGTTCCGAGCCCGGTCGAGCTCCTCGGCGGAGGCGCCGATCGTGTCGAGCAGCAGACGTTCTGCGGCGCGGACGTCCTGGAGCCGCGTGCTCGCGTCCTGCATCATCTGCCCGTAGTCGGCGCGGGTCTTGGCCTCGACCTGGCGACGCGTGGTCTCGATGGAGACCTCGGCGTCCTGGCGGAGCTTGGCCGCGTAGGCAACCGTCTCTTCGCGGAAGGTGGCCGCCTGCTCCTCGGTGGTGCGGCGGAGCTCGTCCACCTGGGCCCGGAGTTGCGCCGCGTAGGTGTCGGCCTCGCTGCGGGTGGCGGCGGCATAGGCGTCGGCGTCACGGCGGACGATCTCGACATTGACATCCGCGTCCTTGCGCTGCTTGGCCGCGTAGGTCTCGGCATCGGCGACGATGGCATCCGCGGACTGCTGCGCGGCCTCGAGGACCGCGTCGACGCGTGAACCGACACCGGTGGCGACCGGGGCCGGTGCATGGACCACCTGCGCCGTTGCCTGCTCGGCCACCTGGCGAGCCGCGGCGGCTTCACTCTGGGCCTGTGCCAGCTGCTGCAACGCCGCATCGGCCTGCTGGTTCAGCTGTTGGACTTCGTTCGCCAAGGCATCGAGGAACTCAGCGACCTCGATCTCGTCAACCCCGCCCTTCTTCACCTGCGGGAAGGCCTTCGCGCGAATCTCGTCGGGAGTCAGCGCCATCTCATGGATCCTTTCTCCTCGCCCCGGACCCGTTCGGGTCGTCGCGGACGACATGTGTCCCCGCCTGATCGCTCCGACACCACCGACTGTATCGGTCGGTATCTTCACGAGGTCGGCGTGGTGCATCACCGATGCAGTTGGTCAACAACAGGGGGCAGATGGGATCATCGACCCATACTTCCTGTCGGCAACCTCGGCGGAGTTCATGAGGAGTAATGCCAAATGCTCTTGACGGAAATCGATCACGTCGCCATCGCGGTCCACGACCTCGAAGCAGCCATCGCCTACTACCGGGCCGCGTTCGGCGCCGAAGTGCACCACCGCGAGGTCGTCGAACGCGACGGCGTCGAGGAAGCGCTCTTGAAGGTAGCCGACAGCTACATCCAGCTCACCACGGCCACCCGTGAGGATTCGCCGATCGCCAAGTTTCTCGCCAACAAGGGCGAGGGGCTGCACCATGTCGGCTACCGCGTCGAGAACTGCGCCGAGGCGTTGGCCGCCATGATCGCCGCAGGTGCGCGTGCGATCGACGAGGCGCCCCGCCCCGGATCCCGGGGCACGACGGTTGCGTTCATTCATCCCAAGGGCTCCTTCGGCACGCTCATCGAGCTCGTGCAGGAGTAGCGACGGTGCAGGTGCACCTGGTCGACGGCACCTACGAGCTGTTCCGTCACCACTTCGGCGCACCGTCGCATCTCGACGCGTCCGGCCGTGAAGTCGGAGCGGTGCGCGGGGTGCTCAGCAGCATGCTCGGCTTGCTCGAGGACGGGGCAACCCACGTCGGGATCGCCACCGATCACGTGGTCGAGTCCTTCCGCAACGATCTCTACGAGGGCTACAAGGACAGCTCGGGGATGGAACCCGAGATCCTCGGGCAGTTCCAGCTCCTCGAAGACGTGCTCGAGGCCGCCGGTTTCACCGTCTTCGCGATGGTGGAATACGAGGCCGACGACGCGCTCGGCGCGGCAGCTCGGCGCGCCGCTGCTGACCCTCGCGTCGAGCAGGTCCTGATCTGCACCCCGGACAAGGACCTCGGTCAGTGCGTCACCGCCGACGGTCACATCGTGCAATACGACCGCCGCAAGCAGCAGGTCGTCGACTTCGCCGGCGTCGTCGAGAAGTTCGGGGTCGAGCCCGACTCGATCCCCGACTTCCTCGGTCTGGTCGGCGACACTGCCGACGGCTTCCCGGGTTTGCCCGGCTGGGGGGCGAAGTCGGCGTCGACGGTGCTGGCGCGATACCACCACCTCGAGGACATCCCCGCGGCACCAGGCCAGTGGGACGTAGCGGTCCGCGGTGCCGCGAAGCTCGCACTGACCCTTCAGGAGCACTTCGACGAGGCGCTGTTGTTCCGTCGCATCGCGACGCTGGAGTACGACGCGCCCACCTTCGGTTCCATCGAAGAGCTCCAGTGGCAGGGGCCAGGCAGTGACTTCCCCGAGCTGGCCGCGACGATCGATGCGGAACGCCAGGTTGCTCGGGCCCACGCCATCGCACGGCGCCGGAAGCCCTCGGCAACGTCGCCCTGAACCATGCGCGCCCGAGCCAGGGCTCCTACGGTGGGGAGATGGAACTCTCGAAAGCATTGCAGTGGGCAACCGGTCGGCACAGCGGGGTGCTGATCACGCTTCGCAACGACGGCCGGCCTCAGTCCTCGGACATCGTCTACGCGATTCGTGACGGCGTGGCTCGCATCTCGGTGACGACCGACCGGGCCAAGACGAAGAACCTCAGGCGTGATCCGCGCGCCATCCTGCACGTGACCGCCCCCGACGAATGGGCGTACGTGGCGCTCGACGGCACCGTCGAGCTCTCCCCGGTTGCCGAGGAGCCCGGGGACGCGGTGTGCGCCGAGCTGGGCAGCCTGCTCGTCGACGTGCAGGGCAAGGACCACCCGAACTGGGACGAGTTCAACCAGGCGATGGTCGACGATCGGCGTCTCGTGGTGCGCTTCACCCCCACGAGCGCCACCGGCGTCCTTCGCTGAGGGTTGCTGAGGGTTGGTGCCAGGCACCGAGTCACGCCGCGGGCCGGGGTTTCGACTCTGGCGGTGGCGGGTCGGGTCAGCGAGGTGAGCCGGGCGAGAAGGGCTCGGGGGAGACGGGCCCGGCTGAGAACAGAGTGTGGATCTCGTCGGGGACGCCGTGGTCGAGCTGGTGAACCAGGCAGCTTCGGGGATCACGGTCGGGGCGCCACCGACTGAGCCGGGCCACGCCGCGGAAACGGCCCCCGGTCGCGTGTTCGTACCGGACCTCGGCAACGAGTACCGGATCGATGGGAACCCAGCTCATGTCCTTGTGCGCGTTCCAGCGATTCGGGCCCCCCGGCATCCGCCCGTCGGCGGTCTCGGCCGTCTGGGCCGCCCAACTGCTCCAGGGGTGTTCGGTGATGTCCACCAGGCGGAGTTCGGACAGCTGCTCCAGCAGCGGGGGTCGGTCTGCTGCCTTGAAGGAGCTGGCCACGCCGAGGTGGTGCAACTGCCCATCGTCGTCGTAGGCGCCGAGCAGGAGTGAGCCGATGCCGTCGCCGGACTTGTGGATGCGATACCCGGCGACGACGCAATCGGCGGTGCGCTCCTTCTTCACCTTGAACTGCACCCGCTTGTCCTCGATGTAGGCGCCGTCGGCCGGCTTGGCCATGACCCCGTCGAAACCGGCCCCCTGGAACCGATCGAACCACTCTTGGGCGACGGCGCGGTCGGTAGTGCTCGGCGTGAGGAGGAGGGGCGGCCCGAAGGAGCCGGCGATCTCGGCCAGGAGCCGACGGCGTTCCTCGAACGGCTCGGTGCGCAGGTCGCGTTCGCCGAGCGCCAGGAGGTCGAAGGCCACGAAGCTGGCCGGCGTGGCGGCAGCGAGGAGCTTCACCCGTGATGGCGCCGGATGAATGCGCTGGCCCAGCGCGTCGAAATCGAGTCCACCGGACCCGGGCACGACCAGTTCTCCGTCGACGACGCATCGTGGGGGCAGGAACCGGCGAATCGGTTCGACCAGCTCGGGGAAGTAGCGGGTGAACGGGCGCTGGTTCCGGCTGCCGAGCTCGACCTCGTCGCCGTTGCGAAACACGATGCAGCGGAAGCCGTCCCACTTCGGCTCGAAGACGAGCGCGCCGTCGGCGGCAGTTGGGAGCTCGTGCACGGCCTTGGCCAGCATCGGCAGCACCGGAGGCATCACGGGAAGGTCCACATGACGACGGTAGCCCCGGACAGGACGGTGCAGCACCGCCGGCACTAGCGTGCGGCCCATGGCGAGCGGAGTGAGCTTCGACTACGACGTCGCGGTCATCGGGAGTGGGTTCGGGGGGTCGGTCACCGCGATGCGCCTCACCGAGAAGGGGTACCGGGTCATCGTGTTCGAGTCGGGTCGCCGCTTCGGCGCCGACGACTTTCCGCGGTCGAACTGGAACCTGCGCCGGTTCTTGTTCTTCCCGCGCCTGGGGCTGCGCGGCATCCAGCGCCTCACGCTGCTGCGCAACGTGCTGGTCCTGTCCGGCGCCGGGGTCGGCGGTGGGTCGCTCGTGTACGCGAACACCCTGTACGAACCATTCGAGGGGTTCTGGTCGGACCCCCAGTGGGCCGGGATCACCGACTGGCGGTCCGAGCTGGCCCCCTACTACGACCAGGCTCGTCGGATGCTTGGCGCGGCTCCGGCGCCTGACGACACCCCTGCGGATCAGGTGATGCGCGCCGTTGCCGATCGTCTTGGCGTGGCGGACACGTACCGAGCCACCGATGTGGCCGTCTTCCTCGGGGCACCCGGCGAGGAGGTTGCCGACCCGTACTTCGGGGGCGCCGGACCGTCGCGGACGGGATGCCGGGAATGCGGCGCCTGCATGGTCGGGTGCCGCCACAACGCCAAGAACACCCTCGATCGCAACTACCTCTACCTGGCCGAGGCGAACGGGGCCGAGGTTCGGCCCGAACGGCAGGTCACCGATGTGGTCCCGCTCGAAGCGGGAGGGTACGAGCTCACCGCTCAGCGTTCCGGAGCCTGGTTCCGCAGGCGGCGTGAGCAGGTGCGGGTCGAGCAGGTCGTGTGCAGCGCCGGGGTGCTCGGCACCTTGGGACTGCTCGCGTCGATGAAGGAGCGGGGTCGCCTCGGCGGGATCTCCTCGCGCCTCGGGGTTCGGGTCCGCACGAACTCCGAAGCGCTCATCGGGGCGCAGACGCTGGGCCCGGTTCGGCAGGACTACTCGACCGGTCTCGCGATCACCTCGTCGATACACCCCGACGACCGCACACACATCGAGCCGGTCAGGTACCCGAAGGGCTCGAACGCCATGGGGTTGCTGTCGACGGTCCTCGTCGACGGAGGAGGGCGTCTCCCCCGGCAGGTCAGGTTCCTCGGCAAGGTGGCTCGGCACCCGCTGGCGTTCCTTCGCAGCCTTTCGGTCCGTCGCTGGTCGGAACGGTCCCTGATCCTGCTCGTCATGCAGAGCCACGACAACAGCCTGACCGTGACCTGGCGGCGCCGACGCAACGGCGGCGTCAGGCTCACCACCGAGCAGGGCGAGGGGGCACCGAACCCGTCCTACATCCCCGAGGCCAACGAGGCGGCCCGCCTCGCTGCCGACATCATGGGCGGCGTGCCCGCGAGCGCGCTCAACGAAGTGCTGCTCGACGTCCCCACCACCGCACACGTCCTGGGGGGTGCATGCATCGGCGACGACCCGGCCACCGGCGTGATCGACGCGTACCAGCGGGTGTTCGGCCATCCCGGTCTCCACGTCGCCGACGCGTCGGCGATCAGCGCCAACCTCGGCGTCAACCCGTCGCTGACCATCACGGCGCAGACCGAACGGGCGATGGCAATGTGGCCCAACCGTGGCGAACCCGACCCCAGACCGTCGCTGGGCGCGCGGTACGAACCGGTCGCTGCCGTGTCGCCCACGGCGCCCATCGTCCCGGCGGACGCCCCTGCTGCACTCGGCTGGTGACGCCAGGTCCCTCCAGGAGTTCTCGCGGCCCAATCCGCACGCATCGGTGTCGGTCGTGCACGCAGCGATCGCTGCTGTCGGGTACACTTTCCGACGCGCCGAGGTGGATGACCACCAGTGGCGCCGCACCCGGGTTCTCCGGCTGCGGCCCCTTTCTCCTCCTTCGGAGCCAATTGTGTCCCGTCATCTTGTCCGAGGTTGCTGCCTGACATGCAGAGCTGACCGCGGCGCGCCCCCTCGAGGAGGCTGAATTGATCCACACGCCCGACCACGACCCGCTTGCAGGATCGATCACCGAGGAGGTCCTCGCGGCACGCCGTGCCGAGCGATATTCGTTCCATATGCCCGGTCACAAGGGTGGTCGCGGGGCCTCAGCGCTGGCCCACGAGGTCCTGGGCTCGGGCACGATTGCCCTCGATGTCTCCGAATTGGCCGGCTTCGATTACCTGCACGCCGCCCAAGGTGGTGTGGCCGAATCGCACCGGCGGGCCGCCAAGTTGTTCGGCGCCGATGCGTCCTGGTTCCTCGTCAACGGTGCCACCGTGGGCAACCTGGCGGCGGTCTTCGCCACGACGACCGATGACGACGAGGCGCTCGTGCTGCGAGGATCGCACCGCAGCGTGTACGCCGGGCTGACCCTCAGTGGCGCCCACCCTCGGTACGTGCCGCCCGTGCACTTCGAGGCGCTCGACGGCTTCTTCGGCGCCGATGTGGCCACGGCCCGGCGGATCGTCGCCGAGCGGGGCTCGCGCATCGCGATGGTGCACGTGACCCGGCCCACCTACTACGGCTTCTGCGTGGATCTCGAGCCGTGGTTGGAGATCGCCGAGAGCCTCGACGTCCCGCTCGTCGTCGACGAAGCCCACGGCACGCACTTCGTGTTCGCTGATGGCCTCCCGACACCCGCACTGGCCGCCGGGGCCGATGTGGTGGTGCACAGCCCCCACAAGACGTTGTCGTCGCTGACGCAGTCGTCGATGATGCACAGTCGCGGAACGCGCGTCGATCGGGTTCGCCTCAACGGCGCCCTGGCGATGCTGCAGTCGTCGTCGCCGTCGGCGCTGTTGCTGGCATCGCTCGATCTGGCCTGTGCCCACATGGCCGATCAGGGCCACGAGCTGTGGACTCAGGTCGTGGCCCTGGCTCGCGACGTCCGGCCAGCTGTGGACGCCATCGCCGGGCTGCACGTGGTCGGTGAGGAGATCCTGGGCATCGGCGGCATCGACGCGATCGACCCCACGAAGCTGGTCATCGACGTCAGTGCCCTCCACGTCACCGGTTGGCAGGTCGCGGCGTCGTTGCGCTCCGACCACGGGGTCAATCCGGAGTTCGCCGACGCGCGACGGATCATCTGCTCGCTGACACTCGGCGACGATCCGACGACGACCGAAGCACTGCTCGAGTCCTTGGGCGCGGTGTCGCAGGCGGTGCGCACCGGGGCGATCCCCACCGCCACGACCGTCGCTTCCGCCAGCATGCTCCCCGAGCCGGAGGTGGCCCTCTCCCCCCGCCGTGCCGCGCAGGCTCGGACCGTGGTGGTACCCATCGACCAGGCGGCTGGACGGGTCGCTGCCGAGTTCGTCATCCCGTACCCGCCGGGCATCCCGATGATCGTGCCCGGCGAGGTCGTCGAGATCGGCACGCTCAAGGAGGCGCAGCGCCTGCGCGGCGATGGTGCTGCGATCGTGGGGGCGGCCGATCCCGAGCTCACGACGCTCCGTGTCGTGGTCGAGGAGCCCGCTCCCCTGGATTGACCGGGGCGCTTCGGTGCGTCATGACACCAGGGGTTGCGGCCCTTCGTCATCTTTCGTACATTCTCGATGTCTTCCCCGCCTTTCACGGTCTCGAACGGAGGCGACGATGTCGGGGTGGCCTGGTGGCACTTGAGCTCGGACTCGACAACGGAGCGACAGCCGATCTGCTCCTTCAGGTCCGGCTTGCACGTGCGGTGATCGCGGATCTGAACGCAGCCGAGCGGTCACGCGCGGTGGCGGCGTTCGACACGTGGTCGGGACAGGCGCGTCGCGTCGCAGAGGCCGAACTCGAACGCCACTGGGCGGTGCTCCGTGCGTTCGATGCGGCGCTCGAGACGTGTGCTTCGACAGTGCGGAACGTCATCGGCGGCGGGGCGGCCGATGCCGGGCCTCTCCTCGACCGGTGACGACGATCTCGGCGTCGCCGCTGCGGTTGCGAGCGCTCGCCGCGGTGCTCGACGAGGGGTGGGCGACAGCCATGGGGCTCATGCGCGGTCTGGACGCCGCGCTCGACGCCGCTGCCGCCTTGGCGCCGTCGGCGTCTGCCCCGTTGCGGTTTCCGTCCGCCGTGACGTTGCGCACCGAGGCCGAGGCGGCCTCGGTGCTCGCTGAGCGGCTCCGACGGCTGGCGCTCGCCTTCGAGTTCGCCGACCGGGACGCGTGGCACCGGATCGACCACCGGCAACCGGTGCTGACGTTCGCTCCGGTGGTGGTCGACGAGACGATCGTCGAGCGATACCTGGGGGAGGAGCCCTCGGGGGTGTTGGCGGCGATCATCGCGCCGCTGGCGGCACGCATCGTCGAGCTCGAGTCGCCAGGCTCCGCTCCCGGCCGGTTCGTGCCTGCCGCAAGCGCTCGCAGGGCCGAGGAGCTTGATCGCCTGCGGAGCCAGGTCGCCCAGCTGGAGGCGCTAGGCTCGCCGACTGATCCTCTGTGGGGCGGCGTGAGCCGGGAGGCGTGGCTCGACGCTGCCTCGTTCCAGGCGGACGTCGCTGCGGCGCGCGCACAGGCACTCGTGCTGGCACCGACATCGACCCGAGCGTCGGCGGCTCGCGCTCGTCTGAGCGCGGACCGCGACGCTCGACGGCGCTTCCGGGCTCTCCACCCGTTCGTTGCCGCCGCGCTCGAGCACGAGGTGATCATCACCCCCGGGCGACTCGCGCTGTTGCTGGATCTCGACGCCTTCGCGACCATGCCCCTCGACGAGTTCCTGGTCGCCCGGGGCCGTGGGCCGGTGACCCGCCCGCACCTCGACTGGACCGCGGACGGGTGCAGCGGCCCGATTCCGGCGAGCGCCGCCGATGCGTGCCTCCGTCACGACTTCCTGTACCGCAATGCGCGGATGATTCGCGACCAGTGGGCGTTGCCACCGCCATTCGCCGAGCAGGTCAAGTCCGTGGCCGACGACCGTTTCGGTGACGAGCTGTGGGCGCCTTACGACTGGTACGAACGCAACCCGGGGCTCGCTGCGTGGATCGCGGGCGCCGAGGCCGCGGTCGGTGCATTCGGCTCGGTCGCCGCCCCATGGGTGCCCCCCGGCGATGACGAGCCGTGGGGTGCGACGCCGCCGCCATGACCAAGCCCGGGTCTCGCCCCGGCGGGCTTCGGGCCTCGTTCGCCCCGGGCAGGATTCCTGGATGTTCTCCTAGGAGTTTCCGGGCACTCTTGCGGTACTGTTGCGCCCGTCATGGCTGAGCACACGATGCAGGAACGGCTCGACGACCTCGAGCGTCGCAAGCAAGAGGCGTTGCACGCCGGCCCCCAGCGGGCCGTCGACCGCCAACACGAGAAGGGCAAAATGCTCGCGCGTGAGCGCATCGAGTATCTGCTCGACCCGGGTTCGTTCCACGAGCTCGACATGCTCGCGCGACATCGCGCCCACGAGGCGGGGCTCGAGAGCCGTCCCTACACCGACGGGGTCATCACCGGATGGGGAACCGTGGATGGTCGAAAGGTCTTCGTGTTCAGCCAGGACTTCACCGTCATGGGGGGCGCGCTCGGCGAGGTGTTCGCCGAGAAGATCCACAAGGTCATGGACCTCGCCCTGCGCACGGGTGCACCGATGATCGGCCTCAACGACGGCGCTGGCGCCCGAATCCAGGAGGGCGTCGTCAGCCTCGACAGCTACGGCGGCATCTTCCACCGCAACGTCAAGTCCTCGGGCGTCATCCCCCAGATCAGCGTGATCCTCGGTCCGTGCGCCGGTGGTGCCGTCTACAGCCCCGCGATGACCGACTTCATCTTCATGGTGCGCGAGAAGTCGCACATGTTCATCACCGGCCCGGACGTCGTCAAGACCGTCACCGGTGAGGAGGTGACCCTCGAGGAGCTCGGCGGCGCGGGCAGCCACGCCTCGAAGTCCGGTGTGGCCACGTTCGTGCGCAACTCCGAAGAGGAAGTGCTCGACGCCGTCAAGACGTTGCTCACGTTCCTCCCATCGAACAATCTCGAGGAACCGCCGTCGTTCCCGCCGACCGACGATCCGGAGCGCCTGTGCCCCGAGCTGTCGGCGATCATGCCGTCGACGTCGAACATGCCCTACGACATGAAGCAGGTCATCGAGTCGATCGTCGACGACGGAGAATTCCTCGAGTACTTCCCGGCCTGGGCACCGTCGATTGTGTGCGGGTTCGCGTTCCTCGACGGGCACCCCGTCGGCGTGGTCGGCAACCAGCCGCTCGTGCTCGCCGGCGTGCTCGATATCGAGTCGTCCTCCAAGGCGGCGCGGTTCGTTCGCACCTGCGACGCGTTCAACCTGCCGCTGCTCACGCTCGTCGACGTGCCCGGGTTCCTTCCGGGCGTGGACCAGGAGTACGGCGGCATCATCCGTCACGGCGCGAAGTTGCTCTACGCGTACTGCGAGGCCACCGTGCCCCGCATCCAGGTGATCACGCGGAAGGCCTACGGCGGCGCCTACGTCGTGATGGACTCCAAGTCCGTTGGCTCGGACCTGTCCTTCGCGTGGCCCACCGCCGAGCTTGCGGTCATGGGGCCACAGGGCGCGGTCGAGATCATCTACCGCCGAGAGATCCAGTCGGCGGCCGATCCCGATGCCCGCAAGACCGAACTGGTCGACGACTACATCGAGCGGTTCGCCAATCCCTACATCGCCGCCGAGCGCGGCTATGTCGACGACGTGATCGATCCGGCCCAGACGCGTCGCAAGGTCATCGCCGGCTTCGCCGCCCTTCGCACCAAGCGCGAAGAGCTGCCCCGGCGCAAGCACGGGATCATCCCGCTGTAATGGCGGCGAACCTGCCGCCTGAGCACATCACGGTAAGGCCTGCGCCCAGCCCAGTCGAGATGGCGGTGATGCTCGCGGCCTTCGGTGAGCTGTGGCCGGCGCCGATCGAGGAGAAGGCAGCCGCACCCGTGCCCACCAGGTGGCGATTCAGTGGGCGTTGGTGGGCCGACGACCGCGGCCAACGGGTGCCCGGTCGCAGCTGGCGCTGAGTGGTCGGAAGCCTCAGCGGGTTTCGGCGACCTCGATACGGTCCTGGGGCCAGTCGCGCGCCGCGGTGAGGGCCTGCTCGGCCTGGGCGAGGATCTCGGTGCTGTCGAACCCGTGAGCGGGATAACAGGCGACGCCGGCCCACATGGTCGACTTCTCGACGGCATCGGACACCTGCCGCCGGAGACGCTCGATTGTCCAGATGGCGCCGTTCTCGGGCGTGTCCTCGAGGATGATGGCGAAGCGACCGTCACCGAGCCGGCAGGCGGTGTCGGCGTCGCGGAGCGTCTCGCTGAGGGCTGCGGTGACGACGGTCGGGTCGACATGCACCATGGGGTCTGCCTTCGGGTCGACGATCACCTCGAGGAGCCCCACCGCGACGGGCCGGAGGTGCCGGCGGGCCGCGTTGATGCGCTGCTCGACCGTGGCCAGGAAGTAACCCTCGCCGTACAGTCCGGTCGTTTCGTCGACGAGTGGCGCCGTCGGGCTGTCGACTGCGACGAGCTTGCGGCTCAGCGACGAGGGGAGCGCAGCATCGGCGGCGCGCAGATTGGCGGCCCGTGCTTGTTCCTCGGCACTCATGCGGGCCTGGATCTGCGATGCGATGGCCGCCTCGAGCTGCGCGACCTGCGCGGCGAGGTCGGTGGTCGCCCGTTCGGCCCGCGCCATGCGGCCGACGATCAGTGACGCCAGATATGCGACGGCCAGCGCGGCGGTGCCGGCGACGACGCCGAGCCACTCCGACACGGCGAAACCGGTGGCGATCGATACACCGATGCCGAGAACGGCGACGATCATCCCGGCACGGGTACTCTCCTGTTGCTTCATCGTCGCTCCATCGGTCAGTCCGCCCCAACCTCAAGGGCCGGATGGCTCAACAATGCCCGCTGCCGCATCGAGCGTGACGGATCGGTCGGGTGCGTCACTGCCAGCGGGGGCCCGGACAGTTCACCGCAACGTGGAGCCGGTCGAGATATGCCGAGCGGGGAATCTCGCTGGCTCCCAGGCTCACCAGGTGAGGGGTGAGCCACTGCACGTCGAGGAGCGCTCCATCGACGCCACGGAGCTGGTCGACGAGAGCCACGAGGGCGACCTTGGACGCGTCCGGGGCTGTCGCGAACATGGACTCACCTGCGAAGAACCCGCCGATCGACACGCCGTAGAGCCCACCGACGAGGACCCCGTCGCTCCACGTCTCGACGCTGTGGGCCCAGCCCAGCGCGTGCAGCCTGCAGTAGGCCTCGACGATCGGTTCGGTGATCCATCCCGATGGTCGGTTCGGATCGCCGCAGCGACGCACGACTGCCTCGAAGTCTCGGTCGATGAACACGTCGTAGCGGCGCAGCGACCGACGCAACGAACGGCTGATGACCAGCTTGCCGGGGTCGAGAATGCCTCGAGGGTCAGGCGACCACCATCCCACGACTCCACCGCGTTCGAGCGGCATGGGGAAGTAGCCGAGCCGATACGCGTGCAGGAGCGTGCCTGGAGCCAGATCAGCTCCGGCAGCCACGAGCCCGCTCTCGTCGACGTCGTCGACCGGAGGGAATTCCCATGCGCTCGGCGGCGGCTCGATCACTTCTCGGCTCCGGAACCAGCCGTGGAGTGGAAGCGACGCGTCGGACGGGCACGACCCCACACGTAGTGCCGGGCCCGACGGCCATGGCCGACGCGGGCACGGTGGCAGTCGACGACCGACCAGCCGCAGCGCCACAGGGTCGCCGTGATGTCGTGGGACCCGCTGCGTTCGTCGCCGGTGACGGTGGGTTCGGTGAACAACAGGTCGGTATCGGGGCCGGCGCGCTCGAGCAGACGGTGCAGCAGCGCACCGAGGTCGCCCGTGCGGGCGAAGTCGCCGATCGACACGATCGAATCGACCGGTCCGTGCCCGTCGAGCGCGGCGACCGAGGTGACCGCCGGAGCATGAGCAAGCCCCTCGTCATGGCTCGAGGAAAGTGGCAGACAACGGCCCCAGGCTGCGCCGATCACCTCCGGCTCATGCAGTTCCACCCTGTGCATGTCCACCCTGTGCAGATCCACCCGTGCCGCTCCCGCGCTCGGCCGCCGATCGTAGAACAGTGTTCGCGGCCGTGCCTCACGAGCGCGGCGGACGCCGGACGATCGAGGTCCCCGATAGCGTGTCACAGTGGCTCTGGTGGTGCAGAAGTTCGGAGGCACCTCGGTCGCCAACGGCGAACGCATGCGCGAGGTAGCCGATCACGTCCGGCGCACACGCGCGCGCGGCGACGACGTCGTACTCGTCGTGAGTGCCATGGGCAAGGAAACCGACGAGCTGCTGCGTCTGGCCAACGAGGTCTCCAAGACCCAACCCGGCCGGGAGATGGACATGCTCATCACCGCCGGCGAGCGCAAGGCGATCGCCCTGATGTGCATGGCCCTGCACGACATGGGCATTCCCGCCGACTCGTTCACCGGGAGCCAGGCGGGCTTCCTCACCGACACCAACCACCGCAACGCCAAGATCCTCCAGGTCCGTCCCGACCGAGTCCGCGCCACGGTCGATGCCGGGCGCGTCGCTGTCGTCGCCGGCGCCCAGGGGGTGTCGACGTCCAACGACGTGACGTTCCTCGGGCGCGGCGGCTCCGACACGACTGCCGTCGCGCTCGCGCACGGCCTCGGCGCCGACGCCTGCGAGCTTTACACCGACGTCTCGGGCGTGTTCACCACCGACCCCCGGGTCTGCGAAACGGCCCGCAAGATCCCCCGGATCAGCTTCGACGAGCTCCTCGAGATGACGGCGGTCGGCTGTCCCAAGCCGGTGATGCGGTCCGTCGAAGTCGCTCGCGCCTACGGCGTGCCCCTGCACGTTCGCTCGGCCTTCACCTGGGAGCCTGGCACCTGGGTCGTCAAGGAGGTACCTGACATGGAGAAGGCAATCATCTCGGCGGTCGTGCCCGACACGTCCCAGGCCAAGGTGACCATCACGGGTGTGCCCGACAAGCCCGGCATCGCAGCCGAGTTGTTCCGGGCCCTCGCCGACGCAAACGTGAACGTCGACATGATCGTCCAGAACGTGTCCGACCACGGGGTCACCGACATCTCGTTCACCGTGCCACGCGAGCACCTGGTGGCTGCCACCACGATCACCTCCGACATGGCCGCCCACATCGGCGCGCAGAAGGTGGCGACCGACGATTCGATCGGCAGGGTGTCCGTCGTCGGGGCGGGTATGGCTTCGAATCCCGGTGTCGCTGCCACGATGTTCGAAACCCTGTCCAACACCGGTGTCAACATCGAGATGATCTCGACGTCGGCGATCCGGATCTCCTGCGTGATCGCCGAGGTGGATGTCGACCGAGCCACGGTTGCGCTCCACGATGCCTTCGAGCTGGGCCAGGGGTAGCGGAACGCAGTGACGACGGCGTCGCTCCAGGTCACCTGGACGAAGGCCGGCGCGGCCTTCTGGGGTTGGGACGATGGCCGTTCCCTGTCCGGCGAGGAGCTCCGCCGCCTCGCAACGGGTTTCCTGGGGATGTGGTGGGCGACCAGGGAAGCCGACCTCGACACCGTCACGGTCGTCGTGCCCGACCAGGACGCCCTGCATGCGACGGCGCTGGTCGCTCCGCCGGCGATGGTGGTGGACCTCTTCGTCGATCGCTATCCGACGGCCCGTTGGTCCGCGTCGCTGCGCTGGCTGCACTCCGCCGTGGTGCTCGCGGTCGATGTCGCCGTAGCCGGACTGGCGCTGCCTGCCCTCGAGACGACCGGCCTCAGGTGGCAGGCTCGGTGGGAGCTGGTCGAGACGCCGCCGGTGCAAGAGCGCCTCGACGCGCTTGTCGCCGCAATGCCCCCGGTGGTCGTCGCCGGTGGGGGCGCTGACGGCCGGGCGATCATGGCCGAGCTCGTCGATGCTGCATGTCGCCGAGGCCTCGCCTCCGCGGGGTGGCGGCCGCCACTGCCGCGCTCGCGGCAGGCCCACGTGGTCGCGCTGCGTCGGGTCACCTCGGGGCTCTCCGACGGGTCAGGCCTCGTCGTCGGCGAGAGCGAGCGGCACGAGGGCACGTTCGCCACGTTGAGCGCTGCCTTCAGCGAGGTTCGCAGTCGGGTCGAGGGCAGTGCCTCGATCGGCTGTCGTGGGCGGCTCGTACCCGGCGGCGACCCCGACGAGCCGTGGACCCTCGAGCTCGATGTCGTCTCGCTCGACGATCCCGCGTTGGTCGTGCCCTGGCACGAGATGTGGCAGGGGACAGACGCTGCTGTCGCGCTGGTGGGCGGCGGATCGCTCGCTCCGGCTCGACGGTTCCTGAGCGACCTGGCCCTGCGCCTCGCAGCCCTCGTTCCCGGGTTGGGCCGGCTCGACGACGACGTCACCGTCGGGCGCGTCGAGCTCGATCTCGAGGAGGTCGCGCTGTTGCTCGTCGATGGGCTCGATCTGTGCGCCCAGTCCGGCGCACCGATTCTCGTGCCCAAAGGACTGGTGCGACGCCGACTGCGGTTGACCGCTCGTGCATCGACGCCTGCCGAGGGTGGCGGGGTGTCGGCCGGTCTCGGCGCCACGATGATCGACGTCGACTGGGGCCTCGCACTGGGCGACGAGGCGCTCAGCGAACCCGAGCTCCGGGCGCTCGCCGACGCCAAGAGCGGACTCGTCCAGCTCCGCGGCGAGTGGGTCCGGGTGGACGCGGCGCAGGCCCGCAGCGCACTTGCCGAGCTCACGGGTCGACAGACGTCGTCTGGCACGATGACGCCCGCCGAGTTGTTGCGCACCGCCGCCGAGGCCCTGTCCGGCGACGAACTCGAGCTGATCACCAACGGCGACACGGGCGGGACCACGTCGGCATCGGGTTGGCTGGACGACCTGCTCGCCGGGCTCCCCGACGAGCGCCTCACCGAGGTGACCGAGCCCGATGGTTTCGTCGGCACACTACGGCCGTACCAGCGTCGGGCGCTCGGGTGGATGCGCTTCCTCGCACGCCTCGGGCTCGGCGGCTGTCTCGCCGATGACATGGGTCTCGGCAAGACGCCGACGACGTTGGCCCATCTGGTCTCCCGCTCCGGTCGTCGCCCGTCGTTGGTGCTGTGCCCGCTGTCGGTGGTCCACAACTGGGAGGCGGAGGCCACGCGGTTCGCTCCGAGCCTGCGCCTGTTCGTCGCCCATGGCCCCACCCGCCCTACCGGCGACCAGTTCATCGCGGCGGCGCAGGCCGCCGACGTGGTGATCAGCACGTACGGCGTTGCGAGCCGCGACGTCGAGACCCTCTCGCGGGTGGACTGGGAGCTGGTGGTGTGTGACGAGGCGCAAGCCATCAAGAACCATCACACCAACGCCGCCCAGGCCGTCCGTGAGCTTCCCGCAGCGCAGAGGCTCGCGTTGACCGGCACCCCGGTCGAGAACCGACTCGCCGAGCTCTGGGCCATCCTCGACGCGGTGAATCCCGGGATGCTCGGCGGCATCACCTGGTTCCGTGAGCGTTTCGCGACACCCATCGAGCAACGCAACGACGAGCACGCGCTCGAAGGCATGCGCCGGCTCACAGGCCCGTTCGTCCTGCGGCGCACCAAGGCCGACAAGTCGCTGGTGCCTGACCTGCCGGACAAGGTCGAGCAGGTGGTCTACGCCAACCTGACCCAGGAACAGGCGGCGCTCTACCAGGCGGTCCTCGACGACTTCTTACGCGAAGCCGACCTCGAGGACGGGATGAAGCGCCGGGGTCTGGTCCTCGCGACCCTCACGCGACTCAAGCAGATCTGCAACCATCCGGCGCAGTTCCTGGCCGACGGCTCGAAGCTCGCCGGTCGCTCCGGCAAGCTCCTTCGCTTCGACGAGCTGGTCGACGAACTCGTCGACGCCGGGCAGCGGGCCCTGGTGTTCACCCAGTACCGGACCATGGGGGAGTTGTTGGCGCACCATCTCGTCGAGCGCCTCGGCGAGCGTCCAGCGTTCCTCCACGGCGGTGTGGCCCGGAACAAACGGACCCAGATGGTGGAGGACTTCCAGGCGGGCAGCGGCCCGCCAATGCAGCTGGTGTCGCTCAAAGCGGGTGGCACCGGCTTGAACCTCACCGCCGCCACCCGGGTCATCCACTACGACCGCTGGTGGAACCCCGCGGTCGAGGACCAGGCAACGGACCGAGCGTGGCGGATCGGTCAGGAACACACGGTCTTCGTCCACAAACTGGTGTGCCAGGGCACGTTGGAGGAGCGCATCGACAGCCTTCTGGTCCAGAAGAAGGACCTGGCGCAACGGGCTGTCGGTGCCGGCGAAGGTTGGCTCACCGAGCTGGACACCGATCAGCTGCGCGCGTTGCTGTCCTTGGACCCTGACGCGGTGGCCGACGAATGAGCGCCCTGCGGACCCCCGAGGCCCAGCAGCTCGCCGAGCTCGCGATCGCCCTGGCCGACGGTGACCGGCTCAGCCGTGGCCGTCGCTACCAACGCAAGGGGAACGTGTCGGCGGTGTTGGTCGCCACCGGAGCCGCCACCGCCGAGGTTCAAGGGAGCCGGACCGATCCCTACGAGGTGACCATCGCCGTCCGCACGGCCAACGAGAACGTTCGTCGGGCGGTGGCTGACGGTGACCTGTCGGCCGCGGTGCCACGAGCGGGCGAGTTGGCGGTCACCTGCGTGTGTCCTGACTGGGGCGACCCGTGCAAGCACGGCGTCGCGGCCCTGCTCGCCCTCGCTGCCGAGATCGACGACGACCTGTCCCTGCTGTTGCGCTGGCGCGGTATCGACGACATCGTCCCCCCACCGCCTGCGGGCAGCGAACCGCTCGACCAACCCAGCCGCGTCGTGTCCTCCTTCGACCCCGACGCGGAGCCTGACGCCGACAGCGGCGCCCGGCGCGGCCGGCCCCGACGGCCACGGACCGACGTGGGTGAGCACCACCCGACGGTGCGATCGCGGCTCGACGGTCCGGTCGACCGCCTGGCTGCGGTCAGGGCGCTGCGCGAACGCATGGGCGAACGCGTCGTGGCCGACGCGTCGGAGCTCATCGCCCCCGGCGGTCGCAGCGCACCCGACGACGATCACCCGACCGCCCACACGGGTCCGCTGGCAGCGTTCTTCGACGGCGCGATGCCCCCCGACGGCGCGATGCCCGTGGAACGGCTCAGCGAGGCCCAGCTCGACATCTACCGGACGTTGGCCATCATGCTCGAGACCCAGGATGGCGCCCCCGCCATCGCCGACGCCATCGAGACCATCGCCGATCACTGGCTCGGACGCTGAAGCGAAACGCGTTCGGTTCGCTCGCCGGCCCTCGATAGCCTCGGGACCATGCACGTAGGGATCGTCGGAGCCACCGGTCAAGTCGGTGGCGTCATGCGCCACATCTTGCTCGAACGGGCGTTCCCGATCGACAGCATGCGGTTCTTCGCATCGGCGCGCAGTGCCGGGCGCACCATCGACTTCGACGGTGCCGCCGTCGAAGTCGAGGACGCGTCGACTGCCGACTACCGTGGTCTCGACATCGCGTTGTTCTCGGCCGGTGGCAGCACGGCGCGCGAGCTCGCGCCCAAGGTGGCCGCTGCGGGGGCGATCGTCATCGACAACTCGTCGGCGTGGCGCATGGATCCCGACGTGCCGCTGGTGGTGCCCGAGGTCAACCGTCACGCGTTGGCTCACATCCCGAAGGGAATCGTCGCCAACCCCAACTGCACCACGATGGTCGCCATGCCGGTGCTCAAGCCGCTCGATCTCGAGGCCGGCCTCGAGCGCATGGTGGTCAGCACGTACCAGGCAACCTCCGGCGCGGGGCTGTCGGGGGTCGCCGAGCTCGACGAGCAGATCCGAAAGGCCGGTGAACACGCGGTCGGGCTGACCCACGACGGCCGTGCCGTCGACCTGCCCCATGGACCGAACTTCGTCGAGCCCATCGCGTTCAACGTCGTGCCGTTCGCGGGGAGCCTGGTCGACGACGGGCTCAACGAGACGAACGAGGAGCAGAAGCTCCGTTTCGAGAGTCGCAAGATCCTCGAGCTGCCCGACCTGGTGGTCTCGGCGCTCTGCGTGCGGGTACCCGTGTTCACCGGGCACTCGTTGGCGATCAACGCCGGGTTCGCCCGGGAGATCAGCCCCGATCGTGCCCGTGAGCTTCTCGCGGCCGCCGAAGCGATCGTGCTCGACGAGGTCCCGACCCCGCTCAAGGCTGCCGGTGTCGATCCCACGTTCGTCGGTCGGATCCGGCGCGACCCGGTGTTCGAGCACGGGCTGAGCTTGTTCCTCTCGGGTGACAACCTGCGTAAGGGAGCCGCTCTCAACGCGATCCAGATCGCCGAGGCGCTGAACCAGCGCGCCACGGGCGCGCCCTGACCCA
>JAHECR010000040.1:19311-30357 GCA_024641655.1 Acidimicrobiaceae bacterium
CCAGCGCGCCACGGGCGCGCCCTGACCCACCCGGTTCGGGCCGGCGGGGCCGGGGGACCTCGCTCAGATCACCTCGTCGAGGAACCAGTCGACCAGGGCGTGGCAGCGGGCGACGGCGGCGGCTTCGTTTCGTCGCGTCGCTTCCAATAGCGCCGCGGGGGTCACGCCGAAGCGTTCGAGACGGCCGGCCGGCGTCCCGGTGAGGAACTCGGTCACGTGGGCCACGTCGACTTCGGGATGGAACTGGGTCCCGACGGTCGCACCGAGGCGGAACAGCTGCGCGCCGGCAGCGCTGCGTGCGAGCACCGCGGCGCCTGGGGGTGCGACGAATCGATCGTGATGCCACTGGAACCAGGGCCCGAGGCCGACGGCCTCGGGGGCCGCAGGCTCCGCGGCGAGGTCGAACCATCCGATCTCGGTGATGGGGGACGGCTCGACGCTCCCACCCAGTGCCTCGGCCAGGAGCTGACCACCGAAGCACACGCCGAAGATGGGGGTCCGGGCATCGTGGGCGGCTCGCAGCAGGGCGGTCTCCTCGCGTGCCCACGTCGCGATCTCCTCCGGTCGGGTGAGGGAGTACTCCGAACCCATGGGGAGCAGCAGGTCGTAGCCCTCGACGTCGGGGTAGGGCGCGGCGCGGTCGGGTCGTGTCGGGTCCGGCAGCACGACATGGGTGTCGACCTCGATCCCGCGTGCGGTCAGACGTCGCTCGATCTGTCCACCGGTGTCCTCGGGTTCGTGGGCGATCACGAGCGCACGCATGCAACGAGACGATACGCCTCGGCCCGGTAACGGTCGGCCTCGACGCCGGAGGGTGTGACTCACGCCACGTCACGATCGGGCGCGGTTCCGCCGACACTGACGGGGGACCCATTCCCCCGGTGTGGTCCTCGTCCCGGCCCTGGAGGTCCTCGTGTTCCGCTCGCTCGCGCGCTGGTGCTTCAACCGCGGCTGGACCGTTCTGGCCGTATGGGTCGCGGCGATCGTCGGCTTCGGGGTGCTCGGCGCGACGATCGGCAACGCCTTCGACAGCGAGTTCAAGCCCCCGGCTTCGGAGAGCGCCCGTGGGTTCGAGACCGTCGCCCGGTACTTCCCTGGCGCGGGCAGCTCGCGCGGCGGATCGATCGTCTTCGAAAGCGCCGCCACCGTGGATGATCCCGCCGTGGTCGAGGCCATGACCGGCCTCTTCGCAACCGTGGAGGAGATCGACGGGGTGACGGTGGTGAGCCCCTACGAGCCGCTGGGCGAGTCGCAGATCGCCCCCGGTCGCACGGTCGCCTATGCACAGGTCAACCTGGAGAACCGGATCGACCACAACGCGGCGACCGAGATCGGCGTCGAGATCAGCTCGCTCATGCCCCAGCTCGACGGGCTCCGCATCGAGCTCGGCGGTCGCGACTTCGGCACCTTCGAACCGCCGGCGTCGGAGCTGATCGGCCTCGCGTTCGCGATCGTCGTGTTGATCGTCGCCTTCGGATCCGTGCTCGCGATGGGGCTCCCGATCGGTGTCGCCTTGTTCGGTGTCGGCACCGGTTCCTTCGGTGTCGTCGCCGTCCTCGCCAACTGGTTCTCGATTCCCGAGATCGCGCCCATGATCGGCATCATGATCGGGCTCGGGGTCGGGATCGACTACGCGCTGTTCATCGTCACCCGCTATCGCGAGCACACCCGGGCAGGGGACTCCCCCGAGTCGGCAACGGTGGCAGCCATGGACACCGCCGGCCGAGCCGTCGTATTCGCCGGGCTCACCGTGGTCGTCTCGCTCCTGGGAATGTTGTTGATCGGGCTTCCCTTCATCGCCGGCCTGGGCATCGCTGCGGCGGCAACGGTCGCGGTGACCTTGCTCGCATCGATCACGTTGTTGCCGGCGCTGCTCGGCCTCACCCACGGCCAGGTCGAGGTCACCCGCTGGCGGGGCCTCGTCACCGCCGGCGCAGTGGCCGTCGCGCTGCTCGGGCTCGGCTTCCAGGTACCTGCGCTCGCGGTGGTGGGTGCCGGCTCAGCGGTGCTCACGATGGTCGGCAGCGTCTTCGTCCCCGGGTTGCGGGGCAAGGTGCCCGATCGCCCCCACCGGCCGCGTCGACAGACGCTCGGGTACCGGTGGAGCCGCACGATCCAGGCGCGGCCGTGGACCTTCGTTCTCATCGGTGCTGGACTGCTGGTAGCCGCGTCCCTTCCCGTGTTCGGGCTCCAGCTCGGGTTCTCCGACGAGGGAAACGCCGCGGAGAGCTCCACCACTCGCCAGGCCTACGACCTGGTGGCCGAAGGCTTCGGCCCCGGCTTCAACGGCCCGTTCCTTCTCGCGATCGAGCTCCCCGCAGGCATGAGCCCCGATGCGCTCGCTCCGCTCATGGCAGCGCTTCTCGCCGACCCGGGCGTCGACAGCGTGTCGCCCATGGTCGCGAATGATGCGGCGAACCCCGCAGCGGTGATCGCCCAGGTGATCCCCACGACTGCGCCCCAGGATGCCGCCACCACCGACACCGTGACCCGACTCCGCTCCGAGGTGATCGCCCCCTTGGCCGCGACCCTGGGGATCGATGCCAACCTGACCGGTGCGGTTCCCACCAACGTGGACTTCACCCACTACCTCGCCGGCCGGATTCCGGTGTTCTTCGCCGCGGTCCTCGGCGTGTCGTTCCTGTTGTTGATGATGGTGTTCCGGTCGTTGCTGGTGCCCCTCAAGGCCGTGGTCATGAACGTGCTGTCGATCTCGGCGGCCTACGGCATCATCGTGGCTGTCTTCCAGTGGGGTTGGTTCGGCGCGCTGTCCGGTGTCGAGCCGGCGCCCATCGAGCCGTTCGTGCCGATGATGTTGTTCGCCATCGTCTTCGGCCTCTCCATGGACTACGAGGTCTTCCTGCTCTCGCGCGTCAAGGAGGAGTACGACCGCACCGGCGATCCGGTTTCGTCGGTTGCCGACGGCCTCGCCGCAACCGGGCGCGTCATCACCGCCGCGGCGGCGATCATGGTCGTGGTGTTCGGTTCGTTCCTTCTCGAGGACGATCGCATCCTCAAGATGTTCGGTGCCGGCCTGGCCCTGGCGGTGCTGATCGACGCGACCCTGGTGCGCATGTTGCTGGTGCCGGCGACGATGGAGCTGCTCGGGGCACGCAACTGGTGGCTCCCCAGCTGGCTCGACCGTCTGTTGCCACACCTCGACGTGGAGGGGCCATCGGCTCAGGAGTCGCTGCCCGAGGCGCACGACGCCGCCGAGGGGCGCGACCCCGAGGGCCGTGACGCACACACCGAGCGCGGCAGTGAGCCCGCTTCCGGTGATGACGACGACGGGGACCCTCGCAGCGCTCGTCGGGTGCGTGTCGGCGTCTGAGTCGGCTGGACCGAGGCGGCCTGCCTTGCGAGGTCCGCTCAGGGAGGGTCGGTGACGTAACGCTGCGCGGCGTCCTCGAGGGTGATGTCCATCTGGTTCGCCAGGCTCGCCAGCCAGGCAAGGACATCGCCGAATTCGTGGAGCTGTTGGTCGCGGGTGCCCTTGCGGACTGCCTGCGCGAGCTCACCAAGCTCCTCGGCGAGCCACGCGACCGTGCTGGGGATCCCCCGAGCGCGGTCCGCTTCGCCGTAGAGCTCGTCCATCAGTTGCTGGAACGCGCCGATCTCCATGACCGTGAACCTGCTCCTGGATCGCCAGCTGCCCCTGTCGGCCCGCAGGGTAGCGGGTTCAGTCAGGGCTGCCGGCCTCGTCGACCGCAAGGGCCCATCCGAGGGTCCGCGTCACCAGCTGCGTCGCCGGCCGGACAGCCAGGCGTTCCGTGAGCGGCATCGGTGGTAGCCACAGGCGCCGCTTGGCCCACGGGGGGAGGGTGCTGATCGCCCCGGCGAACAGCACGCCGTACGCGCCGCGGGCGTACAGCGGCAACGGGGGCATGACGAGGAACTTCAGCGCGTCGCGGGTCTGGTGGTTCACGCCGAGCTCGGGCAGGTAGGAGCGCAGTATGGCGTCGAGCTCGGCCCGCGTGGTCGGGGCCTCGTCGATGCCCATGCGTCGGCCGATGACGGCCATTTCGGAGACGTAGCGATCGGCGTCGGCGGCGCTGAATGGCGACGCACCGAAGCGTTCCCGCGCGACGAGGAAGCTGTCGACCTCGGTGGCATGCACCCACCCGAGCAGGTGGGGGTCGTTCGCCCGGTAGGGCGTGCCGTCGGGGGCGATGCCGGTGACCGCCTCGTGAACCCGGCGCACTCGATCGATCGACGCGTCGGCCTCGGCTTCGGAGCCGTAGGTGACCACGCCGAGGAATGCACCGGTCCGCTGGAGCCTGCCGAGTGGATCGCGTCGGTAGTCGGAGTGATCGGCGACGCCGGCCATGGTCGGGGGATGCAGCGTCTGCACGACGAGGGCCCGGATGGCGCCGACGAGCACCGACGCATCACCGTGGACGTCCCACACCGCGCTCGCGGGGCCGAACAGCCCGTCGGGTGCCGGGTGCAGGCGCCGAGGCTCGTGCCGGCCCCCGAGCATGGTCCGCAGCGATGTCCCGACCCGCTGGCGGAGCTCGTCGACTGCGTGCATAGCGCAAAGGCTACGAGCAGCGAGCCCGCCATGGCTGGTCGAACCCGCCTTGGTGCCGAGCGCCGAGGCGTCCGAGGCGTCCAAAGCGGTGGCGAGCGGGTGCCGGTCGTGGCGACGTAACGTGGCGGCGCCGGCCGAACGGCCGTCGCAAAGGGGGAGCACCACCAATGACGACCACGGCCACGTCGAGAACCCTCGACTTTCTCGTCAACGATGCCGACCAGCACTCCGAACCACCGATCAGCGCGTTCGCGGACTACATCGATCCGTCGAAACGGGACCTGGCGATCCGCATGGGCACCGACGCCTCGGGCGCGC
Organism: Acidimicrobiaceae bacterium; assembly: GCA_024641655.1. Lineage (GTDB taxonomy): Bacteria > Actinomycetota > Acidimicrobiia > Acidimicrobiales > UBA8592 > JAHECR01. The sequence continues at coordinate 24,161 of JAHECR010000040.1, forward strand.
CCGTCACCTTGTATGCGGGTCGCGCTCCTCGCCTCCAGCCCAAGAGCAAGCAGGTCACCTTCACCGATGACCAGATGACCGGTGTCGGCGTCACGGCCAACGGCATCGACGACTCGGGCAAACGGGTGCCGGGGTCGCTGCTCGGCAAGCTCAACCCGCTCAAGGATCTCGACGAGGAGGGTCGGCGGCAGTTCGTACAGAAATACCGTGCCATGCAGGCCGAGCTCGACGACCCGGTGAGCCGTGTGGGCGTGCTCGATCAGCTCGGCACCGCGGCCTGCGTCAACTTCGCGGCACCGTTGGGTATCGAATACGAGTTCGAACACGACTTCGACGGCCTCTACGCGAACCTGCGCGCCATCAACCGCTACCTGGCCACCGAGTGGGGCTTCAACTTCGAGGATCGGCTGTTCACCCCGCCCTTCGTGTCGTTCGCCGACGCAGACGCGGCAATCGCCGAGCTCGATCACCTCATCGCCGAGGGCCCGCCCAAGGTGATCCAGATCAGCACCGGCCACTCGATGTTCACCTCGCCGTTCCGCCCTGAGCTCGACGTCTTCTGGGCACGCTGCAGTGAGGCCGGCATCAACATCACCACGCACCTCGCGTCGGTCACCTTCTACGGCCGGCAGGGCACCGCCTGGAGCTCGCCGGAGGTGATGCTCGGCGACATGGACGCGTTCCAGTACCTGATGTTTTACGGCGATCGTCCTGCGATGGAGACCGTCGCCGCCGCCATCTTGCAGGGGTTCTTCGCTCGTTTCCCGAAGATCAAGTTGCTCATCTCCGAGCAGGGCACACTGTGGGTCCCCTACCTGGTGCGCACCATGAACAACACGTTCTTCATGGGTCGCCGGGCGACCTGGGGAACGCTCGAGAAGCGCCCGAGCGACTATTTCCGCGAGCACTGTTTCGTGGCCCCGTGGCCCGAGGAGAATGTCGACCGGGTGATCGAGGCGGTGGGCGTCGATCCCATCGTGTTCGGGTCGGACTTCCCGCACGGCAACGGGCTGCCCGACCCCGCCATGTACCTCGCGCAGCTCCAGAACTGCTCCGATGACCAGGTTCGTGCCATCATGCGCGGGAACCTGGCTCGTTTCTTGGGCACCGATCCCCGGTAGCGGCCGCACCCTCGCCCCCCGCCCCGACACCGATCACGAGGTAGACGTGACCAGCATCGACACGCCCCCGAACGCGACGCACGAACTGCTGCGGTCGCATCGTTCGATTCGCAAGTTCGTGGCAGAGCCCCTGTCGCACGAACGCGTCTCGCACATTGTTCGCAGCGGCCTCTCGGCTGCGACCTCGAGCAACCTGCAGGCCACCACGGTCATTCGGGTGACCGACCCCGACAAGCGCGCCGCGATCGCGGAGGTGGCCGGCGGCCAGCGCTACATCGAGACCGCCGGCGCCTTCCTCGTGTGGTGCGCGGATCTCGATCGCACCCGACGGGCATGCGCGATGGGTGGTGGGCACATGACGTCGGGCATGACCGAGCAGTTCATCATCGCGACCGTCGACGTCGCCCTGGCGGCGCAGAACGCCGTGATCGCAGCAGAGTCGGAAGGACTCGGCATCTGCTACATCGGCGCCATCCGCAACAATCCCCAGGTCGTGGCCGACCTGCTGGAGCTACCCGACCACGTGTACCCGGTGTTCGGGCTCTGCATCGGTGTGCCCACGCAGGATCCGGAGGTGAAACCCCGGCTTCCGGTCGAGGTCGTGCTGAAGGAGAACACCTACTCCGCAGAGGGCGAGGCCGACCTCATCGCCGCGTACGACGAGACGCTGCGCGAGTACTACCGAACCCGAACGGGCAACAACAAGGTCAGCTGCTGGACCGAGGAGATGGCGCGCCTGACCGAGGGCGAGCGCCGCCCGCACATGCGCGCATTCCTGGCCGACCGGGGTTTCGAGATGCGCTGAGCCTGTTTCGGCGGCGCCTCAGTTGCGGTTCCCTGGCATGTTGGCGGCAAGGTAGCGGATCATGTCGTCGGGGTTGCGGGACTGCATCATGATCTCGCCCGGGCCGGTGAACACGAACACGAACCCCTCACCGCTCTTGGCCGATTGCATCATGCCCTGTGCCACTCGCTTGAGCTCCATGGTGACCGACTCGTCGAACGCGACCATGTGGTTCGTGTCGACGATGACCTGCTGACCGGGTGGGAGCTCCATCCGGTCGACGGCGCCGTAGCAAGAGAGCACGACCTCTCCTTCGCCCTCGGCCTTGAGCAGGAATGCGCCCTCGCCGCCGACGATGTTCTTGAGGCCGCCGAACTTGGTGTCGATCTGCACCCCGGACTCAGCAGCGAGGAACGAGCCCTTCTGGACGAAGAGTGGCTTGCCCGGCTGCAGCGTGCGCACGACGAGGTCACCCGGCAGCGACGCCGCGAGATCGACCCAGCCACCCGCGGGTCCCGCCGTCATGCGGGTGATGAACAGCGACTCGCCGCCGAGGACGGAACGCTTCAAGCCCTTCATGAGCCCGCCTTCCATCTTCGCCTCGATGGCGATGTCGGGCGCCATGGCCATCATCGCCCCTGATTCGGCACGGATGGACTCGTTGGGTCCGAGCAGGGCTCGACAGACCGAGAAGCTCGGTTGGTGGCGGAACTGGATCTCCATCGAATACTCCCGGGGTTACGGCTGTGGCTTCCATCATCGTCGATCGGCGGGCGGTCCGGGTGTCCCCCTGCCCCCTCGGCAGCAGCCGCGCCGCGAACGACCCGGGCACATGGCCCGGGTCGTCGACGGTGGTGGCCACAGCCCGGACCCCCAGGGTCCGGCCCGCTCGGAAGAACGAACCGGACCCGGCAGGGAGAACGGGAGATCGGTAATCACCCCAGGGACGGATCAGTCCAGATCGAGGTACCGGGCCATGTTGCCGCGGAGGATCTTGCGCTGCTGATCCTCGGGCAGCCCGGCGACCTGGTTCGCGAACATCGACGGTTCGGGGAGGCCCTCACCATGCGGGAAGTCCGATGCGAACACGATGCCATCGGCGCTGCGGGCCGCCTGCACCACACGCTCGACGTTCTCCTCGGGGAACGGTGCGACGAGGCAATGCTGGTTGAAGTACTCCAGCGGGCGCATCTCCATCGTGCGGCCGAAGCTGGCGGGTCGGCCCATCATGTAGGCGTGATCCATCTTGCGCAGCAGGTAGGGGAGCCACACGGTGCCTTGCTCGGCGATGAGGAGCATCTGCTTGGGGAACCGCTGGAACCAGCCCTGCATGATCGCCGCGCCCACGGTCTCCATGGCCGGGCGGTCGCCGTAATAGAAGACCCACTGGAAGGCGTCCATGTCGCCGAGCATGACCTCGGGTTCGCTCCACTCTTCACCCTGTCGGGCGTAGCGGGTGAGCGACGCGAGGTGGGTGGTGAGTTTGATGCCGGCTTCGCTGCAGATGTCCCAGAAGCGGTCGTTCTCGGGACGAAACGGTGAGGTGCCCATCGATGGCCCGGTGGCCACCTGGATGCATTTCGGCACCTCGATGTCCATGATGATCTTGAGCTGCTCGAGCGCCGCTTCGGGATCGGCGAACGAGACGTACGGCGGTGTGAAGATGCGGTTCTTGTAGTTGTAGGTCCAGACCTCGCCGATGAAGCGGTTCATCGCATTGAGGTTGGCGTAGAGGCCGTCGTAGTCGTCTTCGAACTCCGGCTCGGTGCCCGGCAAGGTGATGTAGTTGACCGTCGCCTCGATGCCCTGGGCGTTCATCACCGAGAGCCGGTCCTCGGGGTTGTCGAGGTGTTCGGAGAGCTGGCGGTACTTGGCCACGAATTCCTTGCGGCCTTCGGCGTCGAGGTCCTTGAGGGGGTTGAGTTTGGTGAGCAGGGAACCGGGGATGACCATCGGACGATGGGTCCCGTCGGAGTCCTGCTCGTCACGGCCGGCGTCGGTGACCCCGACCTCCTCGAGGACGTCGTTCGAGCCGACCACCTGGAAGTTCTTGTAGGTGAACTTGGGCATGCGGCCGTTGAAGGTGCGAACACGCACCCCGTCTCGCTCTTCCCACCGGATGGCCATGTGCTTCTTGTCGCGATCGATGTAGCGCTCGTAGACATCCGGTGGCGGTGTCGAATGCTCGTCGGCGTCCATCAGGCCGTACCCGACGTGGCTGGTGTCCAACTCGGTCATGGTCATTGCGGTTCTCCGTGTTCTCCCTGGATGTGAGACGCCGCCCCCCATGGTGTGCCGCAGAGCGGTCACGCGGCCGCGACGGCTGGCGCGATCTACCGTTTAGTTCCGAAACGCCCTTTGCAAATAGGGACTTTGGTCCCGAACAAGAGTCACATCGGCTGGTGGGAGGCGTGCGAGGCCGTCGCCGGCTCACCCGCACTAGCGTTCGTCCATGGCCGACGAACGGTGCGGCGTGTGTGGGGAACCGGTCGTCGCGCGGGCGCGCTTCTGTCATGGCTGTGGGGCTGCCCTCGACGTCCCGGTCATCGACGTGTTCGAGGTCTCCGGTCGGGCGCTCGAATCGTACGATTCCACCGTCACCGAACCCGTGTCGCTGGTGCGGCGGATAGGAGTGCCGGCCGCGATCCTTGCGGCGATGGCGATGCTCGGCGTGGTCCTCCTGTCGGGCAACGATCCATCACCCGAGGACGCCGATGCCCCCACGCCGGGCCAAGAGTCTACGACGTCGGCGACCAGCGGGCCCGAACCGACCGCCGTCGACGATTCCTCCCTCGTTGCGCTCGGTGCTCGGCTCGACCTGCGGAGCCGAGCCGAGATCGTGCAGACGGTGCCGGTCGCGCTCGTCGAGCATGCCGGGGCCTTCTACCTGTTCGGGCAGACGGTCGACGGGCCGTACCGCTTCTTCGTCGGTCCCGAGGGCCGGACCGGGGGACTGGAGACGTGGCGGTCCGGTGACGGCACCGAATGGGAACGCATCGATGCTGCGTTCGATCCGACGGTGCAGGTCCTCGCAGCGGCCTCCACCCCATGGGGTCTGGCGGTCGCCGGTGTCCGCAGCGACGGCACCATGGCGTTGTGGCTGTCGGCCGACGCGGCCGACTGGACCCCGATCGAGGTCCCGATCGAGGTCGCACCCAGCGAGGTGGTCGACGTCGTCCTCCTGGCCGGCGACCAGGACGCGCTCTGGGTCATCGCACACACGGGGGGTCGAAGCGGGATGGAGTGGACCGCCCGGCTGCCTCCCCCCTGGCCCGACGTCTTCGCTCGGCACTGGCCTCGCGGCTACGAGAGCGATGACGTCGAGATCCGTTTCCTCGGTCCGTTCGGTCTGCGACTGGGTTCGGTCCGCTTCGACGAGGTCGACGACCCCGCTGCGCTCCGCGCGGTGATGAACGGCCAAGCGGCCCAAGGGCGCGTCGTGGCCTTGCGTTTGGGCGTCGGGGGTAACTGGACCGAGGTCTCGCTCCCCGGAGCCGGGCACGGCGAACTCGTGTTTGTCGATGGCTCTGTCGTTCTGACGGGCTCGAGCGACTCGTACGAACCGGTCACCTGGATCTCCGACGACAACGGGGTGACCTGGCGCGACCAGCTGCCAGGGGTCTCGGGAATCGCGGCCTACGCCGGCGAGATCGTAGCGATCGACGGCGACGGCGCGCGAACACCCCTGCTCACCGCGACGCCCGACGACACTGCATGGAGCCGGTTGTCGCTCGCCGACGTCGCGGGGCTCGATGGCAACGCCTCCCCCCAGGACGTCGCGGTCAGCGAGGCAGGCACCGCCGTGGTTGCCGTCCGCTGGACCGAAGACTCCGTTCCCCCCGAACCAGAGCCGCTCATGTTGGTGGTGGACGACTCCTTCCTGATCATCGATCAGTCGCCGCAGCCGACGTTCAGGGTCGACGGCCCCGACGGCTACTACGAGATCCCCACGAGCTCCGAGACGCCCGATGGGGTCACCGTGGACCTGGTCAGGGCGACGGTCGTCTTCAGCGATCCCAACGGGACGGCAAGGGCGGTCTCGGTACCGCTCGAGGCCCTGTGGCGACTCGAGGAGCGGTCGTGGTACGAACCGGGCGGCACCCGGTCTCAGTCCGCGGTCTTGTTCTCGCCCGACCGGGCCACGTGGCGACGCGCGCTGCTCGGTGAGGTACAGGGCTTCGGCTACACGACGGTCGCGTTGGGAGCCGACACGCTCGTCGCCGCGCAGGTCAGTTTCGGTGACGGCTACTCGACCGCCCCGCGAGTCACTCTCTGGTCGGCCTCGACCCGCG
>JAHECR010000008.1 GCA_024641655.1 Acidimicrobiaceae bacterium
GCCCGGAGCGCGCGCGAGCAACGGCGCCAGCGGTCGCCCGTCGACCACCGAGGTCTGGTTTGCGATGAGCCCGACTCGGTGACCGCGCAGCAGCGCGAACTCGTTGGCGGCCAGTACCTCGGCGCCGGTTCGCAGTGGCTGCGCCGTCGGTTCGGTTGTCGGTGGAACCGTCGGCGGCGCGACCGTGGCTGTCGGAGCGTCGGTGCCGCTCGCAGGCGGACTGGCAGACGGGTCGGAGGCGGAGCCAGGCGCGTCGTCACCGGTGCAGGCTGCAAGAAGGACGACGACGCCGAAGACCAGCCCCCACCGCGCCACGCCCCGGCGAAGGGTGCGATGGCGAGGCACGTTGCGGGCCGTGGCCATCGTCGGCGCGGCCCCTCAGTCCTCGACGCGAGCGACGATCGCGGCCACGAGCCCATCGAGGTTCTCCACCGTGGCGGTGAGGGCGGAGTGGTCCTTGCGGCCGATCACGCGATGCGCCGGCCGGTCGAAGTGGACGCACACGCCACCGTGGGTCGACGTGCCGAACGTCAAGCCGTCGTCGACGAACGACAGGCGGATGCCGATGGCCTTCCACCACTTGTAGCCACGGGTCACGTGCGCGCGGGTGACATTCGTGATCGGCGTCTCGAGTCGCCACCGCCCATAGGTCGCGACGAACGACGACTCGGTGAGCCGGACCCCGTCGACGCCGGGCCGAGCGCCGAGCGGTCTCCAGATGAACCGGTACCGGCGATCGAAGCGATAGGGGAAGAAGGTGCCATCTGGCGTTGCGTCATCGGCCATCGTCGAGCCTCCCACGGCCTTCGGCCGACGCTGGTGCAGTCGCCCGCATCAGCAGCTCCTGGACGAACGTGGCGCACCGGGCACCGTCAGGGGTGTGGAACGACCCTTCGATCAGGCTCAGCCGCCTCGTTGTCATCACCGGCGACCAGGTGACCAGCATCCACTCGGGTGGCAGCGGTCCATGGAAGCACATGGCGTGGTTCAGGCTGCTGGCGCGTTCGGCGGGATCGCGATCGATCGAGCCCATTGCGGTCATGCCGGTCCGGGTGTCGGAGTAGAGAGCCATGACGACTGCGTGCAGGAGCGGGTCCTCGGGCACGGCCGCTCGCGGACGCGCCCACACGCGACGGACCCGGCCCATCAGCGCGGGGTCCTCCCCGGCGAGGGCACCCACGTGTTCACAGGAGTCGAACCCCATCGAGGCATCGAAGCCCTCCCATTGGTGGTGTTGGCCGGGATCGAGTGGGGGGAAGGGCGGCCGACAGGCTCGACCCCGGCGAGAAGATCTTCGATGGCCGACACAGGTCCAGATCTACCACCGAACGCGGTCGATGCGGCGGCGTCAGGAGAGCCGCGGTCGCGATCAGGGCCGGGCTCCGCTCGCACAAGTGCCGGTTGGATTTTGACGCTCCGCAGCAGCTGGTGAATAGTGCTGCAGGGCACCGGCTCCCGGCGGGGGGAAGGATTCCATCCATGCATTCCGTGATCCCGCAGCGGCGTCGCCCTGCCAGGTCGTCGTCCCCGTACACCGCTGCGGCGAACAAGGGGCGAGTGGCCGGCGCGAACGCCTCAGGTCTCCCATGCGCACGATAACCCATGTCCACACCCGGCACTCGTGGGACGGGAAGATCGCGTGCGAGAAGCTCGTCGATCGTCTCGTCGATGCCGGGATCGACCTTGCCGTGATCAGCGACCACGACAGCTTCGAGGGAGCCCTCGAATGTCGCCGTGAGGTGCGCGCTCGTGGGGTCGAGCTGGAGATTCCGGTGGCTGCGGAGATCCGCACCGAACGCGGCGATGTGATCGTCGTCTTCGACGACGACGTCGATCTGCCCCAGATCGCCGAGCTCAAGGAGTGGGAGCGGCTCCAATCGACGGTCCGAGAGCGCGGGGGACTGATCTGGCTTCCCCATCCCTACCAGGCCCACGAGTTCATCGAGGAGCTCGCCGCCGGCGCCGACGTCGTCGAGGTGTTCAACGCGCGCTGCTCGGAGGAGCAGAACCGCCAGGCGGCCTTGCTTTGCGAGCGCCACGGGCGCACGCCGGGCTACGGCGCCGATGTCCACCGCCCAGTGGAGGTCGGTGGGTGCGTCGTCGACTACGCCGACGCCGGGACGCCCATCGCTACATTGCGCGGCGCGCCGGAGCCGATCGTCGCGAAGCGGACACGCACCAGCGAGATCATGGCTGCCGAGGTCACCCACGGCATCAAGCAGCGGCGCCCGGCGCTCGCGGCGTATTTCGCGATGCGCTGGATCCAACACCGCCGGCGCGAACGGTCGAACGGTGGTGCCCGGTGAAGGGCGACCCGGTCGCGTGCGTCATCGGTGACATGGACCTGGTTCGTGCCGTGGCGCTGGCCGGCATCCCTGTCGTCGCCGCGGCGAAGACCGGTCCGGAGACCCGGTGGTCCCGGTACACCCGCGGTGCCATCGCCCTGCCGGACCTGTGGTCCGATCCGGCCGGCACGGTCGACGCGCTCATCGCCTTCGGTGCGGCGCAGCGCGTCAAGCCGGTGCTCCTCTATCAGAAGGATCCGGCGCTGCTCACGATCTCGCGCCACCGAGCGGAACTGGCTCCGTACTTCGACTTCGTGCTCCCGCCTGCAGATCTGGTGGAGTCCCTCGTCGACAAGGCGCTGTTCCACGATCTGAGCGTGGAGCTTGGCCTGCCCGTGCCGCGAACGACGATCGTCAAAGGTGGCGGCTGGTCGGCTGAGCTCGACGACGTGCTGTATCCGGTGATCGTCAAGCCGGCGATTCGTGACCATTCCGACGACGTGTGGTTCCCGCTTGCCGGCCGGTCGTCGAAGGCGTTCCGAGCCGACACGCCCGGCGCGCTTGGGGCGTTCCTGCAACACCGGGCCCTGGCCGGTACCAACCTCGTGGTGCAGGAGCTCGTCGACGGGCCCGAGGAACGTATCTGGAGTTACCACGCGTTCGTGACCGATGATCGCGTCACCCTCTGCGAGTTCACGGGTCGCAAGATCCGGACGCTCCCGGCTCAGTTCGGGCAGTCGACCGCAGTCGAGATCATCGACCGGCGGGAGGTCACCGACATCGGACGGCAGGTCCTCGACGCCGTGGGTTTCACCGGTGTCGCCAAGGTCGACCTGAAAGAGGATCGTGAGGGTCTCCTCCACGTGCTCGAGATCAACCCACGGTTCAGCCTCTGGCATCACCCCGGAGCGGTCGCCGGCGTGAACATCCCCGCAGCGGTGTATCACCACCTGCTCGGACGCCCGGTCGAGGTTTCGACGGCGACGTCAGGCGTGCGCTGGTGCCAGGTCTGGGGCGACCGAACGGCGGCGCGGGCGGCCGGCATGAGCGCCGTCCAGTGGCTTCGCTTCGTGGCCCGCTGTCAGAGCCGGCGGGCAGCGCATCTCAGCGATCCCGGAGCGATGCTCGGTGCGTTGGTGTACGGCTTGTCCGGCCGCTCGAGCCGCAACTGAGGCGCTACCAGGGTGTCAGTGGCGCAACGCCGGTTCAGCGGGCCCCGTCGCCGATCGCGTGCGCGGCGTCCATCCGCTCGTACCAGGCCACGAGGGCGTCTCGGGAGAGCGGTCGGGCGAACAAGTACCCCTGGAGGTAGTCGCATCCGAGGCCCTTGAGGATCGCGTGTTGGGCGTCGTTCTCGACGCCTTCGGCGATGATCGTCAGGCCGAGGTTCTTGCCGAGGTCGACCATGGTGCGTACGAACGTCTCGTCGCTCTCGAGGTCGGCCACGAAGGGCTGCGCGAGCTTGAGCAGGTCGACGGGTAGGCGGCGGAGGTAACTGAGTGAGCTGTAGCCGGTGCCGAAGTCGTCCAGGGCGATGCGGATGCCCAGCTCGCGCAGTTCGGTGAGCTGTTCGATGGTGCGGTCGGGGTCCCGGATGAGCGCAGTCTCGGTGATCTCGACCACGAGTCGCTCCGGTCGCACCCCGGCCGTCATCAGGGTGGTCGCGAAGTGGGCCGGGAGATCGTTCTCGAGGAAGTTCCGGGCCGACAGGTTGACCGAGACGAATCCGGGCTGGGCGTCGGGGAGCTCGGCGAGGGCTCGGACGACCTTGCTGAGGACGTTCCGATCGATCGACACGATCAAACCCGAGCGCTCCGCTTCCCGGATGAAGACGTCGGGCATGCGCTGGCCGTCGTCGCTGTTCCAGCGGACCAACGCCTCGGCGCCGACCGCCCGCCCGGTATGGGAGTCGATGATGGGCTGGTAGACGACCTCGAACTGGTCGTCGTCGATGGCTCGTCGGAGCTGGGTCCGGATGAGGCGCTGTTGCGAGACCCGCTCTCGCATCGCCGGCTCGAACTCGACGACCGCGCCCTTGCCCTTGCTCTTGGCCGCGTACATGGCGACGTCCGCGTCGTTGAGCAGCAGTGCAGGATCCCCGGTGTTCTGCGCGGCTCGGGCGAGGCCCACGCTCGCACCGATCTGGACGTCGTGCTGGCCGAACAGGATGGGTTCGTGTAGCGAGTGGATGATGCGGCGGGCGACATGATCGGCCTGCTCCGAGCTCATCAGCAGCACTGCGAACTCGTCGCCGCCGAGACGGGCGACGATGTCGGTCGGGCGGACGACGGCCAGCAGTCGTTGCGCTACTTCCATCAGCACCTGGTCTCCCGCCGCGTGACCGAGGCTGTCGTTGATCACCTTGAAGTCGTCGAGATCGATGTAGAGCACCGACACGGACTGTCCGTCGGCGCAGGCGTCGCTGAGCGCCGCGGTGAAGACCGCACGGTTGGCAAGCCCGGTCAGACCGTCGTGGTTGGCCTGGTGGGCGAGCTTGCGCTCCAGTAGCCGCATCTCGCCGAGCGCCTGCTCGAGCTGGTCGTTCTCCAGGCCTACCGCGGCCTGCTCGACGAGGGTGCCGAAGAGTCGGAGGTCGTCGGCGGTGAATGAGGCCACCTGGCCGAGCCGGTTGGCGATCATGAGCACGCCGATTTCCCGGCGGCTGCCGTGCAGGGTGCCCACGAGCGCGTCGTGGATCCCTTCGGCGGCAAGGTAAGCCGTGAGCTCGGCGTGCGCTGGTTGTGAGCCGACCAGCATCGGAGCCGCACCACACGACGCCAGCGCGTCGAGGTCGACGTCGGAATTCTCTATCGAGTGGGCGACCGTGGTGCCGTTCTCGTGGCGGAAGCACGTGCTCGTCTGGCGTTGCTCACCGTCTTCGGCGTAGTGGAACAAGTAGAGGCTGGCTCGCTCAGCTCGGAACATCGATGCAGCTTCGTCGAGCAGAGACGCTGCGGCGGCGGTGGTCTCGGGGTTCTCCCTGAGCGCTTTGGTCGACGCGTACAGGAACTCCACCTGTTCACGTTGGTTCCGTTCGGTGACGTATGAGCGGTACGCGATGAGCACGACGGCAACGGGAACACTGAGCAGGAGCAGGCTGAAGGGCTCGACATCGAGGAGCAGCGCAGCGACCAGGGCGAGCGCGGTGTTGGCGGCCGAGATCACCGCCCCGGTGGCCAGCATCGACAGCAACTGCGCCCGGCGCACCGTTCCCTCGGTGACGATGATGACCGAGCACAGGGTCATGATCTGGACCCCCCCGCCGAACATCGTAGCCGCCGCGAGGACGACCCAGGACGCAGGCGCCAGGGGGTCTCCGCCCATGAAGTCCTGCACGATCAGTGATGCGATCCCTGCGTGCAGGGACAAGTTGGCGACGTTGAAGATCACCTTGATCACGGTCTGGCGTCGCACCACCGCCAGCGCGAACGACGTTCCGATGATCGCACTCGCCCAGAGCGCAAGTGGGCTCGCGAAGATCAGGCCGAGCACCAACGGCACCTCGAACAGCGAAAAGCTACCGGTCTCGCTGCGGAAGTGCAGGTGCACGACCCAGGACTCGACGAGCGCGAAGGCGATGACCAACGCCCACCACGGCAGCTCGATCGATCCGTGCGCCACCTGCGCGCTCCGCGGCATGAGCGCCATCAGCCACGCCGACAGCGCCACTATGGCGCCAACGAGCAGCCATGCGGCTGTCCTGCCAGGCAGGTGTCGAACTGCACTGCGAACTTGCATCCCGGCTCCATCGGCGGCCGGGTGTCGAAGTTCAGGAAATGCGATACCCCTGTCGGTCGGGCACCGCCTCGCGATGCGGGTACGACAGCCAGGGCGTTGGCCACGCGGCTGGGTGAGGTGCCCCAATCGCGCGGCTCCGCTGTGGGTCTGTCGACTCGTCCGTGCCCACCGGTGGTAACAGGTGAACCACTCGCGCCGATCCTGTGTGCAGAAACCTGAACAAACGAGATGTCGATCCCGGCGGCTGCAATCTGGTCGCCTCGCTGCCGGGGGAGTCAGTGGCGAAACCGGCGTTTGTATCGCGATGGCCAAGGAAGGTCTGACTGATGCAAGCACAGCACGAACTTGACAAAGCACCGGGACACCGGTCGACCCGCCTCGGGGGTGAGAGGGAAGCCCGCGGCGTGACGTGGCTGCGGTTCGGCCGCGCGGCGAGCGCGATGCTCGTCGCCGTCTTGCTGGCAGCCATCGTGTCGACGCCGGCGAGCCTGGGGCGCACTGGCAGTGCCAACGCTCCGTCGGTTGCCTACTCGGCGCCGGTCACGTTGTCGATGGCGGTCAGCCCGGGTGAACCCGTGCCGATGCGTATCGTCACCGAGAAGTCCAGGGGCGAGCTCGCCGGCAAGGGGTACACCGGTCATGGGATCGATGTCGCCCTGATCGACTCCGGTGTCGCACCCGTTCACGGCCTCGACCAGCCTGGGAAGATCCTCTATGGCCCCGATCTCTCCAACGAGGGCGCCATAACGAGCCTCGCCAACCTGGACACGTACGGCCACGGAACCCACCTCGCGGGCATCATCGCCGGCGACGACGGCGACAAGGTGGGCGGCATCGCACCCGACAGCCGGATCGTCTCGGTGAAGGTGGCCGGTGCCACCGGTGAGACCGACGTCGCCCAGGTGATCGCCGGTATCGACTGGGTGATCGAGCACAAGAACGACAACGGCCTCAACATCCGGGTCCTGAACCTGTCCCTCGGTCTGCCTGGTGTCAAGTCCAACATCGGTGACCCGTTCTCGGCTGCGGTCGAGCGGGCATGGAATGCCGGCATCGTCGTTGTCGCGGCGGCCGGGAACCGGGGCAACGAGGTCGGTGGCATCGACAGCCCCGCGATCTCGCCGGCGGTGATCGCCGTTGGTGCCCACGAGTCCTACGACAGCACCGGCGCGCAGGACTGGATCGCTCCGTTCAGTTCCGGCGCCGGCGACGGGCGCTCCGCCGACGTCGTCGCACCTGGCCGTTCGATCATGAGCTTCCGGGTACCGGGCTCGACGCTCGACCACCTCTATCCGCAGGCGGTCGTGGATACGAAGTACTTCCTGGGCTCGGGCACCTCGCAGTCAGCGGCGGTTGTCAGCGGTTTCGTTGCAGCCCTGCTTTCCCGGGACCCGTCGCTCAGCCCCGATCAGGTCAAGTACCTGTTCATGGAGAAGGCGATCGACTTCAAGGAGACCCCGAGCTACATCGACGGCAACGGCAAGCTCAGCCCGAAGGACGCCGCACGCAGCCTCAAGGACGCAGCCAAGGCTCCGGTTCAGCAGTGGAAGCCGGCCCTGCCGACGTCGGGTTCGGGCGTTCTCGCGCCGAGCGCGGCGACGTGGTCGGGCGGCAAGTGGTCGGGTGCCACCTGGTCGGGTGGGACGTGGTCGGGTGCGACGTGGTCGGGTGCGACGTGGTCGAGTGCCACCTGGTCGGCCGGTACCTGGTCGAGTGCGACGTGGTCCAGCGCCACCTGGTCGAGTGCGACGTGGTCGGGGGCGACGTGGTCGGGGGCGACGTGGTCGGGGGCGACGTGGTCGAGCGCAACGTGGTCGAGCGCGACGTGGTCGAGCGCGACCTGGTCGAGCGCCACCTGGTCCGGCGGGACCTGGAACTGATCCACCTCGGGTCAACCCGCTCGAATCCGAACTTCCAAGCCAGCAACGCAGCGCCTGTGACCGAAAGGTCCCGGGCGCTGCGGCGACGTCCGGTTGCCGGCCCGGGCACCCACCCGGCGCACCGGACGAACCGGTCTCGCGCCACGAGACCCGGGCACCCCCGGCCATCGCGGCCCGGGCTTCGGATTCGCCGAGCCGCCCGAGTCGGTGGATGATGCTGTCGGAGCCACCGCATCGAGCAGAGCCCGCGTCGCTGCTGTTGGTCGGAGGCCGTCACCTGTCCGCTCGTCTTCGACGGGCGCAAAGCGAGGTCCGAGGCTGTGAAGATCACCTACCCGTACCACCTGACGATGCTCGTTGAGGACCTGGCTGAGGCCGAGGAGTTCTACGACTCGGTGTTCAGCCCTCACTGCTTCATGCGCGGCTACGCACCGCTGCCGTTGCATCGGACGGCGGCACTGTTGAACATCTCCGACACGGTCATCGAGCCGATGCAGTGTCTGCCGCCCGTGGGAGACGAGCCCGCGACCACCATGTACCGGTTCGTCGACCGCTTCGGCCCCCGTGTCCACTCGATGGCCATGCTGGTGTCGGGCGCCCCCGAGCTCGCCGAGCGCTTCGAGGCCGCAGGTGTCCGATGGACCGACGGCGGGCTCCCGAATCACGTCTTTCCCCACCCGAAGGACTTCCCGGGTTTGTTCGAGCTGGCGGACTTCGGACCCAACCTCGAGCACTATCCGCTGGCCGATCCGCGGATGCGCGCCGGTTTCGATCAGGGGTATTGGAGGGACATGCACCCGCTGGGCATCGCCCACACCTCGCACTACACGCTCGTCGTGCGCGACGCCGAGGTGGCTGCGCAGCGCTATGTCGAGTTGCTCGACGCGCGTCGGCTGCCCGACCAACCAGCCGTGACGCCTCGCGCCCGGAGCGTGTTCGTCGAGCTGACGCGGGGCGCGGTCATCGAGCTGGCCGAGCCGGTCGATGAGGGTTGCCCGTTTGCCCCCGACCTCGATCTCGTGGGCGAGACGTGGTGCGGGATCACGTTCACCGTCGTCGACCTCGACCGAGCGGTCCAGCACCTCGACCAGCGCCACGGGCTCGATGTCGACCGCATCGCCGCCGATCTGGTCGCCCTTGACCGGGCCCGGACCTTCGGGGTGCACCACGGCTTCACCACGAGGCCCCTGTTGGGGGCAACGGCCTAGCCTCTTTGTCGAATTCGTCCAGCGCGCTCAGCCCTGGACCGCGTGTTGTCGTTCCCGTGGCACAAGGTCATCCCAATCACCGCAGACCGGTGGTCCCGACGGATCATGGAGGCGATCCGAGCCGTGAATCACCGTGGGGGCCTGCTGCTGAGCACCGCGGCGATGAACTCGCTGGGGCGTTCCATCGGGGGGTCGTCTGCGGCCGCGTCGATGATGTGCAGGGGCCAGCCGAATCGTTCGCTGGCGGCCTGGGCGACACGGAGCCGGTTGGCCTTGTCGGCGCGCCCCCAGACGAGCGAGGTCGGAGTGGTGATGGCTGCAAGGTCGGAGTGGGGAATCGGGGGTACCCCGAGGGCACCCATGAAGAACTTCATTGCGGCCTTGACGTCCGGGTCCTTCGCCCGGTCCAGTGTGTAGTCGCGCAGCGCCGTCCACTGGTCTCCCATGGCTCGTGCAACCGGCTCCGGGTCGGCCAGGCACTGGTTCATGAAGCGTCGGTGCGATCGTTCGCTCGGTTTGGCCATGAAAGCGATGAGCCCGAGGGCAAATCGGGGGTTCGGTCTGAACTTGGCAAGACCGAGCGAGTCGACCAGCACGAGGCGGGCGAGCCGTTCGGAGTGGCCGACGGCGTAGCGAGCCGCCACTGAGCCGCCGAGGATGTGGCCGACGAGCACCGGACGTTCGTGACCGCACTCGTCGATGAGGTGGTCAAGCCAGGCGAAGACCCGCTCGGGGTCGACGTCACCGGGGACCGGACCCGATCGACCGTGACCAGGGAAGTCCGGTGCGAGGACGCGGTGGGTGCGTGACAGGCCGTCGATCACTCGGACCCACCGTTCCTTGAACTCGCCGGGGCCGTGGAGGAGGATCAGCGGCGGCCCCTCGCCGGCCGCGAGGTACGACGTCGACATGGCGGCCAACTCGATCGTGTGTTCCTCGACGCCCGCGCCGGCGATGAGCAGTCGTCGCGCATGCTCACCCGCGGAGATCTCGCCCGAGTGAGTGCTCATGACCGGATTCCGGTCGCGAGAACCATCGGCTTGTCCACTGGACCCGGTCTCCATCACGACCGCCCTTCGACCATCGGAGCCTCTGCCGCATGGCGGGCGCGTAGCTCGGCGTCCCAACCGCCGTTGCAGTAGGTGACGACCTCGCAGATCCGGCCGTCGGCGACCTCGCACAGGTGGAGCCGTCGAGCGACCATTTCGCCTGCCGGGGTGTGCTGGGTCTCGATGTGTTCGGTGACGAAGCCGGTGGCGGTCGGCACCGTGCGCACCACCTCGATGTCCACGGGTCCCTGGGCGATCGCGCGCAGCTGGGAGGTGAACGCATCGCCGGGACCTTCGAATTGGAACCTCCACATCGGTGGCAGGAAGTCGAAGAAGGTGTCGGGTGCGAACAGTCCGGGCCGTGCCTCGAAATCGGAGAAACAGCGGTGGAACTCGGCGCTCAGCGCATCCGCTGTCTCCCGGTCGATGGTCGGGGTTCGTGTGGGCATCAGCGGTCCTCCCGCTCGGATGTCGATGACGGTCACCGACCAGCTGACCGTACGAAGCGCGCCTGCGGTCGGGCATCGCCCACCTGCCCCATTTCGTGGCCCAGGTGTCGATGGGGTGAATGCACCATCGCGGGCCCGAGGGTCAAAGCAAACGGTGTTCGTAGGCGTAGGCGGTCGCCGCTGCTCGACTGTTCACCCCGAGCTTGACGAAGATGTTCTCGAGGTGCCGGCCAACCGTGTGCTGACTGATCGTCAACGCCGCCGCGATCTCCCGGTTGGTGCGGCCGGCCGCGACGTGGACCAAGACCTCGATCTCGCGTGAGGTCAGTTCGGACTTGTCGGGCGCGGCGGGCCTGGACCGTTCCTCGATCGTTTGTTGGAGTCTGCCGAGGCGGTCGGCGTCGGGCACCGCGCCGAGCGCATCGAAGATCGATGCCGCGTTGTCGAGCTCCATCGCGGCGGAGCTGCGGTCCCCGACCGAGAGGCAGCCCAGACCGAGAAGGGCCGAGGTCCGAGCGGTCTCGAGCGGCATCTTGAGTCGGGTCCAGGTCGTGTGGGCGGCGCGGAGCGATTTGAGCCCACCGCCCGGGTCACCTTCACTCAGCAGCACCGCGCCGCCGGCCTGGTCAGCCATGGCGCGCAACACCTCCGAGGTGGACGCGTCCGCGAGCGCACGCAGCTCGTCGGCGGCTGCCCGCGCTCCTGCGGTGTCTCTCGCCTCACGAAGGATGTCGACTGCGGCAGCGAGCAGCGCGGGACGGCTGACACCGGTTGTCGCGGAACCGAGTGCGCGGCGGATCCCGGCTGCCGCGGCGTCGACATCACCACGCGCGAGCTCGAGCAGCGCGAGGCCGGGCATCGGGTCCTGGCCGTGGGCGCCGGCCTGCGCGTACGCTGCTGCCGCGTCGGAGTAGTCGCCACGCAGCCGGTGGAGTTCAGCCTGCTGGTAGCGGGCGAGCCCGAGCGCCGGGTGTGGCGGATCGGCAAGTCGGCTGCAGGCAGCCATTGCCGTGGTGAACGCCGTGGACCAGTCACCGGCGGCCTGCTGCAGCTGCGACCGGTGTACCAGGCACTGCCCCCGGTACGGCACGAGGTCGGGTTGATCCTCGCACCACCCGTACAGCGCGTCGGTCCACTCGGCCGCCCTGGTGAGGTCGAACACCTGCATGCACTCGAGGATGACGGCGCAGTAGACCACCCCGGCGACCACCGGGCCGACCTCCCCGGTCGAGACCATGAGCATCACGCTGTCGAACGCTGCGGTCGCCGCACCCATGTTCCCCATCGCGATCAGCGCTTGTGCATCCCCGAGGCGGGCAAACGCGGCGAGGTCAGGATCGGTGAACGACTCGGCGAGACTTGCCGCCTCGGCGGCCAACGAGCGAGCCACTTCCGGTTCACCGGCGTCCAGGGCGCGCAGCAGCGCAGGAACGAGCAAGTAGCCCCTTGCCCGGCACGGCTCGATAGACGCGACGATGGACTCGGTGCGCGCCAGCCATGCCCCTGCCTGCGCGATCTGGCCCCTCATCATCAGCAAGAACGCGAGCCAGAACGAGCAGAGCGCGGCCTCAGCCCGGTCGCCCGCGTCAGCGTGTCGATGGTGCGCCTCGCTCCACATCGCAACACAACGAGCATCGTCACCGATCAGGTACGACGAAACCGCCAACCGCTCGATGTCCGACGCAGACAGATCTTCGACGGGCCGCCCCCCAAGTTCGCGAAAAGCCGACGCCCAGTCCGGGCCCGCTCGCCCTCTACTCGGTGGGGTCGATCCGACCATGGGGCCAGTATGCACCCTGACTCGCGCCTGGCCGGCCGCGTCGGGTCGAGCGGCAGCGCGTTCGCGTCGCTCGGGTGTCAGACGTCGATCTCCTCACTGGTGCGCGACAGGGGTGCGGATCGACGCCGGCGCTTTGCGCTGTTTCTTCTCAGCGGGGCGAAGTCCGCCTAGGCTGGCGAGCGAAGTGAGTGCTCCCGGCGGGACCCTCCCGAAGCCAACGAGACGGATCGAGGACGATGAGATGACGAACGACAAGCTGTGGGCAAACTCGGGTGATTCGCACTACATGGAACCGCCGAACATGTTCGACTCGCTTCCCGATGACCTGAAGGATCGGTTGCCGAAATCGGTCAAGGACGAGGCACGCGGCGTCGAGACCATCACGGTCGACGGTCAGTCGTTCGAGCGGCCGATCCCCAAGCCGGTGGATCTCGAGCAGGTGATGAACAACATGGCGATGCCCGCCGAGGGGGATCGCGACGGGTTCAAGGTCGAGACGTTGATGGATGTGATGGGCCGCGCTCCTGGGGCGTTCGATCCGGTGAAGCGCATCGCGGATCAAGACGACGAAGGTGTCTGGGCGGAAGCGATCTATCCCTCGCTCGGCACGTGGGCGTTCAACATCCAGACACCGGAGATCGCGAAGATCGGCGCGCAGGTGTCCAATGACTTCTTCTTGGAGTTCCAGAACGTCTGCCCGGAACGTTTCGTCGTGGCGGCGTCGATTCCGTTGCTCGATGTCGATGACACGGTTGCCGAGATCAACCGGTGCGCCGAGATGGGGTTCAAGCTGGGGTTCTTCCCGGTCAGGCCGACGCTGTCGCGTCCCGAGTGGCACTACGACGTGTGGGAGCCGGTGTGGGCGGCGCTCGAAGAGGTCGGGATGGTGTTGGGGTTCCACATCGGGACCGAGCCACTGGATCCTACCCAGCGGCAAGGGGTGTACTACCGGGGTCCGGGCGGGGCGGTGCTGAACTATGTCGAGACCACCTACGGCGGGCAGCGGGCCGTGACGCAGATGATCGCGAGCGGGGCGCTCGACCGGCATCCGGGCCTCAAGGTGTTGGTGTCCGAGGGCGGCGCGACCTGGGGCCCGTTCATCGCGGACCGCATGGACGAGGGCTACCGCCAGCACGGCGCAGCGGTGCGCCCCAAGCTGTCGAAGCCGCCGAGCGAGTTCCTCTTCGACCAGGTGTACGCATCGTTCCAGCATGACGCATCGGCCGTGTTGGCGAGCTCTGCCATGGGCTGGAAGAACGTGATGTGGGGTTCGGACTACCCCCACTGGGAGGGCACCTATGGTCACACCCAGAAGACGCTTCACGAGCTCTTCGATGGTGTCGACGACGAGACGAGCCACCGTATCCGGATCGGCGCGTTCCACGAGCTCTTCCCCCATACCTCGCTTCCGCCGCAATAGGCGGGCAGTGCACGGCCCGGTGGCGTGGCCAGGTCGTCGGGCCTCTGAGATGCTTGGGGGGTGAGCGAGCCGATCCACGACGACGAACCCGACACCAGCGAGTCGGTGGTGCGAGCGCTGCTGCGAACGGAATTGCCGGCGTGGGCTGAGTCGCCCCTCGAGTATGTGAAGGCCTCGGGCACCGACAATGCGATGTGGCGGCTCAGCATCGACGGTGGGGCAGACGTTGTCGTTCGGCTTCCTCGGCGGCCGGACGCGGTGGACGGCGTGTTGGCGGAAGTCTCTGTTCTCGAACAGGTCAGAAAGGCGCGTCTGGGACAAGTGGTTCAGACCCCCAAGGTGCGTCACGTCGGTCATCCCCACGAACGGTTTCCTCATCACTGGTCCGTGCTGGAGTGGATCGATGGGACCGATGCCTGGACCGCTCGCCGCGACCTCGACGGGCGCAACCTCTCCGGTCTGGCAGCGGGCCTCGCCGCTGCCGTGGTAGCCATCAGCACTTGTGAAGTCGAAGGCGTTCGCGAGCGCGGCGCGGGAGAGCGCGGCGGGCCGCTCGGCCCGCTTCTCGAGCGTCTCGACTGGTGGTTGAACTCCCCGGAGTGGAACGCAGCGAACCTCATGGACGTCGGCGCTGTCGGACGCCTTGCGTCCGCGGCTCTCGAAGCCATCGATGAGCCAGTCGTCCACGGTTTCGTGCACGGCGACCTCATCGCCGGGAACTTGCTTGTCGACGAAGGCCGACTCAGGGCGATCATCGATTGGGGTGGCGCGGGTCGAGGCGACACCGCCCAAGACCTCGCGCCAGCGTGGGCTGTGCTGACCCCAGCTGAGCGTTCAGTATTCAAAGACGCCGTCGATGCCGACGACGCCGCATGGATGCGAGGGAGAGTCTTCGAACTCGCGCACGCAGTGAGCGGCGTCCTGTACTACACGCCCAGGCGCCACCCCCTTGGCGATGTGATGTCGAGAACCCTGAACCGGATCCTCGCCTCGCCGTGAACCCACGGACCCGAACGTGCCGAGCGGCCACGAGCTCGCGAGACGCTTCGGTGGGGAACCCGGCTGGTCCGCAGCGGTCCGTCGTCGACGTCGGGGATCTTCCGCAGCCGCGCCGCCCTCGAACCCGGGATTGTCGGAGAGCGGGTGAAGGGAATCGAACCCTCATTCTCAGCTTGGGAAGCTGATGTTCTACCATTGAACTACACCCGCAGGTGACGAGAGCCTAGCCACTTCGGGACGGTTCGGACCATGACGCCGCAGGCTTTCCTCCTGAACCGAGCCCTGACCTAGCGTGGTCGTTGCACCACGCTACGCGCTTGTGCCGGCGCGCGATGGCCTGAGGCGCTTAACTGGAGGGGTGCCGGGGGCGGCGTCGCGGGGCATCGCTCGGGGTTGGCACGCGCGAGGAGGACACCATGGTGCAGAAACGATGCGTGCAGCGCATCCTGATCGGGCTGGGGGCTGTCGGCATCGCAGTCGGTCCACTGGCTGTTGCCGCGTCGGCACAGGACCCCCCCGACCCCGCTCCCGTCGATCTCGTCGCGGTGCGCGAGGCGTGGGCCTTCTACACCGATCAGCTCTTCGGGGCCGACCTCGACGGCGACGGGGTGCCCGATGTCGTCGACAGTGATGGCGACGGGGTGCCTGACATTCCCCAGGGAGAGCCCGGCGAGCGGGACATCACTCCGGCAAACCCTCTGTTCATGACGCAGATCACCGCTGACCTCGAAGCCATCGGGCTCGACACGGTCGTGGAAGCCGACAAGGGCTCGAAGCTCATCGGTGACTGTGGTGGCCTGGCCTTGTCCTACGACGGCGACGGCAAGCTGATCGACGTGGCCGTCGGCGTTCCCTCCAACGAAGGTGGCGGGCCGAACGGAGCGGTCGTCGACATCTACGGAAGCGGCTTCGGAAAGCGGGCGTTCACGTCCGGTAACCCATTCGAAGTCGACGCGACCGTTGTGTACATCGGCACGCTTCCCCGTGACGGCGACGGACCGCGTGAGCACAACTGGACCATCAAGACGTCGGGGATCTCCCTCGACAAGGGCGGCGACCCGAATGCGAACGGCAAGAACCGCAACGCGGGGGAGGTCGACCTCGACAGCGTGCCGAGCTTGCTGCTCCCCTCTGGCATCTTCCCCATCACCGCGAACCTGACATCGCAGAACAACCTCTCGTGTACCGCCGAGGGTTGGATCATCTTCAAAGGGAGCAACCCGTTGGTGAGTCTCCCATCGGCCGCTGCCGCCCTGTTCGGGGTGACGGGTCTCGTCGGCCTGCTCTTCAACGCCCGTCCCGCGATCACCTGGAAGGCATGACAATGGCAATGATCTCGAACCTCCAGCGACATCCCGTCCGCGGTGGTCTCTACGGACTTCTGCTCGGTCTCGGCGTCGCCATCTACCTGGTCTTGTTCGCCATCACCCCGTTCTCGCTCACGACGATGGCGATCATCGTCGTCGTCGGGATCGCGCTCGGCGCTGCCTGGGGTGCGTTCGCCCCGCCGAAACGATCGGGTGACGAGCCGCTGCCGGGGCGCGCCGCGGGGGTCGGCGCCTCGGTGCCGCTCGACGACGCCGGACCCGGCGTCGAGGTCGGCGGCGGCGAGTAGCGCGAGCCACCGACCATGAGGCGGAACCCGGGGGTTTCGCCGGTGGTGACACGCGTGTAGTTTGCGGTCATGGCAGAGCTGCGCTTCTTCTTCGGCACCATGGGCTCGGGCAAGAGCACCCAGGCCCTGCAGATCCGGCACAACCTCGAGACACGCGGCCTGAACGTGCTGTTGACCACCCAACTCGATCGGCAGGCGGGCAAGGTGTCGAGTCGACTGGGTGTCGCCGCGGAGGCCGAGATCGTCGATCCGTCGCTCGACTTGTTCGTCCTCGCCCGGCGGATCGACGACGAGCGGGGCTTGCACGCGATGATCTGCGACGAGGCCCAGTTCTACGAACCGCGCCAGATCGAGCAGTTGGCGCGCGTCGTCGACGAGCTCGACATCGAGGTCTACGCCTTCGGCCTCCTGACGAGCTTCCAAGGGGAGCTGTTCGCCGGCACGGCACGACTCCTCGAGCTCGCCGATGTCCGCAGCGAGCTCCAGGTCGAGGCTCGGTGCTGGTGTGGCGCCCGTGCGACCCACAACGCGCGGCTGGTCAACGGGGTCCAGGTGTACTCGGGCGCGTTGAAGGTCGTCGGCGACACCGCCAAGGCCCACCCCGACGACGTCGTCGAGGTCACCTACGAGCTCATGTGCCGCAGCCATTGGCACGCGGGTCTACGGCATCGTCGCGGTGAACAGCTCGGGCTCCTCGACGAGCAGTCCGCCGAGATCATCGACCTTCGTCGGCCGATCCACACGCCCGACCGCTGATCGCCAGTGCAACCCTGCCGTTCGCCGGCCGAACCCTCGGCGACGGGCATCGCCTCCTGGGCCGCGTCGTCATCGGCGGATCGGACTCGGTAACGTGCGGGCGTGATCCTCTCCGACCGGACCATCAGTGAGCTGCTCGACGCCGGACGCATCGTCATCGAACCGCTCGGTGAGAATGCCATCCAGCCCAGTTCGGTCGATCTGCGCATCGACCGGTACTTCCGCGTCTTTCGCAACCACACCCTCGGGATCATCGACGTCAAGGAGAACCTCGAGGACCTCACCGAGCTCGTCGAGATCGCGCCTGACGAGGCCTTCATCCTTCATCCGGGCGAGTTCGTCCTGGGGTCGACGCTCGAGCGCGTCGTCGTCCCCGATGATCTCGTCGGCCGTCTCGAAGGCAAGAGCAGCCTCGGTCGCCTCGGGCTGCTGATTCATTCCACCGCCGGGTTCGTCGACGCTGGTTGGAACGGCCAGCTGACCCTCGAGCTGAGCAACGTGGCAAACCTGCCGATCACGCTGTATCCGGGCATGAAGATCGGCCAGATCAGCTTCCAGCAGATGACTACGCCCGCCGACCAGCCCTACGGCTCGAGCGCGTTGGGTTCGAAGTACCAGAACCAGGTCGGCCCGCGTCCGAGCCGCTATTGGGAGAACTTCGGCTGACGAATGGGTTCTGGTGCCAGGCTCGTGGCGGGCACCGATCGGTCAGGGTCAGCCGGCGACGGGAGAGCCGTGGTGCAGCACGAGCTTCCAGGCGCCGTCGATCAGACGGAACACGTTCGTCGCCGCGATGGTGCTGGTGGCTCCGGTGTCGACCAGGTTCTCGTCTTGCACCACCCACGCCATGTCCGCGTTCACGTGCACTGACACATTCGTCAAGATGAACTGGTTGCGGCCCGGACCGTCGAGGATCCGTCGCCAGGATTCGCCCACCAGGCCCCACCCTCGCAGGATGGGCCACCCGGGATGGACGCACACGACGTCATCGCCCTGGCTCCACACCGAGGCCATGGCATCGAGGTCTCGGGCCTCGTGGGCGTCATAGAACGCACGGTTGGCTGCCGCGACCTCGTCGTCGACGTCCAACCGTCGTTCGTTTCTCTCGAACCGCTCGGGTGATGGCGCCTGTGGCTCAGCCCGCGGCCAGCTGGTTTGCCTGGTAGCGCCAGCTGTAGCGGTTGAACCGGCCCGGGATCCCGAGGTCCTCTTCGATCGCCTTGACCTCGTCGTCGGTGAGCGCCGCGATCTGGGCGAAGTTGGTGATGCCACGCTCGTTGAGTCGCTGGATCGTGTACGGGTCGGTGCCCCGGATCTCCGACAAGTTGTCCCGGCGACCGGCGGTCGGGGCAGCCACGACCGGCGCGGCTTCGGCGGCGGCCTGGCCGCCGGTCATCGCCGCCGGCGACTCCTCGGGAACGACGTCGCGCGGGTGGGTCGACGCGAGGGAGAAGCCCGCAGCTTCGGCCGCCTCGGCTGTCGCGAACCACACCTCGGCGATGGTCGCGCCGTAGCTGCGCGAGTCGGGCCGGTGGTAGAGCATCGAGTCCGCATTGCCCTTGATCGTGAACCCCGCAGGGGCACGGTGATCGGGAAGCGCCGCATGCGAACCAGCGCCGTAGGGTGCAGCGTCGTCGTGGGTCTCGTCGGCGACCTCGAGCACGGCAACGGCCTGAGGCTCGCGGGTGGCCAGGTAGTCGGCCAGGGCCGGGCCGGTGATGACATCGGCGGGCATCGCCGCCGCTCGGGGCGCGCGCGGTGACGTGTCGACCGCGAGTCGCGACGCCTCGGAGCGTGCCTCGCCGGCCTCGATGGCCTCGAGCAGGTGGATCGCGAGGTCGGCGACCTTCACCTCGGTGTCGTCCTTGCCTGCGGCCTTCACCCCGTCGTCCATCATGATGTAGCAGAACGGGCACGCTGTCGCGACACGGCTGGCACCGGTCGCGACGAGCTCGCGCGCGCGCACGTCGTTGATCTTCGGGCCGATGTCCTCTTCCATCCACATGCGAGCGCCACCGGCGCCGCAGCACATGCCCTTGGTCCCGTTGCGGGGGGCCTCGACGATCTCGACCCCGGCGAGGCTGCCGATCACTCGGCGAGGGGCCAGGTAGATGTCGTTGTGGCGGCCGAGGTAACAGCTGTCGTGGTAGACGATGCGCTCGTCGAGGGTGGCCTCGGACATGTCGAGTTGTCCGGTCTCGATCAGCTGTTCGAGCAGCTGGGTGTGGTGCACCACCTCGTAGTGGCCGCCGAGCTGGGGGTACTCGTTCTGCAGGGTGTTGAAGCAGTGGGGGCACTGGGTGATGATCTTCTTCACGCCCATGCCATCGAGAGTTTCGATGTTCTGCATGGCGAGCATCTGGAAGATGTACTCGTTGCCCGAACGCCGCGCCGGGTCGCCGGTGCAGTTCTCTGCCGGGCCGAGGATGCTCACGTCGATGCCGGCGCGGCCGAGAAGGGCCGCCATGGCCTGGGTGACCTTCTTGTTCTTGTCGTCGAAGCTGCCCGCACAACCGACCCAGTAGAGCCACTCCGACTCGAGGGGGTCACTGCCGTCGAGGATCGTGATGCCCTCGATCCCGTCGGCCCAGTCCGCACGCTCGCCCTGGGAGATGGCCCAGGGGTTGCCCGAGTTCTCCATGGCTCGATACGCGTTGCCGAGCTCGGAGGGGAAGTCCGACTCCATCAGCGACTTGTAGCGCCGCATGTCGAGGATCTTGTCGAGGATCTCGATGTTCACGGGGCAGTTCTCGTCACAGGCCTTGCACGTGGTGCAGCTCCAGAGTTCCTCGTTGGTGATCCGTTCGAACAGCGAGTTGGCCGAGACGGTGATCTCGGGATCGACGCCGATGGGTGGCGTGGTGGCGGGGGTGCCGGTACGGGCCATGATCTCGCCGGTCTTGAGGACGATCTCGCGCGGGTCGAGGGGTTTACCGGTGGCGTGCGCGGGGCACACGGCCGTGCAGCGGCCGCACATCGTGCACGCGTCGGTGTCGAGGAGCTGCTTCCAGGTGAAGTCCTCGATGGTGGACGCCCCGAAGGACTCGAGCTCGGTCTCCATCAGGTTCGGCATGGGCTTCATCGCGCCCTTGGGCCGGTCCTTGTCCTTCAGGTACATGTTGAGCGGCGACGTGAAGATGTGGCGCAGCATGGTGATGGGCAGGAACGCCAGGAAGGCGCAGAACAGGAGCACGTGCGCGTACCACCAGCCCTGGTGCCAACCGCTCAGGTGGTCCATGCCGTCGACGAGCGTGGCCAGCGGGTACCCGATGATCGACCACTTCTCGAAGTCGGGGTTGTCGTTCAAGGCGATGCGGAACGCCTCTGCTCCGAAGCCGGTGACGCCGAGGCCGAACAAGATCCCCAGGCCGATGGCGTGATCGCCGCGGGTCTTGATGCGGATGCGGTACGGGCGCATCGAGCGGGGGCCGTACCGGCGGACGAGCGCCATCGTCAGACCGAGGAGGAACAAGATGCCGGCCACGTCGGCGACCGCCGAGTAGCCCTTGTACACCCCGCCATGGAGGAACTTGAGGCTGTTGGGCAGCTGGTGGTCGACCTCGAGGGTGGTGGTGACGCCGAGCAGGATGATGAACGGGAAGTAGATGAGCGAGTGCATGATGCCGGCGGCGGGGTCGCGCATCAGGGTCTGCATGTAGAGGCCCGCCCGCAGGTCCTTCGCCCGTCGCTCGACGTTGTCGGGTCGAGTCGCGCGGTTGTCGGGGCCGCCACGTCCCCAGTTCCGCACCCGGAGTGAGAAGTTCCAGGCGCCCCACACGATCAGCAGCGGGATGATGGTGTAGAAGGCGACCTTCACCGGGGCGGGAATGTTGCCGAACACCTCGCGGTGGATCTCGCTGTCGCCGTGTTGTTCGAACACGGCCGCGGCGATACCGGAGAGGGCCGTGAAGATCGCCACCGCGACACCTAGCCCGAGGACCAGGTGGTGGGGCCGGATACGCGTCGATGCAGTCGTCTCGTCCATAGCTGGCACAACGCTAGTTCGCGTCGGCGCCGCGCACAGAGTTGAGGCGCCGCAGGCCCCGTCGGGGCTCCCGAACCTCGATCGCGTGGGGGTTCATCTTCTCGAAACAGTCGAGAAATCTGTCGTCACTACGTTCCCTGACATGCATGCGGGAACGGTGGACGTGGTGACGCTTCGCTGGCCGACCGAGGAACTGCGCCGCAGGGTCCTGGCCGAAGCCGGAGTGCCGCGCCTGCTCGTGCTCGATGGTGAGCAACCCCCGCCTCGGGAGCTCGATGATCTCGAGGACTGGATCCGCGTGCCCGCGCTGGAGATCGATCGCCGAGCTCGGGTCGAGCGCCTTCGTCGCCGGCTCGTGGGCGACGAAGTGGAACATCCCGAACCGACGATCGATGAGGACGGCCTGGTACACGTCGGGAGCTCATGGGTCTCGGTTCCGCCGGTCGAGGCGCGGCTGGCGGTCGCGCTGATCGAGCGTTTCGGGGCCGTCGTCAGTCGCGAAGAGTTGTCGGTGGCCGCGTGGCCCGAGGGTGTGGCGCAGCGCAACGCGCTCGACGTTCGGATCCTGCGGCTGCGGCGCCGCCTCGAGGACCTCGGTCTCGCGATCCGCACCGTGCGGTCGCGCGGCTATCTCTTGGAGTGGGTCGGCTGACCCCAGCGATCGGCTGCGCCCAGCGGTACGCGGCGGGGTGTCCGAAGGGCTTGGTCCCCCAAAGCGCCTGGGGTGCAGCGACGCGTTCGTCACCGGGCGCCGGGCGTTCTCGCCGCGCCCGACGACTCCGGAAACGGGCGGTTCTCGGAGCGATACGAAAGAGAGACGAAAGGAAACGGTGCAGAGCCGTTAACACAGGAGGAACAGAGTCGAAATCCGGGGTCCATAGCTTGCACCCAACGCAGCGCCATGTGGGCCGGTGGCTTCTCTCTTTCGGCGCTGCGCAATCCAACAACCCGGCGCAGGACGTGACGGGCATCCGCATTCCGGTGCGGTCATGCACTGAGGAGGAAGCATGAAACGGAAATTGATGGCAACAGGGTTCGGCGCAGGGGTCGCCCTCGTCGTGATGGCAGGACCTGCGTTCGCGCAGGACGACGCCATCTCGGAGGCGGCGGCCGTGCAGGCGGTGCTGGACAACATCTGGGTGTTCATCGCCGGGGCGATGGTGTTCATCATGCAGGCCGGCTTCGCCATGGTGGAGGCGGGCCTCACCCGGGCCAAGAACGTCGGCAACATCATGATGAAGAACATGGCCGACATGTGCATCGGCGCCATCGCCTTCTGGGCGGTGGGCTACGGCTTGGCCTTCGGCAGCGACTCCAAGTTGTTCGGCACCGACCTGTTCTTCCTGGACGGCTTCGGCGACGGCAGCTTCGACGGCCTCTACAGCGGTTTCACCCCGTTCTTCTTCCAGGTCGTGTTCGCCGCGACCGCGGTGACCATCGCCTCTGGAGCCATGGCCGAACGCACGAAGATCGGTGGCTACCTGATCTTCTCCGCGGTCATGACCGCGGTGATCTACCCGGTCGTGGTGCACTCCTTCTGGGGTGGGGGGATCCTCACCGACATCGGTGTGGGCGACGCCCAGTTCAGCGACTTCGCCGGATCGACCATCGTGCATTCCGCAGGCGGCTGGGCGGCGCTGATGGGCGCAATCATGCTCGGCCCACGCATCGGGAAATACGACGAGAACGGCAACCCCCGGGCCATCCCCGGCCACAACATCGCCTATGCGATCATTGGCGTCTTCATCTTGTGGTTCGGCTGGTTCGGGTTCAACCCGGGCTCGGAGCTCGCTGCCGACAATGTCGTGGTGCGCGCCGCAGTGACGACGATGCTGGCTGCTGCCGCCGGTGGCTGCACCGCCGGTGCGACCATCTGGGCCAAGACCGGCAAGCTCGACGTCGGCATGACGGGCAACGGCGTTCTCGCCGGTCTGGTGGGCATCACCGCCGGTACCGCCACGATGAGCCCGCTCGGTGCGGTCATCACGGGCGCGGTGGCCGGTGTGCTGGTTGTGTTCAGCGTGATCTTCATCGATCGCATCAAGATCGACGATCCCGTCGGCGCAGTATCGGTCCACGGCGTCTGCGGCGTCTGGGGCACCTTGGCCATCGGCCTGTTCGGCAAGTACGACGACGCCTTCTTGGGTCGCGCCGACGCCGGTCTCTTCTACGGCGGTGGCATCGATCAGCTCGTCACCCAGGCAATCGGCGTGGTCATCGTGGCTGCCTGGGTCCTCGCCACGAGCGGACTCCTCTTCTACGTGCTCAAGTCCGCTGGCATGCTGCGGGTCTCGGCCGAGGAAGAGCTCGAGGGCCTCGACGTCCACGAGCACGGTGTTCCGGGCTACAACCACGAGGTCATGCATCAGGCAGGCTGACCCCATCCTGCGTCGACCCGCTTTCCCCCGGAGCAGGTCACGCGGACAGCGGCTTCTCGGGTCCGGCAGGGCGGTGCCGGACCTGAGGGTCTGCCTTCGGGTGCACGCGGCGGGCGTGTCCGACCACCGGCCAGGGTGGTGCAGCTCCGCGATGAGCTGTGCCACCCGGGCCGGTGCCGCGTTCGGGTCGAGGTCGTTGCGCTACCGCGGGGTCCCTGGGAGACTTCCGCCGCTCGGAGTCGCTCGGCAGGAAGGCGCATCGGGGGTGACCGCAATAACGGTGGCACGCACCGGGGCGCTCGAGACGCCGTGGCATCGCATGGTCGGGCCCGTGTGACCGGCCGACTCGCGCAGCGACGGGTCGTGTTCCTGGTCGTGTTCGCCGGATGCGTCGGCTTGCTCGGTGTGGGTGTGCCCGGCAGCGGCGGCAGGCCCGGGTCCGATCCCACGCCGTCGCTGTCGCCTGACGCGGTGGCGGCACTCTTCGAGAGGCCACTGCCGGGGGTCGACGAGCTGGCGGAGCGTCCGGCGATCACCGGCGACGCCGCCGCCGACGCGCACATCGCAGCCTTGGCAGAGGCGCGCGGCTACCGCCGACGAGGTCTCGCCGTCGGTGGCCTCGCAACGGTGCAGGGACAGCAGCTCCAGCAGTCCGCGGCCGACGACTTCGTCGCCATGGCCGATGCGGTGCGGACCGAAGTGGGTGCCGATCTGCGGATTACCTCCGCCTTCCGGTCCGTCGCGTTCCAGCGAGACCTGTTCCTCCGCCGACTGCAGTCACAGTCACTGGTGTTGCACGGGCGCTACCTGACCAACGCCGAGCTCGCGCTCGGGCTCGGCGACGACGCGATCGACGCGACGCTCGCCGTGGTGTCGATTCCGGGCTACTCGAAGCACCACACCGGTCTGGCCGTCGACGTCGGCTCAGGGGGGCGGGCTTCGTACTCGATACGGGAGGCGCCGGGCTGGCAGTGGCTCACTGCCGACGGCTTCGCCAACGCGCTGCGGTTCGGCTGGATCCCGAGCTACCCCGACGGTGCCGGTGGCCTCGGGCCCGACCCCGAGCCATGGGAGTGGGTGTGGATCGGTCGCGATGCTGCCGCCTGCGCGGTTGCCGGGGATTGTGCTGTCGGTGGGCTCGACGCGCTCTGGGCGGGCCTCTCCGCCGAGGTTGTCGGCTGGGCCGTCGATGCCGACGGTGCGAGGGCGCGGAGGCTCCGAGGGGTGTGGGACGGGGGCGCCGTGGCGCTCGGGGGCGCGCCGGGAACCGTGCGGTCGCGTTTCGACGTGGCCGCCGGCCGCGACCTGGCCGGTCCCGCGGTCGGGTTCGTTCTCGCCCTCGAGCTCCCCGAAGCGGCCACGTGGGTGTGTGTCGAGGCCTCGTCACCGCCGGCGCGCTGGTCTCGGATCGGGTGTGCGCCGTTGCCCCAGGATGGTTCCTGAGCGGTCGATGGCACCGGGCCCTCGGGGCCGGGCCGCGGTGGCCGGCTGCGGCCGCTCGGTTGTGAATCGGCGCACGACCCCTATCAACAGGGCGCTCAACTTTTTGCCATTGTGGGAATGGGGGGCTCTACGCTCGCGTTGTCTCGTGATGTCCGCGTCGCGGGCGCGGTTGTCCCTCCGGGGGTGGCCTGCGAGCCGAGACGACCCCCGTTCGGTTGCATTGCGGTGCCGCCGAAGGCAGCAAAGGAAGAAGGAACCCATGGCAAAGGCAGTCGGTATCGACCTCGGCACCACCAACTCGGTCGTCAGCGTGCTCGAAGGCGGTGAGCCCACCGTCATCGCGAACGCCGAGGGCAGCCGCACCACACCGTCGGTCGTCGCCTTCTCCAAGAATGGGGAGGTCCTCGTCGGCGAGGTCGCCAAGCGTCAGGCCATCACCAACCCGGATCGCACCATTCGCTCCGTGAAGCGCCACATGGGCACCTCGTGGTCCATCGACATCGACGGCAAGGCCTACAACGCCCAGGAGATCTCGGCGCGGACACTCATGAAACTCAAGCGTGACGCAGAGGCCTACCTCGGCGAGCCCGTCACCCAAGCGGTGATCACCGTTCCGGCCTACTTCGACGACGCCCAACGCACCGCGACCCAGGAGGCCGGCAAGGTTGCCGGTCTCGAGGTCCTGCGCATCATCAACGAGCCCACTGCTGCCGCGCTCGCCTACGGCCTCGACAAGGAAGGCCAGGATCAGACCATCCTGGTGTTCGATCTCGGTGGCGGCACCTTCGACGTGTCGGTCCTCGAGATCGGCGACGGCGTGTTCGAGGTCAAGTCCACCAGCGGTGACACCGAGCTCGGGGGTGACGACTGGGACGAGCGGGTCATCGAGTGGCTCGTGGACTCCTTCAAAGGCGACCACGGCGTCGACCTCAGCACCGACAACATGGCCATGCAGCGGTTGAAGGAAGCTGCCGAGAAGGCCAAGATCGAGCTCTCCTCGAGCCAGACCACACAGATCAACCTGCCGTTCATCACGGCCACGAATGCCGGTCCGCTGCACCTCGACTACACCCTCAGCCGGTCCAAGTTCCAGGAACTCACGGCCGATCTGCTCGAGCGCTGTCGCAAGCCCTTCGAACAGGCGATCAAAGACGCCGGTCTGTCGACCGGAGACGTCGACCACGTCATTCTCGTCGGCGGCTCCACCCGCATGCCGGCAGTAACCGAGCTGGTCCAGAAGATGACCGGCCGCGAGCCCAACAAGAGCGTGAACCCCGACGAGGTCGTCGCGGTCGGCGCGGCCATCCAGGCCGGTGTGCTCAAGGGCGAGGTCAAAGACGTCCTGCTTCTCGACGTCACCCCGCTGTCGCTCGGGATCGAGACCAAAGGTGGCGTCATGACGACGCTCATCGAGCGCAATACGACCATCCCGACCCGCCGCACCGAGGTGTTCACGACGGCCGAGGACAGCCAGCCCTCCGTCGAGATCCATGTCCTGCAGGGGGAGCGGGAGATGGCCCAGTTCAACAAGACGCTCGGCAAGTTCCAGCTCGTCGATCTGCCGCCGGCACCTCGCGGGGTGCCCCAGATCGAGGTCACCTTCGACATCGACGCGAACGGCATCGTGCACGTGTCGGCCAAGGATCGAGCGACCAGCAAGGAACAGTCGATCACGATCACCGGCCAGACGTCGCTGGACAAGGACAAGATCAACCAGATGATCAAGGACGCCGAGGCCCACGCGGCCGAGGACGCCAAGCGTCGGCAGGAAGCCGAAGTCCGCAACAACGCAGACACGCTCGTCTACCAGACCGAGAAGCTCGTGCGTGAGAACGGCGAAAAGCTCACCGACGACGAGAAGGGCGACGTCGAAGCGAAGCTGTCCACCCTCAAGGAACTCCTGAACGGATCCGACATCGACGCCATCAAGGACGCCACCGAGTCGCTGATGACCGCCAGCCAGGGTTTCGCCCAGCGTCTGTACGAGGCCGCTGCGGCCGAGCAGGAGGGCGATGCGTCGGCGGCGACCTCCGCAGGCAACGACGACGACATCGTCGATGCCGAGATCGTCGACGAGGACTGAGCGTGAGCGGCGCAGACCCCACCGGCGTCGACGAGGCCCCATGGCCCGGGCGCGACTTCACTGACGAACACCACGATCCCGGAGAAACCAATGGTTCGGGAGAACCGGGGTCGATGGACGTCGAGGAGCTCCTTGCGACCCTGGAGGCGGTCACCGCCGAACGCGACAGCCACCTCGCGGACCTGCAACGCATCACCGCCGAGTACGCGAACTTCAGGCGGCAGGCATCCAAGCGTCAAAGCGACATGGTCGAGCACGCGGCGAGCGGACTCGCCGAGAAGCTCGTCCCCGTGCTCGACGCCTGCGAGTCGGCGGTGACCCAGGGCGCCGAGGACGTCGCGCCCATCAGGGGCCAGCTCCTCGAGGTCCTCAAACGAGAGGGTCTCGAGGTTGTCGACGTGGCCGAGGAACCCTTCGACCCCGAGCGTCACGAAGCCGTGCTCCACGAACCTGCCGACGACGCGACCCACCAGGTCGTGGCCGAGGTGATGCGATCCGGATACGTGTGGCGCGGCCGAGTGCTGCGCCCGGCCATGGTGCGGGTGCGGGGCTGATGTCACCGCGGTCGGGGTGCGCCACCAATCCACCGGCAGCGTCGGCATCGCGAGCGAACCCAGGAGAGTCGCGAGAGGAGGTGTGACACGCCGATGGACGTCAAGCGAGAGTGGTTCGAGAAGGACTACTACGCCGTGCTCGGGGTGTCACCCGATGCCTCCGAGAAGGAGATCCAGAAGGCGTATCGCGCGCTCGCTCGCGAGCTGCACCCCGACAAGAACCCCGACAACCCCGCCGCCGAGGAACGGTTCAAGGACGTGTCCGCGGCCTACGAGGTCATCGGCGACCCCGACACGCGCAAGCAGTACGACGAGGTCCGGCGGATGGGGCCGAGCGCGATGCGTGGTGGACCTGCAGGCAACCCCTTCGGCGGGCAAGCCCCCGGTGGTTTCACCTTCGACCTCGGTGATCTCGGTGATCTGGGCGATCTGTTCGGCGGCAGATTCGGCGGCGGCGGCGGCGGTCGCTTCAGCGGTGCCGGTCGCGCAGCGGGTCCACGTCGCGGCCACGATCAGGAGGCGCAGCTCCGCCTCGGTTTCGACGAGGCGGTGCACGGGGTCACGACCACGGTGACCCTCGCCGAACCCGACGGGGCTTCTCGATCCATCAAGGTGCGCATCCCCGCCGGCGTCGACGACGGTCAGCGCATCCGCCTGCGTGAGAAGGGCGGTGCCGGGATCAACGGCGGCCCCCGGGGCGATCTCTATGTGATCGTGCGGGTCGCGGACCACCCGTTGTACGGGCGAGACGGCGCGAACCTGCTTCTCGAGATGCCGGTCACCTTCGCCGAAGCCGCGCTCGGCGCGGACATCAAGGTGCCCACCTTCGACGGTGAGCAGGTGACCCTTCGCCTGCCGGCGGGGACCCAATCGGGCCGCACGTTCCGGGTCAAAGGCCGCGGTATCGCGACGGCGAAAACCAGCGGCGATCTGCTCGTCACCGTGGAGGTTGCCGTTCCGACCAAACTCTCGCGCAAGCAGCGCGAGGCACTCGAGGCTTTCGCTGCGCTTGCCCACGAGTCGCCCCGCTCCCACCTGGAGCGCAAGCCATGAGCCCCGACTTCCGCGGCAGGCACCGGGCGGTCTACGTCATCTCGGTCGCGGCGGAGCTCGCGGGTGTGCACCCCCAGACACTGCGTATCTACGAGCGCAAGGGCCTCGTCGACCCGGCGCGCACCGGCGGCGGCAGCCGTCGGTACAGCGACGCCGACATCGAACGCCTCCACAAGATCCAGGCGCTCACCAACGCGGGCCTCAACCTCGAAGGCGTCCGGCGGGTGCTCGATCTCGAGGCACAGGTCGAAGACCTGACCGCAGAGGTCGAGACCCTTCGCAAGGAGGTGAGCCGGCGCAGCGCGCCGCTCGTACCGCTGCGCCAGGACATCGTGGTCTATCGCACCCGCGACTGAGCGGGGTTCGCGGACCGTCCCCGCTCCTTTTCGGCCGCAACGGGGCCGAACCTAGGATGGCGACGTGGGAGACCGAAACGAAGACGTGGTCATCTCGCTGCGCAGCGTTGCGAAGCGGTTCGGTGACGCCGACGCGGTCATCGACCTGTCGCTCGACATGCACGCGGGACAGGTGGTGGCTCTGGTCGGCCCGTCGGGCTGTGGGAAGACCACGACCCTGAAGATGATCAACCGACTCGTCGAGCCGTCGAGTGGGTCGATCGAGGTGCTCGGACAGGATCACCGGACGCTGCCCGCCCACGAGCT
This sequence comes from Acidimicrobiaceae bacterium, assembly GCA_024641655.1. GTDB lineage: Bacteria > Actinomycetota > Acidimicrobiia > Acidimicrobiales > UBA8592 > JAHECR01. The sequence continues at coordinate 29,338 of JAHECR010000008.1, forward strand.
ACGTCGCCAGATCGGCTATGTCATCCAACAGATCGGGCTGTTCCCGCATCGCACCATCGGGCGGAACATCGGTGTCGTGCCCGAACTGCTGGGATGGGAGAAGGGTGAAATCGCTGCCCGAGTTGGCGAGCTGGTGGAGCTGGTGGGCCTCGAGCCCGACGTGCTCGGCCGCTATCCCCGCGAGCTGTCGGGCGGACAGCAGCAGCGGGTGGGCGTGGCCCGGGCGCTGGCCGCCGACCCCCCGATCCTGCTGATGGACGAACCCTACAGTGCCGTCGATCCGCTGGTCCGCGAACGACTGCAGGACGACCTGCTCACCCTCCAGGCGCGGGTCGGCAAGACCATCGTGCTCGTGACCCACGACATCGACGAGGCAATCAAGCTCGGCGACCGCGTTGCAGTCCTGAACGTCGGCGGCGTGCTCGAGCAATACGACGCGCCCGATGAGCTGCTGCGCTCCCCGGCCTCGGCCTTCGTCGCGGCCTTCTTGGGTCGCGAGCGCGGACTGCGGCGCCTCGGCCTCCTCAAGGTCGCCGATGTCGGCCTCGAAGCCGGCCCGGTCATCGCGCCGACCGCAACCGCCGCCGACGCCATCGCGGTTGCGGCTTCGCACAGCACGCCGTGGGTCGCGGTCGTCGACGACCAGGCACTGGTCGGCTGGATCTCTCTCGACGACCTGCAGCGCGCTCCTGGGGCTGCCTCTGTCGGCTCGCTTCCCGCGCGCCCGTTCGTCGCCACGGTGACGCCTGCGACGCCGCTGCGAGAGGCGCTCGATCTGATCGTGCGCTCGCGGACCCGCCGCGCCGCGGTGCTAGACGCCGACACCTATCTCGGCATGGTCACCATCGACACGGTCGCGGGTGGGCTCGAATGAGGATCGGCATCCTGGCCCAGGCGAGCCGACGCGAAAAGGTCGTGTCGTGGGCGTGGGTCGGCGAACACCTCGACGATGTGTGGTCGCGTACGGTCGAGCACGTCCAGCTCACGGTCGTCGCCCTCGCGATCGGTTTCGTCATCTCGCTCGGGTTGTCCCTGCTGGCCCTGCGATATCGCGTCACGTACGCCCCGATCACCTGGGTCGCGTCGGTGCTGTACACCATCCCGAGCTTGGCGTTGTTCGGCCTGCTGATCCCGCTGACCGGCCTCGGCTTCTGGACCGCCGAGATCGCGCTGGTGAGCTACACGATCCTGATCTTCGTCCGCAACATCGTGGCCGGGATCGACGGGGTGCCCGCAGCGGTGATCGAGGCGGCCGACGGCATGGGCTACACGCGGTTCCGGCGCCTCTGGTCGGTCGAGCTGCCGTTGGCGTTGCCGACCATCGTCGCCGGTGTGCGAATCGCCGCGGTCACGGTGATCGGGCTGGTCACGGTGGCGGCCTTCGTCGGCAACGGCGGCTATGGCGCGTTCATCCTCGATGGTCTCGACCGGAACTTCTCGACCCCGGTGGTGCTGGGCGCGGGGTTGTCGGTCCTGTTCGCGACCACCGTCGACGCGTCCCTCGCCCTGGTGCAGTACCTGCTCACACCATGGGCCCGTCGCCGGGGGGCGTCATGAACGCGCTGTGCCGATGGGGCGCGTCATGAACGCGCTGTGCCGATGGGGCGCGTCATGAACGCGCTGGCCGACCTCTGGGGCTATCTCGGCCACAGCGAGAACTGGGGTGGTGAGCACGGCATCCTCCAGCACACGAGGGCGCACCTGTGGATCTCGCTCGTCGCCATCGCGATCTCGACGGCGCTCGCTGTGCCTCCCGCGGTGTGGCTGGCGCATCGCCATCGATGGCCGTTGCTGTCGGCAGCGATCGTCAACATCGGGCGGGCGGTTCCCTCGTTCGCGATCATCGTTGCCGTCTTCCCGCTCTCGATCCGCTACGGCTTCGGGCTCGGGTTCTGGCCGACGTGTGTGGCACTGGCGGCGCTGGGCATCCCCCCGATCTACACCAACGCCTACACGGGCGTGGCCCACGCTGCCCCGGAAATCGTCGAGGCGGCCCGAGGTATCGGCATGACCGACGTGCAGGTGTTGACGAAGGTGGAGCTCCCCAGCGCCCTGCCGCTGATCTTGACCGGAGTGCGGGTGTCGGCCGTGCAGATCGTGGCCACCGCGACGCTCGGCGCGGTCGTCGGCTACGAGTGTCTCGGCACGCCGATCGTGCAGGGACTGGTCCGTGGGGACGCCGGTCGGGGTCAGCTGTTGGGTGGGGCGTTGTTGGTGATCGTCGTCGCGTTGGCGGTCGACGCCGCCCTCGGGATGCTGGTCCCACGGGCAGCTCCCTGGAACGAGCGGGTACGGTGAGTCGGACCCACAAGGAAGGACCCCCACTGATGCGTAGACGATTCGTTGTGATTTTCGCGATCTTCGCGGCAGCAGCGCTCTTGTTCGCCGCCTGCGGTGACGACGACACCACCTCCGCCTCCGATGACGGCGGGGACGCGATGACCATCCCCGATGGCCCCACGATCACGATCGGGGCCCAGGACTTCGGCGAGAGCGCCATCTTGGCCCAGGTCTACGGCCAGGCCCTCGAGGCCGCGGGGTACCCCGTCGCCCAGCAGGCGCTAGGCGGATACCGCGACCTCGTGTTCAGCTCGTTCGAGAGCGGCGACATCACCTTCACCGCCGAGTACGCTGCCTCGGCGCTCGAGTTCCTCAACGGTCAGGCCGGCGAGGCCTCCGGCGACATCGGTGCCACGGCGGCGGCGCTGTCCACCCAGCTGGCATCACGCCAGCTCGTCGCCCTCGATGCCGCTGCGGCGGTCGACTCGAACTCCTTCGTGGTCACCCCCGAGACCGCGGAGGCGCTCGGGCTGTCGGCCGTAAGCGACCTGACCGACGACCTGCGTCTCGGTGGACCTCCGGACTGCCCGGACAACGCGTCCTGCATCCCCGGGCTGATCAGCGTCTACGGGCTTGATCTGTCGGCGAACTTCACTCCGCTCGACGGTGGCGGCCCGTTGACGGTGACCGCCCTCCAGGAGGGTGAGATCGACGTGGCGATCCTGTTCTCCACTGATGGGATCATCGCCGACAAGGGCTGGGTTGTGCTCGATGACGACAAGGGTCTCATCAACGCCGACAACATCATCCCGGTGACCACCGACGCCGTCATCGCCGCGTACGGTGACGCCTTCGTCACCTTGGTGAACAAGATCAGCGCTGCGCTCGACACGGCAGCGCTCACCGAGCTCAACCGCCAGTTCGGCATCGAGCTGCTCGACGCCGACGCCGTTGCCAAGACCTGGCTGACCGACAACGGTTTCCTCTGATCTGATCTGATCTGATCTGATCCGCTCGGTCGTCGGCAGTCCCCGCACCGGTTACGGGCGGTTTAGTTCATCCTGCTCGCCGTCATCGTGGTGGGTCGCTCTCGGGCGGTCCCGCCACGATGCGACGGGGCGTCAGTCGGCGTCGACGGTCAGATCGATCGACCCCGCACGGTCAGGTTCGTCGGCAGCGATCTGGTCGGTGAGATCGAGGTACTGGAGTACGGCGTTGCGTAGCGTGGCGACCAACTCGTCGGGCGACACGGGCTTCATCAGCAGGTTGGTGACGTGGGCACGGTTCACGGCATCGATCGACGACGAGACGGTTGCATTGCCGGTCAGAAGGATCCGGGCCGTCTCGGGCGAGTGGGCGTAGGCGGTCTCGAGCAGGTCGACGCCGTCGAGGCCGGGCATCGTCAGGTCTGCGATCACCGCGGCGAACGGGCCGTCGTCCTCGAGCGCGACCAGCGCCCGGTAAGGGCTGGCTTCACACTGCACGTCGAATTGCTGTCGGAGGATGCGACCCAGGCTGCGCAGCAAGGTCTCGTCGTCGTCCACCAGGAGCACGCGTGGACGCGCCGACGGAGTCGGCAGCGCTGCGACATCGGCGTCGGTCAGGGTCCACGACCCACTGGTTTGCTCCTCGCTCAGCCCCAGTTTCATGCCGCACCTCCTACGCTCGAGCGCTGGTCAGGGCTTGTCTGATGGGCCTGCTCCGAAGCGGGGCGCGGGAGCGAAAGGCTCACCCGCAGCCCTGTCTTGCCTCCCGCGGCGAGCAGCCGGAGGGAGCCTCCGACGGCTTCGACCCGCCGGCGCAGGACGGCGAGGCCGACGCCGAGCGTGTCGTTGCCCGCAGGCGCGACGCTGCCGAACAACGCGAATGCTGCTTCGCGTCTGTCCGGCGGTATTCCCGGGCCGGTGTCGGTGACCTCCAGGCTCACCGTGCCGTCGCTCGTGAGCAGGCGCACGGAGATCGTGGTGGCGTCGTCGTCGGAGCGGCCCCAGCGGGCAGCGTTGGTGATCAACTCGGTGAGTGCCGAGCGGAGGAGGGCGCCGTAGGTGAAGACCGAGCCCGAGACCGTCGCCTCGACGTGGGCCGGGTGTCGCCGCCGGATGGCTCGGGTGGCGTGGAGCACGTCGTGCATCAACAGCTCGAGATCGACCGTGTCGACGCTCTCCTCGAGGGCATCGGCGAGGAGGTACCGGCACAACGAGTCGAGCATCGCCTGGCTGCGGGCGGCGCTGGCCTCCAGGCGACCGAGTTCGGCCCAGTACCGGGGGTCGGCGTCCCACGGCGCGTGGCGAGCCAGCGACATGGCTCGGTTCACGACGTCCGACAATGGCTCGCCGATGTCAACGGCGAGGGCGTGGATGAGCTCAGGGACAATGATTTCGCGGGTACGCACGCGGCAACCTCTGATTGAAGCCGTGTGTCGAGTTGTCCCGTCTCGAACACGGTTCACCGCCTCGAGGGTCGGTGATGCTGACTTGTCTGGGTGGCCGTGGCAACGCTGCGACGGCAAGTCGGAGCCGAGCGGAACAGCGAAGTGCTCTTCCGGGCAAACCCTGTCCGCGGGGTTCCTACCGGTTCTATCGGCCCATGCCGATCGGACTTGAGTCTTGCCGCTCAAGGGGGTTCGCGGGTGCATGGTGGCCGTTTGGTGTGGAGGCGTCCGCCGCCGTATCGTCTTGTCGAAGTGAACAACGTCACAGCGAACGACCGAGACGGAACCGTCCTCCTGGAAGTGTCCGGGGTCGAGGTCGTCTACAACGCTGCCGTGCACGCCCTGGGGGGTGTGGACCTCGAGGTCCACCGTGGCCAGATCGTTGCTCTGCTCGGCGCCAACGGCGCCGGCAAGACAACGCTCCTGCGCGCCATCACCGGGCTGCTCGGGTTCCACGACGCCCGCATGACCGCCGGCGACATCACCCTGTCGGGCCGGTCGATTCGGCGCCGGTCGGCCGCGCACATCGTGCGGCAGGGGATCGGCCAGGTGATGGAAGGTCGCCGGATCTTCGCGGAGTTGTCGGTGGGGGAGAACCTCGCGTGCGGTGCGATCTCGGTGCGCGACAAGTCCGCGACCGTGGCCACACGCGACCGGGTGCTGGAACTGTTCCCCGTGCTGGAGCGCCGGCTCGACCAACAGGCCGGCTACCTGTCCGGTGGCGAACAGCAGATGCTGGCCATCGGTCGGGCACTGATGTCGCAGCCGTCGCTGCTCGTGCTCGACGAGCCGTCGCTCGGCCTGGCGCCGCAGCTCGTCGAGACGATCCGGATGGTCATCACCGACATCAACGCAACGGGTACCACGGTGTTGCTGGTGGAACAGAACGCGGCCATGGCGCTGGCAATTGCAGACACCGCCTACGTGCTCGAGCACGGTGTCGTCGCTCGTTCGGGGCAGGCGTCGGCACTGCGCGACGACCCCGAGGTCCAGGCCCTGTACCTCGGCGTCGGCACCGGAGGCAAGCGTCGCACCTATCGACGCGAGTTCGAAGCGCACCGGCTCGAGCTCGGCGGCGCTGCGGGGTCGACATGAGCCCGCGTCTGGAGATCGAGGACCTCACGCTGGCGTTCGGTGGACTCGAGGTCCTCTCGGACGTGTCGTTCGCGGTCGAAGAACGCGAGCTCCTCGCGGTGATCGGCCCGAACGGCGCCGGCAAGACCTCCACGCTGAACTGCATCAACGGCGTGTACCACCCGACCGCCGGTTCGATCCGTCTCGACGGCGACGAGCTCCTGGGCCTCCGGCCGGCGGACATCGCGCGGGCGGGTGTGGCCCGCACGTTCCAGAACCTGGCGCTGTTCGGCAAGCTCGACGTGGTGGACAACCTGATGCTGGGCCGGCACCACCTGATGTCGACCGGTTTCCTGACGGGGGCGCTCTGGTTCGGCAAGGCCCGCAGCGAGGAACGCGTGCACCGCACACGCTGCGCCGAGATCGCCGACCTGCTCGACCTCGGAGGGTTCACCGGGAGGCCGGTTGCGTCGTTGCCCTACGGGGTCCAGAAGCGGATCGAATTCGGACGTGCCGTGGCCATGAATCCGCGCGTGCTGCTCTTGGACGAACCGGTCGCGGGAATGAACGACGACGAGACCGCCGAGATGGGCCATTACATCCTTCAGGTCCTCTACGAGCTCGACGTGGCCATGGTGATGATCGAACACGACATGCACCTCGTCACCGGCCTTGCCGACCGGCTCGTGTGCATCAGCTTCGGTCAGGTACTCGCGGATGGGCTTCCCGACGACGTCGTCTCGAATCCCGCCGTGATCCGCGCCTACCTGGGATCGGAAGTGGGGTCGTGATGGCTGTCGGAGGAGGATCCTGACATGGACAAGTTCCTGCAACTGCTCGTGTCGGGGGTCGCGCTGGGGGCGATCTATGCGCTGATCGCGCTGGGCTTCGTCGTGATCTACAAGGCGACGGCGACGTTCAACTTCGCGCAAGGTGGTTTCGTGCTCCTCGGCGCCTACCTGACCTACCAGTTCGCCATTCGGTGGGAGATCGACTTCTACCTTTCCATGGTGATGGCGATGGTTGCCATGGCCGTCATCGCGGGGGGTCTCGAGCGCGTCGTGCTCCGACGCCTCGTGGGGCAGGCCGATTTCACCGTCTTGCTGGTGACCATCGGGCTGTTGCTGATCATCCAGCAGATCGTGCCCACCATCTGGGACGAGCCGGGCATCGCCCTCGTGAACCCCTGGACCGACCGCGCCAGCCACATCGGTGGGGTAACCATCTCCCACGCCAACATCTGGACCGTCGTGTTCGCGGGGGTGGTTCTCGTCGCCTTCTTCGCCTTCTTCGGCTATACCCGCACCGGACTCGGCATGCGCGCAGTGGCCGTCGACCAGGAGGCCGCGGCGGCGCAAGGGATCAGCGTTGGCAGGTCGTTCCAGGTGTCGTGGGCGATTGCCGGGGCGGTGGCGGCACTGGCGGGGGTCATGCTGACCGCCAGGCAGGGTGACGCGCTGACGCCGGCCATCGGTTTCGTCGCGCTCCGCGCGTTTCCGGCGATGATCGTGGGGGGCCTCGATTCCGCCGGCGGCGCCGTTGTCGGCGGCGTCATCATCGGTGTGGCCGAGGTCATGACGGCGGGCTATCTCGACTACGACGCCCTGGGTGCGAACTTCGCGGTCGTCATGCCGTATTTCGTGTTGATCGCCGTGCTGCTGTGGCGCCCCACCGGGTTGTTCGGGACGCGAACGGTCGTGCGGGTGTGAGCACCCGCGCGCTCTCCTCGATCCTCGCCGACCGGCGAGTCCAGCTCTCGTTCGTCGCCGCATTCGTCGCGTCGGTGCCGTGGTGGATATCGGGTGACTTCTGGATGACCGTGCTGACCAGCGCCGGGATCTTCGCCCTGGGTGGTATCGGGCTGAACCTGCTCACCGGATACACCGGTCAGGTGTCGCTCGGCCACGCCGCGTTCGTGTCGATCGGCAGCTATGTCGCTGCGTACTTCGGGGCCACCAAGGGCTGGCCGTTGCCCCTCTGGCTGCTCGCCTCGCTCCTCGTCGGCGCGGCGATCGGCGCGGCGATCGGACCGTTCGCGCTGCGGTTCAAGGGGAACTACCTCGTGGTCGTGACGCTCGCGCTCACCTTCATCACTGCCCACGTGCTGCGGAACTGGGACGGCTTCACCGGGGGTCGCAACGGGAAGTCGGTGACCGCGGCGAAGCTGTGGTTCGGTGTCGACTTCGCCGACCTGAACCTGTTCGGCAGCCGACTCAGCCGGCTCCAGGGCCTGTACCTGTTGACGTGGCTCCTGGTGTTCATCGGCGCGCTGGTGGCCTACAACGTGGTGCGGAGCCGGCCGGGTCGAGCGCTCCAGGCGATTCGTGACCGCGACGTCGCCGCCGAGGTCATCGGCGTGGACGTGGCCCGATACAAGATCGCGGTGTTCGCGCTGTCGAGCGCCTACGCGAGCCTGGCCGGAGCGCTCGATGCAGTCCGGGTGCAGTTCCTCACCCCCGGCGAGGCTGCCGGTGAGCTGCTCGTCAGCATTCGGTTCGTTGCGATCATCGTCGTCGGGGGGGTGGCGACGATCTCCGGCGCCATCATCGGGGCGCTGTTCCTCGGACCGCTCCCAGAGTTGTTGGAGCAGTACAGTGACACTCTCAACTTCACCGTGCCGCTGATCGACAAACCGTTGCTGGCCGATACGGCCACCTCTGGCGGGCTGATGACCAACGCGGTGCTCGCCGAGATCCTCTTCGGGGTCCTGCTCGTGGTGTTTCTCATGTTCCAGCCACGGGGCGTCGTCGGGATGGCGGCGACTGCTCGGCGCCGGCTCCTGGCCGCCGTGGGTCGAGCGCCACAGCACTTCGTGCCCGAGGAACCGGAGGAGTAGCGTGTGGATCTGCCCGAGTACCTTCCCAAGGAGCGCACCCAGCATGCGTACCCACACCGGTTGGCGGCGTCTCGTCGCGCTGTTGGCCGTCCTCACGCTTCTGATGGCCGCGTGCGGCGGCGGCGATGACGATGCCGGAGCGGGTTCGGACACCGATCCGACTCCCACCACCGCGGCCACGGGCGCGACCGCGGGTGTGACTCCCACGGCAGGCACCGACGATGGCACCCCGACTTCGGCGCCTGTCGCCGATCCCGAGCCGACGACCGGCTTCGATGGCGAAACGATCCGGCTGGGGTACCTCACCGACCAGTCGGGCAACCTGCGGATCCTGGGGGAGCCCCTCCTCGTGGGCTCGCAGGTCTACTGGGACTGGATCAACGAAGAGCTCGGTGGCATCGGTGGCCGGTATCGGGTGGAGCTCGTCGCCGGCGACACCAAGGACGACTCCGCGGTTGCGGTGCAGGAGTACCAGCGCCTGAAGGGCGACGTTGCGTTGTTCTCCGAGATCCTCTCGACGCCGCCGACGCAGGCCGTGTTGGAGTTCCTGAAGCAGGACGGCGTGATCGGTGTGCCCGGTTCGCTGGCGGGCGCGTGGGCCGGGGAACGGAATCTGCTGCCCACCGGCGCGGCGTACGACTACGAGATCATCAACCTCGCGGACTGGTTCGTCAACGAGTCCGGGCTCGGGTCGGCCGACTCGGTCGCCTGCGCCGTGTCGGTCGACGATCTCTACGGCGAGAGCACCATGAAGGCCCTGCGTTACGCGGCCGGCAAGCTCGGATTCACCCTCGCCGAGGAGCAGACGATCGCTCGCGGTGACGGCGACTTCTCGGCGACGATCTCGGCATTCGACGGGGCGGGCTGCGAGGTCGTCTATGCGATCACCCTGCCGACGGAGCAGAACGGGATCCTGGCCGAGGCGCTCGCGCAGGACTTCAGGCCGACCTGGCTGGCTGCGCTTCCCGCCTACCTCAACCTGTACGCCCGCGGCGCCCCCGATCGCTACGCCGACTTCTACACCGCCGTCGATGCGCCGGCGCTCAGCGACCGCTCCGTCAAGGGCATGGCGGACTTCCTCGATCGGTGGGCGACCTACGGCGACGGTGAACCCAACACGTTCCACGCGAGTGGCTACCTGCAGCAGATCGCCGTGCGTGCCCTGCTCGAGAAAGCCGTCGCGATGGGCGACCTCAGTCGTGAGGGTCTGCTGGCCGCCGCGGACGATCTGGGCGAGGTCGAGATGGACGGTCTCACTGCGAACTACGTCTACGGTGAGCCGAGCGAGCGGGTGCCGGCGTCGGCGAACCGCATCTTCCGTTTCGACCGCGACGCCCCGCCCAACCTGTTGACCGAGGTCAGCCAGATCGACTCCGCGCTCAACGCCGGCTACGCCCTCTTCTGAGCGCGTCGCTGTTCGGGGCCGAGGTCGCGAGCCGTCGGATCGGGCGCGGGTCGGAATTGGTGTGAAGGCGCACCCCGATGCCCCTATCGTGTGCAGGTAAGCGGCCATCGAACGAAGGAGTGCCGCCCGTGCCAGCGACCGTTGTCGTGGGTACCCAGTGGGGTGACGAAGGCAAGGGGAAGTTCACCGACCTCTTCGCCAAGGAAATGCAGCTGGTGGTGCGCTACCAGGGCGGCCACAACGCCGGGCACACGCTCGTCGTCGATGGCGAGACCACGGCGCTGCAGCTGATCCCGAGCGGCATCCTCTACCCCCACATCACCCCCGTGATCGGCAACGGTGTCGTGGTCGACCCGCGCGTGCTGATCGAGGAAGTCGACAAGCTCGAGCGCAAGGGCATCGACTGCAGCCGCCTGCGCGTCAGCGGCAACGCCCACCTGATCCTGCCCTATCACCAGGAGCTCGACGTCGTCTTCGAGCGCCATCTCGGCGAGAACAAGCTCGGGACGACCAAGAGGGGCATCGGTCCGGCCTACGCCGACAAGGCCTTCCGCACCGGCATCAGGGTCCAGGACCTCCTCGACCCCAAGATCTTCCGGCAGAAGCTCGACGTGGTGCTCCACGAGAAGGGGCCGCTGCTCGCCAAAGTCTACAACCGGCTCGCCCCCGACGCTGATGCCATCGCCGACAAGTACCTGAACGAGTATCTGCCGCGCATCGAGCCGTACATCTGTGACGCCATCGACCTCGTGCACGAAGCGCTCGAAGCCGGCCAGCAGGTGCTCCTGGAGGGAGCCCAGGCGACGTTCCTCGACCTCGACCACGGCACCTACCCCTTCGTAACGTCGTCGAACCCGACCGCCGGCGGGGCATGCACCGGCGCGGGTATCGGTCCTCGGCACATCGATCGGGTGGTCGGCATCGCCAAGGCGTACACGACGCGGGTCGGATCCGGCCCGTTTCCTGCCGAGCTGTTCGACGAGGTCGGCGACCACTTCGTCGACGTCGGTCATGAGTACGGCACCAACACGGGCCGTCGTCGCCGGACCGGTTGGTTCGACGCCGTGATGCTGCGTCACGCCGCCAGACTCAACTCGTTGTCGGACCTCGCGCTCACCAAGCTCGACATCCTCGACGCGCTCGAGACCGTGAAGATCTGCGTGGCGTACGAGATCGAGGGCCGACGCGTCGAGACGATGCCCTACCACCAGACCGACTTCCACAAGGCCAGGCCGATCTACGAGGAGCTGCCGGGTTGGCAGACCGACATCTCCGAGTGCACCGAACCCGGTGATTTGCCACAGGCCGCCCAGGACTACGTCCGCGCGATCGAACGGTACGTCGGCGTGCCGGTGTCGGTGATCGGCGTGGGCCCGGGTCGCCGGCAGTACGTCCACTGGTCGTGAGCACGATGAGGGTGCGGCGCGTGGTGGTCGTCGGTTCCGGCGGGCGCGAGCACGCGCTCGCCCATGTGCTCGGTCGCGACGCCGAGGTCGTGGTGACCCCGGGGAACCCGGGTATCCCGGGTTCGGTGTCGACCCCGGCCACCGAGCTCGACGCCGACCTGTTCGTCGTGGGGCCCGAGGCTCCGCTCGTCGCTGGCCTTGCCGATGACCTCCGCGCCCAGGGCAAGCTGGTCTTCGGTCCCGGCGCCGACGGCGCCCGTCTGGAAGGTTCGAAGGCGTGGATGAAGGCGTTGTTGGTCGACGCCGGGGTCCCCACCGCCGCCCACGGCACGTTCACCGACGTCGATGCAGCGCTCGCGTTCCTCGACACCATGGCGCTCCCGTATGTGGTGAAGACCGACGGGCTCGCTGCCGGTAAGGGCGTCGTCGTGACCGACTCGATCGACGAGGCTCGCCACACCGTGCGTTCCTACCTGGCCGGCGACGCGTTCGGCGACGCCGGCCGCACCTGCGTGATCGAAGAGGGCATGACTGGTCCTGAGCTGTCGATCCTCGCGGTGTGCGACGGCACCCGTGCGGTGGCGCTCGCGCCGGCGCAGGATTTCAAGCGCGTGGGGGACGACGATTCGGGACCGAACACCGGCGGGATGGGCGCGTACTCGCCGGTACCGATCGCGCCGCCCGAGCTGGTGGCCGAGGTGATGGACCGGTTCGTGGCACCCACCATCGCCGCGCTGCGGGCGCGCGGCATCGAGTACCGCGGCGTGCTCTACGCCGGTTTGATGCTGACGCCGGACGGACCGCGCATGCTCGAGTACAACGTCCGCTTCGGCGATCCCGAGTCCCAGGTCGTGCTGCCGCGCCTCACGTCGAGCCTCGTCGACCTGCTCGCCCAGGCGGCCGCAGGCGCCATCGTCGACGAGCCGACCTTCTCCGAGGACGCGTTGGTCACCGTGGTGTGTGCCACCGAGGGGTACCCCCTGTCGACCCGCGTCGGCGACGTCATCGAGGGGATCGACCGAGCCCGTCGCCTCCCCGGTGTCGAGGAGGTGTTCTGCGCCGGCACCGATGCCGATGCGAATGGGTCGCTCGTCACCGCCGGCGGACGAGTGCTGGCCGTCACCGGGCGCGGTCCCTCGATCGCCGAGGCCCGCCGTGCCGCCTACGATGCGGCGCGATGCATCTCGTGGCCCGGCATGCACCTGCGATCCGACATCGCTCGATCCGCAGCCGAGCTGGGTTCACCCGACGAAGGAGCAAGCAGATGAAGGTCGGTGTGTTGATGGGTTCCGCCTCCGATGAGGCGAAGATGGCCAAGGCCCGCGAAACCCTCGAGCAGTTCGGCGTCGAGTGTGACTGGCGGATCCTGTCGGCGCACCGGAACCCGCACCAGGTGGTCGAACTGGTGTCGAGCGCGCGGGAGAACGGCTACGTGGCCTTCATCTGCGGTGCCGGAATGGCCGCCCATCTCGCCGGCGTCGTCGCCGCGCACACGACGCTGCCCGTGGTCGGTGTCCCGATGTCCGGTGGCGCGCTGAACGGCGTCGATGCGCTGTACGCGACGGTTCAGATGCCCAAGGGTGTCCCTGTCGCCACCGTGGCCATCGACGGGTCGCAGAACGCCGCTTTGCTGGTGATCCAGATGTTGGCGATCACCGATCAGTCCCTGGCCGGCAAGCTGGCCGATTACAGGGCAGAGATGGCAGGCGCCTGATCATGGCGACGCCACGCCGCACCGGCAGCGAACGAGCCGCCCGGGTCGCCCCGCTGGTCGCACCGTTCGTCGCTCGTGCCGTCAGCCGCCGCGTCGCGAAGATCCGACGGCGACGTAAGGTACGAAAGCTCGAGCGCCAGGCAGCGAACCTGCGCACCAAGGCCGACGCCAACCCGAAGCGGCGTCGGATGCGCAAGGCGAACCGTGCCGAGAAGCGCCTCGCCCGCGCGGTGCGCACGACCATGTCGCGGCGCGAACGTCGGAGAGCGAAGCCGTGATCCCCAATGTCCTGGCCGGGCGCTACGCAAGCGCAGAGATGACCGACCTCTGGTCCGCGGAACACAAGGTGGTGCTCGAGCGCCGGCTGTGGATCGCGGTCCTCCGAGCGCAGAAGGAACTGGGCATCGACGTGCCCGACGACGTCATCGCCGCCTACGAGCGGGTTGTCGACCAGGTCGACCTGGCATCGATCGATGCGCGCGAGCGCGTCACCCGTCACGATGTCAAGGCCCGCATCGAGGAGTTCTGCGATCTCGCCGGTCACGAGCACATCCACAAGGGGATGACCTCGCGCGACCTCACCGAGAACGTTGAGCAGCTCCAGATCCGGGCCGCGCTGGAGCTCACCCGCGATCGCACCGTTGCCGCCCTCGTCCGCCTCGCCTCGCGGGCCGAGCAGTACTCGGACCTCGCCATGACCGGGCGCTCGCACAACGTGGCGGCGCAGGTCACGACGCTCGGGAAACGCTTCGCGACGGTTGCCGAAGAGCTGCTGGTGGCCTTCGGACATCTCGAACAGGTGCTCGACAGCTACCCGCTGCGCGGCATCAAGGGGCCGGTCGGGACCCAGCAGGACCAGCTCGATCTGCTCGGTGATGCCGAGGCCGTCGATGCGCTCGAGGCTGCGGTGCGGCGTCATCTCGGGTTCGAAGCAGGCTTCGACAGTGTCGGCCAGGTCTACCCCCGATCGCTCGACTTCGAAGTCGTGAGCGCTCTGGTGCAGCTCGCGAGCGGACCCGCGAACCTGGCCACCACCATGCGGCTGATGGCCGGCAACGAGCTGGCGACCGAGGGATTCAAGCCCGGCCAGGTGGGTTCGTCGGCGATGCCGCACAAGATGAACAGTCGCTCGTGTGAGCGGATCAACGGTTTCGCCCACATCCTGCACGGTCACCTGACGATGACCATGGGCTTGCTCGGGGACCAGTGGAACGAGGGTGACGTCAGCTGTTCGGTGGTTCGCCGCGTCGCGTTGCCCGATGCGTTCTTCGCGATCGACGGGTTGCTGCAGACCCTGCTCACGGTGCTCGACGAGCTCGGCGCCTACCCGGCGGTCATCGACCGTGAGCTCCAGCGCTACCTCCCGTTCCTCAGCACGACCCGCATCCTCACCGCCGCGGTGCAGGCAGGCGCCGGGCGCGAGGAAGCGCACGAGGTGATCAAGGAGCACGCGGTCGCGGCTGCACTCGCGATGCGAGAGCAGGGCGAAGCCGACAACGATCTGGTCGACCGCCTCGCCGCCGACGCGCGGCTCCCGCTCTCCCGCGACGCCCTCGCTGCGCTCCTCGCCACACCCGACATCGGCCTGGCTGCGCGCCAAGTGGCCGCAGTCACCGCCCGCGTCGGAGCCATCGCCGCCGCCCACCCCGTCGCCGCCGGGTATGGCCCCCAGGCGATCCTGTGAGCCCAGGCTTGTGGTGCCAGGCAGGTGATTTGCCATGATGGCGTCTCCAGGAGGACAGCACCATGACGCGTGAGCCCGCATACGCACTCGATCTTCCGCATGTCTATTCGGGGAAGGTCCGCGACATCTACGACGCCGGCGACGACCGGCTGCTGATGGTCACCAGTGACCGGCTCTCGGCGTTCGACGTGGTGATGAACGAACCCGTCCCCAACAAGGGTCGGGTACTCACTGCGATCTCGGCCTACTGGTTCGAGCGCCTCGCCGACATCGCCGGAAACCACCTCATCTCGACCGACCTGGCCGACTTTCCCGAACCGGCACGGGTGCCCGAGATCGCCGGGCGCACCATGCTCGTGCACAAAGCCGAGATGCTCCCGATCGAATGCATCGTCCGTGGCTACATCACCGGGTCGGCGTGGAAGGAGTACAAGGCCCACGGCACCATGCACGGCACGGCGCTGCCACAGGGGTTGCTCGAGTCCTCCAAGCTCGACGAACCGGTGTTCACGCCGTCGACGAAAGCCGACGACGGCCTCCACGACGAGAACATCAGCTTCGACCGCGCCGTCGACATCGTCGGTCGCGAGCTCGCAGAGCGCTGCCGGGACATGGCGATCGCTCTGTACTCGGCCGGGCGCGATCACGCCGCCAACAAGGGCATCATCATCGCCGACACCAAGTTCGAGTTCGGGTTCGTGCGCGGCGAGCTCGTAGTGGCCGATGAAGTGCTCACGCCGGACAGTTCGCGGTTCTGGGCCGCACGCGAGTGGGAGCCGGGAACCACGCCGCCGAGCTTCGACAAGCAACCCGTGCGCGACTTTCTCGACGGGCTCGATTGGGACAAGACGCCGCCGCCGCCCACCCTGCCCGACGAGGTCGTCCGAGAGAGTGCCCAGCGCTACGAGGAAGCCTACGAACGCGTTACCGGCCGGCAGCTGCGCGACTGGCCGGGCGCCCCGGCCTGATCCTGCCTCGGCGGCCTCCGCCTGATCGGTTTACGATGCGATCGACCAGATCGATCACGAGGAGACCGTCACCATGCCGATTCCCAATGGTGGACCCGAGGCCTGGGCCCAGGCAGGCCTGTTGTACGAGGTGGACGACGGCGTCGCCACCCTGCGCATGAACCGGCCCGAAGCGCGCAACGCAATGGATCACTATCCCGGTGGTCAGGGCCCCGACGGCATGGGACTACGCGATGCCCTGCTGTTCGCCGTCCATGAGGCGAGTCAGGATGCACGGATCAAAGCCGCCATCATCACCGGCAACGGCCGAGCATTCTCTGCAGGAGCCGACCTTCGCCAACCTGGCGGTCCGATAGAGATCCCCCTGGAGAAGCAGCGCAACGCCAGCCTCTCGCGTGACGACGGCATCCTCTATGGCTGGTACCGGCTCTTCGAGTCGATCTGGCGGAGCGAGACGCCGTTCATTGCTGCAGTCAATGGTCCAGCCGTCGGCGGTGGTTGCCAGTTGGCGCTCGCATGCGACTTCATCTACGCCGCTGAGACCGCGACGTTCTGGGAGATCTTCGGCCGTATCGGCCTGCCCCTCGAGGGTGGCGCTGCGTGGTTGTTGACGCGGTCGATCAGCCTGCCGCGTGCCAAGGAGATGGCGGTGCTGGCCGAGCCGATCGGCGCCGAGAAGGCGGAACGCTGGGGCCTCATCAACGAGTGCCTTCCCGCCGACGATGTCGAGCCGCGGGCGCGTGAGATCGCGCGCAAGATCGTGGAGATGGGCCCGCCCAATGCGGGGCCTGCGGCCGGCGCGCCCCCACGAGACCTGAGTGCCCGCGTGGGCCACATCAAGGGCCAGATCAACGCCGCGTGGGAGCAGAGCATGTGGCAGACCTTCCGCGAAGAGGTCACCTTGATGAACACCGCAGCGGGTGCGGTGACCAACGCGCCGCCCTTGGGCGGTCATTGACCGGTGGCGTCGGGCGGCGACCGTCGTCAGCTGCTGCGCTTCACTCCGGCGCGCTTGAGCACCGCAGCGTCGACGCCGATCTCGCGCCACGCGGCGTAGGAGATGCCCTTGCGTTCGCCGTACCCCGCTGCGACAGCGACGAAGGCGTTCTCGAGCTCGGTGAGATCGACCTTGTCGCCGATGGCGTCGAGTTCGGACCGCAGATCCATACGTTCCTGGACCAGCTGCAACGCCTTGATCGGCGCTGCAGCCTCGATCTCCATTTCGATCGTGTCGAGGCGCTTCCCGATCGATTCCTTCGTACGCTTGCGGCCGCGCTTGGGCTTGTTCGCGGCGATTGCGTCCAGGTAGTCCTTGACGGCGCGGCCTTCGGCCCGGCCTCGAGCAAGCGCGGCCTTGTGCTCGTCACTCATTGCAGCTGGACCACGGCGGGTGGTCTCGGGTGGAGTCATGATTCGGCTTCTTCCATTTAGAGGAAATCTCAGGCGAAACCCAGCGAGATAGAACACTACAGGTCACGGTCGACTTCCCGATCGCGGGGAGTGCGATTGGCGGTCCGCGGGCCTCGCCACATTTGCCCGACCCGCGAGGGAGGGGCGGGTGGCTCAGACGTCCCTCGTGTCGAGGATGGCGTAGATCGCCCGTACCGTCGGTACGGGGATTCCGTGGCGTTCGGACGCGCGCAGAACCGCCCCGTGGATGGCATCGTGTTCCGTTCGACGCCCGGCCTCGGTGTCCATCAACATCGAGGTGCGACCATCAGGGTTGCCGTCGGTGATCGCCCGGATGTACCCGCCGGGGTCGGAGGCGTCGATCTTTGCGCCCTCGGCGTTGGCGACCGCCCAGGTCTCGGCCATCATGGCCGTGGCGACCGGGAAGAGTGCCGGGTCGGCCATGACGCCGAGCGGTCGTCGGGTCAGCGCCGTCAAGCCATTGCCGACGACGTTCGTGGACAGCTTGAGCCAGGCCTTCCTGAGGTGGTTGCGGTCGACGGCGATCTCGACTGGCGTGTCCTCGTAGAGCGCGCGGAGCCCCTCACCGGCAGGGGTGTCGGGCACGATGAGCAGGTTGCGGGTCGTGTGCAACACGTGTCCGGGGCCCAAGAGCTCGGCGCCGCAGTAGACGACACCTTGGACGACCTCGGCGTCGTGCACGAGCGGGGTGAGCCGCTCGATGGCCTCGACGCCGTTCTGCAGGGCCACCACCACGGTCTCGGGGCCGCACAGCGCGTCGAACCATGGTGCGGCGTCCCGGGTCTGGTGGGCCTTCACGCCGACGAGAACCCAATCGACCGGTCCATCGAGGTCTCCGGGATCGGTGACCACCGAAGCTGGAGCGCGGACCGGCGTGGTCCTCGACTCGATCACGTAGTTGTCGAACGGTCGGCGGACGCACGCTACGACGTCGTGGTCGGTGACGCTGAGATGCGCGGCGAAACATGCCCCGATCGATCCGGCCCCGACGACTGCGACTCGTGCCATGGGGAGAAGAGTAACGGCCGTTTCGCGCGCGGACCCATCCGGCTGTCGGAGCGATATCGATGTGACGTCGGCAGCATCGTTGGTTTCTCCACTCGCGAGCTGCCAGACTGCACGTCGTGGCCGAGGAGACGGGTAGCGACGACGACTCCCCACGAGAGGCGTGTGGCGTCGTCGGGGTCTACGCACCGGGGCGGGCCGTCGCCCACATGAACTACCTGGGGCTCTATGCGCTCCAGCATCGCGGTCAGGAGTCGGCAGGCATCGCGGTCAGCGATGGGTCGACCATCACCGTCGTGAAGGACATGGGGCTCGTTTCCAATGTTTTCGACGACCGGACGCTTGCGGGCCTCCAGGGTCACCTGGGTATCGGTCAGACCCGCTACAGCACCACCGGGTCGAGTTCGTGGCGCAATGCCCAGCCCGTGTATCGCGGCATGCCTCAGCGAGAGTTCGCGCTCGGTCACAACGGGAACCTCACCAACACCGAGGCCCTCGCCGCGGAGATCGGCATGTTGCCCGGCCTCGTCGCGAGCGACAGCGACCTCATCGCCGAGATGCTCGGCTTGGAGATCGTGAAGGTCGACGAGGGCAGCTCCGACGGTCGCGAGCTCGAGCGGTCACTGGTCAAGGTGCTCCCCCGTCTCGAAGGTGCGTTTTCGCTCGTGCTGATGGATGAAGCGCACGTGATCGGGGTGCGTGACCCCAATGGATTCCGGCCGTTGTGCCTCGGGAAGCTCGACAACGGGTGGGTGTTGGCGTCGGAGACGCCGGCGCTCGACATCATCGGCGCGCACTTCGTGCGCGAGCTGGAGCCCGGCGAGATGATCATCATCGACGCCACGGGGCATCGCTCCGTCTATCCGTTCCCGCCCGAGCGCATCGACCCGACCTTGTGCCTGTTCGAGTTCGTCTACTTCGCCCGCCCCGATACCCAGCTGTACAAGCAGAGCGTGCACCACGCCAGGGTCCGCATGGGCGAGCAGCTCGCGACCCAGGCACCGGTTGACGCCGACATCGTCATGGGGGTGCCGGAGTCGGGTATCCCGGCGGCGGAGGGCTACGCCCGAGCGAGCGGTATCCCCTACGCGCAGGGGCTGGTCAAGAACCGGTACATCGGGCGCACCTTCATCGCGCCCACGCAGGAGCTGCGATCGCTGGGCGTGCGCATGAAGCTCAACCCCCTTCGCGACACGATCGAGGGCAACCGGCTCATCGTGGTCGACGACTCCATCGTGCGTGGCACCACGACCCGGGCGATGGTGAAGATGCTGCGCGAGGCCGGCGCGCGCGAAGTGCACATGCGGATCTCGTCGCCGCCGTACCGCTGGCCGTGCTTCTACGGGATGGACACCGGATCGCGGTCCGAGCTGCTCGCCGCCAACCTGACGGTCGAGGAGATCAAGGACTACCTGGGGGTCGACTCGCTCTCGTATCTCAGCCTCGATCGCCTCATCGAGGCCACCGGAGCCGTCAACGCCGGGTTCTGCACGGCGTGCCTCACCGGGGAGTATCCGATCGCGATCCCCGAGTCGCTCTCCAAGAACGTGCTCGAGGTCGCCGCGCCCCGAGCGCCCGAAAGCACCAACGCGCTGTTCGACACGGTGTCCGCCGAGATGCCGAATCACGCTCGAGCCGGCGACGACTGAGCCGTGACCGAGACCAACGGGGAGACCTACGCCGCAGCGGGCGTCGACATCGCCGCCGGAGAGGCCGCGGTGGATCGCATCAAGGCTGCCGTGCGTTCGACGTACCGCCCCGAGGTGGTCGGCGACATCGGCGGATTCGGCGGCCTCTTCGACATCTCTGGCAAAGGCGGAGCCCGTCCGCTGCTCGTGTCGTCCACCGACGGGGTCGGGACCAAGGCGATGGTCGCCACGGCCGCGCAGCGCTTCGACACGATCGGGATCGACCTGGTCGCCATGTGCGTCGACGATCTCGTCTGTACCGGCGCCGAGCCGTTGTTCTTCCTCGACTACGTCTCGGTCGGCGTGTTGGACCCCGACCAGATGCAGACGCTGGTCTCAGGGGTCGCCGAAGGGTGCCGTCGGGCCGGCTGCGCGCTGATCGGCGGCGAGATGGCCGAACATCCCGGGGCGATGCAGCCCGGTGAGTTCGACCTGGTGGGGTTCAGCGTCGGGGTCGTCGACGCCGGTCGGGTCATCACCGGCGCCAACGTCGAGGCCGGCGACGTCCTCATCGGGATCGAATCGCCGGGCTTGCGCAGCAACGGGTACTCGCTCGCTCGCCGGCTGTATTTCGACGTCGCCCGCCGCAGTCTCGACGACCCCGCTTGGGACGGTGCCGCGACGTCGGTGGCCGACGAGCTCCTGGTGCCGTCGGTCATCTACAGCCCTGCAGTTCTCGCCACCATCGCAGCGGTCGACGTGCGGTCGGTGGCCCACATCACCGGCGGCGGGATCCCCGGGAACCTCAACCGGGTGCTGTCGCCGACCACCGACGCCCGGGTGGAGCGCAGTGCTTGGGAGTCACCACGCGTGTTCCAGGAGCTCCAGCGCATCGGCTCGGTGTCCGACGCCGAGATGGCCAAGGTCTTCAACCTGGGGATCGGCATGATCCTCGTCGTCCCCGAGACCGACCATGCCGCGGCAATCGCCACGTTGGCAGAGCACGGTCATCGCGCCAGCGTCATCGGCGACATCGTCGCCGGGGGCACCGGCGCGGTCCGGATGGTCTGATCCGACGGCCCGCATGATCCGCGCCGTGACGTTCGACTACTGGAACACGCTGATCGCCGAGACGAGCGAGCCCTTCGAACGTCGTCGCACGATGTGGACCGAGATCCTCGCCGAGGCCGGGCACGAGGCATCCGAGGAGGCGCTCGCCACCGCATTCAAGGCGGGTTGGGAGCACTTCCAGCAACGCTGGAAGGCGAACGTGCAGAGCACGGTCGCCCACGTCGCCGACCATGCGGTGTCGAGCCTGCCGTTCGAGGTCGGCGCGACGGTGCGCGCCGCGCTGGCGGACGCCTACTGGGAGGCGTCGCGCCAGACGCCCCGCACGCTGCAGCCCGGTGTCGGCGAGCTCCTGGGCGCCCTCGGGGAACGAGGTATCGCCGTCGGGGTCATCTGCGACGTGGGCATCGTGCCGAGCACTCAGCTCCGGTCGTGGCTCGACGAGCTCGGCGTGCATCCCCTGATCGGCCACTACTCGTTCTCCGACGAGGTCGGGGTGTACAAGCCCGACCGGCGGATCTTCCAGGACGCGCTCGACGGGCTCGGCGTCGCTTCGGCGACCGACGCCGCTCATGTCGGCGACCTGAAGCGCACCGACATCGTCGGCGCACGCTCGATGGGAATGACGACGGTGCGCTACACCGGCGCCCGCAAGGACGACGAGGAGGGCGAGGAAGCCGACCACGTCGTCGACGACCTCCTCGACGTCCTCACGCTCGTCGGCGACGGCGGTCGCTGAGCGCGTACGGGAGCGTCGCGGTCAGCTGCCCGACGGGTCGGCACCGGCGCCGTCGGTCGGGGGGACCTGCGGCTCGGGCAGTACGTCGGCGGTGCTCGTACCGGAGAGATCGACCGGCCGTCCGGTGGCATCGGCAACCGGCGGCGGCGGCAGATGTGATACTGCGGGAACCGGGCCCGAGTCGAGAGGAACCAGTGGATCGCCGGGGGGTACCAGGTCGGTGGGGGGCGCTGGGGCGCCGTGGGCGGTCGAGCCTTTGCGTTGGAGCACGAACCAGGCGCCGAGCCCGACCGCAGCGAGCAGGGCCACTACGACGAGGACGACCACCAGGGTGTTGCCGCCACCGCCGTCGCCACGTGTGCCTGGCGCAGCTTTGGATCCAATGATGGTCTCGCCCGGCTCGGTCCGCAGTCGCAGCGGCTCAGTCGGCGGGTTCGTGATGTCGATCTCCCAGACGGCGAAGCCTTGGTTGTCGATGAAGTCGGCGTTGTAGTCGACCTGCTTGCCCGGGAGCTTCACCCGGACGATGTACTCGGCGTCGCCAAGCAGGTCGCCGAAGCCGGGGAACGCGCTGCCGTCGCTGAGGTCGCCTGACATCTCGTCGGTGTTGAGCGGCAGCTCGAAGTACCAACCATCGCCGTCGCGTCGGAGCACGGCGCCGTCGGTCGCGATCTGCGAGACCGCCTGGTCGAATTCGTCTGCGGCGAAGGTGTCGGAGAACTCGACCCCGCACCAGCCGTCGGCGTTGTAGGGCTTGGCCTGGTCGATGGAGGGATCGTTGAGGCCCTGGTCCTCTTCGAACTGGGCGCAGAGCTCATCGGCGCCCTGGTCGCCTGCGAGCGCCCCGGCGAAGCCCTCGACGGCCTTCACGTTCAGCGCTGCGAGGCCTGCCACACGCCCTGAGCCGTCGTCGTTGACCTCGACATCGAGGTGCACTCGAAAGCAGCCGGAAGCGACGAGGGCGACGAGCAGCGAGAGCAGGAGCATCCGTGTGCGCATGTGAGGGGTCCTTTCGGCGCGCAGGCGTGTGCAGCCCTATCGGCCTCACCCATGGTGCAATTGAGGATCCCACACTCGCGCGGTGTGTGGGCTTCGGCGGTCCTCCGGGGTCCGACGCGGACCCGGTCGGGCCTCAGGTTCCTGCCAGGCGGGCGACCACGGGTGCCATGGCCTCGATGGCGGCACCTCCGATGCCGATGTAGGAGATTCCCCAGCGCTCGCGCCAGGACTGGATCGTCTCGACGCATTGGTCGACACTGCCCACCAACGCATGCGGGGACGCGAGCGCGTCGGCCGGATCCATCCCGAGCGCCGGCGCGAACGCCTCCGCCAGGCCGAGCGGGTCGTCGTGAATGGCAGCCAGGTGCACTCGGGTCTGGAGCTCGATGTCGCCGAGCCGTGCAGCTGCGCCCTCGCGCACCCACTCGAGCTTCCGGTCGGTGGCCGAGGCGGTGGCCGACGCCCCGGCGCGGGCGTCGAGGACCCCGGCGGCCAGCCCGGGGTTGATGCCGACGATGTCCGCTTCGGCAGCGGCGAGGGTCAGGATCCGGCGCCCACCGCCGGCGACGAGCAGCGGTGGATGGGGGTGCTGGGACGGCGCCGGGGTCGATGCGAGCCCGTCGATGCGATAGTGCGCCCCGGCGAACGAGAAGGGTTCGCCCGCGAAGAGGCCCTTGAGAACGGTGATCGACTCCGCCAGGCGCGCGATACGAGTCCCGGCGGTGTCGTAACGCAATCCGGCATGGTCGTAGTCGGCTTGCATCCAGCCGGCACCGATGCCCAGCTCGAGCCGGCCCCCCGAGAGCTGGTCGAGCGTCGCCGCCTCCTTCGCGACGATGGCAGGGTGCCGGTAGTCGTTGGCGAGCACGAGCGTCGCGAGCCGAAGCGTGCTGGTCGCGGCCGCCGCGGCCATGAGTGCGACCATCGGCGCGAACTGGGTATCGAGGTGATCGGAGATCGACAGCGTGCTGTACCCGAGGTCCTCGGCGCGGCGGGCCATTTCGACGAACGCGTTCGGATCGGTGGTGGTAGCGGCCGCCGAGAAGCGGAACGGACGGGGCATGCCGCGATGGTACGGGACCCGAGCCGTTTCCCCGATGGCGCGGCTCGGCCGACGCGTTCTGGCACCCTGGGGTGATGCCACGCGAGGGGTACATCAAGGAATTGCGTCAGGTTCTCGGGACCCGCCCGTTGTTCATGCCGTCGGTCGCTGCGCTGGTGCACCGCGATGGTCTCGTCCTGGTCGGGATGCACCGTGACGTCCGTCGCTGGGTGATCCCAGGAGGAGCGCTCGAACCCGACGAGACGCCCGCGGACTGTGTCGTGCGGGAAGTGTGGGAGGAGACCGGACTTCAGGTCCGCATCGAGGCGATCCGGGGGGTCTACGGCGGCACGCCCGAACACCGAGTCGTGTATCCCAACGGTGACATCGTCGATTACGTGGCCACGGTCTTCGATGTCGTGCCGCTCGGCGGGGAGCCCACCGTCACCGACGAGCTGGTCGAACTGCGGTGGGTCACCCTCGAGGAGCTGTCGACCCTGTCGACGCTGCCATGGATGCGACCCATGCTCGCCACACCCGGCGGATGGGAGCCCGCCACCTGGGTTCCCCCGGTCGGTGGCGGGCCACCGTGAGACCGCGCCGGGGCGCACCGAGGCCGTGTTGGTACCGAACTCGCCCCGGAGCATGACCGGTTCGTGCACCGTGGCCGGGCCTGGCGGCGGACCCTAGGCTTCGCCCATGCAGGTGATCGCGGTCGTGGTGGGTGTGGTTCTGGTGCTCTCGGTGCTCGCCGACGCGCTCAACACGCTCGTCACGACCCAGACCTCCAGCGGCCGCTACTGGCTCACCAGGGTCCTGTACACGCGGACCTGGTCGATGGTGCGGGTCGCCGGCCGCGCCATGTCCAGCGACCGACGGCGCGAGCGGTTCTACGGCGTCTTCGCCCCGGTGTCGGTGATCGCGCTGCTCATGGCGTGGGTCCTGCAGCAGATCGTCGGGTTCGGGCTCATCTGGTGGGGCATCGGTGGTGTCGGCGGCGCCACCGGCCTGGGCGATGCCCTGTATTTCTCGGGCGTGGTCTACTTCACGCTGGGCTTCGGTGAGATCGTTCCGGTGGACGCGGTCCCCCGGGTGGGCGCCCTCGTGGAGGCGTTCTCGGGGGTCCTCACCATAGCGCTCGTCATCGGCTATCTGCCGGCCCTGTACAGCGCCTACAGCGAGCGGGAACAGAAGCTGCTCATGCTCGACGACGGCACCGAGGACCGCATCACGCCCACGAGCCTCGTGCTGGCCCGATGCCCCGACGGTGATCCCCGGTCCCTCGACGCCTTCTTCGCCGACTGGGAGGCCTGGGTGGCCCAGGTGATGGAGACCCACACCACGTTCCCGATGCTGGTGCTGTTCCGGTCACAGAACGTGGGACAGAGCTGGATCACCGGGCTGGGCGTGGTCACCGATGCTGCCCTGCACCTCGAGTTCGTGGAGGGCTCCCAGGGTCGCGCCCCCTACTGGCTCATACGCCGCTGCATCCGTCTGCTGCAACAGCTCACCGACGGCCACGACGTTTCGGCCTACCGAGCGCAATTCGACGCCGACGTGGCGAGCGGCGACGACACGCTGTTCCGCGAGTTGTACGAAACGCTCCGCAGCCGGGGGTTCCCGGTGCTGCCCTACGAAGAAGCCCGTCGCCACAGCCTCGACCTCCGAGCGCGCTACGCGCCCAACCTGGAGTACCTCATCGACCTGCTCGACGCGCCGCGCGGGTTCTGGGGACACGCGGTGGGTCACCGCCTCGAGCGCAGCGCCTCGCGCGATCTCGGAAGCTGATCGTCAGGCCTCTGCCGTCCCGCCCTTGGGCTCGGCTTCGGCCTCTGGCTCTGGTGCGGGCTCCGCTTCTGGCTCTGGTGCGGGCTCCGCTTCTGGCTCTGGTGCGGGCTCCGCTTCTGGTTCTGGTTCTGGCGCGGCTGTCGCCTCTGGCTCGGGCTCTGCTGCCGGTTCGGGCTCGGGTTCTGGCTCGGGCTCGGGCTCCGCTGCCGGTTCGGGTTCGGCTGCCGATTCGGCTCCTGCCTCGGCTTCGGTTGCTGGTTCGGCTGCCGCTTCGGGCTCGAGTTCGCCCGCAGCGTCGGTATCGGGCTCGTCGTCGGCAACCGGGAGCGGTCCACCGGCGCGCAGGGAGTTCACCGCCTCCACGAGCTCGCGGTAGGTGGCGTCGGCCGCGGTCTTCTCCTCGGCCGACGCCTTGGAGTTGTTCTGGAGCTTCTTCAGCACCGCGGCCGCGTCCTGTTTGCGTTGCTCGGCCTTCTCGATGGCGCGCTGGGTCTGGCGGGCGGCCTCGGTGCGGGCGAGCCCCGCGTTGAAGATCTCGAGGGCGGTGTTCAGTTCTTCCTCGGTTGCCCGTGCCATCGGTGCGTCCTTCGATCGAGATGCGTGTCTCGTGGCCTTCGCCACCTGCGGACACGCAAGGTAGTGGCTTCGGGCGCCCCATGACGAACGCCACGCCTGCTTCGACGTGCGATGGCAACGCCGTTCGCTGCGGCCCGAGGGTGTCGCTTCGGACCGGTAGGGTGATCCCCAATGGCCTCGACCGCACTCACCGAAGGTCTCAACCCCGATCAGCTCGACGCGGTCGTGCACGCCGTGGGGCCGCTGCTGGTCGTCGCCGGTGCCGGTTCGGGCAAGACGCGAGTGCTCACCCATCGCATCGCCCACCTCATCGAGCACGAAGGGGTCTCGCCGTTCGAGATCCTGGCGATCACGTTCACCAACAAGGCCGCCAGCGAGATGAAGGCCCGTGTCGGTGCCCTGATCGGGCCCGTCGCCGAGAAGATGTGGGTCTCGACCTTCCACTCCGCCTGCGTGCGTATCCTGCGCCGCGACGCCGCAGTGCTCGGGTATCCGTCGTCGTTCACGATCTACGACCAGGCCGACGCCGTGCGCCTCACCGGCTACGTACTGCGTGATATGAACCTCGACAACAAGCGCTTCCCGCCGCGCGCCGTGCACGCCACGATCTCGGTCGCCAAGAACGAGCTCGTCGACGTGCACAGCTATCGCGAGCGGGCCCAGACGATCTTCGAGCGCAAGATCGCCGACGTGTACGGCGAGTACCAGGTTCGCCTCCGCCGGGCCGGCGCCATGGACTTCGACGATCTGTTGGGCGTCACCGTCGAGCTCTTCCGCCGCCACCCCGACGTCCTCGAGCACTACCGCCGCCGGTTCCGTCACGTGCTCGTCGACGAGTACCAGGACACCAATCCGGTCCAGAACGAGCTCGTCATGCTGCTCGCCGCCGAGCATCGCAATGTGTGTGTCGTCGGCGATCAGGACCAGTCGATCTACGCGTTCCGATCAGCCGACATCCGCAACATCATCGACTTCGAGAAGCGGTTCCCCGACACCACCGTCGTCCTGCTCGAGCAGAACTACCGCAGCAGCCAGACCATCCTCGACGCGGCGAACGCGGTCATCGCCAACAACCTCGGGCGCAAGCCCAAGGAACTGTGGACCGACGCCGGTGCGGGCGACAAGATCGTCCGCTACCACGCCGATGACGAGATGGACGAGGCCCGTTGGATCGCGCACGAGCTCGCCCGACTCCACGACGGCGGCACCTATCGCTGGCGCGACATGGCGGTCTTCTACCGCACCAACGCGCAGAGCCGCGTGCTCGAGGAACACCTGGTGCGAGTGGGGATTCCCTACAAGGTCATCGGCGGTACCCGCTTCTACGACCGGCGTGAGATCAAGGACGCGCTCGCGTACCTGAGGGCGGTGGTGAATCCGATCGACGAGGTGTCCCTCAAACGGGTGCTGAACACGCCCAAGCGCGGGGTGGGCGACACCAGCGTGGCCAGGCTCGACACGTGGGCCGCAGCAAGCGGGCTCACCTTCGAACAGGCTCTGCTGCGCGCCCCGGAGGCCGGCGTCACCGGCCGGGCCGTGCGCGGGCTCGAGGAGTTCGCCCGCGTCATCGTCAAGGGCCGCGACCTCGTCGGCGAGGGGCCAGCACCGATCCTGCAGGAGCTGCTCGAAGCGTCGGGCTATCTTGCCGAGCTCGAGGCCGAGCACTCGGTCGAAGCCGACAGCCGACTCGAGAACCTCGCTGAGCTCGTCGGCATGGCGCAGCAGTTCGACGACGTCAACGAGTTCCTCGAACAGGTGAGCCTGGTCGCCGACACCGACGACCTCGACGACGAGTCCGCGGTCGTGTTGATGACCCTGCACGCTGCCAAGGGGCTCGAGTACCCGGTGGTCTTCCTCATCGGGCTCGAAGACGGTGTGTTCCCCCACATCCGCTCGCTCGGCGAACCTGCCGAGCTCGAAGAGGAGCGCCGGCTCGCGTACGTGGGTATCACCCGGGCCGAGGAGCGTCTGTACCTCACCAATGCCTGGAGCCGCACGCTCTACGGGGCCACCCAGTACAACCCGCCGAGCCGGTTCCTCGACGAGATCCCCGAACACCTCGTCGTCGAGGCCGAGGGGAGCCGGTCCGATCGGCGCCGCGCCGGGCGGTCGAACTTCGGTGTGGGTCGCCACCGCGAACGCCAGGTCGACGCCGCGCTGCGTCCGAGCGCCGACGGCCCGCCAAGGCCGGCCGGGCCGGTGCCGAGCGGGGCCGACGAACTCGGTCTGCGCGTCGGCGACGACGTGCGCCACGCCACCTTCGGTGAGGGGGTCATCATCGACATCGTGGGGCAGGGCGACAAGGCCGAGGCCCGGGTGCATTTCTCGGGAACCGGCGAGAAGACGCTCCTGCTCAGCTGGGCGCCGCTCGAGAAGATCTGACCTCGCCGCGTCAGCAGGCGCCCCTGGGTGCTCTGCGCCCCCGGTCCGCTACTCGAGCAGCTCCACGATGTTCGCTCCACTGACCTCGCCGCCTTCGGCGTCGGTCGGCGCGATCACCGACGGGACGGTGTTGTTCGGCAGCAACCAGCCGGTGACCTGGTCGAGAGGCGACCCGCCGTTGGGCACGTGCACCTCCGGCGAGGATTCGCCGGCCTCGACGATCGTGGCGCCACCGCCGGTGGGGAAGTAGAGGCCCTGCACCCAGACCGCCCGGAACCCCGACACCCGGACCACTTTTCGGCCTCGAGGCAGGGTGGTTTCGATGGTCTGGGGGACGATGGCGAACCGTGGGTTGTCGTCGATGTCGAGCTTGCCGTTGCCGTCGCCGTCCTCGGTGAACAGGGGCTCGTAGACGCTGCCCGCGGCAGTCCCGGTCACGTAGTCGGTGAGGCACGTCTCGATGTTCGCGGTGGCAGCCGTGAACGACAGACCGTCGAAGGTGCCCCGGAGACAACTCGTCGGCGCGTTGACCAGCGTGCTCGGGATGTAGCGCCACAATGGCGTGTTGTCGATGACGTGGTGGTTGTCCTCGTGTTCGATGACGATCGTGTCGCCGAGCGGGGTCGTGTTGGTGAGCCTGCCGGCGAAGAAGATGCCCTGGATGGTCTCGCCGGCCACCAGACCTTCCCAGAGACCGTTGCCGAGGCCGGTGTCGGTGTAGAACTGATTGGGTCCGAACGGTTTGGAGCAACTGTCGGTCACGCCCGTGCCGTTCCAGACGCGCAGCAGGTGGTCGATTCCCTTGGCGACGTTGATGGTGAACACGTCGTTGTCGTTGGTGTTGCACGGGATCGTGTCGGTTTTGAAGGCCTTGTCGCCGTAGATCGAAACCTGGAGCGCGTGGAAGTTGCCGCTCGCGGCGCCGTCGCAGGGCGGAATGGCGGCACCACCGCTCGCCGATCGCAGGCAGATCTGGGAACCGTCCTCGGCACCACCCAGGACGGTGAAGGGCAGCACGCCGCCGATGCCCGAATACCGGACCCAGCCGATTGCGCCCGCGCTGATGTGGAACGAGTCCTTGCCGAGGACGCCGCCGAAGACGGTCGGGATCTCGAGGTCGGGAAGCCGGACCCGCACTCGGCCCGTGTCGTCGAAGCTGATGCAGTTCGTCGGGTGGCCTCCGACGACGCCGAGAGTTGCGAATGCCTTGTCGTCGGTGCAGTTCGCCGTGGACCATCGCTCGGTCCATTCGTCGTCGCCGTACTGGATGTCGAGATTGGCGCGAACCTCCGTTGCGATGCGCTCGGAGGCCTCCTGCTGACCGAAGGGAATGTCCTGCGCGCCCGAGAGTAGGCCGATGTCCACGGCCGCCTGGGCGTTGCGCCGAGCGTCATAGGCAATGCCCACGTCGATTGCGAGCGCCGCCATGCCGGCCAGGACGACGAGCAGGAGTCCCACGATCACCGCGACCGCTCCCCGACTCTCGGTCGATCGCGAGACGAACGGGGCTTGGGGAGCTGCACGCGATGGCCGTTCGCTCATTTCGATCAGCTCGGACATGGCGCCTCGGTGATCGCAGACCACTGGGCCTCTTGTTCGAGCCTGACCTCGAGATCGCTTGCGAGGACCTTGTCGCCGAGGAGTGGGTCGAACCAGCCGGTGACGGTCTGGAGATCGGTGGACACCCTGATCGTGGCGACCGCACCCGCGGAAACAGAGGCCGCGTCTGCGAATGCGAGCGACACGACGACGTCGTCCGCGAAGTCCATGCGGTTACAGATGGTGGCGACGAGGTAGTCGGTCTGCTGGGCTGCGGTCATGGACTCCGCGTCCTCGCCGGGGGGGAACGCGTTGACCGAGATGAGCCGGGCCCCTTCGCGGGCGCCGTGGCGGATGTCGAGCATCTGGGCATAAGCCCATCCGAACTCGATGATCCCGAACAAGATCGTCAGCAGCAGCGGGACGACGAGCGCGAACTCGACGGCTGCTGCGCCCCGGCTCTCCTGGCCAGAAGCTCGACTTGGTTTCCGCACCTTGCACACCGCCCGCTCGCTCAATCCCGCGGTTCACGGGACACCGCGTAGATCGGTTCGCATTGGGGGGCTTGTTACGTCATCGGGCCGAATTCGGCGATGAACTGGTTCGTCGGACCCATGAGGGCCTGGGAAGGAAGCGCACACTCGCGACCCAGGCGCGTCAGGCTTGGTTCAGATCCACCTGGAGGTCACCGTTGGCATCGACGGTCACGCCGTACTGCAGGAGACCCTCGCCGTCGGGCGGGAACACGTTGTTCGGCGCACAGGCATCGACGAACTGCTGCGCAGTGCTGTCCCACGTCAGACCTGCTTGGCAACCGGAAGGGTCCGACGGTGAGCGCGCGTCGATTGCATACCAACCGGCGGCCGGATCGTCGCCGAGGTGTTGGAGGTAGATCGGACGGGAGCGACTGAGCGACGAGAACAGGATCGGTGCCCGGTCGCGTGCGATCGTCTCCGCTCTCGCTTCGGCCTGCCCCGCTCCGAAAGTGTCGTCACCGAGCTTGAACTGGACGTCACCGGAGCCGGCGAGCCACACCACGAGCACGAGCAGGCCGATACCGAGCGCGACGCTCCCCAACGCGAACACCAGCGTTCGAGGCAGGTTCAGTTTCGGTCCTTCGGAAACGGGCATCGGCGGTGCTCTCGGGAGTCCTCGTATGGCAGCGGGTGGAGCGTAGAGGGCATCGTGGAGAAGTGACACCCGTCCTCGGCCCCAGTGGGGCGCCGGCTCGGCCGGGTCACTAGTATCCACCCGGTGTGTCGGGCCCACCGAGTCCACGACTCGCGCGCACGACACCAGCCAGATCGGCACTTTCAGGAGGCAACGACGCCGTGGATCTGTTCGAGTATCAAGGGAAGCAGTTCTTCGCTTCCTACGGGATGCCGGTTTCGCCCGGCGAGATCGCCTTCACGGTCGATGAGGCCGTCGCTGCCGCCGAACGTCTCGGGACCCCGGTCATGGTCAAGGCCCAGGTCCATACGGGCGGGCGCGGCAAGGCGGGCGGGGTGAAGTTCGCGCCCGACATCGACGCCGTCCGCGAGCACGCCGGCAACATTCTCGGCCTCGACATCAAGGGCCACATCGTCGGTCGCGTCTGGATCGAGAAGGCATCCGACATCGCCGACGAGTACTACGCGAGCTTCACCCTCGACCGGTCTGCGAAGAAACACCTCGGGATGCTCTCCAAGGAGGGCGGTGTCGAGATCGAGACCGTCGCCGAGGAGAATCCCGACGCGATCGCCAAGATCTGGGTCGACCCCGTCGACGGCCTCTCCGAGGCGCAGTGCCGCGCCTGGGTCGCGGCCGCGAACCTTCCCGCCGAGGCCGTCGAGGGCTCGGTGGAGATCCTCACCAAGCTGTACACGGCCTATGTCGAAGGTGACGCCGATCTCGTGGAGATCAACCCGTTGATCCTCACCCCCGACGGCACCGTTCATGTGCTCGACGCCAAGGTCACCCTCGACGGCAACAGCACGTTCCGCCACCCGGACTATGCCCAGTACGACGAGACCCAGACCCGTGACGAGCGGGAGACCGCAGCGCACGCGAAGGGCCTGCAGTACGTCGGTCTCGAAGGCAGCGTCGGGGTCATCGCCAACGGCGCCGGACTCGCCATGAGCACCGTCGACGTCGTCAACCAGGTCGGCGGGAAGCCCGCCAACTTCCTCGACATCGGCGGCGGCGCCAACGCCGACGTGATGGCCGGCGCGCTCGAGGTCATCAACAACGATCCGAACGTCAAGTCGATCCTGATCAACATCTTCGGTGGCATCACCCGAGGTGAAGAGGTCGCCAACGGCATCCTCGAAGCCATGAAGCGCGTCGCCATCGACTCGCCGATCGTGATTCGCCTCGACGGCACCAACGCCGACGAGGGTCGGGCGATCCTCGTGCCGAACCTGACCGACACGCTGATGATGGAAGACACCATGCTCGATGCGGCCCGCAAGGCCGTCGAGCTGGCCCGCTGAGCGTCCACGAAGACCAAAGGAGAACCAACCATGTCGATCTTCGTTGACGAGAACACGAAGGTGATCTACCAGGGCCTCACCGGCTCCCAGGGCAGCTACTACGGCAAGCTCAACCGTGACTATGGCACCCAGGTCGTGGCCGGCACCCATCCGACGAAGGCGGGCTCCGACGTCGACGGCATCCCCGTCTACGCGTCGGTCGCCGAAGCGAAGGCCGCCACCGGCGCCACGGCGTCGTGCATCTTCATCCCGGCGCCAGGCGTCCAGGGCGCGGTGCTCGAAGCGGCCGAGGCCGGCATCGAGTTCATCGTGTCGATCACCGAGGGCGTGCCCGCCCACGACGAGGCCTACTTCTACAACAAGCTCAAGCGCGACTTTCCGCAGACGCGCCTGCTCGGGCCGAACTGCCCCGGCATCATCAGCCCCGGGAAGTGCAACATCGGTATCACTGCAGGGCACATCGCGAAAGCGGGCGGCCCTGTCGGCATCGTGAGCCGCTCGGGCACGCTGACCTACCAGGCGTTGTACGAGCTCAAGCAGAAGGGCATCGGGGTCACGACCTGCGTCGGCATCGGTGGTGATCCGGTGCCGGGCACCAGCTTCATCGACTGCCTCCGGGCGTTCGAGGCCGATCCCGAGACCAAGGCGGTCATGATGATCGGTGAGATCGGTGGCTCGGCCGAAGAAGAGGCCGCGGACTTCATCAAGAACCACATGTCCAAGCCCATGTCGGCCTACATCGCCGGGGTCACTGCGCCCGCCGGGAAGAAGATGGGTCATGCCGGCGCCATCGTGTCGGGCGGGAAGGGCACGGCAAAGGCCAAGATGGAGGCCCTGGAGGATGCCGGCGTCAAGGTGGGCAACAACCCCACCGAGGCCGGCGAGCTCATGGCCGAGATCGTCGCTGCGCTGTAGCGCCCACTCACCGCAGAACGGAAACGACCCGCCGAGAGGCGGGTCGTTTCGCGTCCGGAGACCGCCCTGGGGCGAAGTCCGATGGGCTCAGATGGTGCGGGGCGGCTCGCTCGGCGCGCCCTCGGCCTGCATCTCCAAGTAGGCACCGACCAGGACCGCGATCGAGCCGAGCAGGCTCAAGATGGTGCCGATCTTGGCGCTGTCGGAGCGGAACAGGATCGAGAAGCTGATCAGGAAGGCGGTGAACCCCAACACGGCGACGATCTGGTTCCGGCTGAAGCCGATGATCTGCTCGGGGAGCTTCACCTGTGGCGCGAAGGACGCAAGTGCGGGGACCGCGATGATGACCACCGCGATCACGAGCATGAAGAATCCCTGGAGGCCGAAGTCCCATAGGCTCCAGCCGTAGCTGCCGAAGGGCCCCGCGCTGTACGCCCGCCAGTCGAGGAAAGAGGCGATGAGGAGTGCAGCACCGCCGCCCATGGCGGCGATGCTGGAGGGTCGAAGATCGTTCATGATGGCTCCTCAGATGCTCGTGGGTTCGCCGGCAGGTGCCGCGCGCATGGCCAGGACGGAACCAGCGGCCGCAGCCGCGGCGCCGATCCAGGTCAGATGGAGTCCGAACTTGATACCCGACTCGGTGATCAGGGCGAACGTCCACACGAAGGTCGCGAGTGCTGCGGTGAAGCAGAGTTGATCGAGCGTGAACCCGACGAAGCCCGCCGGCAACGACGTGCCCGGTGAGAACGCCCGCAGGCCCCCGACTGCCGCGAGCGCGGCGCCCAAGATGAGCACCAGGATGCCGAGGAGCCCCATGAAGTCGGTGCTCACCCCGCTGGTACTCCCGCCCCACTTGAGCAGGCTGCCGATGACCATCGCTGCGCCCCCTCCGAGCATCAGCAGTGGTCCGGGATTTGATGTGTCCACGTGGTTCCTCCCCGCGTTTTGCCGCGACCCTAGTCAGCCGTCGGGCTTCGCACCAGCATTGCATGGTTTCGCTTCGCCGACGTCGTGGCAGCAACACGTCCCGACCACTAGGTTCCAGCGGGTGCGACTTGCAGTCCTGGCCTCCGGTAGCGGCACGATCCTCGACGCCATGCTCGAAGACGGGCTGCCCATCGACCTGGTCGTCGTTGACCGTCCCTGCGGTGCCATGGACGTGGCCGACCGCCACGACGTCGCGTTCCGGATGGTGGAGCGCCCAAGCTTCGGCCGTGACTTCGATCGCTTCGGCTACACCGAGGAGATCACCAAGGTCCTGGTGGCCGCCGATATCGACCTGGTCGTGATGGCCGGCTTCGGCACCATCTTCGATTCCCCGATCTACGACAGCTTCGAGGGCCGCATCCTCAACACCCATCCGGCGCTGCTGCCCAGCTTCCCCGGTTGGCACGCGGTGCGCGACGCGCTGGCGTTCGGCGTGAAGATCACGGGTTGCACGGTGCACGTCGCCACCCTTGCCGTCGATGCCGGCCCGATCCTCGCCCAGGCGGCGGTCACCGTCGCCGACGACGACACCGAGGAGACGTTGCACGAACGCATCAAGGTCGTCGAGCGCCGTCTCTACATCGACACCATACGGTCCATCCTCGACCGCGGGTACGTTCTCGCGCCTGCGGTCACCCCATCCGAGAGCACCCCGCAGGAGAACGCATGAGAGCGTTGCTGTCCGTCTTCGACAAGTCCGGCATCACCGAGCTGGCGCAGGGTCTGCACGACCTCGGATGGGAGCTCGTGTCGAGTGGCGGCACGGCGCGGGTCATCGGCGAGGCCGGCATTGCGGTGATCGACGTCGCCGACTACACCGGTTCGCCCATCATGCTCGGACACCGGGTGGTGACCCTGCACCCACGCATCCACGGCG
Organism: Acidimicrobiaceae bacterium; assembly: GCA_024641655.1. GTDB lineage: Bacteria > Actinomycetota > Acidimicrobiia > Acidimicrobiales > UBA8592 > JAHECR01. The sequence continues at coordinate 64,583 of JAHECR010000008.1, forward strand.
GGATCCTCGCCGATCGCGACAATCCCGAGCACCAGGCCGATCTGGTGGCGAACGACATCGAGACGATCGATCTCGTCGTCGGCAACCTCTACCCCTTCGAGGCCGAGCCCAGCATCGAGAACATCGACATCGGTGGGCCCACGATGGTGCGCGCCGCCGCCAAGAACCACCAGCACGTCGGCGTCGTCGTCGACCCGGCCGACTACGACGTGGTGCTGGTCGAGCTGCAGAACGCCGGCCACCTCTCCCAGGCGACGCGCCGGATGCTGGCACGCAAGGCGTTCGCGCACACGGCGGCGTACGACGCCGCCATCGTGGGGTGGCTCGACGACACCGACCAGGAGAAGGACCACACCGATCCGTTGCCCGACTCGATCCACCTGTCCCTCGAGCGGGTGCAGGATCTGCGCTACGGGGAGAACCCCCACCAGGTCGGCGCCCGCTACCGGTTCAGCCACAGCAGCGGCTGGTGGGACGAGGCCACCCAGCACCACGGCAAGGAGATGAGCTACCTCAATCTCTACGACACCGAGGCGGCGTGGCGTCTGGCATGGTCGATCGGCGACGATCCGACGGTGGCCGTCATCAAACACGCGAACCCGTGCGGGATCGCCAGCCACCCCGATGTCGCCGAGGCGTACGTCCGCGCCAATGCCTGTGACCCCGTATCGGCTTTCGGGGGCATCGTCGCGGTCAACCGTCGGGTACCCCTCTCGCTGGCCGAAGCGCTCTCGGAGGTGTTCACCGAGGTGGTCGTGGCCCCGTCGTATGACGACGACGCGATGGCGAAGCTCATGGAGAAGAAGAACATCCGCATCATCGAGGCGCCGATACCCGGTTTCCCGCTCCTCGACATGCGCTCCATCGACGGTGGTCTCCTGGTGCAGACCGGTGACCGTGTGAGCCTCGATCGCACGAAGTGGACCGTCCCCACGAAGCGGCAGCCGACCGATGCCGAGTGGGCCGACCTGGAGTTCGCCTGGCAGGTCGCAGCAAGGGTGAGTTCCAACTGCATCGTGCTCGCCAAGGATCTGCAGGCCTTCGGCATCGGTGCCGGCCAACAGAACCGCCGCGACGCCGGTCGCATCGCCGCAGAAAAGGCCGACGGCCGGGCCAAGGGCGGCGCGTGCGCGAGCGATGCCTTCTTCCCCTTTCGTGACGGCCTCGACGCGGCCGCGGAAGCAGGGTGCACCTCGGTGATCCAGCCCGGGGGATCGGTTCGCGACCAGGAGGTCATCGATGCTGCCGACGAGTTCGGTATGGCGATGGTCTTCACCGGTGAGCGTCACTTCAAGCACTGACCCGCGCAGCGGCGTGCCGGCCCGCCCCTGTGCTCGGGTCGAATCGCCGCGACAGGAAAGGATCCCGCTATGACTGCGATCAAGCTCGACGGAGAACTGCTGGCCACCGAGGTCAAAGACGATTTGCGCACGCGTATCGCTGCCCTCGCTGCCGCAGGCGTCACCCCGGGTTTGGGGACGATCCTGGTCGGCGACGACGGTCCCTCGCACAACTACGTCAGCATGAAGCACCGCGACTGCGAGGCGCTCGGCATGCACAGCCGCGAGGCCACGCTTGCCGCGGACACCTCGCAGGCAGCCATCGAGGAGATCGTCGCCGACTTCAACGCCGACGCGGCGGTCCACGCGTACATCATCCAGTACCCGTTCCCCAAGGGTCTCGATTACGAGTCGGCGCTCATGAAGGTCCTGCCGGACAAGGACGCCGACGGCCTGCACCCGGTCAACCTCGGGCGACTCGTCATGGGCGTCGATGCGCCGCTTGCGTGCACGCCCGCGGGTATTCAGCGGATGCTCGAGCGCTACGAGGTGCCGATAGCCGGTCAGCACGTGGTGATCGTGGGTCGGGGTCTGACCATCGGACGGCCACTCGCGAACCTCCTCTCGCTCAAGATGCGCAACGCGAACGCCGCCGTCACCGTCGTGCATACGGGGGTGGCCGACATCGGCATCTACACCCGCCAGGCCGACATCCTGATTGCGGCAGCGGGCTCGCCCCGCATGATCACCGCCGACATGGTGAAGCCCGGCGCTGCCGTCGTGGCGGCAGGCGTGTCCTTCGAGGGCAAGAAGCTCGTCTCCGACGTGGACGACGCGGTCGCAGAGGTCGCCGGGTGGCTGTCGCCCCGGATCGGCGGGGTCGGTCCGATGACCCGAGCCATGCTCATGGCCAACACCGTGGCCGCCGCCGAGAAGGCCGCCGCGAGCTGACCGATCCCGGTTGGCGTGCGCGGGGCACAGCGCCCCGTTCCGTCAGGCGAATCCATGAACCCAGAGTCGTAGGATCCGGTGCCATGACCCGACCAGAGGTGTTCCCTGATCCTCTTCCCGACGTCTCCTGGGGTCCCGCAGTGGCCGGACTGCGCGTCGGTGAGCTTCGGCGACGTTGCGCGTTGCTCGGTCCATCGCGTCGCTGGAGCTTGCATCACGACATCGCTGCGCCGCGGCACGCGGCGACGTTCGTGCCCGTCGTCGAGGTCGATGGCGACCTCGCGGTGGTCGTGACCCGGCGGCCGTCGAGCATGCGGTATCACCGCGACGACTGGGTGTTCCCCGGAGGCCGTGTCGACGAGACAACCGGGGAGTCCGTGCGTGACGCGGCCCTCCGTGAAGCCCACGAGGAGCTCGGGGTTGCACTGAATGATCTCGAACTTCTCGGTCGGCTCGACAGCTTCGGTCCGGTGATCACCGGGTTCGTGATCCACGCCTTCGTCGGTCTCGTGCGGCCCGGAGTCGAGCTGAGCCCCGACCCGCGGGAGGTCGCCGAGGTCCGATTGGTCTCCCTCGTCGAGCTCACCGACCCCGCTCGATGGCGGAGGGGGATCGTCGGGGGCAACGTCGAACCGGGCCCCTTCGCCGGACGAGCGGCGTCAGGCGGCCCCGACGGACCGGGCCGAAAGGACTGGCGGTTCTTCGACCTCGGCGAAGGTCACGACCTGTGGGGGACGCAGGCCGACATCGTTTGCTGCCTGCTCCAGCATCTGGTTCGGTGTCAGACACCTGTCCGAATGTCCGGACAAGTGTCTGACACCGAATCGCTCAGCTGATGGCGTCGATGATGGTGTTCAGCGTCGGGCTGGGACGCATGGCGGCAGCGGCGAGCACCGGGTCGGGGGAGTAGTAACCGCCGATGTCCATGGGTACGCCTTGGACGCCGTTGAGCTCCGCGACAATGGTCGCCTCGCTGTCGCTCAATGCCCGTGCGATGGGAGTGAACTGCGCCGCGAGCTCGGTGTTCACCGTCTGGTTCGCCAGCTCCTGGGCCCAGTACAGAGCCAGATAGAAGTGGCTGCCGCGGTTGTCCAGCTCGTTCACTTTCCGTGACGGTGACCGGTTCTCGTTGAGGAAGGTGGCCGTCGCAGCGTCCAGGGTGTCGGCGAGGATTTTCGCCCCAGGGTTGTCCGTCACGTTGCCGTAGTGCTCGAAGGACACCGCCAGGGCCAGGAACTCGCCCAGCGAGTCCCAACGCAGGTGGTTCTCCTTCTCGAACTGCTGCACGTGCTTGGGGGCCGAACCGCCGGCGCCGGTCTCGAAGAGCCCGCCGCCGTTGATCAGCGGCACGACCGAGAGCATCTTGGCGCTCGTGCCCAGCTCGAGGATCGGGAACAGGTCGGTGAGGTAGTCACGCAACACGTTGCCCGTGACCGAGATCGTGTCCTCGCCCCGGCGGATGCGCTCGATGGAGAACTTGGTCGCATTCACCGGTGACATGATCTCGATCTGGAGCCCGCTCGTGTCGTGATCGGGGAGGTAGGTACGCACCTTCTGAATCACCTGGGCGTCATGGCCACGCTGGGCGTCGAGCCAGAACACCGCTGGGGCACCGGTCGCACGCGCTCGTGTGATCGCGAGCTTGACCCAGTCCTGGACCGGCAGGTCCTTGACGTTGCACATGCGCCAGATGTCGCCGGCTTCGACGGCGTGCTCCATCAGGACCGTGCCCCCGTCGTCGACCACGCGTACGGTGCCGTCGGCGGGGATCTCGAAGGTCTTGTCGTGGGACCCGTATTCCTCGGCCTTCTGGGCCATGAGGCCGACGTTGGGCACCGAGCCCATCGTCACCGGGTCATAGGCGCCGTGGGCGCGGCAATCGTCGATCACGGCCTGGTAGACACCGGCATAGCTGCTGTCGGGGATGACGGCGAGGGTGTCCTGACGCTCGCCGGCGGCATTCCACATCTTCCCGGAGTCACGGATCATCGCCGGCATCGACGCGTCGACGATGATGTCGCTCGGGACGTGCAGGTTGGTGATGCCGCGGTCGGAGTCGACCATGGCGAGCGCGGGACCGCGCTCGAAGGCTGCGTCGACCATCGCCACGATGTCGGCCTGCTGGTCGTCGGGAAGTGAGGCGACCGCGGTCAGCACTCCGGCCCATCCGTTGTTGGGGTCGCCGCCCGCTGCGTCGAGTGCAGCGCCGTACTTCGCGAAGACATCGGCGAAGAAGACCCGGACGGCGTGACCGAAGATGATGGGGTCGGAGACCTTCATCATCGTGGCCTTCATGTGCAGCGAGAACAGCACCCCGCTCGCGCGGGCGGCGTCGAGTTGGTCGTTCAAGAAGGCAATGAGCGCCCGCTTGCTGATGAAGGTCCCGTCGACGATCTCGCCGGCGTCGACGGCCACGTCGTCCTTGAGGACGGTGGTCGCGCCGTTGTTTGGGACCAGTTCGATCCGCAGCGTGCCCGACCGGTCGACGGTCACGGACTTCTCGTTGGTGGCGAAATCGTCGTGACCCATGGTCGCGACGTTGGTCTTCGAGTCCGGCGACCAGGCGCCCATGGAATGGGGATGGGAGCGGGCGTATTCCTTGACTGCCTTCGGGGCCCGGCGGTCGGAGTTGCCCTCGCGCAGGACCGGGTTGACCGCGCTGCCCTTGATCTTGTCGTAGCGCGCCTGTGCGCCGCGTGCTTCGGGCGTGGACGGATCGTCGGGATAGTCCGGCAGGGCATAGCCCTTCGCCTGGAGCTCGGCGATCGCGTCCCGCAGCTGGGGCAGGGACGCACTCACGTTGGGGAGCTTGATGATGTTGGCCGATGGGTCTTGGGTGAGCTCGCCGAGCTCGGTGAGATCGTCGCTGACGCGCTGCTCTTCGGTGAGGTAGTCCGGGAACGCGGCGAGGATCCGTCCGGCGAGGGAGATGTCCCGAAGGTCGACGTCGACACCGGCGGCACCGGCATAGCCCTGGATGATGGGCAGCAGTGAGTAGGTCGCCAGTGCCGGCGCCTCGTCGGTGTAGGTGTAGATGATCGTGGAGTGGATGTCGGTCATGGTGGTTCCGTCGAGTGGGGGGCGTGCGACAACAGGCGCAAAGGCGCCGTTGGGAGATTACCGACCTGGGGGGGTTGGGGGCGAGTAGTGGAACGGCGCTGCGACCCGCCGGCTCATCGCAGGCCAAATCGCTCCGCTGCCCGCGCGTCGATTCAGTAGCGTGGTGAGCCGTGCCCTATGACGACCCTCTCTCCGACGCTTCGCTCGATGCCGCTGCGTCGCACCTGAGCACCCGTGAGGTGTTCCGCCGTGGCGGCCGCCTGCTCCGTCGTTCGCTCGCGGCGCGCCCGGCGGCGCATGCCACCGCGTTGACCGGTGCGGTGGTCTTCTCCATCGCCGCAGTCGCGCTGTCTCGGGTTCTCGCCTGGGTCACCGACAACGTCGTGGTACCCGGCCTCGACGACGGCAACATCGGCGCCGGCCGGGTCTGGTGGGGGATCGCCCTGATCCTCGCGGTCGGCGCATTCCGCGGCGGCGGCGCCGTCGTTCGCCGGTACTTCCTGGCTCGGGCCCGCTACGGCACCGAGGCACTGTGGCGCCGTCAGTTGTTCGAGCAGTACCTTCGCCTGCCCATCGCCTTCCATCAGTCGCGTCCCACCGGCGAGTTGCTCGCGCACGCCGACAACGACATCACCGTGGCGTCGAGCATGTTGATGCCGTTCGCGTTCTCCGCAGCCACGGTCGTCCTGGTCGTCATCTCCATCGCCAGCCTCCTGCAGATCCATCCGGCGCTGGCGCTCGTCGCTCTCGTCTTGTTCCCGACGCTCGCGTTGATGAACCACTACTACACCCGCAGGGTGCATCGGCCTGCTGCGGCGGCCCAGCAGGCCGTCGGGGACGTGTCGTCGATCGCCCACGAGAGCTTCGACGGTGTCCTCGTCGTGAAGGCACTGGGTCGCGAGCAGGACGAGGTGCAGCGACTCCGCGCCGCGAGCGAGCGCCTGCGCGACCGCCGCGTCGAGGTCGGGCGCCTGCGCGCGACATTCGAGCCGGCCATCGACGCCCTTCCCAACCTCGGCATCGTGGGCCTGTTGGCGATCGGTGGCGTGTTGGTCGACCGCCAGGACATCACCGTCGGTGATCTCGTGGGGGCGATGACCCTGTTCAGCATCCTCGCGATGCCGATGCGGATCGTCGGCTTCTTCCTCGAGGAGATGCCCCGATCGATCGTCGCCCTCGAACGCATCGACGGCGTGCTCGACATCTCGACACCGCCGGTCGAAGGCGGGGAACGGCGCCTCCCGGCCGGACCCGTCGGCGTTGCGTTCGAGGAGGTCACCGCGGGTTACGACGGCCCTGCGGTCCTCGACGCCATGACGTTCGCGGTGGCGCCGGGAGAGGCGGTCGCGATCGTCGGCGCCACGGGCACCGGGAAGTCCACCATGGCCCGCCTGCTCGCCTCGCTCCAGCCCCCGTCGTCGGGCACGGTTCGTATCGGCGGGGTGCCCGTCGGGGAGCTCGACACGGCTGATCGCACGGCAGCGTTGGCGATGGCCTTCCAGGAGACGTTCCTGTTTGCCGACAGCATCTTCGAAAACGTTGCGCTCGGGCGCGACATCAGCGAGGCCGCGGCTCGCGACGCGTTGAGGGTGAGCGGTGCGATGGAGTTCGTCGACGCCTTGCCCCACGGCATCGGCACCGTCGTCGGCGAGCGAGGCGTCACGTTGTCGGGGGGACAGCGTCAGCGCATCGCGTTGGCCCGCGCCATCGCCGGGCGGCCCCGGGTGCTGTTCCTCGACGATGCCACCTCGGCGGTCGATCCGGTGGTCGAGGCGCGGGTGCTCGAGAATCTGCGCCGCGAGCTCTCGCTCACGATGCTCGTGGTGGCCCACCGGCTCTCGACGATCCGTCTCGCGGATCGCATCGTGTTCGTGCACGACGGTCGGGTCGCGGGTACCGGTACTCACGACGAGCTCCTCGCACTGCCGGCGTACGCATCGCTGGCGCGCGCCTACCAGACGGGGGACGTGGCGGCATGAGCGACGACAACCGGTCCGGGTCGCTCGACGCCGACGGTCACCAGATCGGTGCATTGACGGTGCTGCGTCGTGGGATCGCAGTGAGCCCGGAGCTGCGTCGCGGGTTCGTGGTCACCGTCGTCCTGGCCCTGTTCCTCGCCGCCGGCCGGCTGGTGATCCCGATTCTCATCCAGCAGACGCTCGACCGAGGTATCCGCGGTGACGAGGGCTACCGGCCCGGCTTCGTGTTCGGGGCCTGCGCCATCGCGCTGGCCGTGATCTTGGTCGTGGCCGTGGCCGGGCGACTCACCTACTTCCGCCTGGTGCAGGTCGCCGAGACGACCCTGCTCGAACTGCGCCAGCGCACTTTCGAGCACGTCCACCGGCTCAGCCTCGCCGATCACGTCGGCAGCCGCATCGGCGTGCTGACGGCGCGGGTCACCAGCGACATCGAGACGCTGGCGCAGTTCGCGCAGTGGGGCGCGATCGCGTGGGCCGTCAACGGCGTGGTGATCGTGGCCACCCTTGCGGTGATGGTGGCCTACAACTGGGTACTCACCCTCCTGGTGGTCGCCGTCTACGTGCCGTTGGTGCCGCTGCTGACCTTCCTCCAGAAGCGGCAGTTCGCCGCGTATGAGCATGTGCGCGGGCGCGTCGCGACCACGATGGGGGCAGCGTCGGAGGCGGTGCAGGGGGCCGGTGTCATCCGTGCCTACGGCTATCGCGAGCCGGTCGAGTCACGGCTCGAAGCCGCCAACCAGGCCCAGTTCGCCAGCCAGACCAGGGCCGCGAAGTTCTTCGCCTGGCTCGCGCCGATCACCGACGGGTTCGCGGCAGCGGCACTGTCGGTCGTCGTCGGCGTGGGCGTCTGGTGGGGCCCGGAGCTCGGGATCAGCTCGGGCGAGCTGGTGGCGTTTCTGTTCCTGGTCACGATCTTGCTGAACCCGATCGCCGAGCTCGGCGAGGTGCTCGATCAGACGCAGACCGCGCTGGCCGGCTGGTGGAAGATCCTCCAGGTGCTCGATGTGCCGATCGAGGTCGTCGAACCCGACAACGGGGTCGTGCTGGCGCCGGGACCGCTTCGCGTGGAGTTCGACGACGTCTCCTTCGGCTACCGCGAGGGCGGGCTGGTGCTGCACGAAGTGACGGTGTCGATCGCTGCGGGCACCAGTGTCGCCGTGGTCGGGGAGACCGGTTCGGGCAAGACGACGCTCGCGAAGCTCGCAGCTCGGTTCGCGGACCCCACCGAGGGACGCATCCTCGTCGGCGGCCACGACCTGCGCGACGTCGACCCGACGTCGCGTCGCTCCGCCATCCGGATTGTGCCCCAGGACGGGTTCCTGTTCGACACGACGTTGGCCACCAACGTGGCGTACGGTCGCGCCGGAGCATCGGGCGCCGACGTGCACGACGCGTTCGCGTCGCTCGGCCTTTCGGATTGGCTGCGGTCGCTGCCCGCTGGGCTCGACACGCCCGTGGGCGAGCGCGGCGAGAACCTCTCGGTGGGTGAGCGGCAGCTCGTCGCGCTCATCAGGGCTCAGCTGGCAGACCCCGGCGTGCTCATCCTCGACGAGGCCACCAGCGCAGTCGATGCCAGGACCGAAGTCGCGCTCACCGCAGCCCTGGAGCGGCTCGCCACGGGTCGTACCACAATCACGGTCGCCCACCGACTCTCCACCGCCGAGCGCGCCGACACCGTGCTGGTGTTCGACCGTGGTCGTCTCGTCGAACACGGGAGCCACGAGGAGCTCGTGGCGCTCGGGGGCCGCTATGCCGAACTGCACCGCAGCTGGATCGGGAACACCAGAGAGCAGTCGCTCGCCGACAGCTGACTCGCGCCGCTCGCGCCCGTCGACCGCTCGGGATCGTGGCCGCACGGTTCGGCCTCGTAGCCGTCAGGGTCGGTACGATCGAGCATCGAGCCGGCCCGCGGCTCGCTCCGGCCGCCGTGGCGTCGGAGCCCGAAGGCGCATCGAACGATGTCGAGGAGAGAGTCCCGTGAGCAAGTCCCCCGTGCGCGTCACCGTCACCGGCGGTGCCGGCCAGATCGGTTACGCCCTGCTGTTCCGGATCGCCAGTGGCCAGATGTTGGGACCGGACCAGCCCGTCATCCTCCAGCTGCTCGAGATCACCCCGGCGCTCGGCGCTCTCGACGGGGTGCACATGGAGCTCGAGGACTGCGCGTTCCCCCTGCTCGCGGGAGTCGTGAAGACCGATGACGCCAACGTGGCCTTCGGTGACGCCGACTATGCGCTGCTCGTCGGCGCCATGCCCCGCAAGGATGGCATGGAGCGTGCCGACCTCCTCCAGGCCAACGGGGGCATCTTCGGGCCTCAGGGCAAGGCCATCAACGCCAACGCGAGCAAAGGGATCAGGGTGCTCGTGGTGGGCAACCCGGCCAACACGAACGCGTTGATCGCGCAGCAGTCGGCCCCCGACATCGACCCTGGTCAGTTCACCGCGATGACCCGCCTCGATCACAACCGGGCCAAGAGCCAGGTCGCCCACAAGCTCGGGGTTGCCCTCACCGATGTCAAGAAGATGACCATCTGGGGCAACCACTCCGCAACGCAGTACCCCGATCTGTTCCACTGTGAGGTCAACGGCTCCGCGGTCGCGTCGCAGATCGACGACCAGGCCTGGCTCGAGGGCGAGTTCATCCCGACGGTGCAGCAACGCGGCGCCGCAGTCATCAAGGCCCGGGGGGCGTCGTCGGCAGCGTCGGCTGCAAACGCGGCGATCGACCACATGCATGACTGGGCGCTCGGCACCCCCGAAGGCGACTGGGTCTCGATGGCCATCGTCTCCGACGGGTCCTACGGCATCGCCGAGGGCGTGATCTCGTCGTTCCCGGTCACGTGCAGTGGCGGCAACTATTCGATCGTCCAGGGCCTCGACATCGACGACTTCAGCCGGGCCAAGATCGACGCGTCGGGGGCCGAGCTCGTCAGCGAGCGCGACACCGTGCGTGGCCTCGGGCTCATCTAGTGCCCTGACCGGCAATGGTCGCGGCGATCGAGGACCCGCACCGGTGGGTGGAGTTCGAAGCACGCTGCTTCCTTTGTCGGCTCGCGCGTTGGCTCGCTGACGCTCGCCTACCTGCTCACCTCCTAACTCCTGAACCCCTCGAGCTCTTCGACGGTCTTGGGCCAATCCGCCTTCAACAGACGCGAGAGGGAGCGGTCCGCGAGCACCTTGCCGTCGGTCTGACAGCTCGGGCAGTAGTTGACCTCGTTGTCGGCGTAGGCGATGCGCTGCACCTCGGTGCCGCACACGCTGCACGGTTGGCGGAACTTGCCGTGCACGACCATCTCCGGGCGGAACGCCGTCACTTTCGTCGGCCAGCCGTCTGCGGCTTCCTCCCGGAGTCGGTCGAGCCAGAGCTGGAGGGTGGAGCGGGTGGCGTCGTAGAGCCGGTCGATCTCCTCGTCGGAGAGCTGACCGGTGCGTTTCACGGGACTGAGGCGGGCGTGGAGCAGGATCTCGTCGGAGTAGGCGTTGCCGATTCCGGAGAACTTCGTCGGGCTCGTCAACGCCCGCTTGAGGGTGCGGTTCTCCCCGGTCAGCGCCGACGCGAAGGCGTCGCGGTCGATCTCGAGCGGCTCGAGACCGCCGCGGTCGTGCTCGTCGATCATGGCTTGCTCGCCTCGGTGCAGCCATACCCGCGCCCGCTTCTTCTTGGCCACCTCGCGCAGCAGGAGCGTCCCGTTGTCGAACCGCAACGCGAGGAGGACGTCCTTGCCGCGTGCGTTCGCGCCCACCTCCTTCCAGAAGAGGCGGCCGGCGATCATCAGGTGGATCACGAGGAAGAGGTCCTCGTCGAGCTCCAGCACGAGTCGTTTGCCGAGCCTGCGGGTGCCGACGACCGTCGCGCCCTCGGCCGCATCGATGGGGGGGTCGAACGACCGGAGCACGGCCAAGCCGCGAACCTCTACGTCTTGGAGCCGGTGCCCGACGATGTCGCGTTCGATGAGGTCGAGATAGACGGCGACGTCGGGCAGCTCAGGCATCGCCGCTCATGCGGTGGGCCTCGATGATGGCAGCGGTGTTGCCCTCGAGGTCGAGCCTTCCGGTGATGAACGCCTCCTCCGACGAGAGGCTCCCGTCGGCGATGGCGATGGCGGTGGCCTCGTCCATCCGGAACGTGACATCGGGCGCCGGCGCCGCTCCGGCGCGGGCGGTGTCACCCCCGGGCCCGACGGTGACGTGGTAACCGACGTCGCCCCTGCCCGTAGTGACGAAGTATTGGATGACGAGCCGCTCGGGCGACGACCCGCTTCCGGTCGCCTCCAGTCGCGTCGCGAGCGCTTCGATCCAGGCGGGAGAGAGGAAGTCGCTCACCCCGTCAGTCTTGCACCAGCGCGCCGGCCAGGCGCAACGCCCGCGGTACCACCTCGACGACGACCGGAGTCGTGGCCACCGGTTCGCCGTCGGCCCACACTGCCAGATCGGGGGTGACGATCTCCACCTGGCCGCACCGCATCGTCTCCACCTCGCCGAGGGTGACGTGCGAGCCGTCGAACACCCTGCGGAAGAATCGCACCAGTCGTCGTCGACCCACCGGACCCACCAGCGTCAGCTCCGCCGATCCGTCGACCGGGCTGGCGTCGGGCGAGATCTGCATGCCACCGCCGAACGTGGACGTGTTGGCGACGGTCATGAGCGTCAGGTCGCGGTGAACCGGGGCACCGTCGACAACGAGCGCTACGGGGCGGGCGTGGAGCCGCGGCAGTTCGAGCAGCGTTGCGATCGTGTACCGGATGGGACCGCGGGGTCGCTGCATTCGGTTGGCGCGCGCATTCACATCGGCGGAGAACCCCAGCGTCGCGACCGAAGCCGCCCACCGAGTGCCGATGCGGAGCAGGTCGAGCGCGACGGCGTCCTCCAACGAGCGAGCGACACAGGTTGCGAGCTCACCGTGCATGCCGAGGGCACGGAGGAAGTCGTTCCCCGTGCCCACCGGGACCACTCCGAGCACCGTGTTCGTGCCCGCGACTGCTTGGACGGCGAGATGGATCACGCCGTCGCCTCCCGCGACGAGCAATCGCTCGTGGCCCTCGGCCACGAGGCGGCGAGCCGCAGCTTCGGTGTCCTCCGCCGAATCGGTGGCGGCGAAGGTGACCTCGACACCGAGCGCTCGTGCCGACGCCACGATCTCGGCGACGCGCTCCTGCCCGGCTCGGCTCGCGAGCAGGGGCACGGGATTCACCGGAGCCGCCCGAGTTCGGTTCCGCAGCCGCGAGACATCTGCAGGTCAGGCGACCACCGCGGACGCAGCGCGTGCCGCGGCGCGTCGTTCGCCGAAGGTCGAGAGCGCGATCACGACGAAGAACGCGGCGCCGCCAAGCACGGTCGGCCACAGCAGGTCGGCACCGTCTGACGGCAGACCCAGTCCGGTCCCCTTGACGACCTCCTCTTGGACGTCGCTGATGATGCCCACGCCGTTCGGCCACGGCCAGAGAACTCTGACGCTGCCGATCATCAGGCCGATGAGCGCAGCCAACACCCGGTCACTGTGGTGTTCGAGCAGCCAACTCAGCAGCGTCGAGAATGCGGCGAGGCCCACCACCGCGCCGACGAGGAACAAGCTGAGATCGCCCAGGGCGCGGTCATTGACCGCACCGAGCAGCGCGGCGTACATACCGAGCATCAGCAGGAGGAACGAGCCGGAGATCCCCGGGAGGATCATGGCGCAGATGGCGATGGCGCCGGCGCCGAGGAACTGCGCGGCGCTGGGGTCAGCGACGGTTCCCGACTGGAAGCCGAGCAGTACGAACGCGAGCGCTCCGACCACCAGCACGATGGTGAGATCGACTCGGGTCCATTCGTGCACCATCTTCCACGCGACGGCCACCGACGCCACCACGAGGCCCAGGAACAGCCCGGCCATGGGCTCGGGGTGGTCGCGCAGCAGGTTCTCGATGAGATGCGACAGCGCCAGGAACGCAGCCGCGATCCCGCCGAGCAGCGGGACCAGGAAGCTCCATTCGATCCGGCGCAGCTGGCCGAGGGCCTCACCGAGGCGCAGCCGGAGCAGCGCGCCGATCACCCGTGCACCGGTACGGATGTTGTCGATCAGGCGCTGGTAGATGCCGAAGATGAACGCGATCGTTCCGCCCGACACTCCCGGCACGATGTCGGCTGCCCCCATGCAGAAACCCCGGACGACGGTCATCGCGCCGTCGCGGAGGTCGATTCGACGTTGTGGACTCGGCGGCATCACCCGGGGAGTCTACGGACCACCGACGGAGCTCGACGCGATGCAGTGGGCCGGCAGCGACCGGTGCCGGGAGGTTGGTCGCGGCGACGTTCGTCAGCGGGCATCCTTGAGCCGTGACCCAGGCTCCAGATGACGTCGACCCCACAGCCGACGGCCCGACGCCCGGCTCCGCCGCGGACCGGTGGAACGACCGCTACCGCGTTCGAGGGCCGACCGACGATCCGCCCGCCGCAATGCTCGACGAGGTAGCCGCACTTCTTCCGGAGATGGGCAGTGTCGTCGACATCGCCGGGGGGGACGGTCGCAACGCTCGCTGGTTCGCCGCACGCGGGTACCAGGTCACGATCATCGACGTCAGCGCGGTCGCGCTGAGCCATGCGCGCGACCAGATGCGCACCGTCGGGCTCGAGCCCGAATGCATCGAACGCGATCTGGAGGTCGATGAGATGCCGGAGGGGCGCCGCTGGGACATCGCCTTCATGCACCTCTACTACGACCCGGAGCTCGTTCGGGCGCTCCCGAACCACCTCGAGCCCGGAGGTGTGCTCGTCATCGCGCAACCGACCGTGACGAACCTCGAACGGCATGCACAGCCTTCGGCGCGCTTTCTCCTCGAGGTCGGTGAGATCGAGAGCCTCGCCGAGGCTCTGGCACGGGAACAGGCGTTGGAGATCCTCCGGGTTGACGCCACCTGGCGGACCTCCGGCCGCCACGAGGGGTGGCTCGTGGCCCGGCGCCACTGACAGGTGGCCGCACGTCGCCAATCGGTCACCCCCGCCGGTACTGTCGGCAGATGGTCGAGCTGCACGAAGGCGTCGCGAGAAACGGCGACATCGAGATCTTCACCACCCTCGCGTCGCCCCCGTCGTCGCCGAGCGGGGCGATGCTGCTCGTCAACGGGATGGGCTCCACGTCGGTGACCTGGAGCCGGGCGCTCGTCGACCCGTTGCTCGAAGCGGGTATCGCCGTCGTCCGTTTCGACCTGCGCGACGTCGGCCGGAGCACCCGGCTCCCGTCGATGACCCCGTACACCCTCGCCGACCTGGCCGCGGACGCGATCGCCGTGCTCGATCACTGGGAGCTGTCGGCGGCACACGTTCTGGGTCGCTCGATGGGGGGGTCGGTGTGCATCGAGGCGGCGCTCGCGGCACCAGAGCGGGTCACCACGCTCACCCTCGCCTACTCGTCGGCCGCGCTGATGCCATCAGACGACGGGCTCCCGCCACCTGAGGACTGGGTCATCGATGCCGCCGCAGAAGCGCTGTTCGCGCCACCTCCGGCATCGGATGGGGAACGCATCGAACGCATCGTCGCCGAGTCGCAGCGCTACGCGGGGACGCGTCACCCCTTCGACGTCGAGGCTGCCCGGGCCGAGGCCGCCGCCGAGGTCGCGCATGCTCCTCATGGCGACCACGGCCACGGCGTCGCGGTGCTGTCCAGTCCCAGTCGTGTCGGCGACCTTGCTCGCATCGCGGTGCCCACCCTCGTGCTGCACGGCACTGCCGACCCGGTGGTCCCGATCGCGCACGGTCGTCTGCTCGCGGCCCGGATTCCCCGGGCCCGCCTCGTCGAGTTCGAGGGGCTCGGACACGAGATGCCGGCAGCCTGGTGTCGGGAGATCGCACCCGAGGTGTTGCGCCACATCGGTGCCCACCGTGCAGCTTCCTGAAGCACCAGCGCCGGGTCGGCGCGCCGCGGTCCGGATCACCAAGGACGCGCTCCGCCATGTCCGCGGGGGCCATCCGTGGATCTTCGACGAGTCGATCGAATCCGTGTCGCACGCCCCTGCCACCGGCGACCTGGTGGTCGTCTTCGACGATCGACGGCGGTTCGCCGCAATCGGGCTGTGGGACGCCACGTCACCCATGCGCATCAAGGTGTTGCACGCGGGAGCGCCCGAGACGATCGACGCCGGTTTCTTCGCCCGGTCGCTCGGCGCAGCATTGGCCCGACGGGGAGCCCTGCTCCAGCAGGCCGACAGCACCGGCTATCGCCTCGTGCACGGCGAGAACGACGCGTTGCCCGGTCTAATCGTGGATGTGTACGACCGAACCGTCGTGGTGAAGCTCTACACCGCGGCATGGTGGCCGCACCTGCGTGTCGTGTTGACCGAGCTCCTGAACCTCGTCGACGCGGACCGCGTGGTGCTGCGGCTCTCCCGCCTGGTCGCTGCTGAGATGGACGGCACGCTCGGAGACGGCGACGTCCTCGTCGGTGACGCGCCCCCGGCCGCGGTGGCTTTCCGTGAGAACGGTCTGCTGTTCACCGCGGATGTGGTGCGTGGGCAAAAGACCGGGCACTTCCTCGATCAGCGTGACAATCGCCGCCGCGTGGGCGAGCTCGCAGCGGGCGCCGAGGTGCTCGACGTGTTCTGCCACACCGGTGGGTTCTCGCTCCACGCGGCAGCCGGCGGCGCCACCTCGGTGCTCAGCACCGACCGCAGCGAGCCGGCACTCTCTGCAGCCGAGCGACACGTCGCCATGAATCGCGCCGACCTCTCGGTGTCGACGTGTCGGCATCGCACGCAGCGAGGCGACGCGTTCGAGGTGCTCGCGGACCTCGGGAACCGCGGACGCCGCTTCGACCTCGTCGTCATCGACCCGCCGAGCTTCGCGGCACGTCAGCGCGACGTCGAAGGGGCGCTCCGCGCGTACCGCAAGCTCGCCGAGCTCGGCGTCGCGGTGCTGGCTCCTGGCGGCACGTTGGTGCAGGCATCGTGTTCGAGCCGGGTGAGCACCGATCGTTTCGCCGCCACCGTTGTGGGAGCTGCTCGCGCCGGCGGAGTCGAGTTCAGCGCCGTCGAGGTCACCGGCCACGCCGTCGACCACCCCGTCGGTTTCCCCGAGGGCGCGTATCTCAAGGCCGTGATCGCGCAGCGTTGACGACCAGGGCCGTCGCCGGGCCGGTGACCGCTCCCGTGTGGCACGATCGGTGCGAACACCGGACGAGTCGAGAGCGAGGCCCAAAATGAGCGGACAGATGGTCGAGTTTGCAGTCAACGGCACCACGGCAGGCGGGTACCTCTCGATACCCGAGTCCGGCAGCGGTGCCGGTGTGCTGGTGCTGCAGGAGTGGTGGGGTCTGGTCCCCCAGATCAAAAGGGTGTGCGACCGTCTCGCAGAGGCGGGATTCGCCGCGTTGGCTCCGGATCTCTATCACGGGGAGATGGCCGAGCACACCGAGATGGACAAGGCGGGCGAGCTGATGACGAATCTCCCGCCCGACCGCGCCGCAAAGGACATGTCGGGAGCGATCAGCTACCTGCTCGGGCACCGAGCGTGCACCAGTGACTCCGTGGGGGTCGTGGGGTTCTGCATGGGGGGCATGCTCACCTTGCGGATTGCCGCGCTCGAAGGCGACCGGGTCGGGGTGGCGGCGCCGTTCTACGGGGCGCCGCTCGGCGACGACAGCCTCGAATGGTCCAGGCTGACGGCCAAGGTCGAGGGCCACTTCGCCGGCGACGACGGCTTCTTCGGTCCCGAGCCCGTGAAAGCGCTCGAGGCGCAGCTCCAGGCCCTTGGCAAGGACGTCACGTTCCACGTATACCCCGGCACGGGCCATGGCTTCACCAACGAGGAGAACCCGCTCGGCAACTGGAACGCCGAGGTGACCGAAACCGCCTGGAACCGCACCCTGGCCCTGCTCGCCACGTTGTGAGCCAGGTGGTGCCGGGCACTGCCCGGCACCCATCGGGAACCTCGGTCTAGCGCTGACCGAGCAGCTTGCTGTTCTTACGCTTGGCCGTGACGTAGTCGCGGTTCGTGTAGGCGATGAAGTCCAGCGGGATCTCCTTCGGGCACGCCTCGTGGCACTCGCCATGGTTCGTGCACGAGCCGAAGTACTGCTCCATCGTCTCGACCATGTTCTCGGTGCGGGCCCAGCGCTCGGCCTGACCCTGGGGCAGCAGGTTGAGGTGCTGGATCTTCGCCGACGTGAACAGCTGCGCGGCCGAGTTGGGGCATGCGGCGACACAGGCGCCGCAGCCGATGCAGGCCGCCGCGTCGAACGCGGCGTCGGCGGCGTCCTTGGGGACCGGGATCAGGTTGGCGTCGGGTGCAGCGCCGGTGCCGACAGTGATGTACCCACCGGCCTCGATGATGCGATCGAGCGGTGAGCGATCGACCACGAGGTCCTTGATGATCGGGAACGACGTCGCCAGCCATGGCTCGACGACGATCGTGTCGCCGTCTTCGAACTTGCGCATGTGCAGTTGGCAGGTTGCCGTTGCCGCCTCCGGACCGTGGGCCTTGCCGTTGATCATGCACCCGCAGGTGCCGCAGATGCCCTCGCGGCAATCCGACGCGATCTCCACGGGTTCGTTGCCGGAGTTGATCAGCTGTTCGTTCAGCACGTCGAACATCTCGAGGAACGACATGTCCTCGCTGATGTCGCGCACCTCGTAGGTCTCGAAGCGCCCTTGGGCGCTCGGTCCGGCCTGACGCCAGACCTTGAGTGTGAGATTGAGCTTCTTGTCCATGACCCCTCGCCCCTACTTGTACGAGCGCTGGGTCAGCGCCACGTTCTCGAACGTCAACTCTTCCTTGTGGAGGATCGACGACGACGGATCGCCGCCCCACTCCCACGCCGCCACGTGGGCGAAGTGCGCGTCGTCGCGGAGGGCCTCGCCTTCTTCTGTCTGGCTCTCGACCCGGAAGTGCCCGCCGCAGGACTCCTCACGCTCGAGTGCGTCGCGAGCCTTGAGCTCGGCGAGCTCGAAGAAGTCGGCAACGCGTCCAACCTTCTCGAGCGAAGAGTTCAGGCTGTCGCCCGAGCCCAGGACCCGGACGTCCTTCTGGAATTCCTCGCGTAGCGCCGGGATCTCCGAGAGCGCCTTTTCGAGGCCGGCCTTGTCGCGTTCCATGCCGATGTAGTCCCACACCAGCTTGCCCAGCTCTCGGTGGAACCAGTCCACCGAGCGGGTGCCCTTGACGGACAGCCACCGCTGGGTCTGCTCGGCGACCTCGCTGACCACGGCGGTGGCCGCAGCGTCGTCGGTGGCCATCGGCTTGGTGCCGAGCAGCGGCGCCAGGTAGTTGCCGATCGTGTACGGGAGCACGAAGTAGCCGTCGGCGAGTCCCTGCATCAGCGCCGAGGCACCGAGCCGGTTGGCGCCGTGGTCGGAGAAGTTGGCTTCACCGATCACGAAAAGGCCCGGCACGTTGCTCATCAGCTCGTAGTCGACCCATAGGCCGCCCATCGTGTAGTGGGTGGCCGGGTAGATGCGCATGGGGACGCTGTAGGGGTCCTCGCCGGTGATCCGCTCGTACATGTCGAACAGGTTGCCGTAGCGCTCCCGGATCGCTTCGACGCCGTCGCGCGCGATTGCATCGGCGAAGTCGAGGTACACGCCGTTCTTCAGCGGTCCGACGCCGAGACCCTGGTCGCACACCGTCTTGGCGTTGCGGGACGCGACGTCCCGGGGAACCAGATTTCCGAACGAGGGGTATTTCTCCTCGAGGTAGTAGTACCGGTCGGCTTCGGGGATGCTCGCGACCGGCCGGGCTTCGTCGTGAGACCGGGGCACCCAGATGCGGCCGTCGTTGCGAAGCGACTCCGACATCAGCGTCAGCTTCGACTGGAACTCGTCACTGGCGGGAATGCACGTCGGGTGGATCTGCGTGTAACAGGGGTTGGCGAACAGCGCACCGCGGCGGTGGGCCCGCCACGAAGCCGTCACGTTGGACATCATGGCGTTGGTGGACAGGTAGTACACGTTCCCGTACCCGCCGGTGCCGAGCACCACGGCGTGGGCGGTGTGGCTGGCGATGTCGCCGGTGATGAGGTCGCGCGTGACGATGCCTCGTGCGGCGCCGTCGTGGACGATGAGGTCGAGCATCTCCGTACGGGTGTGGAGCTCGACGTTGCCCAGCGCCACCTGCCGCATGAGCGCCGAGTAGGCGCCGAGCAGCAACTGCTGGCCGGTCTGGCCCCGGGCATAGAAGGTCCGGCTCACCTGGGCGCCACCGAAGGATCGGTTGTCGAGCATGCCGCCGTACTCACGGGCGAAGGGCACGCCCTGGGCGACGCACTGGTCGATGATGTTCACCGACACCTCGGCGAGCCGGTGCACGTTGGCCTCACGGCTCCGGTAGTCGCCGCCTTTGACCGTGTCGTAGAAGAGCCGGTGTACCGAGTCGCCGTCGTTCTGGTAGTTCTTCGCGGCGTTGATGCCGCCCTGGGCGGCGATGGAGTGCGCTCGCCTCGGCGTGTCGTGGAAGGTGAAGGCCTTCACCTTGTACCCGAGCTCGCCGAGCGTTGCCGCCGCCGACGCGCCGGCGAGGCCGGTACCGACGATGATGATCTCGAACTTGCGCTTGTTGGCGGGGTTCACCAACTTCATGTCGAACTTGTGATTCGTCCACTTGTCGGCGATGGGGCCGTCGGGGACTCGTGCGTCGAGTGATCCGATCATTGGTCTTTACTCCTGGCCCATCTCGAGGTTGGCGGCGGTGATGCCGCACGGGGCGGTGCAGTTGTCCTGGTCGATCAGGCCGGCCTGGACCGCGATCGGGAAGCTGAGATTGCCGACGAGGATCAGTCCGGCGAGGCCTGCAGCCAGGGGGCGGCGGACAGCGTTGATCTTGGGGTTGCTGATCCCGAGGCTCTGGAAGAGGCTGTAGGTGCCGTGGAAGATGTGCACGGCGAGGGCGATGTTGGCCACCACGTAGATGGCGGCGATGCCGATGTGGCCCATGGACACGACCACGTTGTTGTACGGATCTCCGCGCTGCCAGTCGTCCCACAGCAGGCCCCAGGTGAGGTCGGCGAGATGGAAGAACAGGTACAGCAGGATGATCGGGCCGGTGACTCGCATCGTGCGGCTGGCGTAGTTCACCGCGATGTAGTCCTGGCCGCCGACGTAGGACTTGTTCCCGTCGAGCGCCGAGCGAGGGTTCGATGCTCGGCCCATCGCAGCGAGCGAGTACGCCGAGTGGACGTGCAGCACGAACGCTGCGATCAACAGCAGGCGAATTCCCCACAGGGCCCAGGTCCGGGGCAGGACGTGGACGCCGAGGTCGCGCAGCGTCTCGGCGTAGATGTGCACTTCCAGCGGTCCCTCGTACAGGTGCAGGTTGCCGATCATGTGTGAAACCACGAAGCCCAGCAGGACGATGCCGCTGACGGCCATCACCCACTTGCGGCCCACTGCGCTCTGATACACGTTGAGCGGAAAGGGCAGTTGCCTCGGGCGCTTGCGGATCGGCTGCGGGCCGGGCCGTGTCAGTGTCTGCGCCATCGCGTTGTGTGCCTCCAAAGGCGTGCCGGTACTTCTGCGCCGGCACCTGCTATATCGGCCCCGACGGTACTGCCGGGTCGCCAACAGAGGCTAACCGCAGGTGTGGGCGTGACTCCTGATCGAGCCGATGTCGTCGAGCTCGAGCCTCGTGTGGCGGGTCGATCGCACGCCTGAAGGGCGGGTACTCGTCGGTGTGGCCGAGGTCGGCGGTCCGATCGAGGGTCGTCGAGCGGAGCTACGGTGCTGCGGGCATGGACGACGCGGACTCCCGGACAGTGGCACGTTGGTTCGACCTGGGCCATCGACTCGGCGTGCGGCTCTCCGCGGCGCTGGAGATGGCCGAGGCCCTCACCGTTGCCTACGGGGAACCGCACCGGCACTACCACACCCTGTCGCACATCGAAGCGTGCCTCGGGGTGCTCGAACAGGTGCCACTCGGCGACACCGAGCGTGCCGAAGCGGAGCTGGCCGTCTGGTTCCACGACGTGGTCTACGAGGTGACCGCCTCCGAGAACGAGGCGCGCAGCGCTGCGCTGGCCACGGCCTGGTTGGCCGAACAGGGCCTCGACACCCCCGAGGTCGCCCCCACGATCGAGATGACCGCGGGCCATGCCCTGCCCGACGGTGCGAGTCTGGTGATGCGCGCCGTGCACGATGTCGATCTTGCGATCCTCGGTGCGCCGGTCGTCGAGTACGACGCGTACGCCGGGGCCATCCGGCGGGAGTACGGCCATCTCGACGACGACGTCTACCGGCTCGGGCGTCAGGATGTGTTGCAGAGGCTCGCGGCGAGCAATGCGCTCTATTCGCTGCCGATGTTCCGCACGACACTCGAGCCGCGCGCTCGGGCCAACCTCGCTCGGGAGCTCGCGCACCTGGCGTGAGCGATCGCTGTCGTCGCCTCGACGGGTCAGCGCGGCCGGATCGTGGTGTCGTAGCGGTTGACCGCGGTGGCGCCTCCGGAGAGCCTGAGGTGCAGTGTCGCGAGCCCCGGCGCGTCGGGGACGACCCACGAGAGGGTCCCGATCCGGGTCACCGAGTCGGCGTCGACGGTGCCTGCGAAGCGCCAACGGTGCGCGTTCCCGGGCCACGTGAGCTCGGCCTCGACCCTGCAGCTCCGCAGCGGCGTGCGTTCGTCGCTCACCACGTGGACATCGAGTGCGATCGGTTCACCGGGGTGGACGCTCGCCGGGAGACGATCGGCGACGACGATCACGGGCAGGCACGCCTCGGTGACCGACTGGTACGCGAGCTTGGGCACGCGGTCGTGGTCGAGGAGCGAGGCCGAGATCGCGGGTTCGGCATCGGCGAGGAAGTGGACGAAGAACCCACCAGTGGGGCGGTACTTCAGCCGTCGGAGCGTCTCGATCTGACGACGCAGCAGCCCCGCCTGGTAGAGCTGGCTGGCCTCGGTCCAGGACTCGAGCGAGTCGTGACCGGTGAAGGGCACATAGCGATCGAAGGAGCGGATCTCGTAACCGAGTCGTTCGTGGAGCACCGATGGTTCCGGTCGAGGCCAGTCGATGCGAGCCGCGACGGCGCGATGTGCGGGAATCGACTGTGCGCCCATCTCGGCGACCCAGCGAACCTGGCTCGGCAGCCGGGCGGCGAAGTCGCTCAGGTCACGCTCGCTGCCGCGGCGCCACCCGAACCACAGGTGCGTCGCCGATCCGTCCATACGGGGGAGATGGGGCAGCACCCCGGTGTAGGCCGTGGCAGGGCGCGACCCGTCCTGGTGGTCGAACACCCCCTTCACGGAGCGGTCGAGGACGGACTTGGACCAGGTGGGCGCCTCGTGGGCGAGCACCTTCTGGCCTCGTTGGAGCAGGCTCGTCTGCTCGGACTGCATCCAGTCGGGCGCCGGTGCGACGTGGGCGTTCCACGACATGATCGACGGGTGATGGCCGAGCTGGGTGACCATGGCTCCCGCTTGCCGTACCGCCTGGGCGCGCACGCTGTTCGATGCTCGTCCGAGCAGGGGCAGGTCCTGCCACACCAGCAGGCCGAGGCGGTCGGTGAGGTCGTAGAACGACGGTGGCGCCACGTACGCGTAGGGGCGCACTGCGTCGAAGCCGGCATCGATCGCGAGCTGAAGGTCGCGCTCGATGCGCTCGACGGTGGCGTCCGCGGGCAGGGTTGCCGACGGAGCGAGGTTGACACCTTTCACCTGCAGCCGTCGACCGTTGACCTCGAGGCGCCACCTGCGCAGCTGCAGCGATCGCAGGCCGGTGGTGACCGCGTGACGGTCGCTCACCACGCCCGGGGCGGTCTCGACGCGTACCTCGAGATCGTGGAGAGCCTGCTCGCCCAGCGCTCGGGGCCACCAGAGCGTCGGTCGGGGAACGGTGACCAGCCACTCGACCTGGTTGGGGCCCTCCGCCAGGAGATGGTCGAACTCGTGGTCCACCCCCGCCAGCGCCGACACGACCCGTACCGACCGTGACGAGTGGGCCACGAGCGTCGCCCGGATCGAGACCTGCGCTCGCCGATCGTCGGCCGAAACGCAGATGGCTCGCACCGAGTCGATCCGGACGGGGCCGGTGCAGCGGATACGGATCGGGGCCCAGATGCCACCGGGGTTGACGTCTCGACGCAGATCGGAGCCGCCGTCGTAGACGCCCAGGATCGCTCGCCGCTTGCCACGCCCCGAGGGGTGGCAGTGGACTTCGAGCGCGATCTCGTGGTCACGGCGATCCGCCAGCAGTTCGGTGATGTCGAATGCGTGGCTCACGAAGTACCCCTCCGTGTCACCGAGATAGCGACCGTCGACATAGACGTCGCCCTGGGAGAACAAGCCGTCCAGTTCGAGCCACGCCATGGTGTCGGCCGCGTCTGAGCCGTCGTCGATCACGTCGGTGACCTCGAACCGCCGCCGGTAGAGCACCTCTTCGGCATCGGCGAACGCCGCGACGTCGCGCCAGTGGCCCGGCACCGTCACGTCTTCCCAGCCGTCGTCGTCGAATTCCGGCAGGTGAAAGCTTCGCCGCAGTGCTTCGTCGGCGACCGCGGCGCGCCAGAGACCGGTGAGATCCACGCCCGCAAACTACCCGCGCGATCGTGGCGACGGGATGGCCGGGGGGCGGGGACCGGTCTGGTTGGCTCCCGGGGCAGACGTCACCGTGGCGCCCCGCTCGGTGACGGTGCCCGGCGGAGCCCCGCGTTTGGTGCGATCGGCCCGGGTCATCCGCATCGGGCCCGGGACCACCGCTCAAGCTCCTCCGGTACCGGCCCGATGCAGGGGCGGGGACACGGAATGTGAGCAGATGATGACTTTCGACAACACGTCCAGGCTGGGCCCCATGGAGCCGCTCGGGATGCGGAAACATGATGTGCGCCGTGATGGCTCGGTCGCGCTCATGAGCGTCACCGCCGACGGGACGATCGAGTACGTCAGTGACTCCGCACGCGAACTGCTCGGCAAGGCACCGCTGGATCTCGTGGGGGTGAGTCTCGGCGCCCTCGGCAAGAAGCAGCAGGGGAACATCCTCCTGCACGCGGTCACCCGGGCCGCCGACCAGGGCGCAACCGGTGATGTCGGACGATTCTGGATCAGCTCCAGCGGGCGCGCCGACGCGCTCGTCGAGGTGTTCGTAGATGCTTCGCGCACCGAACGCGACGTCCAGCTGGTCCTAAGAGATGTCACGGGCGAGTACATCGACGAGCAGCGCCTGCGCGGCTTGAGCGACGAGTTCCAGCACGTGCTCGGCGCCGTGGAGATGGCCGTCACCCGGTGGACCCCGGCGATGGAGCTCGAGTTCCACAGCCCGGCCTTCGAACCGCTGGTCATGGGCACCCACGACCTGCTGCTCACCGGCCCGGGACTCGAAGACGTCGGGTTGACCGAAAGCGCCCAGCGACTTTGGCGCGAGGCTCTGCGTTCGGTGGTGGACTCGGGTGTTCCCATGGAGTTCGACTGGGAGACCGACGACTTCCGCCACATCCACTCACGCGCCATCGGCGAGTTCTCCGCGGACGGGTTCGTCTCGTCGATCCTCGTGGTCTCCCATGACGTCACCCAAGAGCGCGAACGCTACGAGGAGCTCACCCGAAGAGCCCTCTACGATCCCCTCACCGGCCTCGCCAATCGCGCAACCGCCATCGCGTACATCGAGCGGTCCCTCGGTCGACGTGGCCGTTCGGGAACGTCCGAGGCAGCGATCTTCATCGACCTGGACCGCTTCAAGGCGATGAACGACAGCCTTGGCCACGCCGCCGGCGATGAGCTCCTGGTGACGGTGGCCAAGCGCCTCACCGCAGCCGTTCGCCCCCACGACGTGGTAGGACGGCTCGGTGGCGACGAGTTCGTCGTGTATCTGGAGCAGATGGGTGGCATCGAGCAGGTGTTGCTGATCGTCGACCGGCTCCGCAAGGCGATCTCGGAACCCCTCGTCATCGCCGGCCGTGAGCTGCGCGTGAAGGCGTCACTGGGCGTGGCATTCGCGGCCGACCGCCACGAGACCGCCGAGAACCTGCTCTCGAAGGCCGACGCGGCCATGTACAAGGCGAAGGGCACCGGCCGCGACCGAGTCGAGCTCTACGACGAGGAGCTTCGCCTGCGCGCCGAGCAGCGGATGCGCAACGAACAGGCGCTGCGGCGCGCGATGCAGAACGGGGAGATGGAAGTGCACTTCCTGCCCGAGTTCGACCTCGTGGAGAATCGGGTGGTGGGTGCCGAGGCGTTGTTGCGCTGGCAGCATCCCGAACGGGGCCTGATCCCGGCAGCTGAGTTCATCGGCCTCGCCGAGGAGAGCGGGCTGCTCATCCATCTCGGAACCGAGGTGTTGCGTCGCTCCTGCGAGCTCGTGGCCAGTTGGCTGCGCACGCGCACCCTCGACGACTTCACGCTGCGGGTCAACATCTCGCCGCGCCAGCTCGCGCAGCCCACGCTCGTGCCGGTCGTCGAGGAGATCCTCGCGACGACGATGCTGGACCCTGCGGTGCTGTGCCTCGAGCTCGCCGAGGCGACGCTCACGTCGTCGATCGAGGAGAGCGTCAAGCAGGTCGAGCGGCTCCGTGAGCTCGGCGTCAAGATCTCGGTGGACGACTTCGGGACAGCGGCGTCATCGCTGGCGCTGCTGAAGCAGCTCCCGGTGGACATGCTCAAGATCGACATGTCGTTCGTGCGCAACATCGACACCGACCCTCGTGACGAGGCGATCGTCGCCGCGATCGTGACCCTCGGGCGCGCGCTGGATCTCCAGGTCGTCGCCGAAGGGATCGACAGCGAGGACCAGCTCGAGGTCCTCCTCGAGTTGGGATGCGTCCGAGGCCAGGGTTATGGCCTCAGCACCGTGCTGCGACCCAACGAGTTCCTTCGCCGCTGGATGTGATCGGCGGCGACGGTCGGTCGCCGGATCGATGAGCGACAGCAAGGCAGTCCGGCCGGACCACTGGGGTCAGGCGAACGCCCACTCGCCCGGACGCGGCCCCGCGCGAGGAGCTACGGTGCCGGGCTATGACGCAACCCAGCACCCTTGGTGAACTCAGGAACTCCGGATGGACGTCGCGTTCGGTGAAGGAAGAGATCCGCGAGAACGCGATCAGGCTCATCGCCGGCGGTGAAGAGCTGTTCCCGGGCGTGCTGGGCTATGAGGACACGGTCCTGCCCCAGCTCGAGAATGCGCTCCTGGCCGGCCACGACGTGATCTTCCTCGGTGAGCGCGGTCAGGCGAAGACCCGAATGATCCGCGGGCTCGTTGCGCTGCTCGACGAGTGGATGCCCATCGTCGCCGGCTCCGAGATCAACGACGACCCCTACAACCCCGTCTCGCGCCATGCCCGTGATCTCGTCGACGAGCTCGGCGACGACACCCCTGTCGAGTGGGTGCACCGTGACACTCGTTTCGGCGAGAAGCTCGCCACCCCCGACACGTCCATCGCCGACCTGATCGGCGAGGTCGACCCCATCAAGGTCGCCGAAGGCCGGTACCTGTCCGACGAGCTGACCCTGCACTACGGCCTCGTGCCCCGCACCAATCGCGGCATCTTCGCGATCAACGAGCTCCCCGACCTGGCCGAACGTATCCAGGTGGGCCTGTTGAACGTGCTCGAGGAGCGCGACGTCCAGGTTCGTGGCTACAAGATCCGCCTACCGCTCGACGTCATCCTGGTCGCCTCGGCCAACCCGGAGGACTACACCAACCGTGGGCGCATCATCACGCCGCTGAAGGATCGATTCGGCAGCCAGATCCGCACCCATTACCCCCTTGAGATCGAGCTGGAGCGCGAGATCGCCGAGCAGGAGGCCGAGATCTATGCCGGCGACGAGGTCGACATCGTCATGCCGGGCTTCATGTCCGACATCGTGGCGACGTTGTCGCACCTCGCGCGCGACAGCGCTCACATCAACCAGCGCTCCGGGGTGTCGGTGCGCCTGACGGTCGCCAATTACGAGACGCTCGTCGCCGGCGCGCTCCGGCGCGCGCTGCAGCAAGGTGAACGCCATGTCGTGCCTCGGGTGAGTGATCTCGGTGCGCTCGTGGCGTCCACCTCGGGCAAGGTCGAGATCGAGACCCTCGAGGAGGGTCGCGACGGGGAGATCATCGAACACCTCATCAAGAGCGCCGTCCTCACGGTCTTCAAGGACTCGGTGGACCCGATTCACCACCGTCCGGTGCTCGAGGCCTTCGACAACGGCGCGGTCGTAAGCGCCGGCGACGACATCGCGTCGTCGGACTACGTGAAGCTCCTGGCCGACATCCCCGCCCTCACCACCATCCTGCGTGATCTGGAGATGAGCGACGCCGATCTCGCGGCCCCGGCCATGGTGGCCAGCGGTGTCGAGTTCGTCCTGGAGGGACTGCACCTCAACAAGCGGCTCAACAAGGAAGCCGTGGGCGGTTCCGGCGTCTATCGCGCCCGCGCCTGACGAGGCCGACCGGTTGGCCCACGTCCTCGCCGTCGACATCGGTGGCACGAAGCTCGCGGCCGGCATGGTGGACGGTGACGGAAACCTCACCTACCGGGCACACCGACCCACTGCCGACGCAGCTCGGGACGCGGAGTCGCTGTACGCCGCGCTGTTGGAGCTCGCGTCCGGGGTGCTCGAGGACCATGCCGCCCCGGTGACCGCGATCGGGGTCGGGTGCGGAGGTCCGGGCCGCGATCGCCACCGGCTCGTCTCACCACTCAACATCCCGGTCTGGCGGGACTTTCCGCTCCGGGAGCGCCTCGGTGCCGACCTCGGCCTGCGGTGCTTCGTCGACAACGACGCCAAGGCCTTGGCCCTCGGGGAGGGCTGGACCGGCGCTGCGGTCGGGGTACCGAACTATGCGGCCATCGTCGTCTCCACCGGAATCGGCGGCGGCATCGTGTTGAACGGCAGGCTCCTGGAGGGTGCCGACGGCAACGCCGGCCACATCGGTCACGTGTTCGTCGAGCCCGGGGGCCGCGCAGACGCCAATGGGGCCAAGGGTCTGCTCGAGGGCTCAGCGTCGGGTACCGCCCTCGCGGACCTGCTTGGCGCACCCCCGGCAGAGGCCGATCACGCCACCCGGGTGCGTGTCGGCGTGCTCGTGGGCCGGGCGGTGGCGTCGGTGGCGAACCTGCTCGACCTGCAGCTCGCTGTCGTGGCCGGGTCGGTCGCCCTCGGCTTCGCCGACACGTTCTTCGCGTCGGCGCAAGCCACAGTCGACGCCTTCTGCCGTCTCGACTTCTCGCGGGGGACACGGATCGTTCCCGCCGGTCTGGGCGAACGCGGCCCGCTCGTCGGCGCGGGTGCGGTCGCCTGGCGGGCGCTCGATGGGTCGTTCCCCATCGGGTGAGGCCGGTCGCCTGGGCTTGGAGGCGTTGCCGGTGTCGCCGTCAGCCTTCGTCGCGTTGGTCGCGCAGGAAGGCCTCCAGCTCGGCCGCGAGATCGTCGCCGGTGGGCATGGCCTCGCTCTGGTCGACCTGGGCTTCGAGCTGACGAACGTAGTTGGCGAGCTCGGCGTCGTCGGCGACGGCAGCGTCGATCCTGCGGCGCCAGTCGAGCGCCGCCTGGTCGAGCTCCGCATGGCCGGTGGGGACGCCCGTGATGAGCTCGAGGCGCGCCAACAGCGAGCGCGTCGCCTCCGGGTTCGGCGGGTTGGGCACGTAGTGCGGCACCGACACGCGCAGCGACACGACGGGCAGTCCGGCGTTCTCCAGCCGGTCGTGGAGCACGCCGATCAGGCCGGTCGGCCCCTCGTAGGACGGGCGTCCCAGTCCAAGCCGATCAGCCACGGCTGCATTCGCGGCGCTGCCGACCACGCCGAGGGGACGGGTGTGCGGTGCCATCCCGACGAGCGCCCCGAGGGTGATGATCATCTCGACGCCGCACGTGTTGGCGAGCTCGATCAGGCAGTCTGCGAAGGTCCGCCAGCGCAGATGGGGCTCGATCCCCGAAACGACGACGAGGTCGTGGGCCGCCTCGGGGCAGGGCACCGCCCAGGCGCGGTTGGTCGGCCACACGATCTCGCGGCCCTTGGCTCCGAGGCGTACGAACGGGCGCTGCTCCTGGAAGTCGAAGAACGTTTCGGGGTCGATGTCTGCCAGCTCGACCGAACCGGTCGAGCTGGCGAGCCGATCGACGGCGTGGGTCGCGGCCTCGGCGGCGTCGAACAGCCCTTTGAAGGCGACGACGAGCAACGGCCGACGAAGCTCGACGTCTCTGCCCGTTGGGGTCCATAGGAGTTCGTTCACCCCACGAGCCTCGCACATCTCGGCGCCGTGAGCCGTGCCGCACCTCCCCGTTGCCGGTGGCGGCCCACCAACCTCGTTCCCCATTAGGGTTTCACGATGCGATTCGTGGTGGGTGGTGCGGGTTTCTCAGGGGCGGTCGTTGCCCGTCAGCTGGCAGAGGCCGGCCACGAGGTCACGATGCACGAGCAGCGCGACCACCTGGCCGGGAACTGCTACACGGTCCGCGACGCCGGGACGGACGTCCTGGTGCACGAGTACGGACCCCACATCTTCCACACCGACGACGAACGGGTCTGGGAGTACGTGAACCGCTTCGGGGAGATGGTGCCGTTCAACCACCGGGTGCGCACCACCGTGGGCGGGCGGGTGTACCTGATGCCGGTCAACCTGCTGACCATCAACCAGCTCTTCGGCACCGCCCTGCGGCCAGACGAGGCCAGAGCGTTCGTCGAGCAGAAGGCCGACTCGACAATCGAGGAGCCGGCGAACTTCGAGGAACAGGCCCTCAAGTTCATGGGGCGCGAGCTCTACGAGGCCTTCTTCGAGGGTTACACCCGCAAGCAGTGGGGCCGCGATCCCAAGGACCTGCCCGCGTCGATCCTGAGCCGCTTGCCGATCCGGTTCAACTACGACGACCGCTACTACAACCACCAGCACCAGGCCATGCCCCGCAACGGGTATACCGAGATCGTCGCCAACATCGTCGATCACCCGGGCATCGAGGTGCACCTGTCGTCGCCGCTCGACCCGCAGGGCGGGCGCGCTGGGTTCGACCACATCGTCTGGACCGGTCCACTCGACGCGTGGTTCGGTCATCGCCTCGGTCGCCTGGGGTACCGGACGCTCGATTTCGATCGCTTCACCGCGGCCGGTGACTACCAGGGCTGTGCGGTGATGAACTACGGCGATTACGAGGTGCCCTACACGCGCACGAGCGAGCACAAGCACTTCGCGCCGTGGGAGCAACACCAACAGACCGTGGTCTTCCGTGAGACGAGCCGGGCGTGCGGACCCGACGACATTCCCTACTATCCGATCCGCCTCGTCGACGACAAGGAACTGCTCTCGCAGTACCTGGAGCTGGCCCGCGGTGAGTCGTCGGTGAGCTTCGTGGGCCGCCTCGGCACGTACCGCTACCTCGACATGGACGTCACCATCGGGGAGGCCCTCCGCGCCGCCGACGGCATGCTCGAGGCGATTGCCGCCGGCGACCCGATCCCGCCGTTCTTCGTCGACCCGTCCTGATCGAGGCGCCGCGCCCGATCGAGGCGCGACGACCTCGGCCGGGACGTTCTCGGGGGAGAGCGCGCTGACTTCGGACCCTGTTTCGAGTGGGGTGGCGCAGACGAAACTGGGCGGTGCGTATGCGATGAGGTGTTGTCTCCGGCGACGGAGGGGTCCCATGAAGCGTCTGGTGCGCTGGGTCGTCGTTGTGGCGTTGCTGGGTCTCGGTGCGTCGTCGGCGTCGTGTGGGGCGAGTGACGGCACGAGCGACGTGACGGCACCGCTGGACCTCGTGTCGAGCCCGGAGTTCGTGAACCGGCTCGTGCCCGGTCGTCGTCCCCTTGCGCTCGTGGCGGGGCCTTCCGGGTCGGCAGGTGAACCAATCCTGTGGCAGGCGACGGCCTCACTCGAAGGCGCTTCGGTGGAGATCGTCCCCTCGTCGACAGAGGGAGACGCGGTTGCCGAAGCGTGGCTGCACGTGCCCGATGTCGTCGGCGAGTCGGCGGTGACGGTCACCGTGACGGGTCGCCGAGGTGACCGAGAAGGAACAATCGTGGTGAACGCCACGGTCGTTCCGGGTGTCGACGATCTCGAGCCGGTGGCACTGGACATCGCCGAGTTGTTCCTACGTGGGCTGGACGGTCGGGTCGAAGGTCTACCCGGGGAGCGCAGCGCGCTGGCGTTGGGAACACCCGTCGCCGGCCTGCTCGTGGTGAGCCACTACGCGTGGTTCACCGACGAGTTCGAGATCGGCCTGGCCTGGCACATCATGGTGGCGCCCGACGACTGGGCCGAGCTCTACCTGCGGCCACGGTCGGAGTTGGTCCCCACGCGCGCGTTCCGGGTGTCGTCCTGGAGCACGGCGCTCACCGGCGGACCATACGAGGTGGTCGAGGTGCCGGCTCCGAGCGAGGTGACGCGATGAGGCCGGAGCTAGCCGACTGCGGAACGGACCTCGTCGAAGGTCTCGACGAACCGGGAGCTGCGCGACCCTGGCGTGACGACCACCGCACCGCCGTCGGTGAAGGCGATCGTGAGCGCCAGCGGACCGGCTCCGGCCGGCTCGTCGATGGTCATCGAGGCGATCTCGTCGAGGTCGAGCGCGCCGAGGAGCTCGCGGACCCGTCCCGTGAGCGTGCCGTGACCGAAGGCCAGGAGCCGCTGTCGGGTGAGGATCAGGATGCAGTTCTGCGAGAACGGGTTGGTGTCGTCGGTCGC
Source organism: Acidimicrobiaceae bacterium (assembly GCA_024641655.1). Lineage (GTDB taxonomy): Bacteria > Actinomycetota > Acidimicrobiia > Acidimicrobiales > UBA8592 > JAHECR01. The sequence goes on from JAHECR010000008.1 coordinate 96,392, forward strand.
GTCTGCGACCCGCCCCATCCGGGAGAGCACCCCCCCGGGTGCCCCGAGGACCTTGGTGGCGCCACCCGGCCGCGGCCGGACGAACAGCGCAGCGTGGGCCTGCTCGCCGTCCAGGCGGATTTTCTGGAACCGTTTCTCGGCCTTGTTCAGGAAGTCGGGCATGTGCCGGGTTTCTCCATCGCTGGTCGGGCGGCGTCGCTGCGGTCGGCGGCGACACCAGGAGCCATCGGCTGTTCGGGCGGAGGACTTGAGGTTCCTCCCCGAGGCCGGTGCAGGCGGTGTCCGGCAACCCCCTGGTGTGACGTATCCAGGAAAGTTGAGTGGAATACACGCAACTTCTCGCGCCTTGAACCGGGAGCGGCCGGGGCCAGACGCGGTACCGGTGAACACACGGCCACAGAGGTGAACGAAGATGGCAGACGAACAGGGAGGCCGGGTGGCATTCGACCCCAAGCGCTGGACCCACAAGACGACCGAGGCGGTGCAGGTTGCCATGGAGTTGGCCCGAGCACGCAGCAACCCCGAAGTCGCCCCCGTGCACCTGTTGTTGGCCATGGTCGGCCAGGCCGAAGGCGTCGTGCTGCCGGTCATCCAGCGGGTCGGCGTACCGCCGGCGTCACTGAAGAACCGCCTCGACGACGAACTGGCCAAGCTTCCCAGCGCATACGGCGGTGGCGATCCGGGGTTCAGCCGGGCGCTGCGAGACGCGTTCGAGCGTGCCGACGGCGTGCGCGCCGACCTGCGCGACGAGTACCTGTCCACCGAGCACCTGCTCCTCGCTCTCCACGAGCACATCGGTGCCGACCGCGAGGCCTTGCTCGCTGCGCTCGCCGATGTGCGCGGCAGCCACCGAGTGACCTCTCAGGATCCCGAGGTCTCCTACCAGGCCCTCGAAAAGTATGGCCGCGACCTCACCCAGGCGGCGCGCGACGGCAAGCTCGACCCGGTCATCGGTCGTGACGAGGAGATCCGGCGCACCATCCAGGTGCTGTCGAGGCGCACCAAGAACAACCCGGTGCTCATCGGTGAGCCCGGCGTGGGCAAGACCGCCATCGTCGAGGGCCTGGCCCGCCGCATCGTGGAGGGCGACGTTCCCGAGGGCCTGAAGAACAAGCGAGTGATCTCGCTCGACATGGCTTCACTCGTCGCCGGCGCGAAGTACCGCGGCGAGTTCGAGGAACGTCTGCAGGCGGTCCTCAAGGAGATCACCGACGCGGGAGGTGAGGTCATCACCTTCATCGACGAGATGCACACCGTTGTCGGCGCCGGCGCCGCCGAGGGCGCAATGGACGCGAGCAACATGCTCAAGCCCATGCTCGCGCGCGGCGAGCTCCGCCTCATCGGCGCGACCACCCTCGCCGAGTACCGCAAGTACGTCGAGAAGGACGCGGCGCTCGAACGACGCTTCCAGCAGGTCTTCGTCGCGGAGCCGAGCGTCGAGGACACCATCGCGATCCTGCGCGGGCTCAAGGAGCGCTATGAGGTGCACCATGGCGTTCGTATCCAGGACGCGGCGTTGGTCGCCGCAGGCGTGTTGTCCGATCGCTACCTGACCGGTCGCTTCCTTCCCGACAAGGCCATCGACCTCGTCGACGAGGCGGCATCGATGCTGCGCATCGAGATCGATTCGATGCCCACCGAGATCGACCAGGTCGACCGACGCATCCGCCAGCTCGAGATCGAGCATGTTGCGCTCGCGAAGGAGACCGACGACGCGTCGATCGAGCGGCTCGCAACACTCGACGAGGAGCTCGCCAACCTCCGGGAGGAGTTGGCGGGCATGCAGGCCCACTGGCAGTCCGAGAAGGAGGCGATCGGCAACATCCGACTCCTCAAGGAAACGGTGGAGCACGTGCGCACCCGCATCGAGGCGCGCGAACGCGAGGGCGACCTCGCTGCGGCCGCCGAGCTCCAGTACGGCCAACTCCCCGAGCTCGAACGCCAGATCGCCGACGCCGACAAGGCGCTTGCCGAGCTCCAGGCCGACCGCAAGATGCTCAAGGAGGAAGTCGACGAGGAGGACATCGCCGAGGTCGTCAGCCGTTGGACCGGCGTTCCCGTTTCGCGGCTCATGGAAGGCGAGGTCCAGAAGCTCATCCGCCTCGAGGACGTTCTCCACGAGCGCGTTGTCGGGCAGGACGCCGCGGTGAGCGTGGTGGCCAACGCCATCCGCCGGTCTCGTGCCGGGCTGTCGGACCCCAACCGGCCCATCGGTTCGTTCCTGTTCATCGGCCCTACCGGCGTCGGCAAGACCGAACTGGCCCGGTCGCTGGCCGAGTT
>JAHECR010000009.1 GCA_024641655.1 Acidimicrobiaceae bacterium
AGTGAGCCACACCCGAACACTGCACGGGCGGGCAGCCGGTTAACGAGCGAACCATCCAGAACCCCGATCAGGAGCTTGGCCTTCACCCCCTCACACCACCAATCATGACAAGAGGCCGGATGTGGGTCGCTACCGCGCTCGGCCGGCGAACGGGTGATGGCTCACATCGAGGTAGACGCTGCGGTCCTGGCTGCCGACGCACACGGCAGGTGCGGCCTACTGGGAGGCGCCCCCCTCTCAGCGGAAACGGCTCGGCGCCTCACGTGCGACTGCACAGAGGTCGTCGAGCACACCGACGCCGGCGACGCGTTGCACTCCTCCCAGGCGCGTCGCTCCATTCCTCGTTCCACCCGCCGGGCCCTCCTCCGGCGGGACCAAGGTCGGTGCCAGTTCCCAGGGTGCGAGACGAAGAGATGGGTCGACGCGCACCACATCATCCACCGCGCGCAGGGCGGATCGAACGATCTCCGGAACCTGGTCACGTTATGTCGCCGGCACCACCACACGGTCCACGAAGGTGGCTTTCACTGCAGCCGCACCGCAACCGGGACGCTGGCATTCGCCCGCCCTGATGGCACTCCGCTCGAACCGGCTCCCGCTCCCGCCGGAACGCCTCGGCGCCTCATCGTCGCAACCAGGCGACGCGGGCTCGCGATCGGTCCCGACACGGTCGCAGGTGGCATTGGGGAGTCGCTCGACCTCGAGCTCACGATCTGGACCCTGGCAGCCAACCGCCACGTGCGTCGGTCCCGTTCAGACGCCCACGATGCTGCCTCCGCGGAAGCGCCGTCGCCGCGTCCGCAATCCACTGCAGACGGGCCGCCGATCTGAGATTCTGGCGGGATGCCTACCCCGCCGAGCATCCCCGACGACGCCGAAGCAGACCGGGCCGCTCTTCAGCGACGAACCGTAGGAGTCCTGTTCCGGGCTGTGGTGCCGGCGGGCGCCGCAACGACAGCAGCGTTCTCCTCTGCGACTCTGCTCGGTAAGGACATCACCGACAGCGGCTTTCTCGGGACGCTCGCGGCGGCGTGCGTGACAATCGGCGGCGCCGTAGCCACGGTGCCGATCGCCAACCACATGTCCCACCACGGTCGGCGCGCCGGCCTTCGACTCGGCTGGCTCATCGCGGTGGGCGGCGCCGCCCTGGCACTCGGGGCCGCAATCTTGGACTTCTACCCGCTCCTGCTCGTCGGCGGCGTTCTCCTCGGCTGCGGGAGCTCGACGAACCTCTCGGCCCGCTACGCCGCGGCAGATCTCGCCCCAGAGTCAGGACGGGCGAAAGCCATCGGCTTGCTCGTCTGGGCAGGCAGCTTCGGTTCGGTGCTGGGCCCCACCCTCGGCCTCGGCTGGGCGGGCACCGCCGCCGAATGGGTCGGGCTCCCGGAGCTCGCCGGCCCCTATCTGATGGCCATCGCGTTGTTCGCCATGGCCTCCGTGTGGATCGACCGACGGCTGCGGCCCGATCCACTGGAAGCCGCCGGCGGCATCGTCGATGCCGGGAGCGCACCCCACACCTCGTTCCTGAGCGTGCTGCGAGCCGCCCGGCAGCCCCTTGGCGCCATCACCCGTGATCCCTCAGCCCGCCTGGCGGCGACGGCGATGCTGGTCGGGCACGCAGTGATGGTCGGCATCATGACCGCCACACCCCTCCACATGGACGACGGCAACCACGAGTTGCAGATCGTCGGCTTCGTCGTCTCCCTGCACATCGTCGGCATGTACTTCTTCGCCCCCGCGGTCGGCTGGGTCGTCGACCGTTTCAGCGCCCGTCCCGTGATTGCGCTGGGAGGCGTCACCCTGTTCATCGGCGCGGAGCTCGCCGCGCACACCGCAGCCGAAGACCGCCTCGGCGTGTTCGTCGGCCTGTTCCTGATCGGGCTCGGCTGGAGCTTCGGTCTGATTGCCGGGAGCACGCTGCTGACTTCGTCGTTCGCGGCGAGCGACCGGGTGCCGGTGCAAGGAGCGGCCGATCTCCTGATGAGTGGATCAGGCGCCGCGGCCGCACTGACCGGCGGGGTGCTCTACGAGATCGCCAGCTATCACGACCTCAGCCACTATGCCGGACTTGCCGCCGTTGGCCTCGCGGTGGCGGCGCTGTGGTCAATGCTCGGGCGCGGCGGGGTTCAGCGGCGAACGAGACCAGCCACGTCGAAGGTGCCATCGGGTCGCAAGCTGACTCCGTTGAGCCCCTCCGAAACCACCAACTGACGGGTAAGCCTCACGAGCGGAATGACGACCGCGTCCGCTTCGAGCACCTCGGTAGCTGACCGGTAGTCAGCGGCCCGCCCCGAGGCACGCGCCGTCCGCACCAGTTCATCGAAGGCATCGTCGGAGTAACCCGAGACGTTGTCGGCGCTCCCGCTGAGGTACGGCTCGAGCATCCCGTCGGCTTCGGCCGCAAGCCCGACCCAGCCGGTGCGATACACCTCGTGGCCCCCAGCAGAGACCAGGTCGACAAACTCCTCGAGCGTGTGCGGTCGAGCGCTCGCAGTGATACCGGCGAAACGGAGCTGCTGGGCAACGAGCGCGGCCAGCTCCGCCTCGCGCCCGGTGTCGTCAATGACATAGTCGACGAACAGCTCCGGCAGCTCTGCGGTCGTCGCCTGCACCTCACCGCTGCAGCTGGGTGCGCAGGTGACTCCTGCCGGATCGAGCGTGTCGATGGGAACTGCAGCACCGCCGAAAACCTCGATGAACGCGTCCTGCCTGATCGCCCGCTGGACGAGTCCACGGACGGAGCGGTCGCTCAACTTCGGCGAGCGGGTGTTCAGGGCGAAATGAACCTCGACGAGCACCGAGCTGGAGCGGTCGCCCGTCGAATCCGGTGCAGCGAAGGCCACATCAGCGTCGAGTGCGGCGAGCACGATCTCGGGGAGGGTCTGGTCGGTGATCGGTTCCAGGTGCGAGGCGTCGCGGAACACGTAGGGCCCGCTCCCGACGCGGCCGTCGAGGTCGCCCGCCGGTGTCACACCGAACAACGGACTGCTCAGCACGACGGGCAGATTCTGATCGGGATGTTCGAGCACGATCGCGACATGTTGACCATCGACGACGACGATTTCGTCGACCAGGTCGAGGCGGAGAGCGGGCAGCCCGGCACGGTCAGCCGTGGCCGCCTCCAACGAGCGCTTGACATCGACAGCGGTGAGCGGCGTGCCGTCGGAGAATGCGGCGTCGTCGGCAAGCGTGAAGGTCCAGGTTGTGCCATCAGGACTCTCCGTGACCTCCGTCGCAAGAGCCTGCCTCCAGGTCGCAGCCTCAGCGTCCCATGTCGTCAGACCGTCATAGAGCAGATCGAGAATCTGTAGCTGGGCCGGCATCATCGGTGCCACCAGGGTCGGGTCAAAGACCGGCTCGCCGGCCAGATCGACCACGAGTGCCGGGATTGACGCGTCCTCGGGCGCGCGAGCAGCCAGATCGTCGGGAACGACCGATGGTTCGTCGAGCGGCGTGTCAGCGTCGACGCTCGGTCCGCTGCACGAGGCCACGACGGAGGCCGACCCGAACACGACGAGACCGAGCAGAACGAACGCAACACGGCGCGGCCATGGGAGCGAGGAGCGATGCATCCCCGCCCCATCGGCAGGCCATCGCCACCTTCAAGGATCTACTCGTCCATCAAGAGGGCGAGCGCAAGGGTGACGAACGTGAACACCAACGCAACGACCACGGTGATGCGATCGAGGTTCTTCTCGATCACGGTGGAGCCGGCGGCCTGGGCACCGAGCCCGCCACCGAACATGTCCGACAGGCCACCGCCACGACCGCTGTGCAGGAGCACGAGGCCGATCAACGTGAGCGCAGAGAGGACATCGATGATCACGAGCAGCGGTGTCATGGCGGTGCATGCTAGCGGCTCGGTGCCGTGATGGGTCGGTGCAGACGCTTCAATGCAGGCGACTCAGTGCAGGCGATACTGCGCGATACGAGCGAAGTTCTCGGCTTCGAGCGACGCGCCTCCAACCAGGGCACCGTCGATGTCGGGCTGGGTGAGCAGCTCGGCGGCGTTCGCGGCCTTCACCGAGCCGCCGTACTGGATCCGGACCGACGCTGCGGCGTCCGGACCCGAGACCTCGCGCACCGCAGCCCGGACATGGGCACACATTGCTTGAGCATCCTCGGGAGTCGCCGTCTTCCCGGTACCGATGGCCCAGATCGGCTCGTAGGCGATCACCATCGCGCCGACGGCGGCCTTCGTGACGCCGGCCAGCCCGGCACGTACCTGCCCGGTGACCTTGGTCTCGGCCTGACCGGCTTCGCGCTCGGTGAGCGTCTCCCCCACACACAGAATGGGGGTCATGCTGTTCCTGATGATGGCCTTCACCTTGGCATTGACCATCTCGTCGGTCTCGCCGAAGAGCTCACGGCGCTCGGAGTGACCGGCAATCACGAGCTTGACGTTGAGCTTCGCCAACATGGCCGGGGCGACCTCTCCGGTGAACGCGCCCTTCTCCTCGAAATGGCAGTGCTGCGCGCCGAGCAGCATCGGGATCCGATCGGCATCGAGCACCGTCTGTACCGACCGGATGTCGGTGAACGGTGGGTGCACCGAGACATCGACTACGGCGTAGTCGTCGTCGCTCAGGGCGTACGACAACGTCTGCACGAGCTGAATCGCCTCGAAGTGGTTGTTGTGCATCTTCCAGTTGCCGCTGATCAGCGGCTTGCGGCCCGTTGCACCCTCAGCCATCGAACGCTCCTCTCAGTGCCTGTAGACCAGGCAGGTCGCCCTTCTCGATGAGCTCGAGGCTCGCTCCCCCGCCCGTCGAGACGTGATCCATCTCGCTGTCGAGCCCGAACTGTTTGACCGCCGCAGCGCTGTCGCCGCCACCGACCACCGTGAAACCCGGCTTGTTGTCGGCCATGCACTGGGCGAGGTGTCGGGTACCCGCAGCGAAACGTGGGTCTTCGAACACGCCCATCGGGCCGTTCCAGAGAACGGTGCGAGCGTCGAGGACGAGGTCTCCGAAGGCCGCCGCGGTGCCTGGTCCGATGTCGAGACCCATCCATCCGTCAGGCAGATCGACGCCCATCTGGCGAACCTCGCCACCCGCTGACGGATCGCCGATCTTGCCCCCTGGCCCGAGAGCCGTGATGTCGTGCGGCAGGTGGATCCTTGCGCCACCGTCGAGCAGTCGACGGCAGTGATCGAGCTGATCCTCCTCGAGGAGCGACGCCCCGATGTGATGACCCTGTGACTTGAGGAAGGTGAAGCACATGCCACCGCCGATGATCAGATCGTCGACGACGCCAAGCAGGGCATCGATGACGCCCAGCTTGTCGCTGACCTTGGAGCCACCGAGCACGGCCACGAACGGCCGCCTTGGATTGTCGCGCAGCCCACCGAGCACCTCGACTTCGCGAGCAAGGAGCCGACCAGCCGCCGACGGCAGGAACCGCGGCGGGCCCACGATCGACGCGTGGGCCCGATGGGAAGCACCGAACGCATCGTTGACGTAGGCATCCTGACCGTCGATCAGGTGGGCCACGAACGCCGGATCGTTCGCGGTCTCACCCGGATCGAAGCGCAGGTTCTCGAGCAGCTCGACACCGGGCGCCAGTTCGGCGAGCCGACGACGCACCGGGTCCATGGAGTACCGCGGGTCGGGCGCACCCTTCGGGCGCCCGAGATGGCTGCACGCAGTGACGTGCGCGCCCTGGTTCTGCAGATACTTGATCGTCGGCAACGCGGCGCGGATCCGCAGATCATCGCTGATCTCGCCGCCCGACAACGGTACGTTGAAATCGGCCCGCAGCAGCACCCGGCGGCCGGCATAGCCGCCGAGGCGCTCACCGAGGTCCTCGAGAGTGGGGACCGTGCTCACTTGCGTCTGGCGGCGGCCTTCTTCGCCGGACGCTTCTTGGTCTTGCGGGTACCGACGATCATCGCCAGGTCAACGAGACGGTTGGAGTATCCCCACTCGTTGTCGTACCACCCGAAGATCTTCACCATGTTGCCCATCGCCATCGTGAGCCCGGAATCGAACGTGCAGCTGGCGGGCGAGCCCACGATGTCGGAGCTCACGAGCGGCTCTTCGCTATAGGCGAGCACCTTGGACAGCGGACCGGACTTGGCAGCGGCCTTGAAGGCCTCGTTGACCTGCTCGACCGTGGCGGCCTTCTTGAGGTTCCCGGTGAAGTCGGTGATCGACCCGTCGGGAATCGGCACGCGCATCGAGGTGCCGTCGAGCTTGCCCTGCATCTTCGACAGGACCAAACCCGTCGCGCGGGCCGCGCCCGTGCTCGTGGGAACGATGTTGATCGCCGCCGCTCGGGCTCGGCGCAGATCGCTGTGGGGGCCGTCGACCAGCGCCTGATCGCCGGTGTAGGCGTGCACGGTGGTCATCAGGCCCTGTTCGACACCGAAGGCGTCATCGAGCACCTTGATCATCGGCACGAAGCAGTTCGTGGTGCACGAGGCGTTGGAGATCACGTCATGCTTCGCCGGGTCGTAGTCGTCGTCGTTGACGCCCACCACGAACGTGGCATCACAGCTCGCCGGAGCGGAGATGATGACCTTGCGGGCGCCCCCCTCGAGGTGGGCGGAGGCCTTCGCCTTGTCGGTGAAGAAGCCGGTGGACTCGATCACCACGTCGACCCCGAGATCACCCCAGGGGAGATCGGCGGGGTTGCGCTCCGAGAGCACGGCGAGGCGATCGCCATCGACGCTGATCCCACCCTTGATGGCACGGATCGTCCCCCCGAAGCGACCGTGCACCGAATCGTTCTTCAACAGGTGCGCCATCGTCTCGACCGAGCCGAGATCGTTCACCGCTACGAAGTCGATGTCGGCGCCGGACAGCTTCGCCGCCCGGAAGAAGTTGCGGCCAATGCGTCCGAAGCCGTTGATGCCAACGCGAATCGTCATGGGGGGTTCCTCCCGAAGGAACGCTCAGCGGCAGCCTCGTTGCTGCCACGGGCGAGCCTACCGTCAGTTGGCTGGAGGGGCCGAGATGTCGCGGTGGGCCAACGTGAGCTCGAACCCGAGGGCCTCCAGCATCCGCCGTGCCTCCTCGGCGATGGCCACCGATCGATGGCGTCCACCGGTGCAGCCGAACGCGATGGTGAGGTACGTCTTGCCCTCGGCGGCATAGCCCGGCATGACCACAGCGAACAGCTCGGCCAGCGACCGAAGAAAGGCCTGCGCCTCCGGCGAGCCCAACACATAGTCCTTGACGGCCTGATCCCGCCCCGTCAATGGACGCAACTCCTCGACCCAGTGCGGGTTCGGGAGAAACCGACAGTCGAGCACCACGTCGACATCGAGCGGGAGCCCGTTCTTGTAGCCGAACGACACGATGCGGGTCTGCAGGCGCCGGCCGCCCTTTCCGACCTCGAACATCTCCAGCACCCGGTCGCGGAGTTGATGGACGTTCAGCTCGCTCGTGTCGATGATGACGTCGGCGTCGGCGCGCAGCGGCTCGAGCGCGGTCGACTCGGCGGCGATGGCTTCGGCGAGGCTGCCGGCCGCCTTGAAGGGATGGCGGCGACGGGTCGCCTCGTACCGGCGTACGAGCACGGGAACACGCGCCTGCAGGAACAAGGTCCGCACGGACACGTCGGGTTCCCGGCGCAGCTCCCGCAAGATGTCGGCAACACCGGCATGATGTTCGCCACCCACGACGAGGGCCACGTGATCGATCGTCGAGCCTGGCGCGGTGGCGAGCTCTGCGACCTTGGGGATGAGCTCCGCTGGCAGGTTGTCGATGACGAACCATCCCATGTCCTCGAGATGCTTCGCCGCCTCCGAACGACCCGCGCCCGAAAGCCCACAGATCACGACGAAGTCGGCCATGGCGCGATCTTACGCCTCGGCAACGAGGACCAGCAGCCGCGGGATCGTTGCGGCCTCGAGGTATTCGTGCGCCTTCGCGACGAAACCTGGTGGCGGGGCCGGCTCGAGCATGCGCACCAGCGACAGCCCGGCATCGAGGAGCGCGTTGACATAGCGACCGAGTGGGCGATGAATGAACGGGATGAACACGTCCTTTTGTACCTCCTCGATCTCGTTGGACTCGGTGAGGTACGGCCCGATGCGCCAGTACTGCTCGGGAGGATCGATCATGTGGTCGTCGATCCACCCGCTCCCCGGAGTCTGGAGCAGGGGATGGTTGAGCATGAACACGAATCGGCCACCGGGGGCCAACACCCGGGCGACCTCGTCGATGGCGGCGTCCACCGCGTCGATGTGCTCGAAGACGAGGCAGGCGATCGCGCCGTCGAAGGAGTCGTCGGGGAACGGCAACGCTGCGGCCGCACCCCGCAGATACAGCGGCCCGCCCCCGCGGGCGACCGCTTCGCGTACCTGGTTCATGGTCGGATCGAGGCCGACGACGAGGTCGGCACCCTCGGCCACGAGGAGCCGGGCAATCTGCCCCTCGCCGGTTCCGACGTCGAGGATCTGACGGCGACCGGCGAGCAGGTCGCGGGCCAGCGGCAGGATCTGCTCCTCGTACTCCGGGTCGGCGCCGTCGGTGAAACCGTGTTGCCACCAACCGCTGTGCGACTCCCAGAGGTCTTCTTCAGGGGGGGTCTCGTCGGTCATGGTGATCGTTGTCCCGTGCATTTCTCGTAGACGGCGACGGCGACGGCGTCGGGCAACCAGGACAGCGCTCGGAGCTGCTCAAGCGACGCCTGCTGCACGCGTCGCACCCCGCCGAGCTCCTTGATCAGGCGTTTCTTGCGCGTCGGGCCCAGACCGGCGATGTCGTCGAGCACCGAGATGGTCATGCGCTTGTCGCGTAGCTCCCGATGGAAGGTGATCGCGAACCGGTGGCTCTCGTCGCGGATCCGCTGGAGGAGATAGAGCGCCTCGGACTGACGCGGGAGGCGAACCGGGTCGGTTCGGCCCGGGAGGAACACCTCCTCGAACTGTTTCGCAAGCGAGGCAACGGGGATCTCGCCGCGGAGCCCGAGCGCGTCGAGGACTCGCATGGCGCTTGTCAGCTGGCCCTTTCCGCCATCGACGAGAAGGAGCTGCGGCGGGTAGGCGAACCTGCCGCGCTCCTCGACGGGCTTGTCGCGGTCGGCGAGGTAACCCGTGAGCCGGCGCTCGAGCACCTCCTCCATCGCCGCAAAGTCGTCGTTCCCGTCGACCGTGCGGATCTTGAAGCGGCGGTAGTCGGCCTTCTTCGGCAGGGCGTCCTCCATCACGACCATGGAGCCGACGTAGTCGCTGCCTTGGATGTGGCTCATGTCGTAGCACTCGATGCGCAGCGGGGCCTCCGGCAGACCGAGGTACTGCTGGAGCTCGTTGAGCGCGCGCGCCCGGCTGTTGTGATCGCTCATGCGCTTGAGCCGATGACGCGTGAACGCCTCCTTCGCGTTCTGTGTGACGGTGTCGTGCAGGGCCCGCTTGTCGCCGCGCTGGGGAATGCTGAGCTCGACCCGGGAGCCCCGCAGCTCCTCGAGCCACTCCTCGTAGAGGTCCCGATCGCTCGGCAGCGCCGGGACGAAGACTCGCTTGGGGTGACCGAGCGGGTTGTCCTGGAAGTAGATGCGTTCGAGAACCCGGGCGACGAGCTCGTCGGCAGCGAGGTCCTCCGCCTTGTCGACGATGAACCCTCGCCGCCCCATGACGCGTCCTTTGCGGACGAAGAACACCTGGACGGCGGCCTCGAGCTCGTCGTCGACGAGACCGATGACGTCGAAGTCCTCGCTCCTGGCGCCGACCATCTGCTGCTTCTCGACGGCCTTGCGCACCGACAGCAAACGATCGCGGTGACGCGCAGCGAGCTCGAACTCCTGCTGCTCGGCCGCCTCGAGCATCTGACGCTCGAGGCGGGCCACGACCTCGTCGGTGTCGCCTTCGAGGAACCCGATCAGGTCCGCGACGAGCGCGTCGTAGGCCGGATGATCGATGGCGCCGACGCAGGGCCCGGCGCACTTCTCTATGTGGAACTCGAGGCAGGGCTTCCCCAGACGTTCGTGACTGGCGAACTTGTTGTCCGAACAGGTACGGATGGGGAACGTCCGTTGCAGGAGGTCCAGCGTCTCGCGGATCGCGTACGCGTGGCCGAAGGGACCGAAGTACCGGTTGCCCTTCTTGTGCTTCCCCCTGATCACCATCGCCCGCGGCCAGGCATCGACGAGGGTCACCGACAGGAACGGGTAGCTCTTGTCGTCTCGGTAGCGGACGTTGAAACGCGGCTGGTGGCGCTGGATGAGGCTGTACTCCAGCATGAGCGCCTCGACCTCGTTGGCGACCTGGATCCACTCCACGGTCTCGGCCGTCTCGACCATCTGGCGGGTACGCGCCGGGAGGTTCCGCGGATTCTGGAAGTAGTTGCTCAGCCGACTGCGGAGCGACTTCGCCTTGCCGACGTAGATGACGCGACCATCGCGATCCTTGAACTGGTACGAACCGGGCGTGTCGGGGATGGTCCCTGCGGCTGGTCGCTGCATCACCCCGCCTCCTAGAGCCTGCCGGCAGCGCGCAGGATCGGCTCGAGGTAGCGTCCGGTGTGGCTTTCGTGGGTCTTCGCGACCACCTCCGGGGCGCCTTCGACGACGACGGTGCCCCCACCGTCGCCACCGGCTGGACCGAGGTCGATGATCCAGTCGGAGGACTTGATCACATCGAGATTGTGTTCGATCACCAGCACGGTGTTGCCTTGGTCGACCAGGCGGCTCAGCACCGACATGAGCTTGCGCACGTCCTCGAAATGCAGACCCGTCGTGGGCTCGTCGAGGATGTAGATCGTATGGCCGGTCGACCGCTTCGCCAGTTCGCTCGCCAACTTGACTCGCTGGGCCTCCCCGCCCGACAGCGTTGGCGCTGGCTGACCGAGCCGCACGTAGCCGAGGCCGACGTCGACCAACGTCTGCATGTGCCGTGCGATCGGGGGCTGGTTGGCGAAGAACTCGAGAGCCTGCTCGCACGGCAGATCGAGCACTTCGGCGATCGAGCGGCCCTTGAACCGGATGTCGAGCGTGTCACGGTTGTAGCGAGCCCCTTTGCACACTTCGCAGGGCACGTAGACGTCGGGGAGGAAGTGCATCTCGATCTTGATCGTGCCGTCGCCGGCACAGGCCTCGCATCGGCCCCCCTTGACGTTGAAGGAGAACCGGCCGGGGAGATAGCCACGGACCTTTGCCTCGGCGGTCTGCGCGAACAACTTGCGGACGTGGTCGAACACCCCCGTGTAGGTCGCGGGGTTCGAACGAGGGGTGCGACCGATCGGTTGCTGATCGATGTTGATGACCTTGTCGAGCGCTTCGAGACCGTCGATCGCGGTGTGCAGCCCCGGCGGCGTCTTTGACTTGTACACATGCTGCATCAGCGACCGGAACAAGATGTCGTTCACGAGCGTCGACTTGCCCGACCCCGAGACCCCGGTGACGGTCACGAAACACCCGAGGGGGATGTCGACGTCGATGTTCTTGAGGTTGTGTTCACGGGCGCCGCGAATCGTGAGCCACTCCTCCCCTGGCTTGCGCCGGAGCTCCGGCACCGGGACCGAACGGGTACCGGCGAGGTACTGGCCGGTGAGTGACTCCTTGTTCTTCAGCAGCTTGGCAACGCTGCCGGAGTGCACGATCGCGCCGCCGTGCTCGCCCGCCCCCGGTCCGATGTCGACGACGTGATCGGCGACCCGGATCGTCTCCTCGTCGTGTTCGACCACGATGACGGTGTTGCCGAGGTTCCGGAGTCGCTCGAGGGTCTCGATCAGGCGCTGGTTGTCGCGTTGGTGCAGTCCGATGGACGGCTCGTCGAGCACGTAGAGCACACCGACGAGGCCCGAGCCGATCTGGGAGGCCAGGCGGATGCGCTGGGCCTCGCCTCCCGACAAGGTGCCGGCAGAGCGGCCGAGCGAGAGATACTCGAGCCCGACGTCGAGGAGGAACCCCATCCGGGCGTTGATCTCCTTGAGGACCTCCTCGGCGATCAGGGCGTCGCGATCGGTCAAGTGCAGCCCGGCCAGGCAGGCCGCGGCGTCGGAGATCGACATCGCGCAGATCTCGGCGATGTTGCGGCCGTCGATCGTGACCGCGAGCGACAGCGGCCGGAGTCTCGCTCCCCCACAGGCGGGACAGGGCACCTCTCGCATGTAGCCCTCGACCTGGTCGCGCTGGCTGTCGGTCTCGGCTTCGCTGTGTCGACGGCGAAGGTACGGGAGGATGCCCTCGTAGCGGGCCGCGTAGGTGCGGGCGCGGCCATAGCGGTTCTTGTACTTGACCGTGACCCGCGAGGCGCTGCCGCCCTCGAGCAGCAGCTTGGTCGCCTTGGCGGGAAGCTTCTCCCAGGCCACGTCCATCGAGATGCCGTGCTCGTCCGCTACCGCCTCGATGAGGCGATGGAAATACTGGCTGCGCCCCCCCGCCCAGGGTGCGATCGCGCCCTCGGTGAGGCTCAGCGCCGGATTCGGGACCACGAGCTCCGGGTCGACCTCGTAGGCGGTGCCGAGACCGTCGCACGCCGTGCACGCGCCATAGGGCGAGTTGAACGAGAAGTTGCGCGGGGCGAGCTCCTCGAAGGACTTGCCGTCACTCGGGCGGCTCAGATGCTGCGAGAACGTGAGGACCTCGGGCTCGGCAGCGTCGTCGTCGCCGGTTTCGGCGCGCCGCACGATCTCGATCTGGGCCACGCCGTCCGCGAGGCCGAGCGCGGTCTCCATGGATTCGGTGAGCCGACGATCGATGCCCTCCCGCAACACCAGACGATCGACGATGACCTCGATGTCGTGCATCTCGTAGCGCTCGAGCTGCAGCCGAGGCGTCCCGTCGTCGTTGGTGCCGGCGACATCGGCCAGCTCGACGACCTCGCCGTCGATGCGGGCCCGCACGAAGCCCTCCGCGGCGAGGTCGGTGACCAGCGTGTCGTAGGTGCCTTTGCGGCCGCGCACCACCGGTGCCAGCACCTGGAAACGGGTGCCTTCGGGCAATGCCAGGACGCGGTCGACGATCTGTTGGGGGGTCTGACGCACGAGGCGCTCACCGGTCTCGGGATCGTGGGGGACGCCGACGCGTGCGAACAGGAGGCGCAGATAGTCGTACACCTCGGTGATGGTCCCGACCGTCGAGCGCGGGTTGCGGCTGGCGCTCTTCTGATCGATGGAGATCGCCGGCGACAGGCCTTCGATGAAGTCGACGTCGGGCTTGTCCATCTGCCCGAGGAACTGCCGGGCGTACGCCGACAACGACTCGACGTAGCGCCGCTGACCCTCGGCGTAGATGGTGTCGAAGGCGAGCGAGGACTTCCCCGACCCCGACAACCCGGTGAAGACGATCAGCTTGTCGCGCGGGAGTTCGAGGTCGACATTGCGCAGATTGTGCTCTCGGGCGCCCTGGATGACGAGTCGATCGGCCACGCCAGCAATCTACTCAGGTGCAGTGACGAACCCAGGGCCGGGCACCCACCCTTGCGCCTCACGGCCGAGATCGGTGGAAGGAGGGCCGTCGACCCACGGCCAGAGCTCCTCGGCGACGCGACGCCAGTCCGCGGTCGCGTTGAGGCGACCGAACACGGCGTACAGGCCAAGGTTGATGCGCTGGATGATGACGAAATCGCTCGGCACGTTCGCGGCCTTGCGGATCTCCGCGAACCGCCCCGTCGGGTCGAAGATGTGCCGCACGGTCGAAGAGGCGAACTCCTCGGTGATCGTGTAGGGACCGGGCTCACGCACGAACTCGTAGAAGTGACTGAAGTACTCGGCCACATCCGCGTCGGCGAACTCGGCTCCGGTCCGGAGAAGGCCGAGATCCTCCACGACGGCGCGGAACCGCGCCGGGTCGTGCTCGAGCACCATCGAGGTCAGCATCGCCTCGAAACCTGCGAGCGCGGCGTCGTCGAAGCGCTTCACGAGACCGAAGTCGAGGAACGTGACCCGCCCCCCGGGTTCGAAAAGGTAGTTGCCCGGGTGCGGATCGCCGTTGAACGCCCCGAGTCGGTAGATGCTGCCGAACGCGAACCGGTAGATGGTCTCCGCGGCCAGGTTGCGCTCGTGTTGACTCCACCCCATGACCTCGTCGAAGCGCACCCCCGACGCCAGCTCCGACGTGAGCACCGTGCCCGTGGACAGCTCGTCGACCACCGCCGGGATCCCGATGGAGGGATGCCCGGCGAAGTACGACGCAAAGGCGCGTTGGTTCATCGCCTCGTGGCGATAATCGATCTCCTCGCTCAGTCGCGCCTTGAGCTCGGCCACGACCGGCCCGGGCTCGAGGCCGGGGAACAGCCGGGCGAGCCCACGGAACACCACGTCCGCGGTGGTGAGATCGCTGGCGATCGCCTCCTTGACGCCCGGATACTGCACCTTCACCGCCACCGGGCGGCCGTCATGGGTGATGGCCCGGTGGACCTGACCGATCGACGCTGCGGCGATCGGGTCGGGGTCCCACACCGCGAAGAGCTCACCGGGCCGGGCCCCCAGCTGATCGGCGATCACCGATTCGACCAGTGCCACGCTCATCGGCGGCGCATCCTGCTGGAGTTGGGCGAGGGTAGAGCGGACGGTGTCGGGCATCCCCTGATCGAGGTAGCTGGCCATCTGACCGACCTTCATGAGGGCGCCCTTCATGTTCCCGAGCAGCGCCACCGCCTGCTGCGCGGTCTCGATCTGGAACCGTCGGTCCAGCTCGTCCTTGCGCTCGGCGGACGCGAAGACCCGCCGGGCGCGATGGCGCGCCCAGCTCGCCCCGGTGCGCCCACCGAAGGTGGCGAGCTTGCGCGTGCGGTGGAAGGCACTTCGATGCGCAACCGGTTTGGAGCCTCCGCGATCGTCGGACACGGCTCAGACCACGTCGCGCAGCTCGCGCTTGAGATCCTTGATCTCGTCGCGCAGGCGTGCCGCGTACTCGAAGCGCAGCTCGGCCGACGCGTCGTGCATCTCCTCCTCCAGCGTGCGGATGAGCCGCTCGAGTTCCTCGCCCGGCAGCTCCGCCACCGCGCCGACGATACGGCGCCGACCATCGCGGCTGCGCGAACGTGACTCCCCCCTGGGGACCGGCGCCTTGTCCTCCGAGGGGCGCAACATCGCCAAGATGTCGGTGACCGCCTTGCGAATCGTCTGGGGATCGATGCCGTTGGCCTCGTTGTAGGCCAGCTGCCGCTGCCGGCGCCGGTTCGTCTCGCTGATCGCCCGCTGCATCGAGTCGGTCACCTGGTCGGCGTACATCACGACCTCGCCGCCGACGTTGCGGGCGGCGCGCCCGATCGTCTGTACGAGAGAGGTCTCGCTGCGCAGAAAACCCTCCTTGTCGGCGTCGAGGATCGCGACCAGGGAGACCTCCGGGAGATCGAGCCCCTCACGGAGCAGGTTGATACCCACCAGGACGTCGAACTCGCCCAGGCGCAGATCTCGCAGGATCTCGATGCGCTGGATCGTGTCGACCTCGCTGTGGAGGTACCGGACCCGCACTCCCAGCTCCAAGAGATAGTCGGTGAGGTCCTCGGACATCTTCTTCGTGAGCGTGGTGACGAGCACCCGTTCATCGCGTTCGGTTCGCTCCCGGATCAGCTCGAGCAGGTCGTCGATCTGGCCCTTGGTGGGTTTGACGACGACCTTCGGGTCGACCAGCCCGGTGGGACGGATGATCTGCTCGACGACCTGCTGGGAGATCTCCAGCTCGTACTTGCTCGGCGTCGCCGACAAGAACACGACCTGGTTCAGGCGCTCCATGATCTCCTCGAAACGCAGCGGCCGGTTGTCGCCCGCCGACGGGAGCCGGAAGCCGTGCTCGATCAGGGTCGCCTTGCGCGACCGGTCGCCCTCGAACTGCCCGTGGAACTGCGGCACCGCAACGTGGGACTCGTCGATGACGCACAGGAAGTCCGACGGGAAGTAGTCCAGCAGCGTGAACGGGGGTTCGCCGTAGCGGCGACCATCGATGTGCATGGAGTAGTTCTCGATGCCGTTGCAGAACCCGACCTCGCTCATCATCTCGAGGTCGTACTCGGTGCGCATCCGGAGCCGCTGCGCCTCGAGCAGCTTGCCTTCGGCCTCGAACTGCGCCAGCTGCTGCTGCAGCTCCACCTCGATCCCCTTGACGGCGCGTGCCATGCGCTCCTCGCCCGTCGCGTAGTGCGTCGCGGGGAACACCACGAGCTCCTCGAGGGTCTCGACCCGCTCGCCGGTGACCGGGTCGATGACCACGATGTTCTCGACCTCGTCGCCGAAAAGCTCCACGCGCACGATGTTCTCCTCGTACGCGGCATGGATCTCGATGCTGTCGCCGCGCACCCGGAAGGTGCCCCGTACGAGATTGAGATCGTTGCGGTCGTACTGCATGGCGACGAGCTGACGGAGGATCGCCCGCTGGTCGTGTTCCTCGCCCACGCGCAGCACCAGCAGTTGCGTCTCGTACTCCTCCGGTGAGCCCAGACCGTAGATGCAGCTCACCGAGGCCACCACGATGGTGTCGCGCCGGGTGAGCAGCGCCGAGGTCGAGGCGTGGCGCAGACGATCGATCTCGTCGTTCACCGACGAGTCCTTCTCGATGTAGGTATCGCTCGAGGGCATGTAGGCCTCGGGCTGGTAGTAGTCGTAGTAGCTGACGAAGTACTCGACGCGGTTCTTGGGGAAGAACTCGCGCAGTTCGTTGGCGAGCTGCGCCGCCAACGACTTGTTCGGAGCGATGACGAGCGTGGGTCGCTGGACGTTGGCGATCGTCCAGGCGATCGTCGCGCTCTTGCCCGAACCGGTGATGCCGAGCAGCGTCTGGAACCGGTCGCCTCGTTCGATCCCCTCCGTCAACGCGGCGATGGCGGCGGGCTGATCACCCGCAGGCTGGAAGTCGGTGACCATCTCGAAGGGCACGCCGTTTGATCGCTCGACCATGACGTCGAGCCTACTGAGCGCTGGTGACAGCCAGAAGCTAGGAGGGGGACGACTCCGAGAGCGCCAGCATCCACTCCCAGCAGGCGTCGAGTTGCGGCTCGAGCTCCTCGATCGTGCCCGAGTTGGTGATGAGGCGGTCGGCAATCCCGTTGCGCAGCTCTCGCGCGGCCTGGGCTGCGATGCGGGCGCGTGCGTCGTCCTCGGAGAAGCCCCGAAAGGCCATCAACCGTGCGACCGCGAGGTCGGGCTCGCAGTCGACGACGATCTTCGCCGTGAACGTCGTGTATTCGGGGCGCGTCGTGCCATCGGGGGTGATCATGAGCGGAATGTCGACGAGCACCGTGTCGCCCGCGGCGAGAAAGGCGGCGCGCCGTGCCATCATCTCCTCGACCACCGCAGGGTGCACCATCTGGTTGAGCGCGGCGAGTTGCTCGGCGTCGTTGAACACGATGCCGGCCACCGCCTGGCGATCCAAGGTGCCACCCTCCCCAACGATCCCGTCTCCGAAGTGCGCAACCATCGCCGCGAACACCGACCCTCCGGGTTCTTGGAGTTCTCGAACGATGGCGTCGGTATCGACGAGCGTCGCCCCCCGGGCGACGAGCCCGTTCGCCACCGTGGACTTCCCCGAACCGATTCCGCCAGTGAGCCCGAATTCAGCCATGACCAGCACCGTAGCGAACAGTTCGACCAGGCCGCACGACCTCCCCAATTCATCCGAACTCCTCAGTAATCCACAGGGCGCGCCGATGGAGGCTCGCACATCAGGAGGGTCTGTTTCGGTGCTGGCTGCCGCCCCAGCAAAGCCCGTCACGACGCGAGCACACGGGAATTGACGTTCATGGCAATACGACTGCTGCTAGCCGACGATCATCGCATGGTTCGAGAAGGCATCAAGCGCGCGCTCACCGACCACGGTTTCGACGTGATCGGGGAAGCCTCCGACGGCGACGAAGTCGTCCGGATGGTGAGCGAGCTGAAGCCGGAGATCGTGCTGTTGGCCACCAACATGCCGGGGCAGTCCGGCATCGATGCGTGCCGACAGATCCAGGCGAACGGGACGAGGTCACGCATCGTGATGCTCGCGCCCCACGCCGACACCGAATCGTTCACCCTCGCCATGCAGGCCGGGGCCAACGGTTACCTCGTCAAGGCCAACGCCTTGTCCGAGCTCGCCACGGCCCTGCGGCTGTGCGCGGCCGGCGAGACGGTGATCGCCCCCCAGATGAAGTCGGTGATGCTCGGCGAGGCCCAGCGCAACAGGGAACGCGCCAGCGTGGCCGCCAATGCCCAGGCCTCCAAGGTCCGAGGCCTCATCACCAAGCGTGAGGAGGAAGTCCTCCAGCTGAT
This sequence comes from Acidimicrobiaceae bacterium, assembly GCA_024641655.1. GTDB lineage: Bacteria > Actinomycetota > Acidimicrobiia > Acidimicrobiales > UBA8592 > JAHECR01. The sequence continues at coordinate 18,132 of JAHECR010000009.1, forward strand.
CGCCGACGGCTGCTCGACCCCCGAGGTCGCGAGCGAGCTCTACATCAGCCAGAAGACGGTGAAGAACCACCTCGCGTCGATCTACCAGAAGCTCGATGCCCGTGATCGCACGCAAGCCGTGCTCACCGCCGTGCGCCTCGGCATCGTCGCGCTGAACTGACCCCCGTTTCGATCACGGCACCCTCGGCGCGTGACGCGCTGGGGACGCGACGAGGCCTCGCAGGGAACCACCGGGCGGCTCCTGCGAGGCTTCCTCGCGTCGTGTCGGTGACAGGGGTGAGCGGCCAGGAGGCCCTCAGTCGTCGGTGTCGTCTTCGGAGTCGGCGGGGGCCCCGACGGCGCCCGGCCCTTCGTCGACCTCGCCACCTTCGTAGGCCGCCCACGCCTTGTCGAGCTCGGCGGCGGCTTCGGGATCGAGCTCGAGCGCAGGGCCGATGTAGTTGCCCTCGTCGTCGTAGTTCTGCTCGCCGAAGTGCTCCTGGTACTCGGCTGCGACCACACCACCTTCGGCGGCCTGCTTGATCGACAGGCTGATCCGGCGGCGCTGGAGGTCGATGTCGATGATCTTGACCCACAGCTCCTCGCCAGGGGTGACGACCTGTTCCGGGAGGTCGACGTGGTGCGCCGACATCTCCGAGATGTGGACCAGACCTTCGATGCTCTCGCCCACCTGGACGAACGCCCCGAACGGCACCAGCTTCGTGACCCGCCCGTACACGAGCTCGCCAACACGGTGACTCGTGGCGAACTCCTGCCAGGGATCTTGCTGGGTGGCCTTCAGCGACAGGCTGATGCGCTCACGGTCGAGATCGACCTCGAGGACCTCGACGTCGATCTCGTCGCCGACGGAGACCACCGAGGATGGGTGGTCGACGTGCTTCCACGACAGCTCCGACACGTGGACGAGGCCGTCCATGCCGCCGAGGTCGACGAACGCACCGAAGTTGACGACCGACGACACGACGCCCTTGCGACGCTCGCCAGGCTTGAGGTTGTCGAGGAACTCTTCGCGCTGTTCCTTCTGCGTCTCCTCGAGCCACGCGCGCCGTGACAGCACGACGTTGTTGCGGTTCTTGTCGAGCTCGATGATCTTGGCCTCGAGCTCCTTGCCGACGTAGGGCTGGAGGTCGCGGACCCGTCGCAGCTCGACGAGCGATGCGGGGAGGAAGCCGCGCAGGCCGATGTCGACGATGAGGCCGCCCTTGACGACCTCGATGACCAGGCCCTTGACGACGCCCTCGGCTTCTTTGACCTCTTCGATCTTGCCCCAGGCGCGCTCGTACTGCGCGCGCTTCTTGGACAGGATCAGACGACCCTCCTTGTCCTCCTTCTGGAGGACGAGGGCTTCGATACGCTCGCCGAGAGTGACGACCTCCGAGGGGTCGATGTCGTTTCGGATCGACAGCTCGCGGGAGGGGATGACGCCCTCGGACTTGTAGCCGATGTCGAGCAGGACCTCGTCGCGGTCGACTTTGACCACGGATCCCTCGACGAGTTGGCCGTCCTCGACCGACACCATGGTGGCGGCGAAGGCATCGTCGAGCGACTGCCCGCCGAGGTCGTCGACGGCGATCTCACGAGGGACGTACCCCTCGATGTCCCTATAGGGATTGTCGGCGTCGGTGGCGGTTGTCGGGTCGGTGGTCGGGTCGGTGATGGTGTCGGACACGAAAGACTTCTTCTCGGTGAATAGGAATGAGGCGGATGGGACGGATGCTCGGGTCGGATCACGATCAGGACGGACCTGGAGGTGACCCCACGATGGAGATTCGAATCTACCAGGCAGCCGAACGCAACCCGACAAGCAGGAATTCGGGTTCGTCGGTCGTCGGCCGGCGCCGGCCGTAGCGTCCCGGCGTGACCGAGTACACCGCCCGGACGTCGAGTCTTGCCGCAGAAGCGAGCAGGCGCAGCTCACGAGGCGTGAAGCAGCTGGTCCACAGGTCGTGTTCCGCCTCCGTGCCCTGCTCGTCACGAAGAGTGGTGCGCTCGTGGTTGACGCCGCGGTCGGCGTCGAAATCGTCGGAGTCCTCGAGGTACCGCACCTGGAAGTAGGCCGAGAAGGCGCTCACGGCCAGACGACCGCCGGGATTCAGTGCGCCGGCCATCGCCTTGAGGATGTCGCCGTCGGGGTCCAGGGTCGGAACCGGTCCGCCGGGGCCTCCGGCGAGACCGAACGCGCCCTGACACAACGAGATCACGGCGTCGAAGCCCCCGTCGAACGCGAGCGCACGGGCGTCGCCGCGCTCGAAGGTCGCCCCGTCGGGTGCACTCGCACGCGCCAACGCAACGAATCGCTCGCTGATGTCGACGCCATGGACCACGATGCCGCGCCGCGCCAGTTCGTGGGCGTGCCGGCCCGGCCCACACCCGACGTCGAGCACCCGCATCCCGGCCTCGAGCCCCAGCTCGTCGACGAGGAAGTCGACCTCCTGGCGGGTGCCGCGGGTGAACGAATAGCGCAGGTACGCCCCGCCGAGGTGGTCGGCCATGGGCTCGAACCAGTGGTCGGGCACGCCTCGACAGTAGCGTGCCCGCCTTGCTGACCCCAGGTCGCTCGACCCATTCGCGCCCGGGAGTGCAATCGGCAACGACGCTGCGCGATGTCCCTCATGAACACACTCCCACCAAAGGCGCATCGATGCATCGCACCCACCCTCTCCTGACCGCACTCGCCGCAACCGCTGCGGCAACCACCTTGCTGGCGCTTCCGGCGCTGGCAACCGAGGGCAAGCCCTCGCTGTCACCGCCCGATGCCACCAGCACCATTGCCCGCCTCGGTGGCGTCGTCGACGCCCAACCGACACCGGTGCGGCCGACGCCGACGGTTCGACCCGAACGCGAGACGCTCGCAATGAAGTGCGCCGGGCGCATCGTGCAGAGCGATGCCGGACGTTCCAAGGCCGCCACGTGCGCGTGGCGGCCCACGACGAACCGCGCCGCACGCGGCTACCAGCTCTGGCGCATCATCGACGGCGGCGGGCGAGAACTCGCGTGGTCGGGCGGACTCGAATCCCTCGAGGCCGCCACGCGGGTTCCGCTCGACGCCGGCGAGGTCACCTTCGTCGTGCTCGCCGTCGACGCCGACGGCGCAGTCCTGGGCCGCTCCCGGCCACAGACCGTCACGTTCCCCATGCGCGGCGTCGGACCCGTCGATCGTCGGAAGCTCGACGGGTCCGCTGCCCGCTGACGCCGCCGCCGGTGCGACCGTGTCCACCATCGCCGCGCGACCAGCGGCCAGGCTCGTAGGAGTGGGACCCCTCCCCGACTCCGATGCCGATCCCGTCGATGTCGTCGTCGATGTCGACGTCGACGTCGACGTCGACGACGAACGTGCGCTGGTCGAGCGGGCACGCACCGATCGCGACGCGCTCGCCGCGCTGTATCGGCACTACCTGCCGAGGATCCACGCGTTCGCCTACCGACGCACCGGCGATCGTCAAGCCGCCGAGGACATCACCTCGGCCACCTTCGAGGCGGTGGTCAAGGGCCTCGGGACCTTCCGCTGGCACGGCGGCGGTTTCGGCCCCTGGGTCTTCCGCATCGCCGCCAACGAGACGATTGCCCACTACCGACGTGAGTCCCGGTCGCGCAGCCCTCGGGGCCAGGTGGCCATGAGTCGCCTCGCCGAAGGCCCTGTCGGGTTCGACGAACCCGACCTCGACGGCGACGAGGCCCTGCGCCTCGCGCTCGACGCCCTCCCCGACCGCTACCAGCGGGCGATCGCGCTCAGGTACCTCGCCGGCCTCTCCCCCGGCGACGCCGCGGGAGCGATGGGCCTCGCCAAACCGGCCTTCGCCGTCGTGTTGTCCCGCGCCAGGAGCGCGCTGCGCCGGGAGCTGGATCGATCCGAGGATGCAGGAGCCACACCATGAACAACGACCTCCGCTCCCGCCTCGCACGCTGGGGCACCGACGAGCCTCCGGCCCCTGACCCCGTGTTCGCGGCGCGACTCGAGCAGGACCTGCGCTCGCAGGCCTACTTCGGCTCCGGCGCACCCACGCCTTCGTTCCACCGGGGACGCCGCCTGCGGCCCTCGCTCGTGCTCGCCGCCATCGTGATCGTCGCCGCCGCAGGGATCCTCGCCAGTCGGCTCGGCGAGCAGGCCGTCGACGTCGCCGTGGCCGAGGCGACACAGACCGACTTGGTGCTGCCCGACGGAACGACCGTCACGGCCGGGGCGGGCCAGACCCTCGACAACGGCACCCGTATCATCGTCGGACCGTCGGGTGCCGCCGTGGTCGGCGGAGTGGTCCTCGCGGCCAACGAGCAGGCCGAGGTCGTAGACGGCGCCATCGTGGTGGACCGTAGGGCGGTCGCCGGCGAGCCGACACCCGGCCCGGCCCCGACGGAAACCACCCAACGCCCGACACCCACCACCGTCGAGCCCACCAGTCCACGGGTCGACACCGAACCGCCGGTCCCACCGGTCACCAGACCGCCGGCCACGAAGCCCCCTGTTGGCGATCCTCTGCAGGTCGCGCTCAGCGTTGCGGCCGACCCACCGACACGGCTGGTGCTGCGGTGGAAGGTTTCCGGCGACGACGCGGCGATCGACCACTGGGAGATCGCGGCGTCACGTGGCGACACGATCCAGACGATCGCGACCTTGCGCGATCCGTCGGCGCGCGAGCTGGTCGTCGACGTCACCGCCCGGCGGGTGGACGGCCTGCGCGTCCGGGCGCGCGGCATCGACGGTGCGCTCCTCGCCGAGAGCAGCACCGTGGCGGTCCCGGGCTGACCTCGGACCGGGATCGACCTACTTGGCGTCGGCCCAGCTGCGGCCGGTGCTGATGTTCACCGCGAGAGGCACCCGCAGGTCGAAGGCGTTGCCCATCACCTCGATGGTCAGCGCCTTCGCCTCGTCGATCTCCTCGGGGGGACACTCGAGGATGACCTCGTCGTGGACCTGGAGAATGATGCGACTGCGCATGGCGCGTTCGGTGAGCGCCCGATCGAGACGCACCAGCGCCACCTTGAAGATGTCCGCTGCCAGTCCTTGGATCCCGGCGTTCATGGCCTGGCGCTCCCCTGCCTGGCGGATCCTGAAGTTCGACGAGGACAACTCGGGGATGCTGCGCCGACGACCGAACAACGTCTCGGTGTACCCCCGCTCGCGCGCTTCGGCGACCGTGCGCTCCATGTAGTCCTTCACCGACGGAAACGCCGCGAAGTAGGCATCGAGGATCTCCGCTGCCTCGCTCACGGGGATGCCGAGCCGCTGGCCAAGACCGTAGGCCTCCATGCCGTAGGCGAGCCCGTAGCTCACCATCTTGGCTTTCGATCGCTGCTCGGTCGTGACCGCGTCGGGTTCGACGCCGAACAGCCGCGCCGCCGTCGCCGTGTGGATGTCATCGCCGGCCTCGAAGGCCGCGATCAGGCCCGGATCCTCCGCGAGATGCGCGATGCAGCGCAGTTCGATCTGGTTGTAGTCCGCCACCAGCAGCTGGTGGCCCTCGGCGGCCACGAACACCTCGCGGAACTCGCGACCGGTCTCGCTGCGGACGGGGATGTTGTGGAGGTTGGGTGCATCCGAGCTGAGGCGGCCGGTACGGGCGACGGTCTGGTTGAACGTCGCGCGGATCCGATCGCCCGGTCCGACCTCCGCGAGCAGGCCCTCACCGTAGGTGGAGCGCAGCTTCTCCACCTCTCGGTAGTCGAGAAGGTGGTCGATGATCGGATGATCGCCGCGCATCTTCTCGAGCGTCTGGGCGTCGGTGCTGTAGCCAGTCTTCGTCTTCTTCTGCGGTGTCAGGCCCAGCTTGTCGAAGAGGACCTCACGGAGCTGCTTCGTGGAATTGACGTTGAAGTCCTCACCCGCGTCGCTGATCACCAGCGCCCGCAACCGATCGGCCTCCGATGACAGCTCGTCACGCAGCGCCCTGAGGCGTGCAACATCGACACCCACGCCGAGGTGCTCCATCTTCGCCAGCACGAGCACGAGCGGCACCTCCACGGTGTCGTTGAGCCGTCGCAAACCCTGCGCATCGAGGGCCGCGAGCAGCGGCTCGATCAACGCCGCAACCGCGAGCGCTTCTCGGGCCGCGTTCTGCGCCGGTGGCGTCGACGTGCCGTCGAGGTCGAGCTGTCCCTCGGCCGCGCCGCCGTCTCGGGGAAGCTCGACGTTGGCGTACTTCGCGGCGAGGTCAGCGAGGAGATAGCGGGCCTCCGCCGGGTCGAGCAGGTAGGCGGCGAGCTGGGTGTCGAGCCCGAGATCGGTGACCTCGATGCCCCGACCGAGGAGGTGTCCGATGAGCGGTTTCATGTGGTGGCCGGCCAGCGCCCGGCCGCTGGCGATGAGCGCCACCAACGCGTCGGCGACGTTGGCATCGTCGAGCAGCGCGCCGGGAATCCAGGCGACGTCGGCATCGGCCAGTGAGGTGACCAGCGCCAGCCCCTCGAGGCGGCCGCGCTCGTCGTCGCCCACCCACGCAGGAGCGACCGCGAGCAACCCTTCGCCGCGCCCCAGCTCCTCGAGGAGCGTCACCGCCTGGGCGGGAGTCTCCATGTCCGTGCGTTCGGCCTCGAGCACCTGCTGCGACGACGCCGGGGTGCCGAAGTCTCCCTCGAGCACCTCGGCCATGCGGTCGTAGAGCGCCCGGAACTCGAGGAAGTCGAACAGCTGGCGCAGCGCCTCGACGTCGACGGACCCCATGGCGAGGTCGGCGGGATCGCGTTCGAGCGGAACGTCGCGCACGAGGACCATCACCTCGGCGTTCGAACGCACCTGGGATTCGTGCTCCACGAGGTTCTCCCGGAGCTTGGGCGTCTGTTCGTCGACCGCAGCGAAGATGGCGTCGATGCTGCCGTAGGTGTTGACGAGCTTGGCCGCCGTCTTCTCGCCGACGCCGGGAACCCCCGGCAGGTTGTCGGAGGTATCGCCTCGGAGCGCGGCGTACGTGACGTAGTCCGACGGCTTCACGCCGGTGCGCTCGGCGATCCCGGCCTCGTCGTAGAACGCGTAGTCGGAGACCCCCCGACGGTTGTACAGCACCTTGATGTGCGGGTCCTCCACCAGCTGGTAGCTGTCGCGGTCGCCGGTGACGACGATGACGTCCTCGCCGGCGTCGCGGGCCTGGGTGGCGAGCGTCGCCAAGATGTCGTCGGCCTCGAAACCGGGCGTCTCGAGGATCTCGATGCCCAGCGTTTCGATGACCTGGCGGATGAGCCCCAACTGCTGGCGAAGAATGTCGGGCGTCTCGGCCCGGCCTGCTTTGTAGCTGAGGATGCGCTCGTGGCGAAACGTCGGGGTCGGCAGGTCGAACGCCACGGCGATGCGGTCGGGGCGGTGGTCGCGCAGGAGGTTGACGAGCATGGAGGTGAACCCGTACACCGCCCCCGTCGGCTGGCCGCTGGCGGTGCGCATGTCGGCCTCGGCGAGCGCGAAGAACGCTCGGTACGACAACGAGTTCCCGTCGATCAACATCACCGTGGTCACGGTGGGAACCTACCCGGCCAGGATGTCCTCGGCGACTGCACGCATCGTGCTGCGCTGTTCCATCGCCGTCTGCTGCAGATGGCGGTAGGCATCGCCCTCGCTCATGCCCTGCTCGTCCATGAGCCGGCCCTTGGCGCGGTCGAGGAGTTTGCGCGTCTCGAGGCGTTCCTGCAGCGCGGCCGCCTCGCCCTCGATCGCCTTGAGCTCGCGGAAGCGCCCCAGCGCGAGTTCGACAGCAGGGACGAGCTCGGACCGCTGGAACGGTTTGACCAGATAGGCCAGGACGCCCGCGCCGCTCGCCTGCTGGATCAAATCTCGCTGACTGAATGCGGTCAGCAGCAGCACCGCCGCGAGCCGGTCGGCGTTGATGAGCCTGCCGGCCTCGATGCCGTCCATCCCGGGCATCTTGATGTCGAGGATGGCGACGTCGGGCTCGAGGGCGCGGACCAGCTCGACCGCCTCGTCGCCGCGCCCGGTCTCGCCGACGACCTCGTAGCCCTCCTCGATGAGGCTCTCCTTCAGGTCCAGGCGGATGATGGCCTCGTCCTCGGCGATGACGATGCGCACCGGGGGTTGGGACTGCGGCTCGCTCTGAGCCTGCGTCATCAGCTGCCGCCCTCGGCGACGAGTTGGTCGAGCAGCGCATCCTGGTGCACCTCGAGCGCGGCGATCTCGGCGGCCACCTCGTCGCGATGGCGCCGCATGGCCTGTGCATGCCGCTCGGCCTCACGGTGCTCGCGCTCGGCGATCGGGGTTTCCGACACGAGCGACCGGATCCGGGCGTCCTCGGCCTCGTCATCGAAATGCGCGAGCTGTTCGTCGGCGACACGGAGGTCGTCACGCAGGGCGCGTAGGCGATCGCCGTTCTCGATGAGGCGCCGCTCGGTCATCGTCTTGCTCACGCCATCCACTCTATGCCCAGCCCGGGGCGCCATCATGACCAAGGGAGCCACGCGAGGAGCCTTCCTTGCTCGCAGAGCGGTCGACGGATGTGCCGTTGGTCCACAGGCTTCGTAAGGTGTCGGGTTGCGAGGCCAGATCCGTGGCGAACTCGAAGGAGAACCGATGCTCGCAGAAGGGGTCCGCCTCACGATCGTGGGAATGGTGGCCGTCTTCGCCTTCCTCGGACTGCTGGTCGCGATGATGCACGCATCGGCTGCGTTCTTCGGCGCGTTCGGTGATCGGTTCGATCCTCCGGCCCCCGCAACACCTGCGCGCGAACGGGTCAGCCGAGCCGACCAGGAGATCGCCGTGGTCTTGGCCATCGCCGAACACCTCGGCCGCGACGCACCCCACTGACCCGACCCGCCGGCAACGCAACCCGCCCGGCAACGCACCCCGAACGACCGCCGAACCAGCACAGGACGACACCAGCGAGCATGGCCAAGAAACTCGTATCCGTCATGAACACCGCCTTCCGGGACGGCTTCCAGTCCGTCTACGGCGCCCGTGTCAAGACCGCGGACTTCCTTCCCGCCCTCGAAGCCTCCCGCGACGCGGGGTTCACCCACTTCGAAGCCGGCGGCGGTGCCCGGTACCAGTCGTTGTACCTGTACTGCCAGGAAGACGCCTTCGACATGATGGACACCTTCCGGACGACCACCGGTACCGATGCCAATCTCCAGACATTGTCCCGCGGTGTGAGCGTCGTCGGGCTGGACTCCCAGAGCTCCGACATCATCGACCTGCACGCAAAGATGTTCAAGAAGCACGGGATGACCACCATCCGGAACTTCGATGCGCTCAACGACGTCCGCAACCTGTCGTACTCGGGACGCTGCATCACCGACGCCGGCCTGCGCCACGAAGTGGTCATCGCCTTGATGGAGCTCCCGCCGGGAGCGACCGGCGCGCACACGCCGGAGTTCTACCTGAGCGTCCTCGAAGGCATCCTCGAAAACGACATCCCGTTCGACTCGGTGTGCTTCAAGGACGCGTCGGGTACCGCCGTGCCCCAGAAGGTCTATGAGACCGTCCGCCTCGCCCGACGCCGCCTCGGCAGCGCCGTCCACATCAGGGTCCACACCCACGAGACCGCCGGCGTTTCGGTGGCGGCATACCGGGCAGCGCTCGATGCGGGCGCCGACGGCATCGACCTCGCCATGGCGCCGGTGTCGGGCGGAACGAGCCAACCCGATTTCGTCGTCATGTGGCACGCGCTGCGCGGCAGCGACTACGTGTTGGGAAACCGGACCGGCGGCGACGAGATCGACGTCGAGAAGGTCGTTGCCGCCGAGGCGGTGTTCAAGGACTGCATGTCCGACTACTTCATGCCCCCCGAAGCCACCGCGGTCGAGCCGCTCATCCCGTTCTCCCCCATGCCCGGCGGTGCGCTCACCGCCAACACGCAGATGATGCGCGATGCCGGCACCTTGCACCAGTTCCCTGCCGTGATCCACGCGATGGGCGACGTGGTGCGGCGTGGTGGCTTCGGCACCTCGGTGACCCCGGTCAGCCAGTTCTACTTCCAGCAGGCCTACAACAACGTGGTCCTCGGACCGTGGACGCGCATCGCCGAGGGGTACGGGAAGATGGTGCTCGGGTATTTCGGCCGCACGCCGGTCCCTCCCGACCCCGAGATCGTCGCCCTCGCGAGCGAGCAGCTCGGACTCGAGCCGACGACCCGCGACCCACGCGAGATGGACGACGAGGACCCCACCAAGGGCATCGCCGCAGCAACGGCCACGCTCAACGAGCACAACCTTCCTGTCACCGACGAGAACGTGTTCATCGTGTCGGCCCTCAAGGACAAGGGCATCGCCTTCCTCCAGGGCGACCGTCCCGACGGGGTGCGCAAGGCATCCGCCGAGGCGGTACCGGTACGGGCGACGGCGGCGTCGTCGTCGTGGTCGATAACCCTCAACGGCGTCAGTTACGACGTCGACCTCGGTCGGGCCGGTACCGCTGTCGTCAACGGCAAGAAGTACTCGTACGCCGTCGGCGAGGGCGACGCGACGTCGCCCGTTCCGCCACCAGGTGCCCCCGAAGGGACCGGTCACGTCGTCACCGCCGAGCTGGCGGGGCAGATCCTCCGACTCGAGGTCAGCGAGGGCGACCTCGTCGAGGAGGGAGACGTCCTGGTAGTGCTCGAAGCGCTGAAGATGGAGATCGAGATCAAGACGTCCGTGCGCGGCGCGGTCACCGCAGTGTTGTGCAACCTCAATCAAACCGTCGCAGTCGGCGACGCGCTCGTGGAGATCGCCGATGACCGAGCTCAATGAGCTGTGGGATGCCACTGGCATCGCGAACTTCAGCGGTGGTCAACTCGCAATGCTGCCGGTCTGTCTGCTGTTGCTGTATCTCGGCGTCCGACGGGGTTTCGAGCCGCTGCTGCTGATCCCCATCGGGTTCGGCGGCCTGCTGGCCAACATCCCCGTCGCCGACATGACCGGTCCCGACGGGTTCCTCGGGATTCTGGCGAAGTTCGGACTCGAGAACGGCGGGCTCTTCCCGCTGCTCATCTTCATCGGCGTCGGCGCGATGACCGACTTCGGACCGCTGATCGCCCGCCCCAAGACCGCCCTGCTCGGCGCGGCCGCACAGTTCGGCATCTTCACCACGCTCATCGGAGCACTGGCGATCTCGAAGCTCGTCGGCGCCATCGACTACAGCGTTCGCGACGCCGCATCGATCGGCATCATCGGCGGCGCCGACGGGCCCACCGCCATCTTCCTGTCGACGCGGCTGTCCCCAGACCTCCTGGGTGCGATCGCGGTGGCCGCCTACTCCTACATGGCGCTGGTGCCGATCATCCAACCCCCGATCATGCGGCTGCTCACGACCCCCGAGGAGCGGGCGATCAAGATGACCCAGCTGCGTCACGTCCGCCAGCTCGAGAAGATCATCTTCCCGATCTTGGTGCTCGTGTTGTGCATCCTGCTCATCCCGACCGCCACACCGCTCGTCGGCGCACTGATGTTCGGGAACCTCCTCACCGAGTCGGGCGTCGTCGACCGCCTTTCCTCCACCGCACAGAACGCGCTCATCAACATCGTGACCATCTTGTTGGGCCTCGCCGTCGGCTCGAAGCTCGAGGCCCACAAGTTCCTCACTGCCGAGACCCTCGGCATCCTCGCGCTCGGCCTTGCCGCGTTCTCCGTCGGCACCGCGGCCGGAGTGTTGCTCGCGAAGCTCATGAACAAGGTCGGCAAGGACCCCATCAACCCGTTGATCGGCGCTGCCGGCGTGAGCGCGGTCCCCATGGCCGCCCGCGTCGCCAACAAGGTCGGCCAGGAGGCCAACCCACAGAACTACCTGCTCATGCACGCGATGGGCCCCAACGTGTCGGGGGTACTCGGCTCTGCGGTCGCTGCCGGCGTGCTGCTCGCGCTCGTGCACTGAACCTGGAGTCGAAACCATGCCCGCGCCACGCCGATTCGGTCCGATCCCACCGGAGGAGATGACCTCCGCGGCGCAGGCCGTGGCCGATGCCATCCTCGCTGGGCCCCGGGCAATGTCCACAGGACTCCGCGGTCCGTTCGAAGCGCTGTTGCGCAGTCCCGGGCTCGCGGATCCCGCCCAGCGCCTCGGCGCCCACATCCGCTTCGCTTCGAGCATCCCGGCACACCTCAACGAGATGGCGATCCTGCTGACCGCTCGCCGCTGGAGCGCGCAGTTCGAGTGGCATGCCCATCGGGAACTCGCCCTGGCCGCGGGGCTCGACCCCGAGATCGCCGACGCCATCGCCGTCGGGTCACGTCCCGCCATGGACGCCGACACCGCTTCCGTGTTCGACTTCGCGTCGGCGCTGCTCACCATTGGCGACGTCGAAGACGAGCTCTTTGCCGGGGTCGAGCAGCGGTGGGGGAAGCAGGGCGCCATCGACCTGATCGGTGCGGTGGGCTACTACACGCTCGTGTCGTTCATCCTCAACGTCGATCGATACCCCGTGCCGGGCGGCGAGGCGCCGCTTGGGCCCTTGCGCGAGTCACGCCCATGAGCCCGAGACCAGGGCCGGGGCTACTCGCCGTGCGCGTGCTCGCTGCGGGACTCAATCGCGCCGACCTGATCGCGTACGGGTCGGCGCCCACCAGCGCTCCTGGCCGTGAGCTCGCGGGTGAGATCACGGCGGTCGGCGACGGGGTGGAAGGGTTTGCCGTCGGAGATCGCATCATGGCCCGGGGCCACGGTTTCGCGGCGACCGCCGTCGTCGAGGCGCGTCTCGCCATCGCCGCGCCCGAAGGCCTGTCCGACGAGGAAGCCGGTGCGCTGCCGGTAGCGCTCACGACGATGCACGATGCAATCGTGACCCACGGCCACCTGGCGCCGGGGGGCCGGGTCCTGATCCACGCCGCTTCATCGGGCGTGGGCGTCACCGGAGTCCAGCTGGCCGCAGCGTTCGGCGCGTCGACGATCTTCGCGACCTCCCGCTCGTCGACGAAGCTCGACGTCATCGGGCGGCATGTCGGCCCGATCGACAGCGAGCTGGTCACGATCGACACGTCGGTCGAAGCGTTCGAAGAGGTCGCGACCGACGTCGACTTGATCGTCGACAACGTCGGCGCATCGGTACTCGAGGGCAACATCGTGGCCGCCGCGGTGCAGGGTCGCATCGTGCAGGTCGGCCGGCTCGGGGGTCGGGAGGCAACCATCGACCTCGACGAGCTGGCCCGCAAACGCATCGAGCTCATCGGCGTGACGTTCCGGACGCGCTCGGACGACGAGGTCGCCGAGATCTTCACCCGCGTCCGAGACGACCTCGGTGACCGTCTCACGCTCTTTCGGCCGCGCATCGCCGGACGATTCGCGCTGGCCGATCTCGAGGTTGCGTTCGCAGAGCTCGCAGCCGACCGCCACGTCGGCAAGATCGTCGTCGTGCCCTGACGCGTCGCCCCCTGGCCTCAGCCGGGCGGCTTCCGAAAGGTCAGGTGTCCGGTGCGCATCAGGAAAGCCCGTGCCGGTGTTGGGTAATTCAGGCACTCGGCGCCGCGTGAGGTGAACCACAGGTACACCGAGTAGGGCTCGACGGACGTCTCGGCCGTCGCGTCGGGCATCCAGTTGCGTTCGTAGGTGGGGTGCAGCTTCTTGTAGTGCAGGTCGACGGGCTCTCGACGCACGAGGTGGGTCAGGGCATTGCGCGCCCGGCGGGGGAAGACGTGCATCGAACGGTACGGGACCGACCCGCGGACGGGGGCCGTGTACTTGACGAACTTGCCGCGCCGATCGAGCTCGGACGACGGACGCACCGGGTACCCCTCCGCCAGCCAGGGCGCACACTGCCAGGTGGCCGTGAAGAAGAGGAACCCGCCGGGTTTGAGTACGCGCCAGATCTCGGCCAGCATCGCCTCGGGGTAGGGCACGTGCTCCATGACGTGGTTGCTCCACACGGCGTCGAAGGTCGCGTCGGGGAAGGGCAACCTGCTGGCCCGGGCGTTGACGAAGGGCTTATCGAGGTGTTTCGCTGCAGAGAACGCCAGGTCGACGCCGACGTAGTCCTCCACCAGGTGCTGGCACTGGCCGTATCCCGTTCCGACCTCGAGACAACGCTTGTCGAGGAGGTCGTTCGCCTCCAGGAAGCGGTGCAGGTGTGGCGTGATGTAATGCCCCTCGGGGTTCTCCGGGTACGCGTACCGGGTCTGGGCATAGGGCCGATCGAATACGCCGTCGAAGAAGGCCTTGGCGGCGCGGGTACTCGGCGCCTTCGTGGTCGGCGTCTTCCCGCTGCGGCGCTGGCGCTCCCGCTGTCTCGACGCGAGGCCGACACAGCGAGCGAGGTCGAACAGGAACGGGGCCGGATCGCGCAGCGAGAAGAGCGCGAATCGCTTGCGACCACGCAGCGTCTGTAGCCAACCGGTCAGGGTCAGCTCCCCCCGGCGCAGGTACTTGATCGACGACATGAGGTCCTGGCGCAGGTAGATCCACTTGGCGCGGCCGTCCGGGGTCTGGGTCCGTGCCCCCGGGAGCGCAAGGCCCGCAGCGTCGCAATACATCGTGTAGAGCAGCTCGACGCCGCCCGCCTCGGCGATCGCCATCCGGCCGCTGACCCGCCCGATGTTGGGCTCCACGATCAGGTACCGGCCGGTGTTGACGTCCCGCTTGATCTCGACGTAGCCGAGGCCCCGGAAGTCGATGGAGCGGAACAGCTTGCGGGTGATCTCGCAGACCACCTCGTCGTGGACCTCCTCGGAGAGGCACGCCTGTCCGGTTTCGACCGGCCATTGGCGGACTTTGCGCGAGACGAAGGTGGCGAGCGGCTCGCCGCCCTCATCGAAATACCCATGGCACGCGTACAGCTCGGTCTCGGGTCCCGCGATCCACTCCTGGACCACGAGCGGCGTCGCGACCGGCGGGCCGTAGTCCGCGAAGACACGATCGAGCTCAGCACGGTCATCCACACGGAACGCCTTGGCGTTGGTGTGCGCGAGCCAGGTCGGCGACTTGCTGTTGGGAGGCTTGACCACGAGCGGGAATCGGAGCGAGTCGGCGGCATCGGCCAGCTCCTCCGGCGTCGCCACGAACCGGGTCCGCGGTATCGGGTGGCCCTCCGCCTCGGCCCACCGGTAGAAGGCCACCTTGTCCATGAGCGTCTCCACCGTCTCGATCGACGGCAGCGTGAGGCGGTAGCCGGCAAGGCGGTCGCGGTGGCGCGAAACGAACAGTGCCGCCATGTCGGTGCAGGGTACGAGCACCGGCGGGACCGTGAACGACGGCGCCAGCGACTCCAGCAGATCGACGAATGCCGCGGTCCTGGTGTCGGCGTAGTGCACCTCGCTACAGGCTCTGGTGCGGCGCCCGTAGGATTTCGGGCTCCGGGAGATCCCCACCACGCGCACCCCGTGAGCCGCGAGCGTGCGGGCCGCGTGTACCCCGCGTATGTCCTCCAGACCGACGAGCACGGCGGCCGGCATCTGACTCGGATCGGGTTGGATGCGGGCGGTCATGGCGCCGGAGTCGACCGGGACGCCCGACCGTCGGCATCGCGGCCCCGGAGCCGACGGCTTCGATATGCGGCGTCACGGGCGCGTTCGATCGCCCAGATCGTGGCGAGGTAGGGCATCGCCCCCACGGCCCTGAGGGGCCGCTGCCCGCGGGCGTTCCAGACATCGGACATGAGCGCGCCCCAGTTGTGGCCATTGGCGATGTTGCTGCTGACGGAGATCGAGAGCCCCGGCATCTTGGTGGTGTGCCACCATCCCGAGGGCACGAACAACATCTCCCCAGGGCCGAGCGTGCATCGGCTCGGCGTCGCACAAGCGAACATCGGGAATCGCTCGAGGTCGGGGTTGTCGACGTCTCGAATGGCGGAGACGTTCCCGACCCCGTTCGCCGCCACCTGCGGATAGACGAAAGCCGACTGTTCCGGTGGCACGACCAGCACGTCCTTGTCGCCATAGATCTGGAAGATGAACGCATACCCGTGATAGTTGTCGTAGTGCAGGTACGGAAAGCCCGCCCCCCGTCCGCCGATGAAAAGGTCGGTCCGGTAGTTCGAGATGCGCGAGGGGACGAGTGGATTGTCGAACCAGTTCGGCCGGAGGTAGTCAGGCAGCGGCGAGATGTCGGGCTTCAGCTCGGGGAAGTCACGATCGATGGGTCGATTCCGCAGGTAGGGAGGGGCCTCGCCGTCGATGGGCCGCTCGAGCAGATCGATCAGCTCTCGCAGGGTCAGGCCGCCGAGACCGGTCGCGGTGTCGCCGTACTCGGACCGGAAGAATCCGGGGGTCCATCGCGCAAGAGCGGGCCAGCTCCCAATGGCGTCGGTCACGATCACCGGAGCGTTGCGGCTCACGTAGGTGTCGACGAACTCGGCGTAGGGCAGCCCAGATCGACGCTCGATCGGCGCCGCGGTACCGCCCGGCTCACCTCCTGGTGCGTTGGCCACCGTCCCGAGTCGACCTTTCCGCCCATTCCCGCGAGCAGGTCCCACGGGGCGTTAACCGACCCTACCAAGTTCCAGCGACAGCTCACTCGAATCGCGTCTTGTAGCATCGGTCGATCTGGCGGATCGGCGGCCAGGGGATCAGGGTGAGCTGAGCTACGTTCGGGCACGATGCGGCGGAGTAAGTGTTCGACTGCGCTCCGGCCGGGAGACTTCCGAGGATGACCTTGTTCCGCCACGAGACGCATCGAACCGACGATGAGAACGGTGCCCTCCTCACGGCACCTGCTGATCGACCGATCGTCGAGACGACGTTGCGGGGATCTGGGCATGAACGCTGATCCCCGGAGCGTCCCCGACCTTCGGAACGCCATGTCGCTGCGCCGACACATCCCGGCAATCGCTGTCGACTGGGAGCTCGCGACGCCAGCGCAGCGGTCTCGACAAATCGACGGAACACTCGTGTTCGCCGACATCTCAGGGTTCACCGCGCTCTCGGAACGCCTGGCGCAACGCGGCAGGATCGGAGCGGAGGAGCTCGTGGAAACGCTGAGCCGGGTGTTCGGTGCCATGCTCGAAACTGCCGCCGGGCGCGGAGGTGTGCTTCTCAAGTTCGGGGGCGATGCGCTCCTGTTCCTCTTCGAAGGAGCCAGCCACGCTCGGCAGGCATGTTGCGCTGCGGTGGAGATGCGCTCGGCGCTACGCGAAGCCCAGGCAGTCCCGACCTCGGTCGGTAGGCTGGCCCTGTCGATGTCGGTTGGCGTCCACACCGGACCCGTTGACTTGTTCCTCGTCGGCGCGCCACACCGCGAGCTGGTGGTCCTCGGTCCGGCCGCAACCGCGGTCACCGAAGCGGAGGGAGCCGCCCAGCCCGGCGAGATCCTGCTCAGCGCCGGCGGGGCGGAAGCGCTGGGCCTGCGATTTTCCCGCGACCGCGGGGACGGACGCCGGGTACTCCGCTGGGCGAAGGCACCAGACCCGCCGACCGGTCGGCGCCACGAGGAACCCGTCGACCGCAACGTCCTTGTCCGGCTGTTCCCACGCACTCTCGGATCCGTGCTCGAGCTCGGCCCACCCGACCCGGAGCATCGCGTTGCGACCATCGCCTTCATCCGCTTTTCCGGTACCGACGCCCTGCTCGCCGAAGGCGGGCCCAATGCCGTTGCCCACGCGCTCGACGAAACGCTGCGCGTCGTGGAGGAAGCGTTCTTGGCCGAGGGGGTGACCCTCCTCGCGGTCGATGTCGACAAGGACGGCGGAAAGGTCTTCGCAGGCTCGGGCGTGCCGCACGCGAGCGAAGACGACGAGTCGAGCATGCTACGCGCCCTCCGAGCGATTCTCGACAGCGGTTGTCCCCTGCCCCTCCAGGCCGGCGTGAATCGCGGGCACGTGTTCGCCGCCGAAGTCGGCACCCTCAGCCGAGCGGCCTACTCCGCAATGGGTGACACGACGAACACAGCCGCACGGATCTGTGCGAAGGCGCCGCCCGGCCATCTCTATGCGCATCCGGCCGTCCTCGAGCACGCGAACCACCTCTTTCAAACCGAACTTGCAGGGCCCTTCGAATTCAAGGGCAAGGCCGTCCCCCAGGTCGTGTATGACATCGGCTCCGAGGTCGGTCCCCGGCGCCCCCACGGCAACGATGAACGGCCGCTGCTCGGACGCGAGACCGAGCTGGCGACAGCACGCGCCGCTGTTGCTGCGGTGGCCTCGGGAGCCGGTGGCGTCCTCACGATCGTCGGGGTCACCGGCATGGGCAAGAGCCGGCTGATGCGTCAGGCCCTCTCTGAGTTGAGCAGCTCCGCCATTGTGCCAGTCCGCGCCGAGCCTTACGGCTCGACCAGCCCGTATCGCATGTTCCGCGACCGGGTGCGGGAGCTCCTGGGAGTCGAGCGGGGCGATCCGGCGACGATGAGCGACTCACTGCTGAGAGGCGTCGAAGCGCTGGACGCCTCGCTCGTGCCCCTCGCTCCGCTCATCGCCGAGGTCGCACACGTCGAGGTGCCGACCACGCCGGAGGCCGATGCCATCGACCCCCAATTCCGCCCCGATCGAACCGCTGACGTCGCGATCGCGTTGCTCGAAGCGGGCCTTCAGGGCCCGATGGTGCTCATCGCCGAGGACGCCCACTGGGCCGACGAGGCGTCAAGCCTCCTCCTTGGAAAGCTCGCCGACGCGTGCCGGTCCCACCCTTGGCTGCTCGTCGTTGCCCGACGGGGAACCGAACGAGGGTTCACGCCGCAGTCAGGCGAGACCATCGAGCTAGTCCCGCTCGACGACGACACGATCACCGCGATGATCATCGACGCAACCCAGACCACGCCGTTGCGACCCCACGAGATCGACGGCCTGGTCGCCCGCGCCGGGGGCAACCCGCTGTTCGTGGAGGAGCTGGTCCGAGCGATCCGGGAGGTCGGCTCGCTCGAGGCGGTGCCCGAGTCGCTCAACGCTGCGATGGCCGCCCAGGTGGATGCGCTCGATCCGGTCGCGCGGCGCATCCTGAGTTACGCATCCGTCCTCGGTCGAAGCTTCCGTCGGCGGACGCTGGACGCGGTGCTCGAGCGTGAGGAGCTCGTGCTCGACCCGGCAACGGCCGAGCGGCTGCAGGCATTCTTCGACCCCGAGGGCAACGAACGGCTGCGTTTCCGCAACGCCCTCATACGTGACGTCGCGTACGAGGGCCTCGCCTACCGCGTTCGCACCCGCCTCCACCGTGAGGCAGGCGAGGTCCTAGAGACCATGTCCACCGACGTCGAGGCCGACGCCGACACCCTCTCCGGCCACTTCTGGCGGGCGCAGGACCATGCCCGCACGTGGCGTTACGCACGCCTCGCTGCCCAACGTTCGGAGCGTGCATTCGCGAACACCGACGCCGCTACCCACTATCAACGGGCCCTCGAGGCGGCCCGGCGGTTGCCCGACATCGGCGACGGCGAGCGAGCCGAGGTGTGGACCAGGCTCGGCGATGTCTCGGAGGTCGCCGGGTTGTTCGACGGTGCGCTCGACGCGTTCCGGCGCGCGTCGCGTCTCACCAGGGACCCGGTGGGCCGCGCGGAGCTGTTCCTCAAGCGAGCGCGTGCGCGCGAGCGAGCCGGTTCGTTCTCGAATGCACTACGCGAACTCGCTTTTGGCCGACGCGAGCTCGAAGGCGTGGACACCCCGGAAGCCGGGGTCATGCGCGCCCGCCTCGCGTCGTTCGGCGCGATGGTTCGTTTCGGCCAGGAACGCTTCAGCGATGCTCGCACTCGTGCCGAGAACGCCGTCGAGCTCGCGCGACGAGCCGGCGCGCGAGCCGGCCTCGCCGAGGCCCTGGCGGCGCTCGAGATCTCTCTGTTGTACCTCGGGACACCCGCCGACGGTCGCTACCTCCGGGAGGCCGTGGCGATCTACCGCGAGCTTGGCGAGCGCCGCATGGCGGCTCGATCGGAGAACAACTTGGGCAACGTCCTCTTCCACATCGGCCGGTGGGCCGAGGCGGTCGAGCACCTCGAACGGGCGCGTGCCGAGATCGTTCGGCTCGGGGACATGGCCGGCGCGGCCACCACTGCGTCGAACCTCGGCGAGATCCTCCTCATGAGCGGACACCTCGGCGAGGCCGAACCGTTCCTACGTGAGGCGGTCCGGGTGCTGCGTTCCATCGGCTACGTCGACGGCGCTGCGTACGCAGAAATCCAGCTCGGGCGTCTCCTGGTCGAAACCGACCGCCTCGACGAGGCGGAGCGGCTCCTCACCCGGACGATCGCCGAGTTCGAGGCGCTCGGGCAGCTCAGCAGCGTGCTGGAAGCCATGGTCGCCGACGCGGAACGTCTCATTCGACTCGGTCGCGCCGACGAGGCGCTGGCGCGCCTCGCGAAGGGCGAAGCACGTGCGGGTACCGAGGCCGACCTCATCGGCCCACGCCTGGCCTACGTCCGCGGCATGGCACTTGCGCAGCTCGGACGTTTCGCCGAGCTGGAGCCGGTCATCGCCGCCGGAGTCGACACCGCTCGCGAGCAGGGCCTCGCTTTCGACGAGGCCCTGCTGGTCATCTTCCAAGCCGACCATGCCGCCCAGATCGGGGTCGAGGTCGATGCCACTGCGCTGGACCGGGCCCAGACCATGCTGGCCGGTCTCCGCGGAGCCGCTAGCGCAACATCCTGAGATCACCGGTGACGTAGATCCGCTGCTGCACGACCATCGTGTCAGCACCCAGATAGGTCGTCTCCTCGTGCAGGACACATGCGTACTCGAAGTACTCGTCGAACCCGGATCTCGACGCGGGAACCATGTCGAGCCGGTTGGTGGGCTGCGTTGTCGCATGGGGGTCGTTGGGCGTCGTGTCGATACCGACGAGCCGGGCGACGTCAGGGTCGTTGCCGTCAGTATCGACGTAGCGCAGGGAGCCGTCGACGTTGGTGCCGTCGACCTTCTGGGGCTGACCCTCGCAGATCTGGATCTCGACGCCCTCTTCCCCCGCTGGTGGAAGCGGCGATGGCACGGGTGCAGTGTCGAACACGATGCGAGTGGGGTCGATCGGGTAGGTAGCCGACTCCTGCGTCCACACGAGGTCGAAGATGTAGGCCGCGGTCGTCTGGAAGGTCGGGTCCTTGACGAAGTTCACGCCGCTGTCGATGTCGAGTCGGTAGAGGATCGCCACGCAAGTGCTGTCATCGGCGTTGTCGAGGCGGCTCGCACTCACGGCCGCTGCGACGCCGGCGTCACCGAAGGAATCGCCGCAATCGAGAACGCCTGCGTCAGTGAGCACCAGGTACGTCCGGTTGGAATCGGCGGCTGAGCCCCAGTCCTCGCCGTCGTCGACCGAGAATTCGCCGATGCCATCCACAGCGGTGAAGACGACGCGATCGAACAAGATGCCGTCACCGGCCTCGGCCAGCACGAAGGGGCAGTTGTCCGACGGGCCGGAGTCACTGCCCGAGTCGCTCGACCCTCCATTGCACGTCGCAGCGCCGTCGGGAGCGGAGGAAACGCTTTCACCGGTGTAGAGCTTCGATGTCGCAACCGACGTCGAGCCGAGGAAGAGCTCCGCCTGCACGACGACGTTGCCCTTCGCCTCGATGTCGGCGTAGCCTGCCATCGCGTGCAGCCCGGCAAGGACCGGGTTGGCGTGGTCGAGCGTCCAGGTCAGGGCCTGGCCGTTCCCGACGCGCGAGCACGGTGTTCCACGGCCGCCAGCAGCTGCCCCGCCGTAGACGCCCATACCGTTGTCGAATGTCCCGGCAGGACCGCCGAGCAGCACCAGAGAGGCGCCGCTCGACCCGATCACGCACTTGTTGGGCGTGAGCGTTTGTACCTCGTCGTCGCTCGCGTTACCAGGTGTGTTCGGGTCGAAGTGGAACGCCTTGGTGGACCCGGTGAGGTCGAGCGTGATCGTCGCCACAGGAAGCAGTGGTGATGCTCCGGCGGGCGCTTCGAGCGGTATGGGGGCACGCGCGATCGAAAGACTGGTCGCGGCCGCGGCGACGAGTGCCACCATCGCCGCGAGGAACCAGACGCGCTGCAGAGGACCGGAACCACGCTGTTTCACTTTCGCCCCTTGTCGTTGATCGACGTTGTTCATCGACGTTGTTCATCGACAACTTCTGATAGTTGCCCTGTCGGCCGTGGCCGTCAATGGCTCGTGGCGAGTTGTTCCGAATCGCCCCAGGTGTTCACACCCCCGAAACAACCAACGAAAGGTCCATGCAAGATCGAGTCGACGACACTGGCGGCTTCTCATGAGACCGGACTGCGCAGGCCCGAACACCGCGGCGTTGGCCTGTTCGCCTGTGAGCCTCTGGACTCTTCGGAGACCGGCCGCGAGACTGGAGCCATGAGTACCACGACGAGCGATTCAGGGGGGCCGTCGATGCCGGTCGACATCGACGCGTTGCGCGATGAGGTACGCCTCAAGTACGCAGCCGTCGCTGTGGCCCCTGATGACGACTACCACTTCCACACCGGACGCGCCGCGGCTGAGCGATGCGGCTACGACATGGGGGCGGTCGATGATCTTCCAGCGGTCGCGGTCGAGTCCTTCGCCGGGGTCGCCAACCCCTTTGAGCTGCGTGCACTTCGACCTGGCGAGAAGGTGGTGGATCTCGGCTCGGGCGCGGGCTTCGACACGTTCTTGGCTTCCCGGGCCGTCGGGGCCGGTGGCTATGTGGTCGGCGTGGACATGACCGACGAGATGCTCACGAAGGCGCGCTCCACCGGCGCCACGATGGGTGTCACCAACGTGGAGTTCCGCGCCGGTTATCTGGAGGAACTCCCAGTAGACGATGGGTGGGCCGACGTCGTGATCTCCAACGGGGTGATCAACCTTTGTCCTGACAAGGCGGTCGCATTCAATGAGGCGTGGCGGGTGTTGCGCCCCGGAGGGGTGTTGCAGTTCGCCGACATCGCCAACGGCCGGCCCGTGCCCGAAGAGGCGATGCGCCAGATCGACTTGTGGACCGGTTGAATCGCCGGTGGCCTGCCGTGCGCAGGCTGGAAGAAGATGCTCGACGAAATCGGGTTCGTCGATATCGAGATCGGGCGACCGGTCGACACGTTCGGGGGCGCGAGCGGCGAAGCCAACGCCAGAACCTTTGACGTCCATGGCTACCCGTTCCGCGCCCGCAGACCCTGACCGCGCAAGCAACCGCCCAACCAGTGTGAATGCTTCACCGACGCGGCACGACCGGACCGGTCGACGCTCCCATGGCATCGGTGCGTGACCGACGCCGGAGTGCGCGCTCAATGAAGAGTCTGACGAGCGACCCGCAACGTTGGACCCGTTCAGCCTGGTAGCGGCTCTCGGGTCGGTGCCCATGGACCATCGGCCTGCCACGACCAGTACGGAACCGGGTACACCGTGCAGTGTGCCTCCGAGCGGTGGTGGGTCACACTGAGCCGGTCGCGATTGAGCGCGTCGTCGACGTCATCGCATCGTGACCAACTGTGACCAATCTGTGACCACGGCACCTGGTTGACGCGACAGGCCGAGGGGCGGCTGGACTCCGCTGGTCAGCCGTTGTGCCCGGGGCGGGACTTGAACCCGCACTCCCTTACGGGAAAGGGATTTTGAGTCCCCCGCGTCTGCCACTTCCGCCACCCGGGCGTGGGTGGGCGAACCGCTCGCTTGCGGCGCGCAAGCAGCGTAGCCTCGGGGGCGCCCGGTGCCACCCACGCGCCCCTCACACCGACACGGCCACGGCGCCGGCGACGGCGACGGCGACGGGGTCGAGCACGACGCCGAAGTTGCGCAGATTCGAATTCGTAACCAGGATGAAACCTTCGTCTCCCGTCGTGAGTCACAATGCAGTCCACAACCACGCCCGCCCCCGAGAGGTTGTAGCCCAGCGATGATCGTGTTCACCTACCCCGGCCAGGGGTCACAGAAGTCCGGCATGGGCGAAGCCTGGGTCGACCATCCCTCGTGGGAGCTCGTCGTCGACGCCGCCGAGACATCGGGGCGCGACCTCGAGGCCTTGCTCCTCCGCGCCGACGACGACGAGCTCCGCCACACCCGCAACGCGCAGTTGGCGACGTTCCTCACGTCGATGGTCGTGTTCGACGCCGTCCAGCGTGTGGGAGTCAGCGCCGTCGCCCACGCTGGCCACAGCCTCGGCGAGTACTCCGCGCTGACTGCGTCGGGGGCCCTCGACTTCGACGACGGCGTTCGGCTGGTGTTCGAGCGCGGCGAAGCGATGCAGGTGTGCGCTGAGGACCGAGATGGCACCATGGCCGCGATCCTCGGCCTCGACGACAATCTCGTCGAGAGCGCGTGCCACCGGGTCGACGACGATGTGTGGGTCGCCAACTTCAACGCACCCGGCCAGGTCGTCATCGCCGGGTCCCCCTCGGGGGTCGCGGCTGCGTGTGCGGTCGCGAAGGAGCTCGGAGCGAAGCGCTCGATGCCCCTGCCGGTATCGGGCGCCTTCCACACACCGTTCATGGGCCCGGCGCGCGAACGCCTCCGCAAGGCCATCGACCAGGTCGAGTTCCGGGACCCGGATCATCCGGTGTTCGCCAACGTCGACGCGATCGGTCACGACTCCGCCGGCGACTGGCCGGCGCTGCTCTCCTCCCAGCTGACGAGCCCCGTGCGCTGGCGCCAGACCCTCCACGCGCTCGATGCCGCCGGGTTCACCACCTTCGTCGAGCTCGGCCCCGGCGCGGTGCTCACCGGGATGGCCAAACGAACCGTCAAGGACGGGCGGACACTGAAGGTCAACACCCCCGACGACATCGACGCCCTCCTCGAGGCCGTCTCGGGTCAGCCGGCCCCGATCGCCGGCGGGGCGCTCGAAGGCGAGCACCTGTTCGCCACGGAGCGTCTCGTCGTGAGCCCCTCGGCGGGCGTGTTCGTTCCGGTCCACCAGGCGCTCACCGGCACCATCATCGACGCCGGCCGACTCATCGGCCACGTCAACGGCATCGAGGTGCGCAGCCCTTTCGCCGGGGAGATCCAAGGATTCCTCGCCGTCGATGGCGAGCGAGTCACCGCGAGCCAGCCGATCGCCTGGCTACGAACGAGCTGAGGCCATGCAGAACCTGACTCCCACGCGCGGCGCCGTCATCACCGGATGGGGCACCGCACTGCCGAACAAGGTCGTCACCAACGACGATCTCGCCGCGACACTCGACACCAGCGACGACTGGATCAGCGAGCGGACCGGTATCCGCGAACGCCGCATCGGGGGCACCACGTCGGGCCTGGCCGTCGAGGCCGGCGCACTGGCGCTCCAGCGCGCCGGCGTCGATCCCTCCGAGATCGATCTCCTCGTGCTCGCCACGACGACACCCGACGACCAGGTCCCGGCAACGTCGTCGAAGGTGCAACACGAGCTCGGACTCACGTGCGGTGCGATGGACATCAACGCCGCCTGTAGCGGATTCGTGTACGGCCTGGTCACCGCGCACGGGTTCATCGCAAACGGCTGCGACAAGGTGCTGCTCATCGGGGCCGAGACCCTCTCGCGCATCACCGACTGGAGCGATCGCAGCACCGCGATCCTCTTCGCCGACGGCGCCGGGGCGGTCGTCCTCGAATCCGTCGACGGCCCCGGACAGCTACTCGGGTGGAATCTCGCCAGCATGGGGGGCTTGCGCCACATCCTCCATGCCGAGATCGGCGGCCATCTCAAGATGGAGGGACGCGAGGTCTTCCGGCAGGCCGTGGTCGCCATGTGCGAGTCCGCAGAAGCAGCCCTGGAGAACGCCGGCGTGAGCGCATCGGACGTATCGCTGGTCGTGCCTCACCAGGCCAACATCCGTATCATCGACGCGGCCATGAAGCGCCTTGGCATTCCCCGCTCGAAAGCCGCGGAGGTCATCCACCGCACCGGCAACACCTCATCGGCGTCGATACCGCTGACGTTGGTGGACGCGATCGACCACGGTCGCATCGCCGCCGGCGACATCTTGCTGCTCGTCGGCTTCGGCGCCGGCATGACCTCCGCCAGCGCGGTGATCCGCTGGGGCGGCCACCGGCCATGAGCCGCGTGGCGCTGGTCACCGGCGGCAACCGCGGGATCGGCCTCGCGATCGCGCGGTCGCTCACCGACGCCGGCCATCGTGTGGCCGTGACGTACCGGTCCGCCGCGCCCGACGACGAACGGCTCCTGGCGGTGCCCTGTGACGTGACCGACGCAGCATCGGTCGATCGAGCCTTCACCCAGATCGAGGAGGCGCTCGGGCCCGTCGAGATCCTCGTTTCCAACGCCGGCATCACCAAGGACGGCCTGCTTCTCCGGATGAGCGAGGACGACTTCACCAGTGTGCTCGATGCCAACCTCACCGCCGGGTTCCGCGTGGCCAAACGCGCAACCAAGTCGATGATGAGGGCGCGCTGGGGCCGCATCGTGTTCATCTCTTCCGTCGTCGGCCTCGGCGGACAGGCCGGACAAGCGAACTACGCCGCGTCCAAGGCCGGGCTCGTGGGTCTCGGCCGGTCGCTTGCCAAGGAGTTCGCGACACGCAACATCACGGTCAACATCGTCGCTCCCGGACCGGTGCAGACCGACATGATCGATGCCCTCAGCGATGACCAGAAGACGGCCATGCTCGACAGCGTCCCCCTCAAGCGTTTCGCGGACCCCGCGGAGATCGCTGCGGCAGTCACGTTCCTCGCCGGCGACGACGCCGGCTACATCACCGGCGTCGTCCTCGCGGTCGATGGCGGGTTGGCAATGGGTTGAGCTTCCCAGCCGCTAGGTTTTCTCCGTTCGTTCCAGGCGAGCACCGCCGCAATCCAATGAAAGAAGGCAACCCGTGAGCGACGAGCAGTTCGAACGCTTCAAGAAGTGCGCCGTCGAAGTTCTCTCCGTCGACGCTTCCAAGGTCACCATGGAGGCGAGCTTCGCTGACGATCTCGACGCCGACAGCCTGGACCTCGTCGAGCTGGTCATGGCGCTCGAGGAGGAGTTCGACGTCACCGTCGAAGAGGACGAGCTCGAAGGCATCTCCACCGCCGGTCAAGCCTTCACTCTCGTCACCAGCAAGCTCTG
Source organism: Acidimicrobiaceae bacterium (assembly GCA_024641655.1). Classification (GTDB taxonomy): domain Bacteria; phylum Actinomycetota; class Acidimicrobiia; order Acidimicrobiales; family UBA8592; genus JAHECR01. The sequence continues at coordinate 44,857 of JAHECR010000009.1, forward strand.
ATGGCCCGCCGCGTTGCCGTCACGGGCATCGGCGTCGTCGCCAACTGTGGCACCGACACCGAGACCTTCTGGAAAGGCCTCCTCACCGGGGTGCCCGACACCGGCTTCGACATCATCGAGTTCGATCCGTTGCCCTACTTCGACGGCAACGCGAAGGACGCTCGCCGTGCGGACCGCTTCACGCAGTTCGCGCTGGCAGCAGCCGACGAGGCCCTGACCCAAGCCGGTGAGCTCAGCGCCGACCCGGGTCGCATCGGCGTGTGGATCGGCACCGGTGTCGGCGGCATCGGCACCCTCGAGGAGCAGATCGGCATCTTCATCGAGAAGGGCCCACGACGCGTCTCGCCGTTCCTGGTGCCGATGATGATGTCGAACGCAGCGGCCGCGGCGGTTTCCATGCGCTACGGCTTCCAAGGCCCCTGCGAGAACACCGTCACCGCGTGCGCGGCGGGCACCCAGTCGATCGGCCGAGCGGCCGACCTGATCCGGCTCGGCAGATGCGACGCCGTGATCACCGGCAGCAGCGAGGCCGCGCGCAGCCCGGTCGGCAAGCAGGGCTTCATCAACATGACCGCCACGTCATCGGCGGGCATCAGCCGCCCGTTCGACGCCGCACGCGACGGCTTCATGCACTCCGAGGGCGCCGGCGTGCTGGTTCTCGAGGAGTGGGAGATGGCGGTCGCCCGTGGGGCCACGGTCCTCGGCGAGATCCTCGGATCCGCGAGCACCGCAGATGCCCATCACATCACAGCACCCGCGCCTGGTGGCTCCGGTGCCGTGCGATGCATGGAGCTGGCCCTCGAAGATGCCGGCCTGAGCGCCGCGGACATCACCCACATCAATGCCCACGGCACGTCGACCCCGCTGAACGACGCCGCCGAGGCCGAGGCGGTCTCCAAGGTCTTTGGCGCCGGGGGACCCCCGATCACCTCCATCAAGGGGGTAACCGGCCACGGCCTCGGTGCTGCAGGAGCGATCGAGGCCGTCGCCGTGATTCTCGCGATGCAGCACCGGCTGATCCCGCGCACCTTCGGAACGACAGCGGTCGATCCCGAAATTGCGCCGATCAACCTCGTCCTCGGTCAGCATCTCGCCTGGGAACCCGGTCCGGCGATGAGCAATTCGTTCGGCTTCGGCGGTCACAACGGCACGATCATCCTCGGACCGGCCTGACGCCTCACCGCGGCGCCACTCGGCGTCAACCGATGACGAACATCACCTCAGCGGAGCAAGCTCTTTCTCCGCCGACCGAGGCAGTCCCGGTGGCCTTGCCCGCGCGCGCCGACATCCGTTGGACGTCGATGCGCAGGTCGAGTCGGTCGCCGGGGAGCACCTGGCGGCGGAACCGGGCACCATCGAGGCCCCCGAACAACGGGATGCGACCGACGAACCGCTCATCGAGCAGCACCACGTACGCCCCGAGCTGGGCGATGGCTTCACACATCAGGACCCCCGGCAACGTCGGACGGCCGGGAAAGTGGCCGGCGAAGAAGGCCTCGTCGTCGCCGAGCTGCCAGTAGCCCTCGGCCCAGGACCCCGCTTCGTAACCGGTGACCTCGGTGAGGAAGAGGAACGGGTCGCGGTGGGGCAGCACGTCGACCGGCTGGGGGATGGATGCGCTCATTGAACCCTCCTGGGGTGAAAACGACATCGGGGACCGTCTCGTCGACGATCCCCGATGTTTCGTACGTGCTCGTGACGACGATGCGCCGTCGCTAGGCCTTCTTGGACGCCTTCGCCGCCGCCTTGAGCTTGGAGCCGGCGCTGAGCTTCATCGCGTTGGCCCCGGCAACGTTGATCGTCTCGCCGGTCTGGGGGTTCCGACCAGTGCGTGGTCCGCGGTAGGTGCGCTCGAAGGTCATGAAACCGGTGAGGGTGATCTTGCCACCCTTTGTTGCGACCTCGCTGGTGACGACGTCCTCGAGCGCCTTCAGAACAGCATCGGCATCGGTCTTGGTGACGCCGGCACGCTCGGCAAGCGCATCGACGAGCTCGGACTTGTTCATTGGTATTCCTCCTGATGCCCGCCCTGGGCCTGTTCGGTAGTGGCTCGAGCACGGGCTTCTCTTGTGCGTCGAACAGCGCCCAAATTACACAGCTGTAAGACCAATTCCCCGGCAATCCGCCAAATTCACGTAGTACGAACTACATAACGGGTGCGCTCCGCCGAGACCGGCCCACTAGCCTGACCGACGTGGAGCGGCCCGATACGACCCCCAGCGCGCCGACGACGACCTCCGCGACCGACCGACGCTTCGCCGAGCTCGTCCTCCCCGAGGTCGATGTCTTGTACCGGGTAGCGATATCACTGACGCGCAACGCCGCCGACGCCGAGGACCTCGTCCAGGACACCCTCCTGCGGGCCTATCGCGCCCTCGACCGATTCGACGGCCGCTACCCACGTGCGTGGCTGTTGACGATCCTGCGCAACGCCCAGATCAACCGCGTGCGCCGGCGGCGCCCCGAACTGCTGCGCGACCCCGACGCCGCCATGGAACGCCTCGCCGATACCGAGACGGGGCGGTCCGTGGAAGAGATCGTCGTGGACGTGGGTTTCGACGCCGAGGTCGAACGCGCCTTCGCCGACCTGCCTGGGAAGTTCCGCGACGCGGTCGAACTGGTCGACATCGCGGGTCGGAGCTACCAGGAGGCCGCAAACGAGCTCGGCGTACCGCTCGGCACGATCATGAGCCGGCTCCACCGGGGCCGTAAACGCATCAAGTCCCAGCTGGAGTCGGAGGGCTACACCGTGCGAGGAGCACGATCATGAGATTCACCCGACACCGGCACCAGCCGCTGCCCGACCATGCCGATTGTCGGCAGGTGGCACGGGTACTGCAGAGCTACCTGGACGGCGAGATCGACCCCGTCGACGTACCGGCGATCACCGAACACCTCGACGCATGCCGAGACTGCGGTCTCGCCGAAGCCACCTACGACCGGATCAAGGTGGCCCTGGCGAGACCGTCGGGTACCGACATCGACCCTGCGGTCCTCGAGCGTCTGCGTTCGTTCACCGAAGCCCTGGAGCGGTCCGTGGACCCTCAGAGCGAGGCGTAACCGAGGACCGGGCCGAGCCAGCGCTCCACGTCGGCGACGGCCATGGCCTTGCGCTGCGCGTACTCCTCGATCTGGTCGCGCCCGACACGACGCACCCCGAAGTAGCGCGACGCCGGGTGACTGAAGTACAAGCCGGAAACGGCCGCAGCCGGATGCATGGCGAACGACTCGGTCAGGTGCAGGTCGAGGGTCTCCGTTGCGCGGAGCAGCGCGAAGATCGTCGCCTTCTCCGTGTGGTCGGGGCAGGCCGGATACCCCGGCGCAGGCCGGATCCCCTGATATTTCTCGGAGATGAGGTCGTCGGGTGAGAAGGCCACGTCCTCATAGCCCCAGTACTGGCGCCGGACCCGTTCGTGGAGGTACTCCGCAGCGGCCTCGGCAAGGCGATCGGCAAGCGCCTTCACCATGATCGAGCGGTAGTCGTCATTGTCGGCCTCGTAGGCGGCAGCCCGCTCGTCCACGCCATGGCCCGTCGTGACCGCGAAGGCACCGATGTGGTCGAGCACGCCACTGTCGGCGGGCGCAATGAAGTCCGCCAGCGCCAGGTGGGGCCGGGCGTCGTGATGCACGACCTGCTGTCGCAGGGTGTGGAGGGTGGCCAGCGGCATCGCGTCCTCTGGAGCGCCGCGAACCTCGATGTCGTCGCCCACCGCCCGCGCCGGCCAGAAGCCGACGACGGCGCGTACCTCGAACCATCCGCCGGCAATCGCGTCTTCGAGCATGCCCCTGGCATCGTCGTAGAGCGACCGGGCTACCGCTCCCACCACGGGATCGTCGAGAATCCTCGGGAACGCTCCGGCGAGGTCCCAGGTCCCGAAGAAGGGCGTCCAGTCGATGTAGGGGACGAGATCAGCCGCCACGATGTCGTCGATGGAACGAACTCCCACGAAATCCGGCACCGCCGGGGTGTACTGCGCCCAGTCCACCACCAGTCGGTTGGCCCTGGCGTCGTCGAGCGAGACCGTCTGACGCACGCCGCTCTCGGCGCGCTCGATGCGCACGGCCTCGTACTGCTCGCGCACACCTGCCAGATACGCCTCGGCGTCATCGCCAAGGAGCTGCGACACGACCCCGACCGCGCGCGACGCATCGGCGACATGGATCACGGCGTGGTCGTAGACCGGTTCGATCTTGACCGCCGTGTGGACCCGACTCGTCGTCGCCCCGCCGATCAGCAGCGGAATGGAGAAGCCCTCGGCCTGCATCTGCGCTGCCACGTGAACCATCTCGTCCAGGCTCGGCGTGATCAGCCCCGAGACCCCGATGACGTCGGCGCCTTCGCGTCGCGCCGCTTCGAGGATCTTGGCCGCAGGCACCATGACGCCGAGATCGACCACGTCGTAGTTGTTGCATCGAAGCACCACACCCACGATGTTCTTCCCGATGTCGTGCACGTCGCCCTTGGCCGTCGCGAGCACGACCTTGCCGGCGGCCTTGGCCTCACCGCCCTCGGCGGCGATGTAGGGCTCCAGGTGAGCCACGGCCTTCTTCATGACCCGCGCCGATTTGACCACCTGCGGCAGGAACATCCGACCCGACCCGAACAGGTCCCCGACCTCGTTCATGCCGTCCATCAGGGGGCCTTCGATGACATCGAGGGCCCGGATCGAACCCACGCGTGCCTCCTCGGCATCGACGACCACGTCCTGGTCGAGTCCGTGGACGAGCGCATGGATCAGCCGCTCGCGGACGGGCAGTTCGCGCCAGCTCACATCGGCTGCCGCGGCCGCAGTCATGCTCTCGACGTCGCTGGCCACTTCGATGAGTCGGTCGGTGGCATCGGGTCGCCGGTTGAACAAGACGTCCTCGATGCGCTCGCGGACGTCGGGTTCGATGTCTTCGTAGACAGGAAGACGGCCGGCGTTGACGATGGCGAGGTCGAGCCCGGCGCGGGTGGCGTGGAACAGGAAGACGGCGTGCATTGCCTCTCGCAGCGCATTGTTGCCGCGGAACGAAAACGAGAGGTTGGAGATGCCACCGGACACGCGGGCGTGCGGCAAGGTGGCGGTGATGGCGCGAGCGGCCTCGATGAACGCACGGCCGTAGTCGGCGTGGGCCTCGATGCCCGTGGCGACGGCGAACACGTTCGGGTCGAACACGATGTCCTCGGGCGGGAAGCCATCGCCGACGAGCAGCTGATAGGCGCGGGTGCAGATCGCCACCTTCTGTTCGAGCGTGTCGGCTTGACCGTCCTCGTCGAACGCCATCACGACCACCGCCGCGCCATACCGGCGCGCCAGGCGAGCCTGCTCGAGGAACCGCTCCTCACCCTCCTTGAGACTGATGGAGTTGACGATCGCCTTCCCCTGGACCTGCTGGAGTCCGGCTTCGATGACGCTCCACCGCGACGAATCCACCATGATCGGCACCCGACTGATGTCGGGCTCGGTTGCGATCATGCGCAGGAACCGGGTCATGGCCTCCTCGGAGTCGAGCATGCCTTCGTCCATGTTGACGTCGATGACCTGCGCGCCGTTGTCGACCTGGTCACGCGCGACCGCGAGTGCGGCGTCGTAGTCGCCGCCCAGGATGAGTTTTGCGAAACGCGCCGAGCCGGTGACGTTGGTGCGTTCCCCGACGTTGACGAGCAGGCTGTCGTCGTCGATCACGAAGGGTTCGAGGCCCGCCAGACGAGTGGCGATCGGCAGCGACGGCACGATCCGGGGCGCCTTCCCTCGCACCGCATCGGCGATGGCGGCGATGTGCGCCGGCGTCGTGCCACAGCACCCACCGACCATGTTCAGCACGCCTTGATCGGCGAGGTCGCCGATCACCTGAGCCATGTGCTCCGGGGTGTCGTCGTATTCCCCCAGCTCGTTGGGGAGCCCCGCGTTCGGGTACAGGCTGATCGCCACGTCGGCGACACGGGACATGTCGGTGATGTAGCCCTTGATCTCGTCGACGCCGAGCGCGCAGTTGAGGCCGATCGCGATCGGGTCGCCGTGGCGAAGGGAGTACCAGAACGCCTCGGCGGTCTGCCCGGAGAGCGTACGACCGCTGAGATCGGTGATCGTTCCCGAGATGATGAGCGGGAGATCGATGCCGTGCTCGGCTCGATAGCCGCTGATCGCGAAGAGCGCCGCCTTGGCGTTGAGCGTGTCGAACACGGTCTCGACCAGCACGAGGTCGACGCCACCTCGCACGAGCCCGTCGAGCGCCTCGCTGTAGGCGGCGACCAGTCGGTCGAAGTCCACGTTGCGAGCGGCAGGGTCATTGACATCGGGGGAGATGCTCGCCGTGCGCGTGGTCGGGCCCAGGGCCCCGGCAACCCACACGTCACGGTCGGCACCATCGGCGACCTCTCGGGCGAGGCTGGCCGCCGCGAGGTTGAGCTCGTGACAGATCGATTCGAGGTGGTAGTCCGACTGCGAGATCGCGTTCGCGTTGAAGGTGTTGGTGGTGAGAATGTCCGCGCCTGCAGCGATGAAGGAGCGATGGACGTCGGCGATCACGTCCGGTCGGGTGAGCGTCAGCAGGTCGTTGTCGCCCACGACGTCGATCGCGTTGTCGGCGAAACGATCGCCCCGGTAGTCCTCGGGCTTGAGGCGACGCGCCTGGATGCTGGTGCCCATGGCCCCGTCGATGATCAAGATGCGATCCCGAAGGGCGGTCTCGAACGCCCCGAGGCGTTCGTCACGGGTGCTCATGGGTGGTGTCCTTCGATCGCCGAGGGGGTTCGGGGCATCACGCCGAGCAGGTGGCACGCGGCCACGGGAAGCTCGGCGCGGTTCATCGTGTAGAAGTGGAACTCGCGCACGCCGTGCGCGGCGAGATCGCGGCATTGCGCTGCGGCGAGGGCGGCAGCGACCAGGGGCTGCACGATGGGCTGGTCATCGAGGGTCGCGAGGTTGGCGCCCAGCCACGAAGGGACGACCGCTCCGCATCGGGCCGCGAAGCTGGCGACTCGAGCGAAGTTCAGCACCGGCATGATCCCCGGGACCAGAGGAACGGTGATGCCGGCGCTTTCCACCTGGTCACGAAAGCGCAGGAACCGCTCGTTGTCGTAGAAGAACTGGGTGATCAGCCGGTCGGCGCCGGCATCGACCTTGGCCTTGAGGCTGTCGAGATCGGCCTGTGGCGACGTCGCACGCGGGTGGACCTCGGGATAGGCGGCGACGCTGACGTCGAACCTGGCTCCGTCGGCGCGGGCGCGGATACCGGCGACGAGGTCGGAGGCCGACCGATACCCACCCTCGACCGACCCGTCGGTCTGACCTTCGGGTGGATCGCCGCGAAGGGCGACGATCCTGGTGATACCGGCCTCGACATAGCTGTCGAGCACGGCCTGCACCTCGCCACGGGTCGCGCCCACGCACGTGATGTGACCGGCCAGGGGCACGTCGGTGCGTTCGCCGAGGTGGCGCAGCGTGCTCGCTGTGCGCCCCTGATCGGTGCCGCGCGCGCCATAGGTGACGCTCATGAACGACGGCTCGAGCGGGGTGAGCAGGTCCACGCACACATCGAGGTTCGTCGTCCCTGCGGCGGTGGCCGGGGGGAAGAACTCGAAGGACACCGCGATGGCGCCGGCTCCGGGCAACGCGGCCCACGGCGGGCTCGTGGCCTCGGCTTGCCCACCGTGGTGAGGGGGTTGGGTCACGGTCATGATGCCGCCTCCAGATCGTGCACCACGGGTGGTGCGATGGCGTTCTTACGCGCGCCCCAGAGGGTCACGGTGAGACGTTCGACGGCCTCTCCATCGCGCCGCGCGTGCTCTGGTGGAGCCGGCGCGAAATGGGCGACCGGCTCGAGCTCGAGCCCCGCGTCGCTGCAGAAGGCCATCACCTCGCCGTCGGCGAATCCCAGACGGTGATGGGCGTACTCCGTGCGGAGCCGCTCGACTTCGTGGCGGGCGAAGTCGACGACGAGGAGGCGACCCCCTGGACGTAGGGTCCGCGCGACCTCACGAACGGCGTCACCGGGTCGGTCGAGGAAGTGCAGCACGTGATGGAGCACGGCCACGTCCATGGTCCCCGAGGGGATGTCGAGCTGGTAGATGTCGCCGTGGCGAACCGCACAGTGCTCCAAACCGAGGCTGTCGAGCCGGGTCCGGGCCAGGTGCAGCATCTCGCGACTGCGATCGATCCCGAGCCCGCGACGGCAGCGCGGGGCCAGGATCTCCAGGATGCGCCCGGTGCCGGTGCCGATGTCGAGCAGCGTGTCGATCGGGCCGGGCCCGACGGCGTCGAGCAGGGCTCGCTCGACGGTCTCGTCGGCCACGTGGGCGGCGCGGATGCGATCCCAGTCGGGGGCGAGCGACTCGAAATAGGAGGCGGCGACCTCGGCTCGTTCGGCTCGCACTGCCTCCAGGCGGGCTCGATCGGTGCGTAGTACCAATTCGTCGGCTTCGACGAGGTCGAGCACCGTCTCGTAGAGGCGCCGGGCCGGACCATCGAGACACGGCCGGAAGAAGGCGCTCGCCCCCTCGGCATGGCGTTCCAGCAAGCCGGCGTCAACGAGCAGCTTCAGGTGTCGGCTCACGCGTGGCTGGCTCTGCCCGAGCACCCGACACAGTTCGCCGACGGTCAGCTCGTTGCGTTCGAGGACGACGAGGATCCGCAGCCTCGTGGGCTCCCCTGCGGCCTTCAGTGCATGCACCAGCACGTCCATGAAGGATAAACATATCTTTATATGTTGATCCGCGCAACGAAACAGCGTGGACGCTGGTCCGAGAGATGGACTACGGCGCGTCGAGTGCCGCACGGACCTCCGCGACGAACGCACCAACCGCCTCGGGGCCGCCGCCGTCGATGAGACGACCGACGATGGCAGAACCGACGACACACCCGTCCGCGACGCGGGTGACCTCGCGCGCCTGTTCGGGCGTCCCGACCCCCACCCCGACCAGCACGGGCATGTCCGTGACGGCCTTGACCCGAGCAGCGATCACCGTGGCGCTGGCAGCGAGCTGCTCGCGCACGCCGGTGATGCCGAGCAATCCCACCGCATAGACGAAGCCGCGCGACCGATCGCAGATCCGGACGAGACGTTCGTCGGAGGTGGTCGGCGCCGCGAGCAGAATCGTCTCGATCGCTTCGGTATCGGCGGCTGCGGTCCACGGACCAGCTTCGTCGAGAGGCAGGTCGGGCACGATGGCACCGGCGACCCCCGACTCGCGCAGCGCCGCCGCGAAGCGCTCGAGCCCGTAGCGGTAGACGATGTTGTAGTAGGTCATCACGGCCAGGGGCACCGCCACGTCGAGCTCGGCGAGCTCGTCGAGAATCTGCGCCGGCGTCACGCCCCTGGCCAGGACGATGTCGTTGGCCTGCTGGATGATCGGACCGTCCATCACCGGGTCCGAGAACGGGATCCCGACCTCGATGGCATCCGCGCCGGCATCGGCCGCAGCCTGGATCGCCTCCCGGTAGCCCTCGAAACCTCCCGTGATGTAGGGCACCAGGACCTTGCGACCTTCGCCGATGCGGGCCCGGAGGGTGGGTTCGACGTGGTCTCGATGCACCGTCACCCCAGGATCTCCATCATCTGGGCGACGTCCTTGTCGCCGCGTCCGGAGAGGTTCAGCAACACGACCTTGCCGGCGAGCTCCTCGCGCGCCCGGGAAACCCACGCCAGCGCGTGCGACGGCTCCAGCGCCGGGATGATTCCCTCGGTGCGAGCCAATAACTGGAATGCCTCGATGACCTCCGCGTCGGTCACCTGTTCGTACCGAGCCCGGCCGATGTCGGCCAGATGCGAGTGCTCCGGGCCGATACCGGGGTAGTCGAGGCCCGCCGAGATCGACTGCGCTTCCAGCACCTGTCCCCACTCGTCCTGCATCAGATACGACAGGGAACCGTGCACCACCCCGGGCACTCCGTGGCCGACCGCGGCGCCCCCGGCCGGCTCGACGCCCACCAGCTCGGCTTCGGTGTCGACGAAGCCCGAGAAGATGCCGGCGGCATTGGAACCACCACCGACGCACGCGGTGACCACGTCGGGGTCACGACCGAGCAGCGCGTGGCACTGGGCCCGAGCCTCTGAGCCGATCACCCGGTGGAACTCGCGCACCATCCACGGATAGGGGTGTGGCCCCATCACCGAGCCAAGGCAGTAGTGGGACTCCTCCACGGTGGCAACCCAGTCACGCATGGCCTCGTTGACGGCATCCTTGAGCGTGCGGCTGCCGCTGAACGCTGGCCGAACCTCGGCACCGAGCAGCCGCATCCGGAAGACGTTGAGCGCCTGGCGGGCCATGTCGACTTCGCCCATGTAGACGACGCACTCGAAGCCCAACAGCGCGGCGACAGTGGCCGTGGCGACGCCGTGCTGTCCTGCGCCGGTCTCGGCGACGAGGCGCTTCTTGCCCATACGTTTGGCGAGCAGGCCCTGGCCGAGCACGTTGTTGATCTTGTGGGAACCCGTGTGGTTGAGGTCCTCGCGCTTGAGGAGCATCTCGCAGCCCAACTCCTCCGAGAGTCGGTGACAGGCGGTGAGCGGCGACGGGCGACCTGCGTAGTCGGTCAGGAGGCCGTCGAGCTCGCCTCGGAAGCGCGAGTCCTGCCACGCGTCGCGGAACGCGGCCTCGAGCTCCTCGCACGCGGGGATCAAGGTCTCCGGAACGAATCGGCCTCCGAAACGTCCGAACCGCCCGTCAGGTGTCGGTTCGGTCATCGCCATGTGGCGTCCTCCTGCCAGTCGTAGGGTTCTGTGCCGAGATCGCCGAGGTCGCCCGAGAACGGTGCCGTCCCGTCGAGTCGACGGAACGCAGCGTGCGCGGCCCGCACGAAGTCACGCACGAGGATCGGGTCCTTGCGACCGGGGCTGCGTTCGACGCCCGAAGCCACGTCGACACCCCACGGCCGCACCTTCGCGATCGCCTCGGCCACGTTGCCCGGGTGCAGACCCCCGGCCATGATGAGCGGCACGCCCGACGGTGCGTCCTCGGCCAGCCGCCAGTCGAACACCCGACCCGATCCCGGGCTCGTCGCGTCGACGAGGAGCGCATCGGCGCCGAATTCGGTGCCGTGCTCGAACGCGGCGCTTCCGGCAACCACGGCCTTGAAGACCGTACGGACCTCACGCTTCACCTCGGCCACCATTGCGGGCGTCTCCGAGCCGTGGAGCTGCGCCGCAGCGAGGCCCGCCTGGTGACAGATCTTGATGACCCGCTCGGGGGTCTCGTTGCGGAACACGCCGACGGTGAGCACGTCCTGCGGAAGGCGACGCACGATCTCTGCGACGCGCATCGGTGAAACCTGCCGGGTGGAAGGCGCGAAGATGAACCCGACCGCATCCGCGCCGACGGCAACCGCCAGCAGCGCGTCCTCTTCGCTCGTCATGCCGCAGATCTTCACGAACACGACGACACGCCCCTGCCCGCCTGGCGCAGCGCCCCGAGCGCGGCAGCCGGGTCGTCGGCGGTCACCAACGACTCACCGACGAGCACGGCGTCGTACCCCGCCGCCGCCAGCGCCGCCGCGTCAGCGGGCCCTCGGACGCCGCTCTCGGCGACCTTGACGACTTGCTCCGGGAGCGACTTGGCAACCCGGACTGCGCGTTGCTGATCGACCTGGAACGTGACCAGATCGCGCTGGTTGACCCCGACCAAGGTGGCGCCCACCGTCAACGCCCGTTCGACTTCGGCTTCGTCGTGGGTCTCGACCAGGGCGTCGATGCCGAGCTCGTGAGCGAGGGCATGGAAGTCGGCGAGCTCGGCGTCGTCGAGCGCCGCGGCGATCAGCAGGACGCAGTCGGCGCCCATGAGCCGAGCATCGCAGACGTCGCGCGCGTCGACCGTGAAGTCCTTGCGGATCACCGGGAGGTGCGTCGCTGCGCGCGCGGCCTGCAGGTCGGCGACCGAACCCCCGAAATGCTCGGCGTCGGTGAGAACGGACACGCACGCAGCTCCGCCGGCCTCGTAGGTAGCGGCGAGCACCGCAGGATCGAGGTCGGCGAAGAGGTCACCCTTCGATGGGGAGCGCCGCTTCACCTCGGCGATCACGGCCAGCCCATCGGCGGCCACGAGCGCGCTGCGGAACCCGCGAGGTGCCTCGCAGTGTCGGGCCGAGTCGACCAAGGCCGACAACGACCGGGTGTCGGCATCGGCGAGCTCCCGATGACGCGCCACGATGGCGTCCAGGTACGTCGTCGTCATGAAGTCGTTTCCCGAGGCCGCACCCGCGCAAGGGTACTGCTCCCCCGCCGCCTCTAAGCAGTCTTTCGGCGACCGGTGAACGCGCTCGCGGCAGCGGCCCCGTCGCCACGCTGACGGGGCCCGAACAGCGTCACCACTCCGGCAAGAGCCGTGCATGCGAGCCCACCGATCACGAGCAGGCTCGATCCGGTGACCAGACCGATCGCGAAGAGCACGAGCGTGAGGGCCAGCGCGCCCCACGTCAGCCTGCCCGCACCGCCCGGGGTCGTCGCGAGCGGGCTCGAGCCGGGCGCGGCTTGAGGCTCCGGCGTCGGCGCTGTCGCCGGGCGCGGCTTGAGGCGGTCCAGACGACGGTCGTAGGCCTCACGGCGGGACCGGTTCCCGAGGACGTTCCATGCCTCGTTGATGTCGCGCATCCGCTCGGCGGCTTCGATCTGGACCGCGGGCTCGTCAGCAACGTGGAAGTCGGGATGGTGTAGCCGGGCGAGCGCGACGTAGCAGGCCCGTATCTCTGCCATCGTGGCCTCGGGAGGGACTCCCAGGGTGTCGTAGTGGGTTGAACCGGTCTGCACTCGTCGCTCGTTGCTGCTGAGATCGGCGCAGCGACCGCCAGGGTGCGGTCACGCCCCTGATCCATCGGCACGAGGGACCCTGCCATGAGGGCCCCGCTCCGCTCACGAACCGACGGCGAAGACCTCAGCGGAGCAGCCCCCAACGGTTCCCTCACGGGGCACATCGACGCCGCGCTTCACGTAGGCCAACGCGATCGACCGTCCCCCCGCGTCGGCGACCGACGTGAGCTTTCCGACAACGGCCCCGTCGCAGTGGAGATCGTCACCGGGGACGGCCGGCCCGGCGACGAGCACGCCCCGTAACAACCGGGGGACGTTGTTCCCACGGCTGTCGATGCGCGCCACGAGCTCCTGGCCCGTGTAGCACCCTTTCGTGAAGCTCACGCTGCGGCCGACGACACCTGCCTCTGCCGGAATCAGGCCCTCATGGATCTCGCGCCCCATGGCGGGGACGCCACACGCGATCCGCAGCCCCTCGAGATCGTCCTCGGAGGCCACGGCGACCCCGGCGGGCATCGACACAACGGGGCCCAGGGCATCGGCCCCGTCGATCCCGGGCCACTGAGCGGGAACCACGACGAGGGCACCGGGCACGGCGTCGATCGCCATGTCCCCGGCTCCCGGGCCGCGCACGCTCACGGTCGACCAGCGTTCGAGCGAGAAGGCGCAGTCGGTGCGGAGGAGGAAGCGCTGCAGCCGAGCGAGCGCCTGCGCTCCGGCGCCGGCATCGAGATCGAGGAGGAGATCCTGCTCGCCGAGGCTGCTCACCCGCAACCACGCATCGACCTTGCCTTGGGGCTGCAACAGGAACGACCACGCCGCCTGGCCGGCCTCGAGTGGCCCGATTGCCTGGCTGAGCTGGCCCTCGAGGTACTTCACCGCGTCGGGCCCCGACACGCGGATCACGTCACGTTCCACCGCAACGGCCACAGGACCGGCCGCGAAGATCGCCGGGAACAGGTCTGCGCCCGTCGTCACGATGCCTTACCTGCTCGGCGGGCCGCGGTCATCCGTTCCGCCGGCCGCACGGCCGCAAGCAGGGCCCGGGCCTTGTTGCGGCACTCCAGATTCTCCTGCTCCGGGACGCTGTCGGCCACGATGCCGGCGCCGGCCTGCACCGACGCCGTCTTGCCACTGATGACCATGGTGCGGATCGCGATGGCATTGTCGATGTTTCCCGAGAAGTCGAGGTAGCCGACGATGCCGGCATAGGGCCCGCGTTTGACCGGCTCCAGAGCGTCGATGATCTCCATGGCGCGCACCTTCGGCGCCCCCGACACGGTGCCCGCAGGAAGCGTGGCCCGCAGGACGTCGATTGGCGTCTTGCCCGGTGCGAGCTCCCCGGAGACCTGCGAGGTCAGGTGCATGACATGGCTGTAGAGCTCCAAGGTCATCATCTCGTCCATCTGGAGGGTGCCGTACCGCACGACCCGGCCGAGATCGTTCCTGGCGAGATCGACGAGCATCACGTGCTCGGCAAGCTCCTTGGGGTGTTCCTTGAGCTCGGCTGCGAGGCGCCGGTCGTCTTCTTCGGTTCGCCCGCGACGACGAGTACCGGCGATCGGCCGGGAGATCACCCGGTTGTCGAGCAGCTGCACCATCGGCTCGGGTGAACAACCCACGAGGGTCACCTCGGGCTGGCGAACGAAGTACATGTACGGGCTCGGGTTGATCTGACGGAGCACGCGGTAGACGTCGAACGGGTCGGCGTCGAGGTCGAAGTCGAAACGCTGGGACAGCACCACCTGGAAGATGTCCCCGGCGAGTATGTGCTCCTTCGCCGTCTCCACCGCGAGGTGGAACTGGGCTTCGGTCATCGACGACCGCACCTCGGGAAGGTCCTCCTCGGCCGTCGGCGGATCGAGGAACGGCTCGTCGAGAGGCCGCGCCCCGTCGGCGGCCATCGAGTCCAGACGGCGGCAGGCATCGTCGTAGGCGGCGTCGAGCGTTGCGGCGTCGGCGCCGGAGGAGACGATCGCGTTCGCGATGAGGACCACGCGCTGACGCCAGTGGTCGAACACGGCGAGCTCTCCGAGAATCGAGAGCATGGCATCGGGGAGGCCCAGATCGTCGAGGGGCACCTCGGGAAGCCGCTCGACCTCGCGGACGATGTCGTAGCCGATGTAGCCCATGATGCCGCTGTGCATCGGCGGCAGCTCGGGGAGCACCGGAGCCCGCAAGCGCGACTGCAGCTGCTCGATCAGGTCGAGGATGCCGGTGCCGGCCACGACGCCCTCGGGCAGCTCGCCGTCGATGGTGAGCGCACCGTCGCGTTTGACGATCGACAGCAGTGGATTCCGGCCGATGAACGACCAGCGGCTCCACCGTTCGCCGTGCTCGACCGATTCGAGCAGGAATCCGGGCCCATCGCCCACCACCCGGGCGAATGCCGCCACCGGCGTGGTCAGGTCGGCAACGAGCTCGCGCCACACCGGAACGACGGTGTGACCCGCTGCCAGCTCGTGGAACCGTTCCCGACTGGACTGCATCACAAATAGAGGCCGGTCGACCCTTGGTCGAGGCGCTCCGCAGCCACGGCGTGCACGTCACGCTCTCGCAGGATGATGTAGTCGCGCCCGCGCACTTCGACCTCGTAGCGATCCTCGGGATTGAAGAGGACCTGGTCGCCGATCTCCATACTCCGGACGTTCGGGCCGATCGCCTTGACCTCGGCCCAGGTGAGCCGCCTCGACACCTGGGCAGTGGCGGGAATCAGGATGCCACCGGTGGATCGCCGTTCACCTTCGTCGTTCGGGGTGCCGACGAGGATCCGGTCGTTGAGCATCTTGATCGGCAGGCGCTCCTCGAGTACCGGGCTGTGGGAGCCGCGCCGTTTACGGTCGGGGCCGGCGGCATGCTCGGTCGCCGGCGCGTCGGGGGTGTCGGGGGTGCTCTCGGCTGGGGCCACGATGGTCCAAGCTACCGTGTGCGACGATGAGCGACGATTCCATACCCACGCCGCGCCTGGCTCGCATCGCCTCTGTCGACGGCGTGGTGCTGGAGGCCGAAGCGCACCTGCCCGCCGCGCCACGCGCCGCGGTCGTCATCACGCACCCTCACCCCACCTATGGCGGATCGATGCACGCGACCATCCCTGCTCTGCTGTACCGGCAGGCTCGGCTCGACGCGATCGCTGCGGTTCGCTTCAACTTTCGCGGCGTCGGTGCCTCGACGGGGACGCACGATCACGGCGGAGCCGAACGACACGACGTCGCTGCGGTCGTGGCGGCGCTGCGCCACGCCGTGGGGCCCGGCGTGCCGCTCGGGCTCGCCGGGTGGTCCTTCGGCGCCGATGTCGCTCTCTCCGTGCCCGCCGCGGCCGTCGACGCGCACGATCTGCGCGGCTGGATGGCGGTGGCCCCGCCTCTGGCGCTCGTGCCGCTCGGAGAAATGAGCGCCGCGAGCTCTCCCCTGCCCAAGCTTCTCGTCGTCCCCGAGTTCGACCAGGGATGTCCACCGTCCTGCGTCGCCGAACGCACTGCCACCTGGCCCAACACCGAACGGGTCACGGTGCCGGGGAACGACCACTTCCTGGCGTCGGGCTCAGCGGAGGTCGTGGCCGCCTTCACGCGGTTCGTAGCGCTGCTCGACTCATGACGACCAGCTGCACTGCGGTCCCGGGTGACATCACGACGTTCCCGGTCGACGCGATCGTCAACGCGGCCAATTCTTCGCTGATGGGTGGCGGTGGCGTCGATGGCGCCATCCACCGAGCCGGCGGCCCGGCCATCGTCACCGAGTGCCGCGAGATCGTGGCCCGCCAGGGAGCCCTGCGGCCCGGCGATGCCGTGCTCACCGGCTCAGGCGAGCTCCCGTGTCGCTTCGTCGTGCACACGGTCGGGCCCATCTGGGGCAGGATTCCCGACGGCGAGGCCGACGCCACGCTGGCCTCGGCCTACGAGCGTTCGATGGAGGTCGCCGAAGCCGCCGGGTGTCGGTCCATCGCCTTCCCGAACATCTCGACGGGCGTGTACGGGTTCCCCAAGGCGCGCGCGGCCGACGTTGCGCTGGAGAGCGTGCGCCACTACGTGGCCGCGGGCACCCGCATCGAATCGATCCTCTTCGTGTGCCACGATGCCGAGAACCTGGAGTTGTACCGCCGCAAGCTGGCGTCCTGAGGACTCACCCCAGCAGCTCAGGGGCGGGCCGCACCGCGATCCCAGCGGCAGCCAGGTGGCGCTTGGCATCGGCGACGGAGTACTCCCGGAAGTGGAAGATGCTCGCCGCCAGCACCGCATCGGCGCCCCCGTCGATGACGCCCGCTACCAGATGGTCGAGGTTGCCGACTCCCCCGCTGGCGATCACCGGGACGTTCGTGGCGTCGGAGACCAGTCGGGTGAGCACGTTGTCGAAACCATCGCGCGTTCCGTCCCGGTCCATCGAGGTCAGCAGGATCTCGCCGGCTCCCAGTTCGGCGCCCCGTATGGCCCACTCGACGGCATCGATGCCTGTCGGCGTGCGCCCACCGTGCACGAACACTTCGAAGGCGTTCGTGGCCTCGGGGCGGCGGCGGGCATCGATCGCGAGAACCACGCACTGGCTCCCGAACTCGTCGGCGATCTCCGACAACAGCCCTGGGCGGTCGACCGCCGCGGAATTCACGGCGACCTTCTCCGCTCCCTCACGGAGCAGGCGTCGAGCGTCTTCGACGCTTCGCACGCCACCGCCGATCGTGAAGGGGATGAACACCTCTTCGGCGCAGTGCCGGACCAGCTCGTAGACGGTCTCACGGTTGTCAGACGACGCAGTGATGTCGAGGAACACGAGCTCGTCGGCTCCCTCGGCGTCGTAGCGCGCCGCGAGCTCCACAGGGTCGCCGGCATCGACGAGGTCGACGAAGTTGGTCCCCTTGACGACGCGGCCCGCGTCGACGTCGAGACAAGGGATCACCCGCACATTGGTCGGCGCGCTCATCGGGGTCCGCCGTCCCGACATGCCGCGAGGCCCGCTTCGAGGTCGACGGCCCCCTCGTAGATCGCGCGCCCGACGATCACGCCCGACAGCGCCCGGCCCTCGACCCGCAGCGCTGCAAGCTGTGCCAGATGATCGGTGGTGCCGATGCCACCCGATGCGATGACGTCGAGCGTCGTCCCGGCGAGCACCTTCCCGAGCCCCTCGACATCGGGACCTTCGAGCGTGCCGTCACGGGCGATCTCGGTGACCACGACCGCGTCGACACCGAGATCCTGGAATCGGCGGGCCATCTCGACCACCTCGATGTCGGTCTCGGTCTCCCAGCCGTGAGTGGCGATGCGCCCATTGCGCCCGTCGAGACCGATGGCGACCCGATGTCCCCTGGCCGTCAGTTGGCCGGCGAGCGCCGGGTTCTCGACGGCCGCCGTGCCGATGACGACCCGGGTCACACCGACATCGAAAAGCGCCTGCGCCGCGTCGATCGTGCGGACACCGCCACCGGTCTGCACCGGGATGGTCACGGCTGCGGCAATGGCGGCGACGACCGGGCGGTTGACCGGATCGCCGGTGCGCGCGGCGTCGAGGTCCACGACGTGGATCCACCCGGCGCCGGCGTCGGCGAAGAGCCGTGCTTGCGTGACAGGGTCGTCGCCGTAGACGGTCTCACGGCCATAGTCGCCCTGCATGAGTCGCACGCACTTCCCACCGCGGAGATCGATCGCCGGGTACAGCTCGAGGCTCATGCGCACAGCTCGACGAAGTTGGTGAGGAGCCGGCGACCGGCGTCGCTGGACTTCTCCGGGTGGAACTGGGTGGCGAACACATTCTGGCGTTGCACTGCGGCAACGACCCGTCCGCCGTAGTCGCAGGTCGCGGTGACATCGCCGTCGAGGGCCTCGGAATCGGCCGCGTACGAGTGCACGAAGTAGAACCAGGCGCCGTCGAGATCACGCAGGAGCGGGGACGGGCGCTCGACGGTGATGGCGTTCCACTGCATCTGGGGACGTTTCACGGTGGCGGGAAGCAGCCGGATGATGCCGGGCAGGATCCCGAGCCCCGCATGGTCGGGTGACTCCTCGGACCCGTCGAACAGCAACTGCATGCCGACGCAGATCCCCAGGAAGGGCCGGCCCGACGCGACCGCGTCCTTCGCCATCGCGGCGACGCCGTGCGACTCGATGGCTTCGACGCATCGACCGAAGTTCCCGACGCCCGGCAGGACCACGCCGTCCGCGGCGGCGACATCGGCGGCATCGGCGGTCAGATGAGCATCGGCTCCGGCGCGTTCGAGGCCCTTCTGGGCTGACCGCAAGTTGCCGATGCCGTAGTCCAAGACGGCGATACGCGGGCGGTCGCCGCTCACAGGACCCCCTTGGTGGAGGGAATGCCCCCACCTTCGATTCGCACGGCGTCGCGCAGCGCGCGAGCGGTGGATTTGAACGTCGACTCCACGATGTGGTGGGTGTTCTTTCCCCGCACCAGTACCTGGTGCATCGTGATGCCGGCCGAGGTCACGAAAGCCCGCCAGAACTCCTCGACGAGCTGCGGGTCGAACGGCGGGTCACCGAGGATCTTCACCCCGGGCGGGTCGATCTCGAAGTGCAGGTAGGGACGGCCGGAGAGGTCGAGTGCCACGTCCACGAGCGCCTCGTCGAGGGGACACGCAGCCGTAGCGAATCGCCGAACCCCGGCCTTGTCGCCGAGCGCCTCGGCGAAGCACGCACCGAGCGCGATCCCCACGTCCTCGACGGTGTGATGGGCGTCGATCTCGATGTCACCGCGGGCTTCGATCGTGAGGTCGAAGCCGCCGTGGCGCCCGATCTGTTCGAGCATGTGATCGAAGAACGGGAGACCGGTCGCGATGTCCGTGACGCCGGTGCCGTCGATGTCGAGCGCGACGCGAATCGACGTCTCCTTGGTCGCGCGGTTCCGTTCGGCGCGGCGGGGCTGCGATGAGCTGTTCACAGGGTCACTCTTTTTGCGGTCATGGGCCAAGTATCTCTGCCAGCGCGGCGAGGAACGCATCGTTTTCGGTGGTCGTGCCCACCGTCACCCGCAGACACCCCTCCAGGCGGGGCCACGAGGCGCAGTTACGCACCAACACAGACCGCTGCACCAGCGCGTCCCAGACCTGTTGGCCGGTGAGACCGGTGTCGGCCCCGGGGCGGAACAAGATGAAGTTCGCGCCGCTCTCCCACTGCTGCACCGGCAACGCGGCCAGGCCGGCCGCCAGTCGGGTGCGCTCGGTGACCAGCTGATCGACGCGCTCGTGCATCTCGTCGACGAAGCGGAGGGCCAGGGTCCCGGCGATCTGTTTTGCCGTGTCGAGGTGGTAGGGCAACGCGACCGACTCGAGGGCCTCGACAACCCATGTCGGCGCAAGGACGTAGCCGAGGCGGGCCCCCGCCATGCTCCAGGTCTTCGAGAAGGTCCGCGACACGACGACGGGACGGTCGTCGTCGACCAGCTCGATGGCGGACCAGTCTGCGAACTGCCCGTAGGCTTCGTCGACGACGACGAGCGCGCCGGCCTCACCGGCCCAGTCGACGACGTAACGGACGAGCTCTGGGGGTTCGACGAGTCCGGTCGGGTTGTTTGGCGAGCATAGGAACACGACGTCGGGACCGGTCCCCAGAACCCGATCGAGTTCGGAACGAGTCAGGCGGAAGTCCTCGTCGCGTTCGCCCTCGATGACCGCAGTACCCGTGACCCTGGCGATGTGCGAGTGCAGTGCGTAGGTCGGTTCGAACACCGCCGCGGTCCGTCCGGGCCCGCCGTAGGCGAGCAACACGCTCTGCAGCACCTCGTTCGAGCCGTTGGCCGCGAAAACCATGGTCGGGTCCAGGCCGTACTGGGCCGCGAGGCCCGCTCGCAGCTCCGCGCAGGACCGATCGGGGTACCGGTGCCATTCGACGCGCGCGAGCTCGGCGACGAAGGCGTCGTGCCAGGCTGCCGGAGGCGGCACCGGGCTTTCGTTGGTGTTGAGGCGCACGGCGACGTCGACCTGCGGCGAGTGGTACCCCTCCACCAGGGCCAGGTCGGCGCGTATCCGTGGACGCTTCACGACGCGCCTCGATCCGGTGGCGTCGCCCGCATCCGGACCGATGCCGCGTGGGCCACGAGCCCTTCGGCCTCGGCCAGCGTCGCGACCGCGTCGGCGACCCCGTCGAGGGCAGCCTGATCGAGGGAGATGACGTGGATGTCCTTGCAGAAGTCCGCCACGGTGAGCGCCCCGGAGAACCGTGCGGTGCCGTTGGTGGGAAGAACGTGGGAGGGCCCGGCGACGTAATCCCCCACCGAAGCGGGAGACAGGGGCCCGAGGAACACGGCGCCCGCGTGGCGAACCAGTGACAGCAACGTCCGGGGATCGGAGACCATCAGCTCGAGGTGCTCGGGCGCGATGGCGTTGGCCACGACCATCGCGGCCTCGGGACCGTCGGTCAGCACCACGTAGCCGCCGTCGCCGAGCGTGGACTCGATCTCGGCACGACGAGGCGACGAGGCGGTGACGCGGGCAACTGCCTCGCCGACGCCATCGGCCACCGCTTCGTCCCAGGTGATCAACCACGCGAGTCCACCGGGTCCGTGCTCGGCCTGGACGATCAGGTCGATGGCGGCGTAGTCCGTCGGGGCTGTCGAATCGGCGATGACGACGATCTCCGATGGCCCGGCGAATGCCGCGGCGACACCGACATCACCGGCGACCTCGCGTTTGGCGATGGCAACGAAGACGTTCCCCGGACCCGCGATCACGTCCACGGGCGCGATGGACTCGGTCCCGTATGCCAGTGCGGCGATGGCCTGGGCACCGCCCACGGCGTAGACCGCGTCGACACCCGCGAGTCGGGCCGCCCCCAAGGTCACGTCGGCGACCTTGCCACCCGGGCCCGGCGGCACGCACAACACGACTTCGGGAACGCCTGCGACGCGTGCCGGCACGGCGGTCATGAGTACGGTGGACGGGTACGCAGCGCGACCACCGGGCACGTAGCAGCCGGCCCGATCGACGGGCTGTTGGATGCCCTCGATGACGATGCCTGCGTGCACATGCCGTTCGCTGGCTCGTCGCTGGGTGCGATGGAACGACTCGATACCGTCGTGGGCCGTCTCGAGCGCCGAACGCAGATCGGGATCCAGCCGCTCCCAGGCAGCGTCGAGCTCGGCGCGGGGCACCTCGAACGATGCCGGCGCCCCACCGTCGAAGCGATCGGCGAAGTCGCGGAGCGCCGCGTCGCCACGGGCCCGCACCGCGGCGATGATCCCACGGACGACCTCCACGGGTTCGTCCCCGTCGATCACCGGTCGCGGCAGGCGCCCTGCGAGCGCCGGAAGCGGCACGCCACGGAGATCGAGTCGATTCAGCACCGTCCCACGCTACCGGCCACCTGCGCGCCGAGCGAAGCGTTTCGGCAGGTGGCGGCGACCGACCGCTCCGAATTCGACCCGGCGCGCTAGAACTGCACGATGAACACCGACCATGCCCTCGCCGAGCTGTCCTCTGTCGGAGCCCAGCTCGAGGATCTGACGCGACGCATCATCGGCACCGCCCGTGACTTCGACAGCGACGGAGACGAGCACGTGGCCCATGAGCTCTACGAGGTCGAGCGCGCCCTGCGAACGGCCAGCCGTCGCCTCCAACGCGCCACCAAGGAGGCTGCTCGGTGAACCGAACAGGGGCAAAAAGGCGGCCGGCACCCCTGGGGAAAGGGGTGCCGGCCTAGGCGACAAGTCGGGCGGCGGATCCCGATGTGTATGTCGCCATATCCGGCGGCGGAGAACCGGGGGCACCGACCTTCTGCAGGTGCGGCCCCACGATCGTCCGCCCGAACGCTCCGGGGACATCGGTAGTCAACGATACGTCAATCCGGCGTTCATACGGCAAACGCCGACGGACAGAAGTCGTTGAGCACACACGATCCGCACGCCGGGTTGCGCGCGAAACACACCCGGCGGCCGTGGAGGATGAGTCGCAGGCTGAACGCCCCCCGCTCGGCAGCTGGCACCATCGGGTTCAACGCCAGCTCGACCTTTACGGGGTCGGATTCATCGGTGATGCCGAGTCGACGCACAAGTCGGCCGACATGGGTGTCGACGGGCAGGCCGGGCAGCCCGAGCGCCACGCTGCGAACGACGTTCGCCGTCTTGCGCCCGACCCCGGGGAGCGAGACGAGATCGGCCATGGCCCCGGGTACCTCACCGCCGAACTCGCTCACCACCCGTTGAGCCATGCCGACGACGTTCTTGGCCTTCGATCGGAACAACCCGATGCTGTTGATCAGCGGCTCGAGGTCACCCGGCGCCGCTTCCGCGAGTCGCTCGGGGGTCGGGTACGTCGCGAAGAGCCGCGGAGTCACCTTGTTGACCGAGACGTCCGTGGCCTGTGCCGACAGGATCGTCGCGACCAGCAACTCGAAGGCGTTTCGGTGATCGAGTTCGCACAGCGCGTCGGGATACTCCGCGCCGAGCAGCTGGTGGGCGCGTCGTGCCCTTCCTGCGGCGGTCCTGGGTCGTGCCATGGCGGGCACGGTAACCCGAGCCGTCCACCCCCTGCCCACCGGATCGAGCGGAACCGCACCGGGCCAAATACCCTCAAGGCGTGAGCGTGACCACCTCGGTGCCCCTACAGGGCGACTTCGCACTGTCCATCTCGGTGAGCAGCGACCACCAGCGGACCGCGTTGGCCGCGGCGGTCCGCTCGGCGATGGCGACGCTGCACCCCTCACCAGCCGGCCCATCGGCGGTGCAGGTGTGGATCGAGGACGCCCATGAGCGCGACACCGCGTTGCTTGCACCGCTCGGTCTGGTGCCCTATCGCGACCTGCTGCAGTTGCGCCGGCCGCTGCCAGCCGAGCCGAGTGGTCTGGTGACCCGGTCGTTCGTTCCCGGCGTAGACGACGACGCGTTCATCGCCGTCAACAACCGGGCGTTCGCGTGGCACCCCGAACAGGCCGGTCTCACCCGTGAGCGACTCGCAGCGACCATGCGCGAGGACTGGTTCGACCCGGAGGGCTTCCGGCTCCACGAGATCGAGGGTCGCCTCGCCGGGTTCTGTTGGACGAAGGTGCACGCCGATCACGAGCCGGTGATGGGCGAGATCTACGTCATCGGGGTCGACCCGGACTTCCACGGGCGCGGTCTGGGCAGGCCGATGACCCTCGCCGGACTCGAACACCTCTCAGCCAAGGGCATCACCCTGGCGAACCTCTACGTCGAAGCCGACAACGACGCGGCACTCCGGGTCTACGACAAGCTCGGATTCCACACGCACTGCGTCAACCGCGCCTTCCGAAACGACGGTCGCTGATGCCGTCGCGGTACGGCGTCGACCGCGCCTCGCTCGAGGCTCTGCTCCCCGGCGAGCCCCGCTTTCGTGTCGATCAGTTGTGGGGCGGACTCTACGAACGCTGCGCTCCCCTGGAGAATCTCACCAACCTCCCGGCGGCGCTGCGCACCCGACTCGCCGGCGAGCTACCGACGGCGCTGGAGGTCGTGACCGAATCGGTGTCGCCCGACGAGCAGACCGTCAAGTGGCTGTGGCGTCTACGCGACGGGGCGACCATCGAGACCGTGCTGATGCACTATGACGACCGGAGCACCGTCTGCGTCAGCAGCCAGGCCGGCTGTGCGATGGGCTGCGGATTCTGCGCGACCGGCCAGGGTGGTTTCGAGCGTCACCTCGACGCCGGGGAGATCGTCGAGCAGGTCGTCCGCGCGGTGTGGCGGGCGCGCCCGCGGCGAGTGTCGAACATCGTGTTCATGGGAATGGGCGAGCCGCTGGCCAACTACGACGCGGTCTGGGCGGCGATCGAACGCATCCACGCCGACCTCGGGATCTCGGCGCGCCACCTCACGGTCTCGACGGTCGGCATCGTCCCCGGCATCAGACGCCTCGCCGAGGAGGCGCTCCCGGTCAACCTGGCCGTTTCGCTGCACGCCGCGAACAACACCCTGCGCGACGAGTTGGTGCCGATCAACCGGCGCTACCCGCTGGAGATGCTGCTCGAAGCGTGCGCCGACCACCTCGCCGCGAAGAACCGGCGGCTGTCGTTCGAGTGGGCGCTGATCCACGGCGTCAACGATCGCGACCAGGACGCCCGGGAGCTCGCGGACCTGGCCAGATCGGTTCGGGCCCACATCAACCTCATCCCCCTGAACCCGACGCCGGGGTACGCCGTGCGCGGCACGCCAGCATCGCGGGTACGCGACTTCCGGCGCGCGCTCACCGATCTCGGTGCCAACGCGACGGTTCGCCAGAATCGGGGCACCGAGATCGATGCGGCCTGCGGGCAACTGCGCGCCGAGCATGAGATCAGCGTCGGCACTCCACGCGGGCGCTGACGAGGCGCAGGCTCTCCGCCGCAGGGTCGGTGGGCCGATCGCCCGGGCGCTGGTCGTGGCTGTGGCCACCGCCGTGGTGGCGGCAGCTTGTGGCGGGAGTCCGGGGACCGCCACGGGACCAGCCGCGGTCGTCTCGCAGAGCAGGATCGACTGGAGACGCTGCGGCGCCCTCGACTGCGCAACGGTCCCGGTACCAGTCGATCCTGCCGCTCCGGCCGGAGCGACCGTCGCGCTCGCGGTGACCCGGCACCGAGCGACTGGCGACCGCATCGGGGTCCTGTTCGTGAACCCCGGAGGCCCCGGCGGATCGGGTACTGCGGTGGTGGGCGCGCTGGCGCAACGATCGGCGGTTCTCCGCGATCGATTCGACCTGCTGGGTTGGGACCCACGCGGGGTTGCCGGTCCGAGCGAGCTCGTCTGCGACGACCCCCTCATCGCCCTCTACGCGGCCGACCCCTCCCCCGACGACCCCGCGGAACAACAGATCCTCGAGGAGCTCGCCGCGGCGGCGGCCGAGGCGTGCGCCGACGCGGCCCCGGAGCTCCTCGGCACCCTCGGGACCTCGGTGGCGGCTGCAGACCTCGATGCCCTGCGGGCCGCGCTCGGCGAGGAACGCATCTCGTACCTCGGGTTCAGCTATGGCACCGACCTGGGCCTCGTCTATGCCGCAGCCCACGGGGAGCACCTCCGCGGCGCAGTCCTCGACGGAGTACTCGACCCGACGCTCAGCCTCGAGACCTGGCTCACCGGACAGGCCGTCGCCAC
This sequence comes from Acidimicrobiaceae bacterium, assembly GCA_024641655.1. GTDB lineage: Bacteria > Actinomycetota > Acidimicrobiia > Acidimicrobiales > UBA8592 > JAHECR01. The sequence goes on from JAHECR010000009.1 coordinate 70,597, forward strand.
CGAGGCCACGCTGATCCGCACCCTCGGGCCGGCGATCGACACCTTCGACGCGGTGATCGCTGGGGCCGAGTCCACCGCGCTGGCCGTCGAGCCCGCCGAGGTGGCGCGGGCGGCGATCGCCGCCAGCTACGACCGCGACGGCGCCGCTGCGCTGCGCGCCGCGCTCGAGGCCGCGCTCGACGGCCGGCCCGAGGCGCTCAGAGGGGTTGCAGCGTCGTACCTCTCGGGGTCGAGCTTCGATGTCTACACCGCGGTCACCTGCATCGATCGTCCCCACCCCGACTCCGCCGACGCGTATCGCGGTCTGGCGTCCCGACTCGCCGCCGCGTCGCCCCGCCTCGGCGCCGTGATCGCCAACGAACTGCTCCCCTGCGCGTACTGGGCCGTACCCCCCAAGCCGCCCCTGGCCACGATCGACCAGAGGAACGCGCCGCCGATGCTCATCGTCGCCAACACCGGGGACAGCGCAACGCCCTACGACGGCGCCGTCGTCGTGGCTGCCCGATTGGAGCGATCGGTCCTGCTCACCCATTTCGGCGAGGGCCACACGAGCTATCTCGGCGGGTCGTCCTGCGTCGATGCCGCGGTCGAGGACTACCTCGTCGGCCTCACCCTCCCGGCCCCGGGCACGACCTGCGTCAGCTGACGCGAGGCCCGACGCGGCCGTCGCGAAGGAGCGGGAGCGGGCACTACCCTGCCTGCAGTGAGCTCGATCGACCCCGACAACCTGCCCCAGGGCGAGGCGAAGGCCAAGGCCGTCCAGGCGATGTTCGACACCATCGCGCCGCGCTATGACCTGGTGAACCGGATCATGACCTTCCGCCTCGACACGCGATGGCGCCGCCGAACGGTCCGCTCGCTGCGCCTCCCGGCCGGGGCGACCGTCATCGATCTGGCCTGCGGGACCGGCGACTTCTGCATCGACCTCGCCCGCGCCGGGCTCGTTCCGTTCGGTTTCGACCTGTCCATCGGGATGCTGCGCGCCGCGCGGACGACCGCGCCACTCGTCCATGCCGACATCTTGCATCTCCCGGTCGGCGACCACCGCGTCGACGGAGCGACCTGCGGTTTCGCCCTGCGAAATTTGGTGGAGCTCCCGGCATTCTTCGCGGAGCTGGCGCGTGTCCTGCGACCCGGGGGCCGAATCGGCCTGCTCGATGTCGCCGAACCCGACAACGCCGTCCTCCGCTGGGGTCACCACGTGTACTTCGACCGGGTCGTGCCCCGGGTCGGCGGGCTGCTTTCGGACAAGTCGGCCTACGCCTATCTCCCGAAGTCGGTTGCGTACCTGCCTCATCCCGACACCATGATCAGCCAGCTCCACGACGCCGGCTTTGTGGACGTCGAGCGCACCCTGCTCGTTCCCGGCTCGGCCCAGCTTCTCACCGCAACGCTGGGCGGCCGACCGTCGGTGGGTTAGCGTGGACTCGATGCTCGCCGACATCCATCACGTTTCGATCAACATCACCGACCTACACCGGTCGCTGGCGTTCTACGTCGGGGTGCTCGGGCTCGAGGTCCTTCCCCGCCCCGACCTATCGGTCGACGGGGCGTGGCTCGCGGCTGGCGCTCAGCGCCAGGTGCATCTGATCGTCGCCGAGGTGCCACCCAACCGAGGCCAGCACTTCGCCTTCCTCGTCAGCGACATCGACGCGGTTTGCCGCACCCTGGAAGCGTCGGGCATCACCATCGACGGTCCGAGGTCGGTCGGAAACGGTCGTCAGGCCTTCTTCGCGGACCCCGACGGGAACCGCATCGAAGTCAACCAACCCGCCTGAGCCGGTCGCGCCGGTCAGGCGCCGAACCAGAGCCCCGCACCGAGACCGACGCCCAACGCGAGCTGGGCCCGCCCCGTGGCCTCGAGCACTGCGATCAACGCGGATCCCGACGCTCCCCGGTTCACGACGCGCACGGCGTGGACACAAACGGGCAACGCGAGGAGCCCGGCAACAGCGGGTGCACGCCAGAGCAGGGCGATGACCACGACTGCGGCCAGTGCGGCACCGAGCATCGCCCCGAACAGCGTGCGGGTGCGTCGGTCGCCGAGGCGCACCGCCAACGTTCGTTTCCCACTTTGCGCGTCGGTTGGGATGTCTCGGAGGTTGTTGGTCACGAGCAGTGCGGTTGCCAACAGCCCGACGGGCACCGACGCAGCGAACGACAGACGATCGAACCGTTCGATCTGCACATAGCTCGACCCCGCTGTCGCGACGACCCCGAAGAAGACGAACACGAAGGCCTCACCGAGCCCCAGGTACCCGTAGGGCCGCGGGCCGCCGGTGTAGAACCACGCGGCGGCGATCGCCGCCACACCGACCAGCACGAGCCACCAACCGGCCACCGCTGCCAGCACCAGCCCCGCGCCCGCGGCGACGGCGAACGCCACGATGGCCGCGCGTCTGACATGGGCGGGGCTCGCGGCGCCCGAACCGACCAGGCGCAGCGGTCCGACTCGCTCGGCGTCGGTTCCGCGCACACCGTCGCTGTAGTCGTTGGCGTAGTTGACACCGACCTGCAGTGCCACCGACACGACGAGGGCCAACAGGAACCGCCACCAGATGATGCCCTGACCGGTCCCCATCGCCCCGTCGGCGGCCGCCGCAGTCCCCACGACGACGGGCACGAGCGCCGCGGGCAGCGTTCTTGGACGAGCGCCGGCGAGCCACAACCGGAGCCCACTGGGCGGCTGGTTCATCGCAGCGAGTCTACGCTCGGGACCATGAGCCCGATGCCCACGCCGTCGCGATGAACCGCCTCGCGAGCGAAGCCAGTCCGTACCTGCTCCAACACGCCGACAATCCCGTGGACTGGTACCCCTGGGGCGAGGAGGCCTTGGCCGAGGCCCAGCGCTCGGACCGACCCATCCTGCTCTCGGTCGGTTACAGCTCGTGCCACTGGTGCCACGTCATGGCCCACGAGTCGTTCGAGGATCCTGCGATCGCATCCATGATGAACGATCTCTTCGTCAACATAAAGGTCGACCGCGAAGAACGACCCGACATCGATGACCTCTACATGCGGGCGCTGCAGGCGCTGACCGGCAGCGGTGGTTGGCCGATGACCGTCTTCCTGACCCCTGCCGGCGAGCCCTTCGCCGCGGGCACCTATTTCCCGAAGACGCCCCGCGCGGGCATGGTCGGGTTCGCCGAGGTACTGCGGCGGGTCCGGGCCGCTTGGGACGACGATCGACCCGACGTGCTGGCTCAGGGGGCAGAACTGACCGCTGCGCTCGCTCGGAGCCACCACGGCGAGCTGGAAACCGCGACGACACTCGACGCGCTCGTCGGCCACGCCGTCGATGCGCTCGTCGCCACCGCCGATACCACCCACGGTGGATTCGGCGCCCCGCCGAAGTTTCCCCAGGCGATGAACCACGAGTTGCTGCTGCGGCGCCATCACCGCTCGGCCGACCCACTGCTTGGCGACATCGTACGCACCTCCCTCGATGGAATGGCTTCAGGCGGGATCTACGACCACCTCGCCGGCGGGTTCGCCAGATACTCGACCGACGCGGCCTGGATCGTGCCGCACTTCGAGAAGATGCTGTACGACAATGCGCTGTTGACCCGCCTGTATCTGCATTCGTGGCAGCTGACGGGACGCGAGGATCACCTGCAGGTCGTGGACGAGACGATCACCTTCGTCCTCGACGAGCTCCGCCACCCCGGCGGTGGCTTCTTCGCCTCCCACGACGCAGACTCCGAAGGCGAGGAGGGCCGGTACTACCTGTGGACGCCGAGCCAGATCGAGGCCGTGCTCGGCGACGACACGAACGAGTTCAGCAGCTGGTACGGCATAACTGCGGAAGGCAACTTCGAGGGGCGCAACATCTTGTGGCGTCCCGCCGGTCAGGAGCTCGTTCGCCCGATCAGTGTCGAGCTGAGCCGCCAACGCATCCGCTCCGCCCGGGAGATGCGTATCGCGCCTGACGTCGACACGAAGGTCGTCACCGAGTGGAACGGCCTGATGCTGTCCGCGCTCGCCGAGGCTGCGGTGGTCACCGCCAACCAGCGGTGGCTCCAGGCGGCGGTGCGCAACGGCGAGTTCCTCCTCGCGAACCTCCGCCGCGACGACGGGCGCTGGATGCGGTCGTGGCGGCAGGGACATGGGCCTGGTCAACTCGGCACCGCCGCCGATCTCGCCGCGGTCATCGACGGGTTCACCCGTCTGAGCGAGGCATCCGGTCAGGCCCGCTGGCTCGACGAGGGGTCACAGGTCGCCGATCAGTTGATCGAGCTGTTCTGGGACGACGTGGGCGGTGGGCTGTTCAGCACCGGCAGCGACGCGCCGGCACTCGTCGCTCGCCTCAAGGACGTCGTCGACGACGCGACGCCGTCCTCCAACAGCGCTGCGGCCGTGGCCTTGACCCGATTGGCGGCGCTGACGGGCAACAGCAGGTACCGAGAGCGAGCCATCGACACGGTGCAGGCGCTGTTGCCGTTGGTGGCCCGGCACCCGACCGCGTTCGGCCACCTGTTGTGCGCGGCAGACATGATCGACTCCGAGATGGCACAGATCGTGATCCCGGGCGAGCACGAAGATCTGCTCGATGTCGTGCGGGTTCGCTACCTCCCGAACGCGGTCCTCGCCTGGGGAGAACCCCACGATTCGCCCCTGTGGGAGGGACGTCAATCCGGACGCGCCTACGTCTGTACGGGCTTCGCGTGCAATGAACCCGTGAGCAGCCCGGCCGCACTGGCCGGGCAGCTCGACCGATTGTGAGGGTGGCTCAGGAAGCCTTTTCCAAGATGTGCAGGCCGCAGGCCGATCCGAGGCCGATGACGTGGGCCATGCCCACCTTCGCGCCCTTGATCTGACGAGCTCCGGCCTCACCTTTGAGATGCAGTGCGATCTCGTGGATGTTGGCGATGCCCGTCGCGGCGATGGGGTGGCCTTTGGATTCGAGGCCGCCGGAAACGTTGACCGGGATCCGGCCGTCGCGCCAGGTGGCACCGGACAGGAAGAAGTCGGCCGCGCCGCCTTCCTCGCAGAGCCCGAGATTGTCGTAGTGGACCAGCTCGGCGGTGGCGAAGCAGTCGTGGAGCTCGACGAGATCGAGATCCTCGGGGCCGATGCCGGCCTGCTCGTAGGCCTGCTTGGCAGCCATCTTCGTGAGCGTGTTCACGTCGGGCAGCACCTGGCAGCCCGGCTCGTACGGATCCGAGGTCAGGATCGAAGCGGAGATCTTGACGCAGCGCTTCTGTTGGGCCTTCGGCAGCTTCTTCTTGTACGCATCGCTGCAGACGATCATCGCCGCGGCCCCGTCGCAGTTGCCCGAGCACATCGGACGAGTGTTCGGGTAGGCGATCATGACGTCGTTCATGATCTCCTCGAGCGTGAAGCGCTTCTGATAGGCAGCGAGCGGATTCAGCGTCGAGTGGAAGTGGTTCTTCTCGGAGATCTTGGCGAAGGTCTCGAAGCTCACCTCGCCGTACTTGTGGCCGTACTCCATGCCGATCTGACCGAATACGCCGGGCATGATGCCGGTGCCGATCCGGCCCTCGGTGTTGCCGAGGGCCCCGTTGCGTCCACGCGGCGTCCAGGTCTCCGGGTCGGCCCCACCGGTACCGGTCAGCAGGCCGAAGCCCGCGATCTTCTCGACGCCGACCGCCATACCGACGTCGACCTCACCGGCCTTGACGGCCATGATGGCCACGCGCAGCGCCGTTGCGCCGGTGGCGCAGGCGTTGGACACGTTGAACACCGGGATACCGGTCTGGCCGATGGCCTTCTGCAGTGCCTGGCCGGTGGCCGGACCCATCAGGTTGCCGAAACCGAGGATGCCGATGTCGGCCATGGTGACATTCGCGTCGGCGAGTGCCGCCATGGCTGCTTCCGCAGCAAGGTCGAGCAGGTCGGACTCGGGGTGCTTCCCGAATCGGGTCATGTTGGATCCGAGGATCCAAACGGGATCTGATGCCATGGTTCGCTCCTGAATTCTCGTACTAGGCCGGGGCGAACCCGAAGCCGATGGCTTCGGTTCCCTCGGCGTCCTTGCCCATCGAATAGGTCTTCAGCTTGACCTTCATGCCGAGCTTCACGTGCTCGGGGTTCGGCTCGACGTCGAGCAGCGTGCACGCGACCATCGTCCCGTCACAGTCGACGGTCGCCGAGACGAACGGTTCCTTGGCCTGCATCACGATGGCGAAGCTCGTGACGACGCCGGTGTTCTTGATGCGCACCTTCTTGAACGCTGTCGCGAAGCAGTTCGCGCAGGCATTGCGGCGATCGAGGAACCGCGCACCGCAGTTCGTGCACTCGAAGGCTCGCAGGTACGGCGTCTTGCCGAGCACGAGGTAGTTGACGAACGGGATCTGCTGCGGTGCAGACGGAGAAGCAGCCTTCTTGGCTGGCTTCTTCTTGGCGGGGGCCTTGGGCGCCATCGAACCTCCGGAGAGCGCGGTCACTGTCAGCTGGTCACCCTATCGCGACTGCGCCACCGACACCCGAATCGCTCGGATCGCTCGAACGCCACCGGTCCCGGTGGACCACCTCGGCCAGGGCCGGGCCGCTTCGTCGCGCCGAAAGGCTGGCACGCTGCTCGGGGGCAGGCCACCCGAGCGCAACCGCGCCGACGACCCGCCGACCGTGGGGAACGCCGAAACGGCCCCGCACGGCGTCTTCATGATCGAACACCCCGAAGAAGAGCGCACCCAGCCCGGCGTCGGCCGCAGCGAGGAGGATTGCCATCGCCGCCATCCCACCGTCGACCCACCAGTAGGGCGTGGCCCACGCGTCGACGCCGGAGCCGAGGCCGGTGTGGGCCTTGTCGCCTTCGGCGTAGCGCCGGCGATAGGCGTCGGGCTCGACCCAGGGCAGCACCAGCACCGGGGCGAGGAGCAGTCCCGGCCAGGGGAATCCGGCGCGCCGCTCCTCGGGCAAGGTGAGCTCCCAGTAGGCGACCACGGCGTCACCGGTGAGCACCAGGAACTCCACGGCTCGGGTGTTGCCGGCGCTCGGGCTCCGGCGGGCGAGATCGACAATGGTGTCGACGACATCGTCGGGAACCGCGTCGCTCAGGAAGTTCCGCGTCATGCGGCGCGCCCGGACGAGCGCCGCGAAGTCCGAGGGCTCGGCGCGCGAGCTCAGCTGCCCAGCTTCTCGAGCTTGTCGGCCATGGCCCACGCGAAGGCGATCATGGAGTCGCCGTTGGCCGGATCGATGTCTCCCAACAGCCCTCTGACGTCAGCGTCGATCTTTTCGGGCTTGGCGCTCTCGTGCGAGAACAAACACGTGAGGCTGCCATCACCGCGCACGGTGAAGCAGCGGTCGTCGTACGCGGTCGCGGTGATGCCGAAGCGCTTCGCGAAGCGTCGACCCCAGGCGCGTTCCTCACCGGAGGCCTTGTGCCCCGGTCGCGGTACGACCTCGTCGAGGTGGGCGAATAGCTCGAACCCACTCGCGTCGTCGAACCGGGTGCCGATCACGACGTCCTCGTCGGGGAAGGCCATGAGCGCTCGATGGAACATCTCCGCCATGATCCCGCGCAGGACGGTGTTGCGGCGGCTGGTGCGGGTCACCGCCCCGATCCCCATCAGCACCGCCGGCGTGCCCCCGATCCGCTCGAGGGTGGTGAAAACGAAGCCCTTCAGCTTGCCGTTGTCCCGTGCGGTGGTGACCAGCACCCATTCCTCGGCCTGCTTCGACAGCAGCCCCATGGAGAACGGATGAGGGGACTCGCTGACGAGCTCCTCCATCTCGCCGAGCTCGGCATCGGTCACCGAGGTGCAGTCCTTCGTCTCGACATCGATTGCCATGTGTGGCGGAGCCCCCGAATGCTCAGAACAGTGGTGATCACAATGGTGATGAGGTCACCAATTGCAGTCGCGATCCGCGATTCGTGCAACTCCGCCGAGCGATCGGGGCTGCCCGGAGGGTCGAACCGACCGGCTTCAGACGAGAACGGCGTCGGGCCCGAGGAGCACGCGAAGCTCTGCGACGAGCCCACTTTGGGCATCGACGCAGTAGTCCTGCGGGAGGCGGAGAACCTTGGACTCGCCGAGGTGGATGAACACCTCGGCATCGCCCGGGTGTTCTTCGAGCAGGACCTTCAGCTGCTCGACCTGCCCGGCGCGTAGACCCGCTGGAGAGACACGGACCCGTACCGGCGGGCTCGACCCCGATTCGTCGGAGTCGAACATCGAGAGCTCCATGCAGATCAGCTTGGCGGTGTCGTCGCGCTTGTCGAAGCGCGCCTTCATGAGCACGATCCGATCATCGGCGAGGATGTGGCCGATGTCGGTCATGGTGCGGGGGAAGACCATGACCTCCATGGACCCCTGCAGGTCCTCGAGGGTGAAGACGGCCATCAGGTCGCCCTTCTTGGTCCACTTCTTCTGCAAACCGGTGATGACCCCACCAACGGTGCGCACCGCTCCGTCGTCGAGGAGCTCCGCGTCGGCGATGGTGGCGTCGCACTTGCGACGCAACGCCGCCTCGACGCCCTTGAGGGGATGATCCGAGACGTAGAGGCCCAGCATCTCCTTCTCGTACGCGAGCCGGCGTGACTTGTCGAACTCCTCGCTCGGAATGGTGATGCGCTCGCTGAAGACGTCGTCGTCGGCCGCGTCTCCGAACAGCGTCATCACCCCCATGTCGCGTTCGCGCCGACGGGCGACGGTCTGGTCGATGATCTGCTCGAACACCGCCAGCAAGCCCTGCCGGGGATGCCCGACCGCATCGAAGGAACCCGCCTTGATCATGGCCTCGATGGTGCGCTTGTTGAGGACCTGCATGTCGACCCGTTCGCAGAAATCGTAGAAGTCTGCGAACGGACCGTTCGCGTCACGCTCCCGGAGGAGGAGCTCGACGAGGCCTTCACCGACGTTGCGGATGGCGGAGAGGCCGAAGACGATCGTGCCCGGACCGGCTTCGCCGGCGGCGGGTAGCTCGGGGTGGAAGTCCATGCGGGCCCGATTGACGTCGGGGACCACCACGTCGATGTCCATGACCCGGCACTCGTTGAGATAGACCGCCGCCTTGTCGAGGTTGCTCTTGACGCTCGTGAGCAGCGCCGACAGGTACTGCACCGGGTAGTGCGCCTTGAGAAAGGCGATCTGGTAGGCGATGTAGCCGTAGCCGTAGCTGTGGGACTTGTTGAACGCGTAGTCGGCGAACTGGGCGATGATGTCGAACATCTCGACACCGAGCGCCTCGGTGTAGCCGGTGGCGACGACACCGTCGACGAACTTCTGCCGCTCCTTCTCCATCGCCTCACGGATCTTCTTGCCCATCGCCTTGCGCAGCGAATCGGCTTCCGCAAGGGAGTACCCGGCGAACTTCTGCGCCATCCGCATCACGCTCTCCTGATAGATCATCAGGCCGTACGTGTCGGCGAGGAGCGCCTCGGCATCGGGATGGATGTACTCGACGGGTTTGCGCCCGTTCTTGCGGTCGGCGTAGTCGTTGTGCATATTTGCCGCCATCGGGCCGGGGCGGTACAGCGCGACGAGGGCGGCGACGTCTTCGAAGGTCGTCGGGGCGAGCGAACGCATCAACGCCCGCATCGGGGTCGACTCCAGCTGGAAGACCCCGATCGAATTGCCCGCAGCCAGCAACTCGAACGTGGCGGCGTCGTCGAGGTCGACGTTGTCGATGTCGACGACCTCACCGGTGGTCCCGGTGATCAGGGCCAAGGTGTCGTCGATGATGTCGAGGTTGCGCAGCCCGAGGAAGTCCATCTTCAACAACCCGAGGTCTTCGACGCCGTGCATCTCGTACTGGGTGACGACCGGCGATTCCTCGATCGGCTTGCCGGCTTCGGGCTTGCGCTGGATCGGGAGGTACTCGGTGAGTGGATCCTTCGTGATCACCACGGCGGCGGCATGGATACCGTCCTGGCGCCGCAGCCCCTCGAGACCCTTGGCGACCTCGACGACGCGGGCAACGTCGGCATCGGTCTCGACCATCTTGCGGAGGTCGGCGGCCATCTTGTAGCCGTCGGCGAACTTGGGGTGCTCCTCGAGGCACGCATACAGCGGAGTGTCCCGACCCATGACCAGTGGCGGCATGGCCTTGGCGACCTTGTCGCCGACGGCGTACGGGTACCCCAGCACCCGGGCGGCGTCTCGCACGGCTGCCCGCGCCTTGATCTGGCTGAAGGTGACGATCTGCGCGACGTGGTCCCGGCCGTAGCGCTCGGCAGCGTAACGGATCATCTCGTCGCGGTAGCGAGAGTCGAAGTCCATGTCGATGTCGGGCATCGAGATACGCGACGGGTTGAGGAAGCGCTCGAACAGCAGGTCGTACTTGATGGGATCGAGGTCCGTGATGAACAGGCAGTAGGCGACGGCGCAACCCGCGGCGGACCCGCGCCCTGGGCCGACGCGGATGCCTTTCTCCCGAGCATGGCGGATCAGGTCCCAGGTGATGATGAAGTACGACGAGAACCCCATGTCGGAGATCGTCTTGAGCTCGTAGGTGAGCCGATCGGCGACCTCTTCGTCGAGGTGTTCCCCCCAGCGCTTCCGTGCCCCTTCCAGCGTCAGATGCCTGAGGTAGTCGTCGTCGGCGGTGAAGCCCTCCGGCAGCGGAAAGCGCGGGAGCAGCGGCTTCCCGAACTCGATCTCGACGTTGGAGCGCTCCGCGATCCACAACGAGTTGTCGCAGGCGACCTCGACCTCGGAGAACAGGCGGCGCATCTCGGCTGCGCTCTTCAAGTAGTGCTGGTCGCTCGAGAACTTGAACCGGTCGGGGTCGCTCATCAGCGACCCGGTCTGGACGCAGAGCAGCGCGTCGTGGGACTCGGCGTCGTGCTGATGGGTGTAATGGCTGTCGTTGGTGGCGAGCAGCGGGGCGCCGATCTTGCGGGCGATCTCGATGAGCTGCGGGTTGGTCTTGTGCTGTTCGGCGATCCCGTGGTCCTGGATCTCGACGAAGAGATTGTCGCGCCCGAAGATGTCCTGGAGCCGCCCGGCCTTCTCGTACGCGCCGCGCACATCGCCCGCCATCAGGGACTGCAGGACGTGACCGCCCAGACACCCGGTGCTCGCGATGACGCCGTCGGCGTGGTCGTTGAGGACCTCCCAGTCGACGCGAGGCTTGTAGTAATAGCCCTCCATGAACGCCCGGCTGGCGATCTGGATCAGGTTCTTGTAGCCGGTGTTGTTCTCTGCCAGCAGGGTCAGGTGGTAGTAGAGCTTGGCTCCCCCGTCGGTGTCCCCACCGGAGTCGTCGACACGGCCGCGGCGGCTCGGCCGCTCGTGACGCGTCTCGTGGGCCATGTAGGCCTCGGTGCCGATGATCGGCTTGACACCTTGGTCACGACAGGCGCGGTAGAAGTCGAGCGTGCCGTACATGTTGCCGTGGTCGGTCATCCCCAGCGCCGGCTGGCCATCGGCTGCGGCGGCGGCCACCAGGTCATCGAGGCGCGCCGCGCCGTCGAGCATCGAGTACTCGGTGTGGACATGCAGATGGGTGAACGATGACGGCACGGGCCTGGAGTGCTCCGGAGCGAACGATGGAGACGAGGATTCCCGGGCACTCGTCCACAGGCTGTGGACGAATCACACGGCTGTGATTTCTCGCCGCCCTCTTTCTATCGCGCGCGATCGCCCGGTGCCAGACCTGAATGTGCGGGTCGGCGCAGGCGACGAGCTGCGAGACGCAGTCGCTAGAGGTAGGTTCCGGGGCGGGTTTCGGGGCCCTCGCCAGGACCTGGTCGGCCGCCGGGGCCCTGGAAGCCAGGCGGCAGCGCGCCGCCCGAGGAGCGCATGTTGGCCAGCTGTTGCTGCGCGGCCATCTGCTGGGCGAACAACGTGGCCTGGATGCCTTGGATGAGACCCTCGAGCCATCCGACGAGCTGCGCTTCGGCCACGCGGAGCTCCGACTCCGACGGCACCTCGTCGGTGCTGAACGGGAGCGTGATGCGATCGAGCTCCTCACGCAGATCCTGCGACAGCGCCGACCCGAGCTCGCGGACCGATGTCTCGTAGATGTCGCGCAGGCGGTCGCGACTGCGCTCGTCGAGGCTCGCCTCGCGCAGCTCCTCGAGCAACTGACGCAACATCGACCCGACGCGCATCACCTTTGCCGGTGCCTCGATGAACTCGCCCTTCTGCGGGGAGTCGGGTTCGGGTTCGACCGAGACCACCTCGGTCTCGTCGGCGGTGACGTGCTCTGGGCTTTCGGTCATGGCTGCAAACCTATAGCGACTCGATACCCACATGCGTACCCGTCAGCACCCCGCCGGCGGATCGTCACACCACCGCAGTGTGGAGCGGCACGACCATCTCCGCCGGGGTGAGCGACCCGTGCCGGGACTGCAGCAGCGGACCAGGAGATGCCCCGTCGACCAGCGCGCCGTCCCCGCACACGACGACGGCCACATCGCCGAGGCGGGCCCGAGCCGGCGGGGTCACGTCGCCGAGCCACCGCTCGTCGAGCACCTGCTCGACGGAGCGGACCCAGGCATGGTCGCCGTGGTGATCCAGCGCGGCCGCGAGCAGGTCGCCGCTGCGCCCACCGCGCGCATGGAGCCATACGAAGCGCGGCTCCCCGGAGATCACCTGGGTGTTGGCGAGCACCTCCGGCGCGAGCTGGGTGAGGTTGTCACCCACCTGGACTTGTCCGTGGTCCGCGCTCACGACCAGCGCTACCCCGGCGGGCAGCGCATCGAGGAGGGCGCCGACGAGACGGTCGACATGGCCGAGCTCCGCGTCGTAGTGGGCGCCGAGGCCCGTGATGTGGGCCACCTTGTCGATGCCGTCGTAGTACGCGTAGACGAACCGAGCGCCACCGTCGAGCGCTGCCCTGACCTCGACGGGGAGGGAGCTCGGGAGGGCGAAGCCCCGATAGGCGCTGCCACGGAGATGGGCCGCCGTGAACGACGAGGTTGCGAATTCACGCGCGGAGACCACCGGGGGTGCAGTCCCGAGGAACGGCTCGACGGGTTGGATGTCGAGGGGGTCGACGCGGTCGGAGACATCACCGCGCGCACTCGACCACCGAAGGGTGTTGACGACCTCGCCACCGGTCCAGAGCTTGTACCCGACGATGCCGTGCTCCCCTGGCGGCACCCCGGTCGCGATGCTGGTGAGCGCGCTCGACGTCGTCGACGGGGCGACGGTGACGATACGACCCGGGGTCATGGTGTGCAGGGTGGGGGCATGCTCACGCCGGTCGGCGAGCTGTTCGGCACCGAGTCCGTCGAGCACGAGCAGGACGACCCGGCGAGCGTCGAGCACCTCGTCGGGGATCCATCCCTGCCCGATGTCGCGATGCGCGAGGAGCGCCGGAACGAGGTTGGTGACACAGGGCCCCGCGTAGTCGGGGATCAGGGGCACCCCCGCGGCCGCGCTCGACGACGTCATGGCGTCAGGGTAGAGGCGGCCCGACCCCAGACCGACGGCCTTCGCGGTCACGGGCCACCGCGCCCCGTATGCTGGCGGGTGTGAAGGTGTCCACCCGCGGGGACTACGCGTGCCGGGCGTTGCTCTCGCTGGCGCTCAACGCCGAAGGCGAGCCGACGTCGGTGCGCGACATCGCCGAGCGCACGGGACTCCCGCAGCCCTATCTCGAGCAGATCCTCTTGGCGCTCAAGGGGGCAGGCCTCGTCCGCTCCAAGCGTGGCGTCAACGGCGGCTACCTCCTGGCGCGACCACCGGAGGACATCCTCCTCAGCCAGATCGTCAGCGCCGTCGATGGACCGATCGTCGCAGGGGATTTCGGCGAGCCGCATGCCGACGGTGCCTGCGACCACGAGGGCCAGTGCGTGCTGCTCGCCGTGTGGGCCCATGTCGGCGACCACATGCGCAAGTTGCTCGACTCCTACCGCCTCAGCGACATCGCCGAGATGGCCCGCGGCAACGAGTCCTGGCCGAGCTGATCTTCGCTCGCGTCCTCAACGGAGCGAGTCGACCAGCAGGCGCAGGTCGTCGGGGATCTCCGAGGTGAACCTCATCGCCTCGCCGGTGGCGGGGTGGACGAACCCGAGCACTTCGGCGTGCAAGGCCGGACGATGCAAGGTCACCGGGGGGTGGCCGCGCCCGTAGACGTCGTCGCCCACCACCGGGTGACCGATCGCTGCCAGGTGCACCCGGATCTGGTGGGTGCGACCGGTCTCGAGACGGCACCGCACCACGGTCATGGGAAAGGGCTCGTCATGGCGAGTGAGCACCTCGTAGTGGGTGCGAGCCTCGCGCCCGTCGGCGACGACGCCTTGTCGTTGCGGGTTACGCCTGCTGCGCCCGAGGCGAGCGTCGATCACACCGCGATCGTTCTCGAGGTGACCGACGACGACCGCGAGGTAGCGGCGCTCGACGGTGCGTTCCTGGAGCTGGACCACGAGCGCTTCGTAGGCTTCGGCAGTGCGAGCGACCATGAGGGCGCCACTGGTGCCCTTGTCCAACCGGTGCACCACGCCGGGCCGTGTCGGGTCGCCGACCTCGGCAAGCTCGGGGAATCGTGCGAGGAGACCGTTCACCATGGTCCCACCGTGAGTTCCCGATCCCGGATGGACCACGAGCCCGGGGGGCTTGTCGACGATGATCACGTGATCGTCGACGAACAGCACCGGCACGACGACCGTGGGATCCGCCGATGGGACGTCGTCGCCCGAGAGCTCGGTGTCGTCGAGTTCGATGAGATCGCCCTCGATCACCTTGTCGGCACCCTTGCGCACGGGGATACCGTTGCGGCGAACCGCACGCTGCTCGATCAACGATGCCGCCTCCGAACGGCTGCAGTCGGCCACGAAGGCGACGACACGATCGACGCGCTCCCCCGCGAGTGCCGCCGGCACGGTCTCGCAGATCACCGACCGGGATCCGACATCGACGCCTCGCGTGTCGCGAACTCGCTCAGCGCCGGGTACCGAACCCGCCGGCCTTGTACTCCACGCGCTCGGAGGCCCAGGGGATCGCCTCCAGGCGTTCCCGAGGTATCGGTTTCCCGCTGACCACGCAATAGCCGTACGTACCGGCATCGAGGCGGGCCAGGGCGGCATCGATCTCCTCGACGGCCGCCCTCGCATGGGCGCTCAGAGCGAGGTCGCGTTCGCGCTCGACTGCGAGGGTGTCGCCCTCGCCGCCTTCCTCGTCGAACTGGACGTCGCCCGGTTCGCGGGCCTCGATGAGCGAGTCGGCCTCGGCCTTCAGCGACTCTGCAGACTTGACGTACCGGCTGCGCTCCTCGAGGAGCATGGTGCGTTGCTCGTCCAGGAACGCCTGGTCGAACGTCTCCCCGCTGTCGGACACCGCGGTCGTCACGTTGGATGTGGTCTTTCTGTTCGGGGCGGCCTTGCTGGCCATCGCCTTTGCGGGCGCTGCCTTCTTCGCGGGCGCTGCCTTCTTCGCGGGCGCTGCCTTCTTCACCGCAGCTGCCTTCTTCGCGGGCGCTGCCTTCTTCACCGCAGCTGCCTTCTTCGCGGGCGCTGCCCTCTTCGCGGGCGCTGCCTTCTTCACCGCAGCTGCCTTCTTCGCCGGCGCTGCCTTCTTCACCGCAGCTGCCTTCTTCGCCGGCGCCTTCGCGACGGTGGCCTTCTTTGGTGCTGACTTCTTTGCCGAGGCCATGTTCCTCGCTCTCATAGGGAGGCCCGAAGGGACCCGTCCGCCGTTACAGGGGCCGGAGTGTAGCCCGTCACCGACGAGGCACCGCTCACCATCGTCGTGGTGGCCTACCAACCCGTCGCGGTCCGGTCGCATTCCCGGTCGGGGAATGCGCGCTGGGCGATCTCCGCGTCGCAGTACCCTTGGCCCGACCCGAGACCGACCGCACCCTGAGAACGATGAGCGACTCCGCAACCCCAGATGCCAATGCCCGGCCGTACCCCGAGATCGGACCGAAGCCTGACATCGCGGCCATCGAGCAGCGAATCCTCGACCGGTGGGCTTCGGACAAGACGTTCGCGGCGAGCATCGAAGAACGCCCCGCCGACGACGAGTTCGTCTTCTACGACGGACCCCCGTTCGCCAATGGCCTTCCGCACCATGGCCATCTCCTCACCGGCTACGTGAAGGACGTCGTCCCGCGTTACCAGACGATGCGGGGAAAGCGCGTCGACCGTCGCTTCGGATGGGACTGCCACGGCCTGCCCGCGGAGATGGAAGGCGAGAAGCAGCTCGAGCTGTCGGGTCGGGCCGCGATCACCGAATTCGGCATCGAGAAGTTCAACGACTTCTGCCGGACGTCGGTGCTCAAGTACACCGACGAGTGGGAGAAGGTCGTCACTCGCCAGGGCCGCTGGGTCGACTTCGATCGCGACTACAAGACCATGGATCTCGACTACATGGAGTCGGTGATGTGGGCGTTCAAGCAGTTGTGGGACAAGGGCCTGATCTACGAGTCCTACCGGGTCATGCCCTACTCCTGGGGCGCGGAGACGCCGCTGTCGAACTTCGAGATCCGCCTCGACGACGCGACACGACCCCGCCAGGACCCTGCGATCACCGTCGCCTTCGACCTCACACCTGCTGCCGGCGACCCCGGCCCGATGAAAATCCTGGCCTGGACGACCACGCCGTGGACGCTACCGAGCAACCTCGCGCTCGCCGTCGGTCCCGACATCGACTACGTGGTGCTCGAGCTCGACGGCACCTACTACGTGCTAGGGGCGGCGATCGCAGCGGGCTACGAGAAGCAGCTCGAGGGCGCCACCGAACATGGCGTCATCACCGGGGCCGACCTGGTGGGGCGCACCTACACCCCGCTGTTCGAGTACTTCGCCGACGCCGACCTGGGCGCGTTCCGCGTACTCGCTGCCGACTTCGTCGATACGTCCGAGGGCACCGGCGTGGTCCACATCGCTCCCGGGTTCGGCGAGGACGACCAACGAATCGGCGAGCAGAACGGCGTCGGCATCGTCGTGCCTGTCGACGATGAGGGCAGGTTCACCGCCGATGTCGTCGAGTGGGCCGGCGAGAACGTGTTCGAGGCCAATCCCAAGATCATCCGGGCACTGCGCGACGCGGGCCGGCTCGTGCGCCACGACAGCTACGAGCACAACTACCCACACTGCTGGCGAACCGACACCCCCATCATCTACCGGGCCATGCCGTCCTGGTACGTACGCGTCACCGACATCCGTGACCGCCTCGTCGAGCTCAACCAGCAGATCAACTGGATCCCCGAGAACGTCCGGGACGGCAGGTTCGGGCGATGGCTGGAAGGCGCACGTGACTGGTCGATCAGCCGCAACCGGTTCTGGGGTTCACCGATCCCGGTGTGGCGCAGCGACAACCCTGACTACCCCCGCATCGACGTCTACGGCAGCCTCGACGAGCTCGAGCGCGATTTCGGGGTGCGCCCGGAGAACCTGCACCGACCCTTCATCGACGAGCTCGTGCGACCCAACCCCGACGACCCCACCGGCGAATCGATGATGCGACGCGTGCCCGAGGTGCTCGACTGCTGGTTCGAGTCGGGCTCCATGCCCTTCGCCCAGGTGCACTACCCGTTCGAGAACAAGCAGTGGTTCGAGGCCCACTTCCCCGCGGACTTCATCGTCGAGTACATCAACCAGACGCGAGGCTGGTTCTACACCTTGCACGTGCTCGCCGGCGCGCTGTTCGACAAGCCCGCGTTCGAAAACGTCATCTGCCACGGCATCCTGCTCGCCGACGACGGCACCAAGCTCTCGAAGAAGCTCCGGAACTACACCGAACCAACCGAGATCTTCGAAAAGCAGGGCGCCGACGCGCTCCGCTGGTACTTCCTGTCCACCAACATCGTGCGCGGCGGCGACACCCGCATCAGCGACCAGGCGATTGACGACGTGGTCCGCCAGGTCATCACCCCGATCTGGAACGCCTACAGCTTCTTCACGCTGTACGCGAACGTCGATGGCTACCGGGCCCAGCGACGCAGCGACAGCGAGAGCGTCCTCGACCGGTACGTCCTCGCCAAGACCCGCCGCCTGGTCGAAGAAGTCACCGAGGCAATGGACGCCTATGACCTCCCCGGCGCCACCACCGAGATCCAGGCGTTCATCGACGCGCTCAACAACTGGTACATACGCCGCAGCCGCGACCGCTTCTGGTCACCGGGCACCGCCGCCGACAACGTCGACAAGCGCGCCGCGTACGACACGCTGTACACGGTGCTCTCCACGCTCTGCGAAGTTGCTGCCCCGTTCCTGCCGATGATCATGGAGGAGATCTACGTCGGGCTCACGGGTGCACGCAGCGTGCACCTCGCATCATGGCCCGATCCGGACGCGCTCCCGAGTGACCCGGCGCTGGTCGCGTCGATGGACCGCGTGCGCGACGTCGTCTCCGCTGCACTCCGCCTTCGTGAAGACGCCGGCCTGCGCGTGCGCCTCCCGCTGCCCGGCCTCACGGTGGCCGGAGCAGACAGCGCGGCACTCGCCCCGTTCATCTCGTTGATCAGCGACGAGGTGAACGTGAAGACGGTCGCGCTGAGCGACGATCTCGAGGCGCATGCGCGCTTCGAACTGCGGCCCGACGGGAAGGTCCTCGGTCCGCGACTCGGCGGATCTGTCCAGGACGTCTTCCGAGCCGCCAAGGCTGGCGACTGGACGATGCGCGCCGACGGCGGCGTGACCGTGGGGGCCCATGAGCTCGAGCCCGGCGAGTTCGAGCTCGCGCTCCACGCCCCCGACGGCGTCACCGCCGGCGCCCTTCCGGGCAACGATGCGGTCGTCGTGCTCGACACCGAGGTCACCGCCGAGCTCGAGGCCGAGGGCGTCGCACGCGACATCGTCCGCCTGGTCCAAGAGGCTCGCAAGACCGAGGACCTCGTGGTCACCGACCGGATCGGCGTCGTCGTCGACGTACCCGAAGACCTGCGACCGGCTGTCGAGACCCATCGCAGGTACATCATGGAGCAGGTGCTCGCGACCACGCTCGATGTGGCCGCAGTCGACCATGGTCGCCATGAGGGAAAGGTCGCCGGACACATCGTCCGTGCCGAGATCGGCCGCAACTCGGCCTGATCACCGGGTTCCTGACGGGAGGGCGCCCGTCAGCGGCGTCCGGCCGTCAGCTGCGCGGACCGAACCGGTTGCGCCAGCGTTCCTCGAGGTCGTCGTCGTCCTCGGGTTCGAAGAAAGCCGCCAGCGCCGCGTCGGTGTCGTCGTCGAGAGGACCGAGTCCGTCGTCATCGTCGTCGGCCAAGCTGAGCTCGTCGAAGAATCGGTCACCGTTGGGCCGCTCGCCGCCCACGACGGGAAGCGCCTGCGTGGGCGGGCCCGCGTCGTCCTCGGCCTCGATGTCGAAGATCGACGCCGCAGCCGCCGACACCCGGTCCGCACCGCCCGTACCGTCCGTGCCGGTGTCGGTCTCGGTGTCCTCGCGGTCGTGGTGGCCGTTCTGGATGTCGAACACCGAGATCGGCGCGGCGTCGGCTGCATCGCCGGCTTCGGCGTCGAAGAGCCCGAAACCGACCGTCGGGGCCGGTGCCTCCTCGCCAGCGCCGGCGTCGTCGTCGAGACGCAGGTCCGGCGGCTCCTCCTCGGTGTCGAGGGCAGGTTCGTCTGCGTCGTCTCGGAGGTCGTCATCGGCCTGATCGTGCTGAACGTCGGCAGCCGCGGCTTCACCGACGTCCTCTTCGTCGACCGGGACCGCTCCCTCAGAAGGAGCCAGGTCGGCTTCAGGCCCGGGGGCAACCGTCGCCGTCGCGAGACCCTCGATGGGCTCGTGCACGGCCAGGGAAGGACCCTCGAGAACCGTGAGGTCACCCTCGGCGATGGCGCTGCGCATCGCATCGATGCCGGCGAGGAGGCGCTCGCGCTGGTCCTCCAGGTGCGACCGCAGGGCATCGACATCGATCTGGAGTGCGTCTCGGCTGCGCTGCAGCCCGGCCAGGTCGGCCACGAGGTGCGCACGCGTATCCTCGGCCACCCGCCGCGCTTCGTCGGCCGCAGCCGAGACGATGGCCTCAGCCTGGCGCTCGGCGGTGCCGGTGACTGACGCGGCATGGGCGTCGGCTTCGGCTCTGGTCTGGTGCGCGTACTCGTCGGCATCACCGCGCACGCTTGCCGCGTAGCTGTTCGCTTCGGAGCGCTTGGTCTCCGCGTAGGTGTCGGCTTCGGACCGCAGGGCCGCCACGAACGTGTCCGCCTCGGCGCGCACGGACCGGCTGTAGTCCTCGGCCTCCGCGGTCATCGAGTCCGCGGTGCGTTGGGCCGCCGCCAGTAACCGCTGGGCCGCGCCCTCGGGGTCGTGGAGCACCGCGGGCGCTTCCGACCGTGGTGCCGATGCGGCGCGCTGGCTGAGTTCGCGGGCATAGGTCTCGAGCGAGGTGGAGACCTGCTCGAGCAGCGCATCGACCTCCTCGGGGTCGTAGCCACGCTTGACCTGCGTGAACCCGACCTGGCGGATGTCCGTAGCGGTGAGGGGCTCGTCGGAGGGCGAAATCGACGTCATACCCCGAGAGTACCCGCGCCATGAAGCGGCACAAGGCATGGCACCCAACTCGGCTGGGTCTTCGGGCCTTCTTTCTTCGCTTCTTCGGCCTACTTCGCTACTTCGGCCCGCTTCTGTTCACCGATCGTAGAGGCCGGCGTCTTCGAGCCGCTTGCGATCCTCGGGCGAGACCTCGACGTCATCGGGCGTGAGGAGGTACACCGCGTCGCCGACCTTCTTCATCGTCCCCCCGACGCCGTAGCAGAGGCCACTGGCGAAGTCGATGAGGCGGCGCGTGAGGTCACGATCGGCCTGCTGGAGGTTCACGATCACCGGCTGGTTCTTCTTGAACGCGTCGGCCACCTCCTGGGCGTCGTTGAACGCAACCGGCACGACGATGTGCGGCTTGGTCGCCTTCGGCGCAGGAATCGTTCGCACCACCGACGGGCGCGCCGAGGCCGGCAGGTCACGCACCTCCTCGGAGGGCAGCGGTCGCACCGCACTCGCGACCGGGCGGTCGGGCGCCGGAGCGGGGCGGGCCCCCGCGGGAGCGCCCCCCATGCGTTGCACGACCGCGGCGTCGTCGGGTTCGGCCATCGCGCCGACATCGACCATCTCGCGATCGAGGGCTGCGAAGTCCTCGTCGGACCCGAGCCCGAGGTACAGCATCGCTTTCTTGAACATCCCCGGCATGGGACTCTCCGTGGTGGTGGCGGTGGCGCGGGCGGCTCGTCGTCGGGTGGCCCGGTCACGGTCAGCTTAGAGGACGCGCAGCAACGCGTTGGTCACGCGCCTCAAGACGCCTCGGTACGACCCGTCTCATTGCCGTGGCGGACGCTCCCCGAAGATGGCGGTACCGACCCTGACAATCGTCGCTCCCTCCTCGAGCGCGATCTCGAGATCCCCACTCATTCCCATGGAGCACTCGACGAGCTCGTGCGCGTCGGCCATCTCGCGCAGCGCCCTGAAGAGCATGCGTGTCCCGTCGGGGTCTCCAGCGCGACCGATCATCATGAGGCCGGCCACGTCGAGGCCGAGCTCGCGAAGCGCTCCCACCAAAGGCCCGACCTCGGTCTCGGCTGCGCCGCCCTGACTTCCACTTCGCGCCAGGTTGACCTGGACGAGTACCTCCGCCCCTGGGGCACGAGCGGCCACTTCGGCGCCGACGCGCAGCGAGTCGATGGTCTGCCAACACGACACGGCATCGGCGAGGAGCCGAATCTTGTTTCGCTGGAGGTGCCCGATGAAGTGCCAGCGAGCGCCGCAGGCAAGCATCTCCGCGGCGAGGACACGGTGCTTGGCGACGAGCTCCTGCGCGTAGTTCTCGCCGAGATCGCGAACACCCGCTGCGAGCGCGGCCAGTGGCGCCTCGACGCCGAAACCCTTGGTGACCGCGACGAGTCGCGCCGGCCGCGTGGCCCGGGTGGCGATCAGCGCCTCGACCGCGGCCACGTTCGCGGCGACCTGGTCCGGCTCGATCGCGCTCACGGGAGAGGCTCCTCGATCCACACCACCATCGCCTGACGTTCGACGTCGCCGCGCGCGCGGTGCGACCACCGGAGCTCGGCATCGGTGGCGGTGCATCCCGGCAGGAAGGAGATGTCGTCGATGCCGGCGCGTTCGAGTGACGCGCCGACCGCTGCAGGCAGGTGGAGCGCGGTCGTGCCCCAACGGGTCGTTGCGCCCACGTCCACACCGAGCGCTTCTACGACACGCTCGAGGTCCTCGGAACCGAAGGCGTACGATGCGGGTCCGATGCAGGGTCCGACAAGCGCCCGCGTCGGCGGCGCGTCGAGCGCCGCGAGGGCATCCGCGCCTGCCGCCACGATTCCCGCGACGAGTCCCCGCCAACCGGCGTGCAGTACCGCGATGGCGCCGTGCTCGGAGACCAGTGCGATCGGAGCGCAGTCCGCGACCTGGACGGCGAGAGGAGCGAACGAGACGGTGGTGCACGCGCCGTCCGCGATCGCTCCGGCATGGTCGCCCGGTGCACCCACCGTCACGACCCGGGTGCCGTGCACCTGCTGCAGCCAGGTCCACGCTCCGTCGACGATGGCGCGTCGGCGGGCCTCGAGGCGCGCCGAGTCGGGCGCAACGGCGAGGTCGCCGTGGCGCCGGTCGGTCATCACTACCCGGGCGATCCGCCCGTCGGCGAGCGGCATGCTCCAGTTCGGGTCGACGTGATCCACGAACCTGATCGTAGGCGGGGCCCTGGGCGCACCCGGTGTCGGCGATCCGACGCGCTACTTCAGGAACGAGGGGACGTCGAACTCGTCCGCGTCCTCGTCACGCTCGTCGCGCTCGTTGCCGAACACGTCGGGCATGTCACTGCCCGGTGACGAGATCGCCGGTCTGGCCGGCCGGCTCTTCTCGTCACCACCCTCCCAGCGGTCGAAGCCCGCAGCGATGACGGTGACCCGGACGGAGTCGCCCATTGCCTCGTCGACCACGGTCCCGAAGATGATGTTCGCATCGGGATGCGCAACGCTCTGGACGAGCTCTGCCGCCGCGTTGACTTCGAGCAGACCGAGTTCGCTCGAACCGGTGATCGACAACAGGATGCCGCGTGCCCCCTCGATCGAGCTCTCCAGGAGCGGGCTGGAAATGGCCTTGCGCGCCGCGCTGGTCGCGCGGTCCTCGCCGCTGCCGGTGCCGATACCCATGAGCGCCGAGCCGGCGTCGCTCATGATCATCCGGACGTCTGCGAAGTCGGTGTTGATCAAGCCGGGCGTCGTGATGAGCTCGGTGATCCCCTGCACGCCGTGGAGGAGCACCTCGTCGGCGAGCTTGAAGGCGTTCATGACCGTGGTCTTCTCGTCCGCGATCGACAACAGACGGTCGTTCGGGATGACGATCTGGGTGTCAACCTTCTCGCGAAGACGCTGGATGCCCTGGTCCGCCTGGACGGCGCGACGACGTCCCTCGAAGCCGAAGGGCCGGGTGACGACCCCGATCGTGAGGGCACCGAGCGACTTGGCGATCTCCGCGACGACCGGGGCCGCACCGGTTCCCGTGCCACCCCCCTCGCCCGCGGTGATGAACACCATGTCCGCGCCCGTCAAGGCCTCCTCGATGTCGGCGCGGTGATCTTCGGCGGCCTGATGGCCGATCTCGGGATCAGAGCCTGCACCAAGGCCGCGGGTGAGCTCGCGCCCGATGTCGATCTTCACCTCGGCATCGGAGAGCAGCAATGCCTGCGCGTCGGTGTTGATGGCGATGAACTCGACACCGCGGAGGCCGGCATCGATCATCCGGTTCACGGCGTTGACACCACCTCCGCCGACGCCGATGACCTTGATGACCGCCAAGTAGTTGTGTGGGTTGTTCACGCTGTTGCCCTTCCGTCTCGGCGACCCGCAGGAGTCGACGGTATCTGTGCATGTACTCGACATCGAGATCTTACGAACTCGACCTGTGCTCGATGTACAGGCAGGGGTGTTGCCCATGTTGCTCATGTGCAACACGTTCCGGCGGCAAAGGTTACGGGCAGAGTGCTTCGCGGGTCAACACGGGGACCGAAGGCGCCCGCACATCGATCGTGTCCAGGCACTGCATCGGCACCCGATCGAGCATCGTCGCCGTGGATACGAACTTCTGATCGAGGTCCAGATCGTTGCCGAGGATGACGCTGCCGCCCCCTTGCAGGACTAGGAGAATGCCCTGTTCAGGAGTATCGGCTACCCGCACCGAGACCACCGCGTCGACGAGGGCCGGTGGGAGCGCCCCAGCGACCCGCACGGCGGGGAGCACCTGTTCACTCGCCCAGTCCCCCGCGTGGGCCTCCAGCACCACGCCATCGACCGCGACGATCCCCGCGGGTGGCCCGGTGACCTCGTCGAGGACGCGTCCGGCGCCATCGACCAACAACCACGCATCGGCACCGGCAACGGCAGCGACGGCGGTGCGCTCCGTGACCGTGAAGGTCACAGTTCCGTCGAGCCCACGGTCGCTCGAGACTTCGTACACCCACGGCAACGCCGCCAGTTGGGCCTTCGCCGTAGTTATATCAACCTCTAGTAGAGGTCTACCATAGAGCGGCGCCGTGATCTCCTCCAGGGCATCGAGCGATGTGTGGGTCGCCCCCTCGACGTTGACCGCCTCGACGTCGAACAGGGGACTGCGAGTCGCAGCGACGATTGCTGCGGCAAGGCCCACGAGCGCCGCGACCGCCCCTAGTACCCGTAGCCTTCGCCGTCCCTGCAGCCGAAGGACTTCGATGCGCCGCGCCGCGAGTCGCGGATCCATGGCAACGGTACTCACTGCGAGCCCTCCTCGGGATCGGTGTCGACGGTGGCGTCGAGCTCCTCGAACCCGACGAGGTGCGTCTCAGGCACCAGATCGACCCCGAATCGAAGCGCAACGCGTGCTCTGACTGCCGCCATGACCGCGAGCACGTCAGCGGCCCGACCACCGGGGTCGGACTGGATGAAGTTGGCGTGCTTGCTCGACACCTCTGCCGACCCGATCCGCAGCCCCTTGCAGCCGGCGGCGTCGATGAGTCGCCCCGCGGAATCACCGGGCGGGTTGGTGAACACCGAGCCGGCGTTCTGCCCACCTGGCTGGTGATCCCGCCGCCACCGCACGATGTCGGCGAGCAGCGCCTGGCCCACTTCGACGGGCCCACGCTCGAGCGCGAGCTCGACGTCGACCACGATCTGGGTGTCACGAATCGCCGACCGGCGATAGCCGAAGCCGAGGGCCCGATGCGAGAGCCGTTCGTTCGTTCCGGTGCGGAGGTCCACCACGTGGGCGGCGACGACCGAGTGCTCCATGTCGGACCCATGGCCGCCCGCGTTCATGCGCGCCGCTCCGCCGATCGAGCCCGGCACCCCGACGGCCCACTCGAAACCGGTCAGCCCAGCGGCGACGGTCTGGCGAGCAACGACCGGAAGGCTCGCACCGGCGCCAGCGATCACCATGGGTCCCTCGATCTCCACGGTGGCGAATGACTCGCCCAGGCGGAGCACCAGGCCGTCGAACCCCTCGTCGGCAACGAGGAGATTCGAGCCCCGACCGATGACGAGAACGGGTATGGCCGATTCGGCGGTGATCCGAGCGATGCGTTCGAGGTCACCCACCGATGTCACGTCGACGAACAGCCCTGCGGGGCCGCCGACACGGTAGGTCGTCAGATCCCCAAGCGGCCTCTCGAGCACCACGACGCTGTCGCGCAGGACGGCGGTCAACGCCTCCCGGACGCCCTCTCGGTCCACACGGTCCCCGGCCATGGCACTCACGAACCGAGAAGCTCGTCGGGAAGCGTGGTGAGGTCGCCCGCACCCAACGTGAGGCACAGGTCACCGGCCTCGAGGATCGAGGCCACCGCCGCTACCAGGTCCCCTCGATGCTCGACATAGTGGACCGACGTATCGGGATGCGCGGCCCGCACCGCATCGACGACGAGCTGACCCGAAACACCCGGAATCGGCGCTTCGCCTGCGGTGTAGATCCCGGTCACGACGAGCTCGTCGGCCTGCACGAAGCTGTCCGCGAAGTCCTGCCACAGATCGCGAGTGCGGGTGTAGCGGTGGGGTTGGAAGACACAGACCACCCGTTCCCACGCACCAGCAGCCGCGGCGTCGAGCGCCGCCGACACCTCCGACGGAAGATGCGCGTAGTCGTCCACGAAGACGATGCCGTCGCGCTCGCCGCGGAACTGGAACCGCCGGGCCACGCCAGCGAAACGGGCCAGGCCGCCGCGAATCGGTTCGATGTCCGCTCCGAGCTCGACCGCCATGGCGACGCAGGCTCCGGCGTTGCGCACGTTGTGGAGACCTGGGGTCGCAATAGTGAACGATCCCAGATCGCCGGAAGGTCCGTGCATTGCGAAGCGTGCCGACGAGCGGCCGGTGGCGACCTCGGTGATCCGGTAGTCCGAGCCCGCCCCTGTTCCGTAGGAGACGACACCATCGGACGACTCCAGCGCGGCCGCCCCCTCATCGTCATGACAGACGACGACGACGCCCGGCACCGCATCGACGAAGTCGGCGAACGCGCGACGCAGCGCAGCCTCGCTTCCGTAGTGCGACAGATGATCAGGCTCGACGCTCGTCACGATCGCATGGGCGCTGTCGAGCCGGAGGAAGGTGCCGTCGGACTCGTCGGCCTCCACGATGAACAACCCCTGTGGCCGGTCGGTCCACGCGGCCCCGCTCCCGACCTCGTTCAGCTCACCGCCGATGATGAACGAAGGATCCATCTCTGCATGCATGAGGGCAACCGCGAGCATCGACGACGTCGTGGTCTTGCCATGGGTGCCCGCCACCGAGATCGTCGGGCGGGCCCGGGTGATGGCGGCGAGGACATCAGCGCGACTGAGCACCGGAATCGAACGGGTCCGTGCTTCGACGACTTCCGGATTGCCATCGGGCACCGCGGTGGAGCGGGTGACGAGATCGACGTCGCCGACGTTGGCCGCCGCGTGCCCGACCTGCACGGCGATTCCCTCGGCTCGCAGGCGGTCGAGTCCCGGCGAGGTCTTGAGGTCGCTACCCGAGACGCGGTGGCCCATCGCAGCGAGCACCGAAGCAATCGCTCG
The DNA here is from genome assembly GCA_024641655.1 of Acidimicrobiaceae bacterium. GTDB lineage: Bacteria > Actinomycetota > Acidimicrobiia > Acidimicrobiales > UBA8592 > JAHECR01. The sequence goes on from JAHECR010000009.1 coordinate 97,435, forward strand.
CATCCCCGCACCGCCGATCCCGATGACGTGGATCCGTTGGCCCGGCACCGTGAGGTCGAGATCTTCGCTGCTGCTCA
>JAHECR010000041.1:0-2533 GCA_024641655.1 Acidimicrobiaceae bacterium
CCGCGGCGCCGAGACCACCCCCGTCGTCGCAGACTTCGCCTGGTCGATCCCCGAACCCATCGCCAACAAAATCCGCCCCCTCGAATGGACGATGACCACCCTCGCCGGTCTCCTCGCCCTCGCAGCCGCCATCGCGATCACGAGACACCACACCCGCAAACCCCGACGGGAGCCGATCTTCCCCCGCCACGTGGCCGTGGAGCGCTGACCCGACAGCCGCAGTCCATCAGCGTGGGTCGGTTGAGGCGGCGCCCCACTTGACGCGAAACTGGTACACGTTACGCTGCGGTGATCAGGGAAAGGAACCAGCGATGAGCGATGCCAGCGACAACTTCATCTACGTGACCGAACGGAAGCTTCCGTACGCCACCTTCGACGCCGACAACCACCTGTACGAGACCACAGACGCACTGACGAAGTTTCTCCCGAAGAAGTACGAGGGCGTTGTCAAGTACGTCGAGGTCAACGGTCGGACCCGGCTCGCCTTGCGCGACAAGATCAGCAACTACATCCCCAACCCGACCTTCGAGCGCGTCGCCGTACCCGGCGGTTGGGGGATGACCGCGGACAACCAGGGCGAGGCCCAGGTCGGCGCCAAGACCGGTATCAAGCCCAAGGTCATGCCCGGCATCGACGCCTTCTTCGATCCCGAACCCCGCTACAAGCTCATGACCGAGATGGGCATCGACCGCACCCTGCTGTGGCCGACGTTGGCCAGCGTTCTCGAGGAGCGCGTCGCCGACGCCCCCGACGTCGTCGTCGCAGTAGTGCACGCGCTCAACCAGTGGATGCACGAACACTGGAGCTACGTGTTCGCCGACGCGATCTACTCGACCCCGATCATCAGCCTCGCCGCCGGCGTCGGGCCCGCGCTCCAGGAGCTCGAGTACATCCACGAGCGGGGTGCGAAGCTGTTCCTGCTTCGGGTCGCGCCGGTCCCCACCTGGGAAGGTCGCAAGTCGTTCGCACTCGAGGAGTTCGACCCGTTCTGGGCCGAGGTCGAACGCCTCGGATTGATCGTCGGCCAGCACACCGGCGACGCCGGCTACACCCGCTACAGCAACGAGTGGGACGGCATCACCGACGAGACGCTGCCGTTCCGCGCCAACGGGTCGGGCGCGTTCCATCTCATGATGTCGCCCAAGAGCAACGCGGACGACGCGTTCGCGTCCATCATCGGTCACGGCCTGGCGACACGCTTTCCTGGGCTCAAGTTCATGCCGGTCGAGTTCAACGCCAGATGGATTCGGCCATTCGTCGCCCGCATGCGCGAAGCCTACGAGCACTCGCCGGTCCTGTTCGACGAGGACCCCTTCGAGGTGTTCAAGCGCAACGTGTACATCCACATCTTCCACGAACCCGATCCGAAGGATCTGATCGAGAACTGGGAACTGCCCGCCGACCGCCTGATGTGGGGCTCGGACTTCCCGCACCCGGAGGGCCTCGGGGATCCGCTCGGCTACGTCGAGGTCCTCGAAGGCCTCGACCCGCACGACCAGGAGCTCATCATGGGCGGCACGCTCAGAGCTGCGCTCGGCATCACCGACTGACCCACCGGCACGCGCGCCCGGGGGCACCGACGCCGGGCGGTTCTCGTCGGCGACACCCCAGGGGGTGCGCGTGCCTCGGCAGCCGCCAACGAGAACGGCATGAGGAGATCGGTCGTGGCCGCCTTCGAAGGGACTCGCTGATAGACCTTCTCGTCGCAACCACCGAGGGGCTGTTTCGGATTCGTGGCGGCGAACCCGAGGTGGTGGCGACGTTCACTGAGTCGGCGGTGACCTGGATCGGCTCGGGTCGAGAGGCTTGCTGGTTGATCGTGGAGGACACCACGCTGTGGCGCGGCAGTGAGGGGCAGTGGTCGAGGATGTGCACGTTGGCGGGATCGTGGTCTCCGATGACGCCGGAGCAACCTGGGCGCCGACGTCGATCGACGTGCGCTCGGACGCGCACGAGGTCATGGCACTCGGGGACTACGTTCTCGCCGCGACCGGCCGGTTGGGACTGTGCGTGTCACGCGATCGCGGTCAGACCTGGGCTGCGCATGGCGAAGGGCTTCCGCTGGCCCACGAAGAGTTCGCCATGAAGAACGATCACTACTGTCGTGCCGTGGCCGTTGCCGGAGACACCGTGCTGTTGTCTGCGTCCACGGGGGCGTTCACCGAGCGTGCCGGGTTGTTCCGGCGACCGTTGAGCTCGGAACGACCGTTCGCGCAGTGCACGGTTGGGTTGCGGCCATCGTTCCCCGACAACATCGACACCGGTTGCGTGGCGGCCGAAGGTTCCATGGCGGCCTTCGGCACGTCGACCGGCGAGATCCATGCCAGGGCCACCGGTCTGCCCCCATCGTGGGCCTCGTCATCGAGTGACCCCTGTCGCCCGATGCGCGCTACGCAGGTCGATCAGGGCCGGCCGAGCGCCGAGACCGCAGACGTGCGCTGCACCCAGATGCACCCAACCGCTCCGGAAAACGAGGACGAGGCCCCTACTGAGGGCCTCTGACCTGCGGTTCTTGTGGAGCTAAGGGGAATTG
>JAHECR010000041.1:2543-29874 GCA_024641655.1 Acidimicrobiaceae bacterium
GAACGATCGCCGTCGACGGACACCCGACCGAGACAATCGAGCCAGGGGTCCGCTTCGCCATGGCACGAGTCGCCCAGCAGTGGGCCGAACTCATCGACACGGTTACGAGCTGACCACGGCCGGGTCGGCCTTCGCTCGCCACGTCGCCGTCCAGCGCCGGTAGGCCCCAAAGAGGCAAGGCTCCCCACTACGGGCCTCTGACCTGCGGTTCTTGTGGAGCTAAGGGGAATTGAACCCCTGACCCCTTCCATGCCATGGAAGTGCTCTACCAACTGAGCTATAGCCCCGAGGGAACGTCATGCTAGCGGCCCGGGCCATCGGCGCGGCAACTGACGGGGGCGAATTAGCCCGCCTTCGACCTCTCGATCGGCTCGGCGCGCTGCACTCTTGGAAGGTCGCCCCACAGCCGGTCGAGGTCGTAATAGGCGCGGGCCTCCTCCTCGAACACGTGCACGACGAACGAGCCGTAGTCCATCAGCAGCCAGCGGTACTCGTCGCGACCCTCGGTGCGCAGCGGCTTGGGTCCGCCGAGCAGCGTGAGCTGCTCTTCGATCTCCTCGGCGATCGCCCGCACCTGACGGGTGTTGCGACCGCTGGCGATGACGAAGTAGTCGGTGAGCGACAGGGCATCGCCCACATCGATGATTACGATGTCGGTCGCGAGCTTGTCGTCGGCGGCGGCGGCGGCGGCCAGGGCCCAGTGGACGATCTCGTCGGAGGCTCCGGAAACGGTGGTGGGGTCGGAATGAGCGATGGCGATGATCGTACCGCTCAGCCGGTCACGAGCCCCTGGTCAGCGCCGATCAGCACCGTCACGTCGAGCACGGCATCGGCCAACGGCTCGTAGGTCAGGCGCCCGGCTCCGAGGGCGTCACGGAACGCTTGTGCGATCGCCTCGAACGCGGGGTCGTGGTACACGATCTCGGTCTCGGCAACGCCGAACTGGCCGGCATTGCCGATCACCACGATCTGCGCGCCGGCCCGCACCAGCGCCGGCGAGAACCGGCTCGCGACATCGAGGCCGCCGACACCGTCGAGCAGGCGCACCCGGGCGCGGGCGCCCGGCTCGGCGGGAAGCGGGAACGGCAGCATCTCGACGGCGATCTCGCGGAGCTGCTGCTCGAACGGCAGGAACGCCGGCTTGCCGTCGGCAGTCGTCGACAGCGAGCTCACCGGCGCCTCGACCACCCGGTACACCCCGTCGGCGAGGCCACGCACCATGCGCCCGAGGCCGCTGTCGACTTCGCCGGGGACGACGTCGGGCCCTCTTCCGGCGGCGGCGATCGCCTCGATCCACCCCAACCAGAACTGTCGCTGGCGGGTCATTCGGTTGAACGGGTCCTCGCCGGGATGCAACCAGGCGATCACATCGGCCACGTGGGAGGCGGGGATCTCGGCGACGCCCGCCTTGTAGGCCACCTCGGTCGTGCCGTCTGCCAGCTGGCGCACCAGGTCATCGGTGAGGTTCATCGACAGCGGTGCAGTGGCTGCGGTGAACTGGGTCCAGGCGGTCGGGTCCAGCACCGTGATGGCGTCGACGTCGGCGGCGAGCAAGCCGGCGACCGCTCGACGTGCACCTGCGGACCCCTCGGCCTCGTAGACGTCGGCAAGGCGCGAGGTTCCGTCGACCAGCGTCTCGGGCGGCACCACGAGCAGGACCCCACCGTGGTCGTTGGAGGACAAGCCAACGACGGCGACCATCACCAGATGATCGTCGCCGTCGACGCCGAAGATCATGTGAGACGGCGTGGACACCACGAGGGTCTCGTAGCCCGGCGCCGACGGATCCGTGATCGCCTGTTGGAGATCACCGTCGGTCGACGCGAGGATCGCCTTCGACGCGTACCAGACCAGCAACGGGATCGCGACGGCCATGGCGACGCTCAGTATCGGCAGGACCCAGGACCACCAGGGCCGTGGCTGTGGCCGCGTCCCGAGGTGGTCCGCTGGCATACGCTCGCGTGGGGGCCGCTGCGGGTCTTGCCGTTCGGCCGGGAACAATGCCCCCAGGCGAACTCTCATGGCGCCTCGGTCGGCGGCGTCACGGTGACGGTCATCGGTACAAGCCTTGCTCATCGATGAACTCGCGCACCGCATCGGGCACGAGATAGTCGATCAGCGCGCCCGTGGCGACCCGCTCCCGCAGATCCGACGACGACAGATCCACGAGGGGGCACGGCACGACGTCATAGACGAACGGCTCGGGTGGCCGCGCTCCGATCGCTCCGGGACGGTCGATCACCACGACCGGCGCGAGGCGTGCGAGTTCGTCGGCGCGACGCCAGGTGCCGAGACCTCCAGCAGCGTCGCTGCCTACGATCAGCTCGAAATGGTCATCAGGGTGCTGCTCTTGGAGCCACTCGATCGTGTCCGCGGTGACCGACTCGCCGCCGAGCTCCAGCTCCACGGCAGACGCCTGCAGCTCCGCCCGACCGGCCACCGCCAGCTCCACCATCGCCAAGCGATGCTCGGCCGACGTGATGGGGCGCGACCCCGACTTCTGCCAGGGCTCGTTCGCCACCACGAACAAGACCTCGTCGAGGCCGCGAACATGGGCGACGTTGACCGCAGCGACCAAATGGCCCAGGTGAGGCGGATCGAAGGTGCCGCCGAACACCCCGATGTGCATACCCACGACCACCCGGGGAGTTTACGCATGCGCACGGCCGCGCACGCGCACGACCCCCAACCGGATGCGGCCTCGCGGCCCCGCACAGCGGTGGCCCTGCCGAAACCGGGCCTGAGCAGCGCTTTTCAGCGGCTCGCACTCGGCCATCGGCGGCACCGTGGTGGTAGGCCGCCCGGTCGTTCGTGCGCTCACAGGTGGTCTCGTCGGCGGTAGCCGCGGCACGCACGCGCAAAAGCCCACCCAAATGACTGGCGCGGACCAGGGAAATGCACTATTGTTGCAAACTGCTTCAAGCAACCGGGTCAGCACGCAAGCGCCGTTCCCGGAAGTGCGCTGGGTTCCGAACCAGCACGTGGAGCCAATACCCCCACCGGAGACACACCCTAGCAAGATCCCCCTCCAACCCAACCCGTACCGCGGATCCCCCGATCTGCAGTGTTGCCAGGAGCGGTGACGCCGACGCGGAACCTGGTGTGGAACAAAGGCGGCCCCCCGGCCGTTGCCACCACCAGTCCGTTTCCCCTGCAATCATCGGGCGCATCAGCGCCCGCATCCGAATGCCCGAACCCCCACAAGAAGTGCAATGACATGAGTGATTCTGTAGGCCAGTACCTGAACGAGATCGGTCTCGTCCCCCTGCTCACCGCCGCTGAGGAGCGTGAGCTCTCCCAAATCATCGAAAAGGGCGTCGACGCCCGGAACCGCATGGCCAACGGCGAAGACAGCGCCGAACTGCGCCGTGCCGACCGCAAGGCCGCTCAGGCCAAGGACCGCTTCATCCGGGCGAACCTCCGCCTCGTGGTGAGCGTCGCCCGCCGCTACCCACTTCCCGCGGGCATGGAGCTGCTCGACCTCATCCAGGAGGGCAACCTCGGCCTGGAGCACGCGGTCGACAAGTTCGACTGGCGCAAGGGCTTCAAGTTCTCCACCTATGCCACCTTCTGGATCCGCCAGGCCATCGGCCGGGCACTCGATCAAAAGGCCAGCCTGGTCCGCCTCCCCGGCGATCGCTCAGCGAGCCTGCGCGCCGCGCTGCGGCAGGTCTCCGGCGACGGCGACGAGCTCGACGAGGAGCACGCGCGGCTGCATCGCCTGACCACCCCCACCTCACTCGACCGTACGATCGGCGACGACGACAGCAACGAGCTCGTCGACCTGCTCCCCGACGCCAACCCCGGCCCGGAGCAGACCGTCATGGAGCTCGTACGCGAGACCATGGTCTACGACCTGCTCAACGTGCTCGACGATCGTGCCCGCTACGCCGTCGAGCAGCGCTTCGGCCTCCACGACGGCCGCAAGCGCAGCTACCGTGAGGTCGGCGAAGAGCTGGGTGTGACCGCCGAGGCGGCTCGTCGGCTCGTCAAGCGTGCGGTGAACACGGTGCGCGACAGCGCCCCCACCCGCGTCGACATCGACGCCGCCTGATCCAACCCTCCAACTTCTCATCTCCGGTGGCGTTGCGCTCAGCGCAGCGCCACCGGTCGTTTTCCCGCAGACCACTGCGGTCGTTCATCGAAATGGGTTTGCCCGAGCCCTCGCCCAGACGAGAGGATTGATGCCGTGAGCACCGATTGGAACCCGACCTCCTGGCAGGCCCGTCCCGCGCAACAACAACCTGAATGGCCCGATCCATCCGAGTACGAGCAAGTGCTCAAGGAGATCGGAGGCCTGCCGCCGCTGGTGTTCGCCGGCGAGGCCCGGACCCTTCAGGAGAGCCTGGCCCGGGTCTGTCGCGGCGAGGCCCTGCTGCTGCAGGCAGGTGATTGTGCCGAATCGTTCGACGCCCTCTCGGCCGACTCGATCCGCGACAAGCTCAAGGTCATCCTCCAGATGGGCGTCGCCCTCACCTACTCCACGGGCATGCCCGTCGTGAAGGTCGGCAGGATCGCCGGCCAGTTCGCCAAGCCACGCTCGAGCGCCACCGAGACCCAGGACGACGTCGTGCTCCCGTCGTTCCGTGGCCACATCGTCAACGACATCGACTTCGACGAGGGCGCACGCACCGCCGACCCCCGCCGACTCGTGCAGGCCTACAACCAGAGCGCGGCCACGCTCAACCTGCTGCGGGCCTTCACCAAGGGCGGCTTCGCCAATCTGGCTCGCGTGCACGCGTGGAACCAGGAGTTCGTGGCGAAGAGCCCCGCCGGCGAGCGCTACCGCCAGATCGCCGACGGGATCACCGACGCCCTCGCCTTCATGCGGGCCTGTGGAATCGACCCCGACCACAACCCGATCCTCAACGAGGTCGACTTCTACACGAGCCACGAGGCATTGCTCCTCGGCTACGAACAGGCTCTGACCCGCGTCGACACCCTCACCGGCACCTGGTACGACTGCTCGGCCCACATGCTGTGGATCGGTGAACGGACCCGCCAGCTCGACGGGGCGCACATCGAGTTCCTCCGTGGCGTCCGCAACCCGATCGGATGCAAGGTCGGCCCGACGGCCACCCCCGACGAGGTCCTGGCGCTGTGCGCAACGCTCAATCCCGAAATGATCCCGGGCCGGCTCACCCTCATCACCCGGTTCGGGGCCGAGAAGATCGCCAAGGGACTCCCACCGCTGCTCGAGGCGGTGCAACGCAGCGGTCATCCGGTGGTGTGGGCATGCGACCCGATGCACGGCAACACCTTCACCGCGCCGAGCGGCCGTAAGACCCGGCACCTCGACGCTGTAATGGCCGAGATCAACGGGTTCTTCGATGCCCACGCCTCGGTTGGTACCTGGGCCGGCGGGATCCATGTCGAGCTCACCGGTGACGATGTCACCGAGTGCCTCGGCGGTGGCCACGACCTCAGCGACAACGACCTCGGCTTGCGCTACGAGACCATGTGCGATCCCCGCCTCAACGCGGCCCAGAGCCTCGACCTGGCTTTCCTCGTCGCGGAGCGCCTCCGCGGCTAATCCGACAAGGTGTCAGACACCTGTCCGGACATTCGGACATTTCGTCCGGGCAGAGCCAAGAAACGATCACGACTGTCGCCCCGCCAGGCAACGGTTGGCCCGACCCTCGGGTCCGAGCGTGGCAAGGTGTCAGACACCTGTCCGGACATTCGGACATTTCGTCCGGGCACAGCCAGGGGTGATCGCGGGTGTTGACCGGCCGAGCGAGGGTTCGGTCCGGCGCTCGGGCCCGAGCGGAGAGCACGACGTCACACCAAAAGGACAATGGTGTGAAAAGGGTCGCATCACCGGACAATCACGAAACTTGATCTGTCCGGTCGGGTTTGATAAACAGTAATTCCGATCGGAATAGTCGTATTTGCGGGGACAGCGCGAGACCCCCAGCGACGACGCCGACGCCCCCGACCTGGAGTCCCACCCATGATTGACGTCACGATCGACGGCGAGGCCATCGCTGACCCCGCCGCACTCGAGGACATCGCCAAGTTCGACGAGCAGCTCCGGCGCTACCTCGACGGCGACCTCCCGGAGGATGCGTTCCGCGTCTTCCGCCTCAACAACGGCATCTACGGCCAGCGCCAGGGCGGCCACAACCAGATGGTCCGGGTCAAGGCACCTGCGGGCCAGTTGACAGCTCGACAGCTCGAGGCGCTCGCCGACATCGCCGACACGTACAGCCGCGGCTGGGGTCACATCACGACCCGCCAGAACCTCCAGTTCCACTTCATCCAGCTCGAGCAGATCCCTGACGTGATGCGGGCGATGGCCGTCGTCGGGCTGACGAGCCGAGAAGCGTGTGGCGACACCGTCCGCAACGTGCAGGCCTGCCATCTCGCCGGCGCCTGCCCCCACGAGGTCCTCGACGTCACGCCCTGGGCAGAGGCCGCGTTCGACTACTTCCTGCGCAACCCGATCTCGCAGCGTCTCCCCCGCAAGTTCAAGATCAACTTCTCGGGGTGCTCCACCGACTGCGGCCAGGCCATGTTCAACGATGCGGGCGTCATCGCCGTGCGGCGGACGCTGCCCGACGGCAGCACCGAAGACGGCTTCCGGGTCTACATCGCCGGCGGTCTCGGTGCGACGCCGCATCCGGCGCTCGCCCTCGAGGAGTTCACCACGCGCGAGGAACTGCTGCCGACCCTCGAGGCAATCCTGCGGGTCTTCGACCACAACGGTAACCGCGACAACAAGCTCCGGGCTCGCATGAAGTGGCTGGTCGAAAAGCTCGGGTTCGAGGAGCTGCAACGACAGGTGATCAAGGAGCGGCTACTGCTGGTCGCCTCGGCCACATGGCCAGGTGGCGTTCCCGAGGCCGTCCTCAAGTCCGGCGACGCCCCCGCAGGTATCGCGTCCGGTGTGACCCCCACTGCAGTGGGACAGGGCGTGGCGGTGACGCTGCGGCGCACGGCCCCGTACGACCGATGGGTCGACGCGAACGTCGTGCGCGGCAACGCGAAGGGCACCGTTTCGGCCTACGCCTGGGCTCGCCTCGGCGACGTCACCAGCGACCAGCTCCGTGCCCTCGCCGCAATCCAGCGCGAGCTCGCCTCCGACGTCCGCATCTCGAACCGGCAGAACTTCGTGTTCCGCGACCTCTCCGAGGACCAGTTGCCGCGGCTGTTCGAAGCCCTCGAGGCGATCGGAATGGCCCAACCCGGTGCCGAGCTTGCTCGCGACGTGGTGTCGTGCCCGGGCGCCGACACCTGCAACCTCGCGGTCACGCAGTCCCGTGGCCTCGCCGCGGCCATCGGCCAGCGCCTCGAAGAAGAAGGTCTCGCCGAGGTCGGCGGTGTCCGCACCAACATCTCCGGCTGCACCAACTCCTGCGGCCAGCACCACGCCTCCGACATCGGCTTCTTCGGCGCCGAGCGTCGGGCCCACGGGCGCAGCGCCCCCGGGTACCAGATGCTCCTCGGCGGCCACGTCGGCGCCGAACAGATCCACTTCGGCCAGAAGGCCCTGCGCCTTCCGGCCAAGAGCGCCCCCGAAGCGGCGGTCCGCGTCGTGCGGCGCTTCGCCGACGAACGCTCCCCCGGTGAGGACTTCCGCAGCTGGCTCGACCGCTCCGGCGGCGCCGAGGGCGTGGCCGAGGGCCTCAAGGACCTCGACGTGTTCCCCGCACCCGAGGTCGACCCCAGCTTCTTCATCGATTTCGGCGAGACCAACCCCTACGAGGTGGAGGTCGGAGAATCGGAGTGCGCGACATGAGCATGGATCTCGCGGTTCGCCCCGACGGGCACCCGGGCTTCGGGGTTCCCCGTTTCACCGACGCCGAGCTCGCCGAGCTCAACGCGTCGTTCGAATCGGCTTCGGCGGAGGACATCATCGCCTGGGCAGTCGATCAGTTCGCACCCCACCTGAGCCTCGCGGCATCGATGGCCGACGCGGTGCTGATCGATCTCGCGGTGAAGCTCGAGCCGGCCATCGAGGTGGTCTTCATCGACACCGGCTACCACTTCCCCGAAACCCTCGCCACGGTCGAGCGTGTCCGTCGGCACTACGGCCTCAACCTCCGGATGATGACCGTCGCTCCCCACGATCAGGCGCTGTGGGAAGCCGATCCCGAGAACTGCTGCTCGGCAGTGAAGCTCGGTCAGCTCGACCGGGCGCTCAACGGCAAGGCAGCCTGGATGAGCGGCCTGCGGCGTGCCGAGGCCGAGAGCCGGCAGAACGCGGCGATCGTCGCCCACGACCCACGCGGCCTCGTCAAGGTCAACCCTCTCGCGAGGTGGACCGACGAGCAGGTCGAGCGCTACATCGCCGACCACGACGTGCCGGTCAACCCCCTGCTACACGAGGGCTATCTGTCGATCGGGTGTGCTCCCTGCACCGCCAAGGTCGAAGGCGGCGCCGACCCCCGCTCCGGCCGTTGGGCCGGTACGGACAAGACCGAGTGCGGCCTGCACCTGTGACCGCGCCGCGCTGAGAGATCCGGTGCTGGTCCGAGTCCGGCGGGCAGGTGGGCTCGGGCCGGCACCGCTCCAGCGCGACTCGGGCGCGCCACGCGAGGTCGACGACCGGCGCTAGACCAGGTTCTCGACGAAGGCCTCGAGCTGTCGCAGGTTGCGCACCTCGAACACGCCCTCGCAGTGCGGCGCATACTCCCCCACGATCGAATCGCCCGTGTCCCAGTAGCTCTGCGGCTCGGGGTTGAGCCAGAACACCTTGCGGGCGCGGTGCTCGAGATCCTTGATGATCCACGACTGCGACGCGTGGTAGTTGTTGCGGGCGTCGCCCAGGATCAACACGGTCGTCTTCGGGCCGACCTCGGCGCCGTAGTTCTCGTTGAACACCTCGAAGGCATGCCCATAGTCTGAGTGGCCGTCGACCCAGATCACGTCGGCTTCGCTGTTGACCCGGTTCACCGCCTCGGTGATGTCGTCGACGCCTTCGAAGAACCGGGTCACCTCGTCGAGCCCGTCGATGAACACGAACGAGCGGACCTTGGAGAACTGTCCGCTCAACGCGTAGACCAGGTGCAGGGTGAAGCGAGCGAACGCTGCCACCGATCCGGATATGTCGGCGATGACCATGATCTCGGGCTTGGCCGGGCGCGGGTACTTGAACTTCAGCTCAGCGGGAACCCCGCCGTAAGACAGCGAGTGACGCACCGTGCTGCGGAAGTCCAGCGGCCCCTTGCGGCCATGGCGCCGCTTGCGCGCCAGGCGCACCGCCAGCTTGCGGGTGAGGGGCTGGATCGCCTTGCGGAGCGCGGTCAGCTCCTCGCGGCTGGCGTGCATGAAGTCGACGTCTTCGGGGAGTGGCTTGCGCAGCGTCTTGGCCATCGCCTCGACACCGCGGTCCGCGACGAGGCGGCGCCGGATCTCCGCCTCGATCTCCTGCTTGAGGTTGTTGATCCGCGACTCGAACTCATCGCGTTCGAGTCGTTCCTCGAGCGGGGTCATCTCACCGGGGGCTTCCTCACGAGCCTTCTCCATCAGCCGCTCGAGGATGCCGTCGAGATTCAGGTTCCGCAGTGTCCGGTAGAGGTAGTACGTGCCACCGACGGGGCGACCCGGCTCCATCCCGGCGTACTGCTGGACGGCCTGACGGGCGATGGCACGCATGAGCGTGTCGGCGCCGTGCAGGAGCGCCTGGAAGAGCATCTCTGCGAGCTCCTCGGGCGACATGCCGTCCTGGCCGCCGCCGCCGGACCCCGGGCCCTTGCCCCCTTCGCCCTCCTCGAGGGCGTCAGGGTCGAACTCACCGTCCCGGTCGGAGTCGTCGAAGAGCTGGTACTCCTTGCCGCGCAGGGAGAAGTACACCTCGAACACGGTCTCGAACGCCCGCCAGTGGGCGTGGTTCTTCACCAACGTCGCAGCCAAGGCGTACTTGAACGTCGCCCGGTCCTCGATGGGGATGTGCTTGACCGCCTCGACCGCATCGAGATTCTCGGTGAGGCTGACCGGTAGGCCTGCGGCGCGCAGCTCGACGATGAACCCGTTGAGGAGCTCGAGCAGCGGTGACGACGGCGCCGGTGCAATGTCGGTCATGGCGTCGATCTCAGCTCTTCGCGAGCGACTGATCGTTCGAGAATTCCTTGATGGCCTTCTCGATGTCGGTGCGGTACTTCAGGAGGATGTTCACGGTGTCCTTGGCGGTCTCGGCGTCGATGTGATCGATGCCGAGCAGGACGAGCGTGCGGGCCCAGTCGAGCGTCTCGGACACCGAGGGCGCCTTCTTGAGCTCGAGCTGACGGATCGAGCGCACGACACGTGCCACCTGGTCGCCCAGGTTCTCGCTGATATCGGGGACCTTGGTGAGGATGATCTCCTTCTCACGCTCGAGGTCCGGGTAGTCGATGTGGAGGAACAGGCACCGACGCTTCAGGGCTTCAGACAGCTCCCGGGTGTTGTTGGAGGTCAGGAACACCATCGGGATCTGGGTCGCAGACACCGTGCCGAGCTCGGGGATCGACACCTGGTAGTCCGACAAGATCTCGAGCAGCAGGGCCTCGGTCTCGATCTCGACACGATCGACTTCGTCGATCAGCAGAACCACCGGGTCCTCGGCGCGGATCGCCTCGAGCAACGGGCGAGTCAGCAGGAAGTCCTCCGAGAAGATGTCGTCGGAGATCTCGGTCCAGTCGTTGGCGGCGTCGCTGTTGCGCTCGGCCTGGATCCGCAGCAGCTGCTTCTTGTAGTTCCACTCGTAGAGCGCCTTGGACTCGTCGAGACCCTCGTAGCACTGGAGCCGGATGAGCCGGGCGCCGGACATCTCGGCGACGCTCTTGGCGAGCTGCGTCTTGCCGGTGCCGGCTGGGCCCTCGACCAGGATCGGCTTCTGCAGCCGGTCGGCGAGGTATACCACCCCGGCGATGCCCTCGTCGGCGAGGTAGTTGACGCTCTTCAGGCCCTCGCGGACCTCAGGGACGCTCTCGAAACGGTGAGTCATGGTGTGCTGCTTGCCTGTCGGGTCGGTCAACGCCTGGTCGGGCGAACCCCACACCGGCGATCTGGTCTTCGACAACATTAGCCGCCCGTCGAGCCGCGCCCCGAAGCGGGGCCCGAAGCCACCAGCCGCTACTCTTCGCCGCATGGAGATGCGTATCCTCGGCCGTAGCGGCGTTCACGTGAGTGCTCTGTGTCTCGGAACGATGACCTTCGCGAACGAGGCCGACGAGGCCACCAGCCGCGACATCATCGACCGGTTCCTCGACGCCGGCGGCAACTTCATCGACACCGCCGATGCGTACCAGCGCGGCGGATCCGAGGAGATCATCGGCAAGGCCCTCGAAGGCCGGCGCGACAGCATCGTGTTGGCCACCAAGGGACGGGTACCGATGGGCGGCGACCCCAACCAGGGCGGCGCCTCCCGACGACACCTGATACGGGCCCTCGAGGATTCCCTACGGCGGCTGCGCACCGATCACATCGACCTCTACCAGGTCCACTGGCCCGACCCCCACGTCCCCCTGGAGGAGAGCCTCCAGACCCTGGACGACATGGTGCGATCAGGCAAGGTCCGCTACGCGGGGCTCAGCAACTTCCTCGGCTCGGACCTCACCCGGGCGTTCCTGCAGTGCGAACGCTATGGCTGGGCCCCGATCGTGTCGCACCAGCCGCAATACAGCCTGGTGAGCCGCGAGATCGAGCACGAAACCCTCAGCCTCTGCGCCGCCAACGGCTGCGCCGTGCTTCCCTGGAGCCCACTGGGCGGCGGCATCCTCACCGGCAAGTACAAGGGGGCCGCCGCGCTGCCGGCCGACACCCGGCTGGGCGACAACGAGGCCCAGGCCCAACGCCGGCTCACCGAGTTCAACCTGTCGGTAGCCACCGAGGTCACGCGGGTCGCGGCGGAGATCGGGAAATCGGCGGCGCAGGTCGCGCTCAACTGGGTGCTGCACCGACGTGGCGTCACGGCGCCGATCATCGGCGCCCGCAACCTGACCCAACTCGACGACAACCTGGGCGCGCAGGGGTGGCAGCTCGAACCCGAGCACGTGACCGCACTCGAGCGGATCAGCAGGCAGCCGCTCCCCTACCCCCAGAACATGTACCGCATGTTCAACATCCCGGTCGGCCCCTGACCCGACTCGGCCTCCCCAGGCTGCCTGAACCCGGCAAGTAGCCTGACGAGCCGTGACAGGTCCGCCCGACCACACCCGCGCCACCGGCCGCTCCGCGGTCCTCGTCGGCGCGGGCATCTTGGCCTCACGGGTGTCGGGGCTGGTCCGCGAGATGATCTTCGCCGCCTTCTTCGGCACGAAGATCGTCGCCGATGCGGTGCGGTTCGCGCTCCAGATGCCGGGCATGTTGCAGAACATCCTCGGCGAAGGCGTGCTGTCGGCATCGTTCGTACCGGTCTACGCCCAGGCCGTCGAGCGCGACGCCGAGCTCGGCACCGACGACGCGTCCGCCATCGCCGGAACCATCGCCTCGCTCCTCGGGTTGCTCACGGGGGTCATCGTGCTGGTGGGGATCGTCGCGACTCGCCCCATCGCCAAGGTCCTGCTCTGGCAGCTTCCCGACGAGTCGTTCGATCTGACCGTCGCTCTTGCCCGCATCATGTGGGCCGGGCTCGGCTTCATCGTCCTGAGCGCCTGGTGTCTCGGCGTGCTCAACACCCACCGGAAATTCTTCCTCTCGTACATCGCGCCGGTGCTGTGGAACGCGGCGCAGGTCGTACTGGCATCGATCGCATGGCTCAACGACTGGTCCGATGCCAGCATCGCCCGCTGGGCGGCATGGGGCGTCGCGATCGGTGGGGCGTTGCAGTTCCTCGTCCAGCTGCCCGCGGTGTTGAAGGTTGCACCCGGCATCGGACCCCGCCTCACGCTGCACCTCCCCGAGGTGCGCGAAGTGATCCGCCGTTTCGGTCCAGCCATCTCCGGACGCGGCGTCGTACAGCTCTCCGCGTTTCTCGACCTGGTCCTGGCCGGCATGCTCGCGGTCGGCGCGCAGTCCGGCCTCGCATTCGCCCAGATCCTGTACCTGCTACCCATCGGGGTCTTCGCGATGTCGGTCGTCGCTGCAGACCTGCCCGAACTGTCGCGAGAGCACAACCGCCCCGCCCGGATCGCCGCGCGCATTCGCACGAGTCAGCAACGGGTGGCGTTCTTCGTCGCATTCTCGGCGGTGGCCTTCATCTTCGCCGGCAAGCCGCTCGTAGGGGCGCTGTTCCAACGCGGCGAGTTCACCGCCGACGACACCGTCTTCGTCTGGCTCATCCTCGGCACCTACAGCCTCGGTCTGCTCGCCTCGTCGACGAGCCGGCTACTGCAGAACACGTGCTTCGCGCTGGGCGATGTGCGCGGGCCCGCCCAATTCGCAGCCCTACGCGTGGCGGTGGCCGCGTCGCTCGGTGGCCTGCTGATGGTTCAGGCCGACCGGTTCGGCGTCGTCTCCGGCAGCGTGCAGCGCCTCGGGGACCTTCCCGCATTCGGGCTGCTTCCCGAAGCCGTCCGCGAGGACGACCTCGCCCCCCAGCGATTGGGGGCCATCGGCCTCGCGTTCGGGAGCGCCGTGGCGGCATGGATCGAGCTCGCCTTGCTCCAGGGACGGGTACGCAGAGCCCTTCGGACCACCCGGCCGCTCGGAAGCCCCACCCATGGACTGCTGATCCCCTCGCTGGCGGCCGCAGCGGCTGCCGCCGGGCTCAGCTACCTGCTCGACGGTCACCAGCTCCAGCTCAGCGCCTTCGTGGTCCTCGGGGTCAGCGGGTCGCTCTACGTGCTGCTCGCCTACTGGCAGGGAATCCGCTCGGCCGAGGAGCTGGTGCGCAGCGTCGGCCTGCACCGTCGCCGGAGCTGACACCGGGTCCGGCTCAGGTGAGCACCACGAGCTCGTCGCGGTGCACCACCTCGCCGGGAGTACCCCGTGGATGTTCGTGGCTGCGGGTCCCGACGAGCGAGGCGATCTGCGTCGAGCTCATCGCCGACAACCCCCGGGCGAACACGGCGCCGTCGGGGCCGGCGATGTCGACGGCGTCACCCTCACCGAACTCGCCGTGCACTTCCGACACCCCGACCGCGAGCAGCGAACCACCCAGACGCTCGAGCGCGGACCGGGCGCCCGCGTCGACGATCAGGCGGCCGGCGGGCTCGAGCGCGAAGGCGATCCACAGCTTGCGAGCCGACAACGGGTGCGGCTGCGGCCGGACGATGGTGCCGACGCCGTCGGCTTCGTCGATCGCGTCGGCCAGCACGTTCGGACGCGAGGCTGCCGCGATCACCGTGGTGACGCCCGACCATGCGGCCATGCGCGCCGCGGCGAGCTTCGAGGCCATGCCACCGCTGCCACGTGACGTTCCTGCACCGCCAACGTCGACATCGAGCACGTCTCCCGCAGCGATCTCCCGGATCAGCCGGGCTTCGGGATCGCGACGCGGATCGGCCGTGTGGAGGCCCGGGGTGTCGGTGAGCAACACCAATCGGCTCGCCTGCACGAGCTGCGCCAGCAACGCGGCGATTCGGTCGTTGTCCCCGAAACGGATGGCGTCATCGGCGACGGCATCGTTCTCGTTCACGACCGGCACGACGCCGAGCTCGAGCAGCCGGTGCAGCGTCCCCTTGGCGTGCAGGTACTGCGTGCGTTCGAAGAAGTCGAACGGCGCGAGCAGGATCTGCCCGGCAACAATGCCATGACCGGCGAAAGCCTCGTCGTAGACACCCATGAGACGGCTCTGGCCGACCGCCGACGCAGCCTGCAGGGTCCGGGCGTCGCGGGGGCGGACCCCGACGAACCCCAACGAGGGCAGCCCGGCGCTGATGGCGCCACTCGACACGAGGATCACCGAGATCCCCCGGCTGCGGACCTCGGCCACCTCGGCGCAGAGCTTGTCGATGGCGGACCGATTCAGCGCGCCTGAGCTCTGGGTGAGCGACGAGGTGCCGATCTTCGCGATCACGATCACCGCTGTAGTGTCGCACCTCGACCCGTCGGTTCCTCGTCTTTCGCGCGAGTGCGGAGCCGTTGCACCTGTCAGGGACGGTCGGACGCAGCGCCCGGCCCGCCGCCGGCGTCAGAACTCGTAATCGCCCTCTTCGCGGAACTCGAACGCGAGCCTGCCGATGACCACCGTGTCGCCGGTGCGGATGCCCTCGCGCCGCAAGGCCTTGTACACGCCAAGCTTGTCGAGCCGGCCGTGCACGTATTCGAGCGCTTCGACATTGGTGAGGTCGTTCAGCGCCACGGCGCGTTCGGCGGCCCGACCGATCACGATGTAGCTGGCATCATCGGCTCGCTCGATCACGAACCCTTCGGCATCGGGACGATGGATCACGTACGCCTCGCGGTGCACGTCCTGGTCCTCGCGGGCGGCACGGACGAGGCCGGCCATCGCTCCCACCGCCTTGTCGAGCCCCTGTCCGGTGACCGACGACAACGCCAGCGCCCCTTCGGGCAGGTCGAACGACGCGACATCGGCCTTGGAACCGATCAGGAGGCGGGGACGATCCAACAGGTCGGGCTGATAGGCCTCGAGTTCCGACAAGAGCGCAGCGAGCTGCTCGTCGGGGCCGATGCCGTCGTAGGGAGCGAGATCGAGCAAGATCGCGAGCACCCGAGCCCGCTCGACGTGGCGCAGGAACTGATGTCCGAGACCACGCCCCTCGGCGGCACCTTCGATCAGGCCGGGCACATCGGCAACCACCATCTCGAAGTTCTCATCGACGCGCACCACCCCGAGGTTGGGCACCAGCGTCGTGAACGGGTAGTCGGCGATCTTGGGCTTGGCCGCAGAGATCCGCGAGATCAGCGTGCTCTTCCCCACGTTCGGGAAGCCCACCAGCGCCACGTCGGCGACGAGCTTGAGCTCGAGTCGCAGCCACTGCTCCTCGCCCTCCTCGCCCTGCTCGGCGAATGCCGGCGCCCGACGCCGGTTCGACAGGAACCGGGCGTTCCCGCGTCCGCCCTGACCGCCGCGGGCGGCGAGCCACCGGGCGCCCGACTCGGACAGGTCGGCGAGCACGATGCCATCGTGGTTGCGCACGACCGTCCCGACCGGAACGTAGACCGGCTCGTCGGCGCCAGAGCTGCCGTGCTTGCGCTTGCCGCTGCCGTGGGTGCCACTCTCGGCCTTGCGGTGCGGGTGGTCACGGAACGCGAGCAGTGAGGCGATGTTGTGGTCAGCGACCAACCACACGTCGCCTCCCTTGCCACCATCGCCGCCGTCGGGGCCACCGAACTCCACATGGGCCTCACGCCGCATCGACACGCACCCGGCGCCGCCGTCGCCGCCGCGTACGTTGAGACCGCACTCATCGACGAAGTTGGACATGTCTACGAGGGTACTTCCGGGCGGGTGAATGGGGGCTGGACGCGACAGCGCCGACCCCACAGGGTCGGCGTGGTCAGACCGTTGTGCACCTTTGCGCCGCGTCTGCGGCGGAAGTCATTCGGGGATGATGTCGACGAGCTTGCGGCCGCGACGCGAGCCGAACTTGACCGTGCCATCGGCCGTGGCGAACAGCGTGTCGTCGCCACCGCGGCCCACGTTGTGGCCGGGGTGGAACCGGGTGCCGCGCTGGCGCACGATGATCGAGCCGGCGGTCACCTTGGTGCCGTCGTACACCTTGACCCCGAGGCGCTGGGCATTGGAGTCGCGTCCGTTGCGGGTTGACCCGCCACCTTTGGTCTTCGACATGTCTGATCAGCCCTTCGAGATGCCGGTGATCGTGATGGTGTTGTAGTTCTGGCGATGGCCCCAGCGGCGGCGCTGGTTGGCCTTGCTCTTGTAGGTGAACCCGTTGATCTTCGGGCCGCGAACCTCACCGACGACATCGGCGGTGACCGAGGCGCCACCGAGTTGACCCGGCGTGGCCCGCACATCGGAGCCATCGACGACCATCACGGGAACGATGTCGACGGAGGTTCCGACCTCACCAACGAGCTCGACTTCGAGGGTCTGACCCTCTTCGACGCGGTATTGCTTACCGCCAGTGCGAATCACGGCATACATAGACGCAACATCCTAGTGGGATCACGGAATGGTTCCACTCCTGGAAGCGAGGCGAAACCCGGCGGGTGCAGAGGTGCCCGTTCACAACCCCAGCAGGGTCGGATCGAGGTGGTGGCCGAGGCCGTTGCAGTGTTCGCACCGGTTGGCAAAGGACTCCAGGAGGCCCTCGCCGATGCGCTTTCGCGTCATCTCGACCAGCCCCAGCTCGGAGATGTCGAACACCTGGGTGCGGGTCTTGTCGCGGGCGAGTGCCTCGCGGAAGGTGCGGATCACGTCCTCGCGGTTCTTCCGCTCCTCCATGTCGACGAAGTCGATGACGATGATCCCGCCGATGTCGCGCAAGCGCAGCTGTCGGGCGACCTCCCGAGCGGCTTCGAGGTTGTTGCGGTAGACGGTCTCCTCGAGGCTCGACGACCCGACGTTCTTGCCGGTGTTCACGTCGATGACCGTGAGCGCTTCGGTGTGCTCGATGATCAAGGACCCACCCGAGGCCAGCCACACCTTGCGATCGAGGGCCTTCACCAGTTGCTCGTGGACGTGGTACTTCTCGAACAACGGCAGGGGCTCGGTCTTCGGATCGTGATAGACGACCCGATCGGCGAGCGCCGGCGTGATACCCGTGACGTAGTCGCTGACCTCGTCGAAGAGCGCCTTGTCGTCGATGATGACGGCCCGATAGTCCTTGCTGAACTCCTCGCGGATCACCCGCATGGCCATTTCTGGTTCGCGGTACAGCAGGCTCGGGCTCTTGGCGGACTTCGCCAACGATTCGATGCCCTCCCACTGCTTCACGAGGCGGGCGACGTCACGTTCGATCTCCTCGGCGGTGATGTTCTCGGCCGCCGTGCGCACGATCACCCCGTGCTGAGACGGCTTGGCTCGGTCGAGGATCGAACGGAGACGTTTGCGCTCCTTGTCGGGGAGGCGCTTGGAGATCCCGTAGGTGTTCGAGTTCGGGACGAGCACGACGAACCGACCCGGGAGCGACACCTCTTGGGTCAGCCGCGCGCCCTTGTGCGCGATGGGGTTCTTGGTCACCTGGCACATGATCGTCTGGCGATTCTTGAGCACGTGTTCGATGCGCGGCGCGCCCTGCGAGCTGTCGACGTCGTCCTTGTCGAAGGAGACGTCGCCGCGGTAGAGGACCGCGTTCTTGGGGGTGCCGATGTCGATGAACGCCGCCTCCATGCCCGGCAGGACGTTCTGGACCTTGCCCAGGTACACGTTGCCGTGGATCTCCGAGACATCGTCGGCGGGTCGCGAGACCTGGAACTCGATCAACGCCCGCCCCTGGAGCACAGCGATCTGGGTCGCCTGTTCGCCCACGTGGACGACCATGGTGTAGCGGCCAACGGGCTGCCCGTTGCGCTCGCGTCCGCGTCGCAGCTCCAGCGTCTCCTCGTCGAGCTCGATGGGGTCGTCTTCGAAGATCGACTCGACGGGCCCGCCGCCGCTTCGGTTCGCGTTGCCGCCCCCGCTTCCGCGCCCGCGTCGTCCCCGCCGACGCTTGTTGCGGTTGCCGCCCCCGCCGTCTCCGCCTCGCGATTGGGCGTCGCCGCCGGAGCTGCCGGCGTTGTCGCTGCCTGCTTGGGCAGGCGCGGGGCGGGTGTCGCCGATCTTCGGCTTGGTCGCCGGCACGTCTGCAGCGTCGCGCCGGGCCGGGTTCGCCCGGTCGGCACCAGAGCCGGGCGACGCTGCGCCCGCCTGCTCTTGACTCTCGCCGTCGGGCTTGCGGGTGCGGTTCCGACCGCCACGGGAGCCCCGCCGCCGCTTGTTGCGGTTGGTGCCGTCGGTTCCGGCTCCATCGGAGCCCGGCGACGATGCGGCGCTGCGCTCGGAGGGGTTACTCCCCGAGCTGGTGTTGGAGCCGGCGTCGCCAGGAGGAGCGCTGTCGGTCATGGGTCAATTCCCTTCTCATGACGCCCACCTCGTGGGCGTTGCGGGGGCTGCGCCAACCTGGAGAGGCTCCAGGCGCGCGCCGTCCCGTTCGATGTACTGGTGCTTGCGTCGGAGCAGTCGCTCCGTGAGAGCCGGTTCGAGCGCCGACAAGAGCTCGTTCGGGCGCAACGAGCGAGGCTGGGTGCCGAGCTCGGCGCGCACAACGCTGTTGCCCTCGGCGTCCACGTACGGTTCGAGTGCGCGAACCTGTGGTCGGAGGTCGTCGGTGACCTCCTTGCCCTTCCGTTGCCGTGACGCGACGATGGTCGGAGCCTCGAGTACTCGCTGAGTCCAATCTCTCACGTCGTCGATCGCCTGCTTCACGGTGATGTCCCAGACACAGGATGTCACGGCTTGCTGCAGCGATGGTGTTCCCCGTTCGAGGATCGCCACGCCGGTAACCGCGATGCCGGGAGGCAGGGCCTTGGTCAGCAACGCGGGCAGCTCCTCGACGGCACACGGCTGGGGGCGGGCGTCGTCGAGTTGCACGTCAATGTACTCCGCGTCGGACTCCGATCCTGTCGGAAGCGCGAGCCCGAAGGCGATGCGTGGTCGAGGCGAGAAGCCCTCGCTGTAGACCAGCGGGAGCTGCGCGACGCGCACGGCACGCTCCCAGAGACGGGCGACGTCGCGGTGACTCGCAAAACGGATCTTGCCCTCTTTGGTCGACCTCAGCCGTACGAGGATCACTGCTCGGTCACCGTCGCCAACCGGCGGGGCCGTTCGAGCAGCTGCACAGGCACCTCACCGGCGGATCCGAGCTCCTGCCAGGTGCCCTGGCTGCCCCCTGCGGGCGGGGTTGCCGACGCAACCACGTGCTCGATGCCGTATCCCGTGCAGGCACCGCAGTCGTAGCACGGGGTCCATCGGCAGTCCTCGAGGCCGAGCTCCTCGAGGGCATCGCGCCAGTCCTGCCACAGGAAGTCCTTGTGCAGCCCGGCGGAGATGTGGTCCCACGGCAGGACCTCGTTTTCGGTGCGGTGACGGTACGTGTACCACTCCACGTCGAGACCGTGGCGCTCGAGGGCGGCGAGCCACAGGTCGAGGTCGAAGAACTCGCTCCACTCCTGGAAGGTGCCGCCATGGCGCCAGACGTCTTCGATCACCGCTCCGAGCCGGCGATCACCGCGGCTGACGATGCCCTCAGCCACCGTGGCCCGAGGTTCGTGCCACTTGAGCTGGACCCCGCGCATCTGGCGGGTGGCGTCCCTCAGCAGATAGACCTTCCGCTGCAGTTCCTCGCGAGTGTTCTGACCGAACCACTGGAACGGGGTGAACGCCTTGGGCACGAAACCCCCGACGCTCACGGTGACCGACGCGCTGCTGGTGTAGCGCTTGCCGATCTTGACGCAGTTCTCGGCCAGCCGGGCGATGCCCAAGGTGTCCTCGTCGGTCTCGGTGGGCAGCCCGATCAGGAAGTACAGCTTCACGCGCCGCCAACCCTGGGAGAACGCCGCGTCCACGGCTTCGTAGAGGTCCTCTTCGCGGATGAGCTTGTTGATCACCTGACGCATCCGCCAGGTACCGGCTTCGGGAGCGAAGGTCAGGCCGGTCCGACGCGCCTGCTGGATGCTCGCTGCCACCTTCACGGTGAACGCGTCGACGCGCAGCGACGGCAACGACACCGTCACCTGGCCGCAGTTGGCAGGATCGGCGACGGTATCGCCCACCACGGTGTCGATACCGCTGAAGTCGGCGGTCGAAAGCGAGGTGAGGGCCACCTCGTCGTAGCCGGTACGCGCCAGCCCCTCTTGGATCATGGTGCGCACCTGCTCGGCAGGACGCTCACGGACCGGGCGGGTGATCATGCCCGCCTGGCAGAACCGACAGCCGCGCGTACACCCGCGAAAGACCTCGACATTGAGGCGGTCGTGCACGACCTCGGTGATCGGGACCAGCTGCTGCTTCGGATAGGGCCAGTCGGCCAGATCGGCGATGGTGCGCTTCTCGACGATGGCCGGCGCGGCGTCGACCAACGGCCGCGTCTCGCGGAGAACGCCGTCGACGTAGACCGCCTCGTACAGCGCCGGCACGTAGACGCCGGGGACCCCAGCGAGCGCTTCGAGCACACCTCGTCGGGTGCGCCGGTCACCGAGCGACTTCCAGGCCGCGACCACGTCGGTTATCTCGGAGACGACTTCCTCGCCGTCACCGAGAACCACGAAGTCGACGAAGTCCGCAATGGGCTCGGGGTTGTAGGTGCAGTGCCCGCCGACGCCGATCAGCGGATCGGTGTCGCAGCGGTCGGCAGCGCGGACTGCGACTCCCGCCAGGTCGATGCAGTTGAGGAGGTTGGTGTATACCAGCTCAGCCGAGAGGTTGAAGCCGATGATGTCGAACTCGCGCGCGGGTCGGTGGGTGTCGACGCTGAACAGTGGCAGTCCGTTGGAGCGCAACAGGGCCTCGAGATCGACCCAGGGCGCATAGGCGCGCTCGGCGCAGCCGCGGGGATGTTCGTTGACCAGTTCGTAGAGGATCTGCAGGCCCTGGTTGGGCAGACCCACCTCGTAGGTGTCGGGGTAGGTGAACAGCCACGAGACGTCACCGGGACCTGGGGTCGGGTGTTGCGAGCCGAACTCGAGCCCGATGTAGCGAGCCGGCTTCTCGACGAGGAGGAGCAGCTCCTCCAGCTGCGGCCAGATGGTCGTCATAGCGCCCCAGGGTAGAGGCGTTTCGCACCCAGTCACGTCCACGCCGTCTCCGGCGCGCCACTACCGCCGGGTGTGCCGGTGCATGTGGACGTTGAGCACGAGCCCGATCGCCGCGAGACTCGTCAGCGCCGAGGAGCCGCCGTAGGACATGAACGGCACCGGGATGCCGGTGATGGGCATGATGCCGAGGGTCATGCCGATGGCCTGGAACATCTGGAAGACCAGCATCGTGAGGACGCCGACGCAGAGCAATGACCCGAACAGATCAGCGGCTTTGACCGCGCTGCGCCAACATCGCCAGATCAAGAACGCGAACAGGCCGACGACCGCTGTCGCGCCGACGAAGCCGAGCTCCTCACCGACCACGGTGAAGATGAAGTCGGTGTGCTGTTCGGGCACGAACTCGCCGCGTGTCTGGCGCCCTTGGCCGAAGCCCTGACCGGTGACCCCGCCGCTCCCGATTGCGATCTGGGCCTGGGTCTGTTGGTAAGCCGTCACGCTCTGGCTCGAGGCCGGGTCGAGGAAGGAACGGAGCCGATCTTGTTGGTAGCCCTTGAGCAACCCGGCATTCCAGATCACCACGACGCACAGCAGCCCGAAAATCGTGAGGAATACGATGTGGCGGACACGAGCACCGCCGATCAGCAGCACCCCCATCGTGATCGCCACGAAGACCGCTGCAGTGCCGACGTCGGGCTGCATCATGATGAGACCGAGCGGCAGCGCACCGATCAGCAGCGCACCGCCGAGCTGGACCATCGTGAGATCGCCGTTGAAGCGCGCGACGTACGACGCCAGGGCGAGCACGTAGGCGACCTTCAACGGCTCCGACGGCTGCAACTGGAAGCTTGCGAACTCGAACCATGCCTGGGCGCCGTTGCGCTCCACGCCGAGCGGGCTCAACACCGCGAGCAGCAGCACCACTCCCCCGCCGTAGACGATCGGGGCCCACGAGCGCAGCTGAGGCGTCGGCATGATCGCGATGGCAGCCAGCGCCGCGGTCCCCACCATGAGGAACATCACCTGTCGTTCCACGAAGGTGGTGTCGTACCCCGTCGGGTCGGTGCCACGTGTCGTGCTGTAGATCATCGCCAGCCCGACCGCGCTGAGCGCGGCGGTCACGAGCAGCAGCGAGAGGTCCACATGCATCCATGGCGACATGGGGTCGCCCTTGGGGTTGAGCTGGCGGCGGTTCGGTCGACGAGTCGTGGTCACCATCAGGACCGCCCTCCGGCGCCTTCTTCGGTTCCCTCGCCATCGGCGAGCGCGGCGGCGGCCGCCTCGGCGGCCTGCGCCGCGAGCTCGTCTCGGTTGTACGCCTTGGGAACGCTGTCGTTGGCGATGGCTTCGAAGATGTTGCGAACCACCGGCGCTGCGTAGGTCCCGCCGAAACCGGCTTCTTCCATAACGACGGCTGCGGCGTACTGCGGGTCATAGGCGGGGCCCCAGGCGGCGAACAAGGCCGTGTCGGCGATCAGTTTGTTCGCGTCCGCCGATTGCCGCTCGGACGTCCCCGTCTTGCCCGACACCGGCCACGACTCCATCGGGAAGTTCAGGAACGCCTGATACGCCGTGCCCTGTTTGATGTCGGTGTTGTGCAGCGTCGTGACACCTGCGAGGCCTTCGTTGATCAGCGCCGAGAACGAGTCCGGGTAGTAGACCTTGCGGAGCACCCGGGCGCCGAAGGTCCGCTCTTCGTTCTTGGTGACCGGGTCAGTCACCTTGGCCACGAGGTTGGGTTGGTACAACGTGCCGCCGTTCGCGAGCGTGGCATAGGCGTTGGCGATCTGCATCGGCGTCGCCAGCACGTCGCCCTGACCGATCGCCGTGTTCAGCGTGTCACCCGTGCGCCACGTGCAGTCGCTGTACGCCTCCGGGTAGTCGCGGCACAAGCTGTCCTTCCAGGCCCGCGTGGGCAGGCGCCCAGCGCTCTCCTGGGGCAGCGTCACGCCGGTGGTCTGGCCGTAACCGAACAGTCCCGCGGCGTGCTGGGGTGATTCGTCGTCGAAACCCGAGAGCATGCTGAACCCGGCGGCCAAGTTGTAGAAGTAGACGTCGGACGAATAGGTCAACGCCAGCGGCAGGTTGACCGGGCCGTACTGACTGGCCCCGGCATTGCGGAACTCGCAGGTCTCGCCACGGCATTCGGGGATCCGGAACTTCCCCGTGTCGAGATACTCCGCCGTCGGGTTGAGCAGGCCACGAGGGCCGAGGAGACCAGTGTCCATGGCGGCGTACGCCGTGAACGGCTTGAACGTCGAGCCCGGCGGGTAGGTGCCCTGGATGACCCGGTTGATCAGCGGGTAATGGTTGCCGGGGTCGTTGAGCTCGTCGAATGCGCCTTGGCTGATACCACCACCGCTGAACAGCGCCGGGTCGTAGGTCGGGTACGACGCGAGAGCCCGCACGGCACCATTGCGGGGATCGAGAACCACGATCGACCCGGCGGGTGCCGCGAGCGGAACGTCCTTGGTGCTCTCGGCGTCGTGCTGGGGCACGCCTTGCTCACGGGCAAACGCGAGGCCCTGGCGCAGTTGGTCCTCCGCCATCTTCTGGAGGTCGATGTCGATCGTGAGCCACAGGTCGCTGCCGGCCTGCGCCGGCACCTTGTCACGCTCCTCGAGAACGTTGTTGAACTTGTCGACGACAACGGTCCGTCGGCCCGGCGAGCCGCGCAGATAGTCCTCGTAGAACAGCTCGATACCGCTCTTCCCGATCTCGTCGTCGGCGAGGTACGGCTTGTCGGTGGGCCGGCTGCGCACCCGAGCCAGTTCCTCCTCGTTGAGGGTGCCCACGTATCCGAGGATGTGCGCCGCGAGGTCACCGAACGGGTAGTCGCGGACGATCTCGACGCGGGTGTGCACACCGGGGAACTGGGTCGAGTGCTCGGCCAGGTACACCTGGAGATCCTCGGTGATGTCGCCGAGGACGGGCACCACACCGAACGGCCCGTACTGGTTCGACTGGTACTTGGTCTCGAGCTCGGCGACCTTCGTGAGCCGACCCGTGGCGCTCACCTCCTTCGCGATGTGCAGGAACATCGCGAGCCGGTCGTCCTTGGCGACGTCGACCATCTCCCCCTTGTCGACGGTGATGAAGATCGAGGGTCGGTTGTCGACCAGCACGCGTCCATTCACGTCGAGGATCCGTCCGCGCGGCGCCGGCTCGATGATGAGATCGGTGGTGTTGTCCTCGGACTGGTTGTCGTACTCGGTCTCGTTGAGCACCTGCAGGAACCACAGGCGGGCCACGAGCGCGACGAACAGCGCGAAGGCAACCGAACCGAGGACGCTCATCCGCATCCTGGCCGAGCGGGTCTCGATGGCCACCTCAGGCGCTCCGCGTCGTGACGTTGCCGGACATGTCGCTGATCATTTCACCAGACCGAGGCCATCGGCGGTCGGCAGGGCGTCGTCGGCGAGCACCCAACGGACGAGTCGTTGCAGCAGTGGCAACAGCAGCCCGGTGTAGAGGGTGGCGACGATCAGGATGCGGGGGAACTCGTCGTTGTAGAGATTCTGCTCGCCGAGCAACTCGCCGAGGACCATGAACAGCACCAGGCCACAGCACACCGAAGCCATCGCGAGGAGTCGGCGAACGAAACCCTCGGCGGTCTCGGCGAGCACCTCGGCAACGATCCCGACGCCGAAGCCGACGATCGCATAGGTGAGCGCATTGAGTGCGAACGGCGTCGGGAGATACAGGTCGTAGAGCAGCCCGGCCGCGAAGCCCATGACCGCGCCCCGGTCGGATCCCCCCTGCCAGCCGGCAGCGACGGTCAGACCCAGCAGGAGTTCGGGCATCACACCGAACACCCGCAAGTCGCTGAACAGGTCGAGCTGCAAGACGACCACCACGACGAGCACGAAGGGGAACCGCACCAACCAGAGGCCGCCGCTCATCCGCCACCGCCGGAGGTGCCACCGGCGCTGTCGGTCGCGTCGGGGTCGTAGATGACGACGGCCACGAAGTGCAGCTGATCGAGCTGCGCCGTGGGCGCCACGACGAGCTGTTTGTCGAGGCCGGCCTCGTTGATCTCCACCGCGGTGACCAGACCCACGACGAGCCCTTCGGGGTACGGGCTGCGGTCGAGCCCACTCGTCACCAGGATGTCGCCGATGCCGACCTCGGCTTGGATCCGGATGCTGTCGGTGACGCGCAACGGCTCACCCGCGCCGGTGCCGTGCACGATGCCCACCTCGGTCGTTCCCGCGACCAGGACGCCGACGTAGACGTCGGGATCCGAGATCAGCCGGACACGCGCCGATCCGCCACGGGCGTCCTCGATCCGCCCCACCAGGCCTTCGGCGACGATGACCGGCATGCCGTCACGAATCCCGTCTCGCGACCCCTTGTCGATCTCGAGCACGTAGGGGTCGAAGTTCGAGACCGACCCTGCCGTCACCTCTGCCACCACGGTCTCGTATCCACCGGTACCCGACAGGCCGAGCATCGCCCGCAGCTCCTCGAGCTCCTGGGCGGCGTTCGCGTCGGCGACGCGCTCGTTCAACAAGTCGGCGAGCTGGCTGCGGAGCCGGTCGTTCTCGGCTTCGAGCTCGCCGCGATTTCGAACCGATGTCCACGCGTCGCCCACGGGACCGAACACGGTGTCGCCGACGGACCTGAACGGGCTGACGACCGCAGCCATGCCGTCCTTGAGGCGTTCGACGGGCCCGAAGTCGCGGGCATCGAGCGACAGGAGCGTGATCGAGGCGAGGATCAGCAGGAACAGTGAGAAACGGGAACGGCCGGTGTGTCGAGGAAGGGCCATGTCGACACGCGCGAGCGCGGCCTCAGCCGAGCGAGCTGCTGAACAACACGCCCTTCAACGCGTCGAACTCCTCGAGCGATTGCCCCGAGCCCAGCGCGACGCAGTAGAGCGGATTGGGGGCGATCCGCACCGGCATTCCGGTCTCGTGCATCAGCCGCTCGGTCAGGCCGCGCAGGAGCGCCCCGCCTCCGGCGAGGACGACCCCTTGTTCCATGATGTCGGCAGCAAGTTCGGGGGGCGTGATGTCGAGGGTCCCCTTCACCGCGTCGACGATCGCGGCGACCGGCTCCTCGATGGCTTCACGGATCTCCGAGGTGGAGGTCACAATCGTCTTGGGCAGGCCGCTCACCAGGTCGCGCCCGCGGATCTCGGCATAGATCTCGTCGCAGTGCCAGGCGCTGCCGAGCGTGATCTTCACTTCTTCGGAGGTTCGCTCGCCGAGGGCGAGGTTGTACTCCTTCTTGATGAACTGCATGATCGCGTCGTCGAGCTCGTCACCACCGACGCGGACCGACTTGCTGGCGACTACGCCGCCGAGGGAGATCACCGCAACCTCGGTGGTACCGCCACCGATGTCGACGATCATGTTCCCGGTGGGATCTTGCACGGGCAGTCCGGCGCCGATCGCGGCAGCCATGGGCTCTTCGATGATGAAGGCCGGCTTGCGGGCACCGGCGAACTCGGCGGCTTCCTGGACCGCGCGTTGCTCGACGCCGGTGATCCCCGAAGGAACACAGATCACCATGCGCGGCCGGGCGAGACGGCTGTGATGCACCTTCTGGATGAAGTAGCGCAGCATCTTCTCGCAGATGTCGAAGTCGGCGATCACGCCGTCTCGCAGCGGACGGATGGCCTGGATGTGGCTCGGGGTGCGCCCGATCATCCGCTTGGCCTCGACGCCGACCGCGAGCGGGGTGCCATCGAGGGTGTTGATCGCGACCACCAACGGCTCGTTGAGCACGATGCCTTCCCCGCGTACGTACACGAGGGTGTTGGCGGTACCGAGATCAACGGCCATGTCACGGCCCATCACTCCGA
>JAHECR010000010.1 GCA_024641655.1 Acidimicrobiaceae bacterium
CCCCGGCGAAGAAGAAGGCTGCGGCGAAGAAGAAGGCGCCAGCGAAGAAGAAGGCCCCGGCCAAGAAGAAGGCCCCGGCCAAGAAGAAGGCCCCGGCCAAGAAGAAGGCCCCGGCGAGGAAGGCAGACGCCGCCACCGCCGCAACCGACCACTCGCCGAGCGAGTCGACCGGTGACGCCTGAACCGACCGGGTTCCGGTGCCGGTCACGAAGCGCGGATCTGGTGGCTAACCTGACGCCGTGACCGAGGAGTCCCAGTCCTCCCGACATGGAACCCTCATCGAGGGCCACAGACGGTTCGCATCGAGTCCCTGGGTCGAGCGGGTCTTCGGCAGCTACGGCTATCTCCGCTTGTTCATCATCCAGGCCGTGGGGTCGACCGGAGACTGGCTCGGGTTCCTCGCGATCGGTGCGGCGGCAACCGAACTCGGTGGTGGCGTACCCGAGACTGCGGTGGGGTTCGTGTTCTCCGTACGGATCATTCCCGGCCTGTTCTTGGCGCCCCTTGCCGGGGTGCTGGTCGACCGTTGGGATCGCAAGCGGGTGATGATCGTGTGCGACATCTCGCGCGCGCTCATCTTGTTGTCGTTGCCCTTCGCGAACAGCGTGTGGCAGCTGGTCCTCGCGTCGTTCGGGCTCGAAGTGTTCACCCTGTTGTGGATCCCGGCGAAGGACTCGCTGGTACCGAGCATCGTTCCGGAGGAACGGCTCACGACGGTGAACTCGCTCCAGATGGCCGCGACGTACGGCACGGTGCCGATTGCCGCCGGCTTGTTCATCGGGCTCGGCCGCCTTGCCGACACGATGGCCGATTGGCCGGGCGTTTCGCGTGTCTCGGGCGATCAGATCGGGCTCGGCTTCCACGTCGACGCGCTCACGTTCTTCTTCTCCGCGGCGATGATCGTCTTCCTCGTGTTCCCGGCCCGGCCACGGGCAGAACGTTCGACGAGCCGCCCGGGTCTGAACCTCGGGAGCACATGGGCGGAACTGCGCGCCGGCTGGGAGTTCATGTTCATCAACCCCGTCGTGCGGGCGGTGTGCGCGGCGCTGGGAGCGGGCCTGATCGGCGGCGGGATGCTCATCCCGCTGGGTCCGATCTTCGCGACCGACGTGCTCCACAAGGAAGCCGCCGACGGCATGTCGATCCTGCAGACCGCCCTGGGTGTGGGTGTGGCCGTGGGCGTTGCCCTGCTCTCGATGTCGTCGCGCAACGAGAGCCACGTCCGCATCTTCGTGACCTCGGTGTTCGGCGGCGGGCTCGCGTTGTTGCTGGCGGCGTCGATGACCGAGATCTGGGCGGCCGCGTTGCTCATCGGGTTGCTCGGCGTGTTCGCCGGGGCGATCTACGTGCTGGGCTTCACGCTGCTGCAGGTGAGCACCGACGAGGAGATGCGGGGCCGGATCTTCGCCGCGGTCTACACGATCGTGCGGTTGTCGCTGATCATCGCCATGGCGGTCGGTCCGTTCGTCGCGGCACTATTGAACGGCCTCTCCGAAGAGTTCTTCCACAAGCGCCTCGACCTGTTCGGTTGGGAGGTGTTCATCCCTGGGGTGCGACTCACACTGTGGCTCGCAGCGCTGATCATCCTCGGGGCTGGTGTGCTGGCTTGGGTGTCCGTGCGAGACTTGTTGTCCGCCGAGC
Organism: Acidimicrobiaceae bacterium; assembly: GCA_024641655.1. Lineage (GTDB taxonomy): Bacteria > Actinomycetota > Acidimicrobiia > Acidimicrobiales > UBA8592 > JAHECR01. The sequence continues at coordinate 1,642 of JAHECR010000010.1, forward strand.
GGGCGCACGAGAAGCAGGAGCGGGCGAGCAGATCGTGACCGGGACCTTCATCGCATTCGAGGGCGGCGACGCCAGCGGTAAATCCACGCAGGCTCAGAGGGTCGCCGACGCGCTCGGGGCCGTGTTCACCCGCGAGCCGGGCGGGACCCCACTCAGCGAGGCGCTGCGGGCGTTGTTGCTCGATCCCGCGCAGCATGTCGCGCTGCGGACCGAGGCGCTGTTGATGGCCGCGAGCCGGGCCCAGCTCGTGCACGACGTGATCGCGCCGACGCTCGCGTCGGGACGCCATGTCGTGACCGACCGGTTCCTGGGTTCGTCGCTCGCTTACCAGGGCTATGGGCGGGGGCTCGACGTCGCTGCGGTCCGCGGTCTTTCCTTGTTCGCCGTCGAGGGAACCCTTCCGGACCTGACGGTGCTGATCGACGTGCCCGTCTCGCTGGCGATGGGGCGCCTCGGCGAGGATCTCGACCGCATCGAACGAGAGGAACAGGCATTCCACGAGCGCGTCCGCGCCGGCTATCTCGAGCTCGCCGCTGCCGACCCGGGAGGGTGGGTCGTGATCGACGGTACCGGTGACGTCGACACCGTCGCGTCGCGGGTCGATGCTGCGCTCGCTTCCCGGTTGTCAGTGGTCGACGGCATCATCGAATCGTGACCGCCGACCTCGCCACCGACCCCTTCGCAGGGGTGATCGGGCAGGTCGCCGCCGTCGCGCAGTTGCGGGCTTCGGCGGCGCAGCCGGTGCATGCGTATCTCTTCCTCGGGCCACACGGATCGGGTCGCCAGGCCGCAGCGAGGGGGTTCGCCGCGCTCCTGCTCAGCGAGGGGCTCGAACCGGTCGTCGCCGAGCGGGCGACACGCCTAGCGCTGCGCGGCCAGCATCCCGACCTGGTTCGCATCGAGCCAACGGGCAACCAGTACCGCGAGGAAGAGGTGCGCGAGATCATCATCGAGGCATCGCGCAGCCCTATCGAGGGCGCTCGGAAGGTCATCGTCGCCGATCGGTTCCACACCGCGAACCCGACGGCCATCGGCAGGTTGCTCAAGACGCTCGAGGAGCCGCCGCCCTCGACGATCATCGTGTTGTTGAGCGAGGAGGTGCCAGAGGAGCAGATCACCATCGCGTCCCGCTGCGTCACCGTGGCCTTCGGCGCCGTTCCCCATCCTGCGGTCGTCGAGTGGCTGATCGGGCGGGGTGTGGAACCCGATGCCGCGGAGACGATCGCCGTGGCGTCGTCGGGGGACCTGCGTCGGGCCGCCGATCTCACCGGCGATCCCGCCGTCGCGCAGCGTCACGCGGCATGGCGAGCGGTACCGGAGCGACTCGACGGATCGGGTGCTGCGGTCGCAATCGCCGTCGACGAACTGCGAGCGATGATCGACGAGGCGCAGGGTCCCATCGACGAACGCCATGGCGCAGAGCTCGAGGCGTTGGCAGCTCGCGAGGAGCAGCTCGGCACCCGCGGGTCGGGCCGGCGGGACCTCGAGGCCGCCCAGAAGCGGGAGGTCCGCCGTCTCCGAGCCGACGAGCTCCGGTTCGGTCTGGGCACGCTGGCGGCCGTCTATCGCGACGATCTGTTCGCCCACCCCACGCGTCGTGCCCTCGGCGCGATCGGGGCCATCCGCCGGGCGAACGAGGCGCTCGAACGCAACCCCAACGAGGCGCTGCTGCTGCAGTCGCTGTTCTTGGCGCTCTCGCCGCGGCCCCGGTGAGGCGGCCGAAACGAGTCGGCATCTCGTGCGACGGTTGGTACGGTATTCGCCTTGCCCGAGTAGCTCAGTCGGCAGAGCGATTCACTCGTAATGAATAGGTCGGGAGTTCAATTCTCCCCTCGGGCTCGCAGCAATCCCGCAGCTCAGAATAGATACTTGGCCCGTGGTCCGGCATTCGACAGCTAGGGCCTGGTGCCGGATTGGGTGGTTTCCGGGTTCTCCACCGCAAGTCCCTGGCCGAGGGGATGAGATTCGGTCAGCGCTCACGCTGTGTGGAAGCCCGAAGGACGAGAAGGCTTCGTGAGCGAACCCGGCTGCCTTTGGGCATCGGCGCGCCGTGGATCGTCCGGGTTCGCTCTCCGAGGGCATCACCACATCTCTTTGAACCGAACGCGCACTTCGGACGTACTGCTTCGCAGGAAGTGAGTGTGTCCAGCCATGAAGGAGCCGACGAATGCGCACGCGGGCGAGCTTGACCACCACAGTCGCGGCGGGAGCGGCCGGAGCGCTCCATGCCGTGGCTCACAGGGTCTTTCCGAACCAGCCCCGACCCCCAGCATCGGTGGACGACCGGTGGGTGGATGTCTCCGGAGCCCGACTGCGGTATCGGTACACACCCGGCGGGGGCGTGCCCATCGTGTTGATCCATGGGAGTAACCGATCGCTGGAGTACTGGACCGAGATCATCGATCTGCTCCCGCGAGGGCGTTGCATCGTGGCGCTCGACCTGGTTGGTGCTTCCGGTTCGGACCGACCTGATGTTGCCTACGATCTACCGTGCCACCACACGTATCTCGTCGGGTTCCTGGACGCCCTCCGCATTGAGCAGGCCGTGCTCGTCGGCCACTCATTCGGAGGCTCGCTGGCCGCGTGGACCGCCGCTGAAGCGCCAGAGAGGGTCGCGGCACTGGCGCTGGTCGCAACACCAGGCCTACCCGGATCGCTCGTTATGCGCTGGCCCAAGAGCCTGTTCATGCGCCCGGGAGTGCTCAATCGTGCCTTGGGGCGACTCGTCCGGACCAGAACTTCCCGGCGCCTCTGCCCGGACTGGCTGGCCCGCCAGGATCTTGGCATGGCTGGTTCACTCGGGGCAATTGAGTTCACGAACGCTCTGGACCGGATCCACCAACCGGCACTGATCATGATGTCGCCCGGAGACCGGCGGGTGCCTTGGGAGTTCGCCCGCGAGTACCAAGCCCGCCTGCCCGACGCGACCCTCGTCGAGCTCCCCGTTGAAGGTGGCCACGACGCCATCCGCGCACATGGTCAACTCGGAGCCCAAGTCCTACGACAGTTCCTTGATCTGGTCGACCTCGTGACGGTCGAGACCGATCTGGTGGGAATCGAGCCGGTTGAAGCACGCGCCATGCTGCCTACATGAGAACAAGTAGCTGTCCAAGGCAACCAAATTGACTTCGCGCCCTTCAACATCCTGAGTCGTATGCCTGCCGACCCCACACCCGAATCCGCATCCGAGGCCCTCGCCCGTGACCTCTACGAGAATCACGGACCAGCGCTGCAGCGCTGGGCGCGACAACGATTCGCCGACAACCAGGTCGCGGAAGAGGTCGCCCATGAGGCGATCATGAACGGGTGGCGCAAGCATCACCAGTTCGACCCGAGCCGGGGAAGCGAGCGAGCCTGGATGTTCGGCATTCTGCGCAACGTCGCCGCTTCACGCCACCGAGCCGACGCACGACGCCTGCGCGTCGTGCCCACCGAACATGTCGGCGTTGATCCGTCCGAAGACGGCAGCCTCGAACGCATCGCCCAGCTCTCGCTGGTCGCCGACGCCTTCGCGGCACTCTCAGAAGACCACCGAGCGGTCCTGGTGGCCGCATACTGGGACGGGCTCACGACCAAGGAAATCGCCGCCGACCTTTCCATCCCCGACGGCACGGTCAAGTCTCGGCTCCATTACGCCCTTCGCATCTTGCGTACGCAGCTCGAAGAACAGGAGGTCCTCTAGGTGGCCGATGATCACGAAACCTATGTCGAATGGGCTGCCGCCTACGCGCTTGGCGCGCTCGACGCCGCCGACCGTGTCGCCTTTGAGGGCCATCTCGAAGACTGCCCACGATGTGCTGCTGAACTGGTCGAGGTCGCGCCAATCCCAGCGTTGCTCCACCGGCTTGGCGCGCCACCAGCGACCGAGGTCACCCACGAGCGAACGGCGTCGAAGATCACTTCGGCCGCGCACGATGAACTCTCAGCGATCCGTCGCTCAGCCCGACGATGGCGGGTCACTGCGGCAGCGGCCGTCCTGCTCGCGTTGGTTGGAGCCATGACGGCGATCCTCAACGATGGGCCCCGGCCGGCACGGGAGAACGCGCAGGTGGCGACCATCGTGTTCGCCGAGGCCACCGACACGATCGTCCAAACGACGGCCAAAGGTTGGGGAACCGAGATCCACATCGAGCTCACGGGTCTCGAACCACGGGCTCGCTACACCTTGTGGGTCGTCGATGCTTCGGAGAGCTGGTCGACCGCCGCAAGCTGGTCGCCGACCGCGAGCGGCAACGTGCGCCTCACAGGAGCGTCAGCGACCGCCACTTCCGATGTCCTGCGAATCGTGGTCACATCCGACGACCCATCCGACATCCTCGTCGAAGCCGCCGTCTGACCGCACCCGAGCTGGCTCGGGCGCGCTTGCCATGAGCGCGAGGCCAACGTGGGGTCGATCGCGGCGAGCATTCCTTCGGGTCTGGTCGGCGAGGGTGGCTAGGTCATTCGGCCCATTTCCTCTCTCCGATCGAACCGGTTCTCGGTTGCGGCCGTAGTGAGTCCCGATGGAAGCCGGCTCCAGTACCTCGGGGCGGACGAGCCGCCGTGCGGTTCGATCCCGAGTACCTCGGGCTCCCCATGCTGCCCTGTGTGGGGAGGGTGGTCCCACGTGGCGGACGCGGGACCACCCCCGAGGACGTTCATGCCAGGGAGGGGGATCGCAACGATGTGCCCCGAGTTCCCGGCTTTAGCCGGGTCTGTGCTGGGTCGGTTGGTCCCGATTCGGCACTTGGGTGACGATCAGAGGGTGCCGTGGCACCATTCGTGGCCGGTTTCGTCGACGATGGTGACGGTTCGGATTCGAGTGGGGTCGATTCGGGTGGTCGTCGCCCAACTTTGATCCTCAGCGAGGATGACTTCGCCGACCACGGCTTCGGTCCCGTCGTCGAGGCCGGCGTGTAGCTCGTAGCGAACTGGGGATGAGTCCGGGTACTCGGGGACCGGCCATCCGGGCAGGCTGAGGAGGATCCATGCCGGATCCTCGTCGTAGGTCCATACCTGACCGACCTCGCCTCCGGAGTCGGTAACCATCGTCGCCTCCCGTAGCTGCGAGGATGGGCCCGCGATTGAGCGACCGACAAGGAACGCCACAACGACGAGGACCGCTGCGGCGGAGAGCGCGAAGACCTTCGGGCCGCGCCTCGGGCGACCTGCCGCAATCGCCGCGGCGACGCCGGCTTCGAACCCGATCGGCGGGGTTGCTTCACGGGTTGCGCCGAGCACGAGCTCGGCTGCAGCGACGAGCCCCTGCACTTCTTCTTGACAGGGAGGACACGCGGCGAGATGGTCCAGAACCATGCCGCGTTCGCGTCCACCGATCTCGCCGAGGGCGAGGTCGGTCAGGACGTCGTGACCGGGGCAGATCGAGGGCCGGTCACTCATGGGATCACCTCGTCATCTTCGAGCCAGGTTCGCAGTCGCTGTAGCCCGCTGCGGATGCGGGTCTTCGCCGTGCCGAGAGGAATCCCCTCGATTTCGCTGATCTCACGCGCGGTTCGGCCACCGATGGTGGCCAAAACGATGCATCGCCTTTGAGGTTCGGGGAGCCTGGCGAGCGCGTCCAGCGCAACTCGTGTCTCGACGCTCAGGGCGGCTGCATCGGAGGGGTCGGTCTGGTTCCCGCCGCGCACGAGCAGGGTCGACGGATCAACCGGGACCGCGGGCCGAACCCGTTCGAACCGCTGACGATCGATGGCCAGGTTGCGGGTGATCGCCAAGAGCCACGCGCTCACCGAACCACGGCGCGCATCGAAGGTTGCGGCGTGGCGCCAAGCCCGTACGAAAGCTTCCTGTGCGACCTCCGCGGCGCGGCCATCGTCACCCAGTACCGACAACGCCAGGCCGTACACACGGCGCTGAAAACGACGGACGAACTCCGCGGCTGCCTCAGGATCATCGGATCCGAACCCCGCGAGGAGCGCTTCGTCAGGTGCTTCCCACACAACCAGACGATACGGCCAGCAACCCTTCGCGGATTGGCCAATCCCCAAAGAACCGACATCCGTAGAAAAGCAACGCGACGACGCCCCCGATCTAGGAGACCACCTATGCGAACGCTTCGCCTTCTCGGCCTATCGGCTGTGGCGGTGCTCTTCATCGCCGCCTGCGGTCATGACAGCTCGTCATCAGCCTCGACCGCAGACACCCCGGCCACGAGCAGCGGGTCGACGGGCGCGCCAGCAGCGACCACAACCGGTGCAACGGTCTCGCTGGCCGACAGCGACGAATACGGGCCTCATCTCGTAGGCCCGGACGGTGGCAGCCTCTACCTGTTCGAGAATGACCAAGGAACCACCACTGCCTGCACCGGCGGCTGTGTCGACAACTGGCCACCACTGCTCGACGCTGAACCGACCGGAGGCGAAGGCATCGACGCGTCCGTGCTTGGCACCGCGGAGGGCATCGCCGCCAACCAGGTCACCTACAACGGTCACCTCCTCTACTACTTCGCTGGCGACACCCAACCCGGTGACAGCAACGGTGTCGGCATTCCAGCGTGGTACCTCCTGGACGCCTCGGGAAACGCCATCGAGGACGAAACGGCACCGGGATCCGGCTATTGAACGTCACCTCCCCCGCCACCGTCGGACGCTCCCTGGCGGCCGCTGTGTCAGCCCGTGCCCCGGTGTCCCTCGGGCGGTGGGCATGAATGTGAGCCGCCTCTCGCCATCGGGTGCGTCTCGAAACTCGATCGGGGCTCGGGCTTGGAGGACGGCGAAGCCAGCAGGGACCGGCAAGTGACCTCCACGGCGGTCCCGACCACAGGGCAGCAGTCGGGACCACCGAACCGCTCCGCGCGGGCAAGCACGGAGCGCTGGAGGTACTCGGGTCTAGGCCAGATGTGACCCGTCCGCCCCGAGGTAGGCAACCCTAACAACTTTGATCAACGTCGGCTAGTCGCCACGGCTGCCAGGAACTCTGCGACCGCGGCCGGCTCGTCGGTGAATCGAACACCGCAACTCGGTTCCCAGGGTCGGCTGACGTCGATGTGGCGAATCGTCACCGCGACCGCGACAGCGCCGAGCCACAAGCTGGCGGGCACGTCGGCTTCGATCCGGTCGGGTGGTTCATCGAGCGCGATGCGCGCCCCACCGAGGGAAACCTCACGAAGGACCCCCGACAAGCCAACGACGGTCGTTGCCAGCGTCACGGCGACGGGCGCGGAAAGCCCAAGCGCAACACGATCGCGTAGACGGCGGTCCCCGGAGCTTTCCTCGGCCACCCCCACCTGTCGGCCCTGCCTCGCCTGAATCAAGGCACCTCACCGCCATCATCGGCCACGACCCGAGCACTGTCCGTGGTGCCGTCGCTAACGTAACGATTCGAGCCGCTCGGTCAATCCCCCTCGCGACGAGTGCTGTGCCCCTCGGGACCAACCGGCTTCGCTACCCCGTGACGTATCCTCCCGGCCCCGAGGGCCACCGCTCAACACCTCAGCCGAGCACGGACCGGCCGCAGCGTCAGGTAGCCGCGAGCAGACGCAACGACCGGTCTGCGTAGCCCGTGACCGCACAAGTTCCGCAGTCGCAATGGATCGGTCGGGACCGCGATTCTCCCCTCGGGCTCCGCGCGTTCCAGGTCCTCGATGCCCCATGTCCCAGGTAGCGCTGTCGTCGCACCGGCGCTACGAATCGGGGTCACGCAGGTCAGTGGATCGCCGGCAGCTGCTCTGGCGCCTGGTGGTGCTGCGCCGGGGAGAGCCGCAGGGTGAGCAGCCAGGTGGCGGCCACGAACGCGGCGGAACCCCACAGGGCGGCGTCGAGGCCTCCCCAGAGGTAGAGCACGCCCGACAGGAGGGTGCCCATGAGGCGACCGGAAGCATTCGCCGAGTAGTAGAAGCCGACATCGAGGCTGACGTCGTCGCCTTGGCTGTAGGCGAGGATCAGGTATGAGTGCAGCGACGAGTTGAGCGCGAACACGAACCCGAACACGATGAGCCCGCCGACGACGGCCGAGGTGGTGGCGATGTCGAGCGAGACGAGTGCCGCCATCGCCGTGGAAACGCCCGCGAGCGCCAGCGCCCAGGTGCGGGCCGCGCCGATCTCGGCATCGAGATCACCCCTGGTCGAGCGCAGCAGGCGAGGGGCGACGGCCTGGACCATCCCGTAGCCGATCACCCAGGCCGCGAGGAATCCGCCGATGCCCTCGAAGGACCAGCCCAGGGAGTCGTCGAGGAACACCGGCAGGGCCACGACGAACCAGATGTCGCGCGAGGCGAAGAGGAAGAAGCGGGCACTGGCGAGCCGGTTGATCGCGGTCGACTTCGACAGGAGCGACCGCAGCGCGGGCTTGCGCTTCGCCTTGCCGATGTCCTCGTTCAACAGTGCCCCGATGGAAACCAGCGCGATGGCGATCATGGCCGCCATCGACCAGAGCGCGACGCGGTAGCCCAACGAGGACAGCAGGGCGGCACCCAGGAAGAACCCGACACCTTTCAGCGCGTTCTTCGAGCCGGTGAGGAGGGCGACGAGCTGGAAGAGCGCGTTGTCGCCCGCAACGAACTTGACCGCGCTCTTGGAGCTCATCTTCGTGAGGTCCTTCGCCACGCCCGAGAGGGCCTGGCACCCCATGACGTACCCCACTGCGGCGACCTCGGGCCACGAGGCGTGCTGGAATGTCAGCGCGACGAGCGCAACGACCTGCAGTCCGAGCCCGACCAACAGCGTGCGGTTGAGACCCGAGCGGGCCCCGACCCACCCACCCAACAGGTTCGTGACGATCCCCATGAACTCGTAGAGCAGGAACAAGAACGCGATCGAAACCGGCGAGTAGCCGAGATCGTGGAAGTGCAGCAGGACGAGCATCCGCAGCGCACCGTCGGTGAGGGTGAAGACCCAGTAGCCGGCGGTGACCAACGCATAGTTGCGCAGCGCCACGACCCTCAGCTCCCGAGGGTTCGGGCGATCTGGGCGGCCAGGTCAGCCATTCGGAACGCGTAGCCGTACTCGTTGTCGTACCAGGCCAGCACTTTCACGAGCCGAGCGTCGGTCACCATGGTGCAAGGCCCATCGACGACGCCCGAACGGGTGTCGTTCACGTAGTCGGCCGACACCAGCGGCCGGTCCTCGAACCCGAGGATCCCCTTCAGCTCTCCGGCCGCAGCGTCGCGGAACAGGTGGTTGACCTCGTCGACAGTGACGTCACGAGCCACCGTGAAGACGGCGTCGGTGAGCGACGCGTTCAACAGCGGTACCCGCACCGCCACCCCGTCGAGCCTGCCGGCGAGTTCGGGGTAGATGAGGCTGATCGCGGTAGCGGAGCCGGTCGAGGTGGGGATGAGCGAGTTCAATGCCGAGCGGGCTCTGCGGAGGTCCTTGTGTGGGGCGTCGACGATGACCTGGGTGTTGGTGACGTCGTGGATGGTGGTCATCACGCCGCGTTCGATCCCCACACCTTCGTGAATCACCTTGACGATGGGGGCCAGACAGTTGGTGGTGCACGACGCTGCGGTCACGATGTGGTTCCGGTCTGGGTCATAGAGGTGGTCGTTGCAGCCCATGACGATGTTGAGCACCCCCTCGCTATTGACGGGTGCGGCGACGATCACCTTGCGCACGCCGCCATCGAGATAGGGCTGGAGGAGGTCGGCGTTGCGGAACCTTCCGGAGGCCTCCAAGACGATGTCGACGCCGTGCTCGGCCCAGGGCACCGCGCCGGGGGTGTCATGGGAGCTGTGGGTGATAGTCGACCCGTCGACGATGATCGTGTCGTCTTTGCAGGAGACCCCGGCGTCGAGGCGGCCGTGCACGGTGTCGAACTCCAACAGGTGCGCCGACGTCGCAGCGTCGGCATTCGGTTCGTTGACGTGCACGAGCGCGAGCTCCGGGCGGGTGCGCAGTGCCCGCACCACGAGGCGACCGATCCGTCCAAAACCGTTGATGCCCACACGAACGCCGAACGGTTCTCGCCGGGGGCGGTCGGCGGGGTTGACGGCGGCCGAGTCGGGGTGGGTCATGGAGTGCCTCTTGACTGGAGGGTGGCGATGCGGGCGTCCAGGTCGGCGATCACGGCATCGAATGCGTCCACGGTGGCGGTCTCGACGGGGTCGGGAATCGACCAGTGCCACCAGCGGTGATCGGGTTTCAACTCTTCGTGTGCACGGTCACACACCGTGACCACCAAGTCGGCGGTGAGCGATGGGTCGAACAGGCGAGGGCTCGCGCTGGAGATGTCGAGGCCGGCCCGTTGCGCAGCGGTCACCGCCATTGGGTGGACCCGCCCGGCGGGGTCGGTTCCCGCAGATGAGGCAGAGCCTCCGATTCTGTCCTGCCACAGAGCCGCCGCCAGCTGCGAGCGAGCGGAGTTGTGGGTGCACACGAACAGCACCTTGCCCGCGGGCCTGGCGGCGGCGACACCCAGTTCGGCAAGCGGTCCCCGCACGAGACGGGCATACCGGCGTCGCCGGTCGCCGGCGGATGCAAACCGCTCGATCAGCCCAGCCTGCTCGAGCACGTCGAGGTGATGCGCCATCAGGTTCGTCGGAAGGCCAAGCCCTCGGCCGAGCTCGCTGGGTGAGCGGTCCGACGCCGCGAGCTCTTCAACGATTGCGAGACGGTGTGGCTCGCCCAATGCGGCGTGCAATCGCGCTCGCCGTTCACGATCCGGGTCCACACGACCAGATAATAACACAACTTCTGTTGAGTCAAATTCCGTTGCAGTGGTTTTCGAAGTCGGCGCCCTTCTGGCCTGGTGTTGCGAGCACAGCTGGTGCAGCTTCTCGGCGGAGGGGCCGAGCGTCTCCCGCCCGCAGGTCGTCGAAAAGAATTCTTCTCCTGATGGAAGGATCGCGGCAGTGCCGTCGTCAAAGGGCACATGCAAGCCCTTCGACCGACGATATGGGATGGTGCCCAGGTGGTAGATCCGCCCGAAACCGAGCTGATTGCTCGGGCCCGCGCAGGAGATGCCCGAGCGTTCACCGCGCTCGTGCGCTCCCACGACGATGCCATGCGCGGCCTCGCCTACAGCCTGCTCGGCAGCCGGACCGCGATGGACGACGCGCTCCAGGACGCCTACGTGAAGGCGTACCGGGCGATCGGCTCGTTCCGCGGCTCGGCCGCGTTCGGGACGTGGCTTCATCGCATCGTCCGCAACACCTGCATCGATCACCTACGCCGGAGCAACCGTCACCGTGAGGTGTCGCTCGAGTTGATCGTCTCGAACCCCGACCCAGCGGCGGGTGCCGATGAGCGTCTCGCCGAACGCAGCCGCGTCGGCGCCGCTCTCGCTGCGCTCTCCGACGAGCAGCGCTGCGTCGTCGTGCTCGTCGACCGCGACGGCTGTAGCTACGACGACGCCGCGCAGCTGCTCGGCATCACCCCTGGCACCGTCGCCTCCCGGCTCAGCCGAGCCCGTTCCACCCTGCGCGCCACACTCGGCGCCGACCCCCGAGAGGGCACCCGATGACCGACGACCGCGATCGCTTCCTGGCCGACCAGCTCGGCCGCATCACCCCCCCGGCTCACCGACCCGACTTCTGGGCCGACCTCGAGGAGAACCTCGCCATGAGCTCCCCGTCGGGCGCTGATCCATCCGACTCCCGCCCATCGCACGCACGCGACGATCACGTCATCGACCTGTCCCGGTCCACCGAGGCACGCGCCGCTCGGAGGCTGTGGCAGCGGCCTGGCTTCCTCGCCGTGGCCGCCGCGTTGCTCCTCGTCGTCGGCGTCGTTGCCGGCGTCACGCTTGCCGGCGGCGGAGACCCCGACGGCACCGCAGCCGGTGATCCGACGGCCACTGCGGTCGAACCGACAGCTGGTCCCGACGAACCCACGCCCCAACCCACAGAGCCCGCCGGCGAACGAGTCGACCTGACGGACGCACACGAGATCGGGACTTCCGCCGACGGTTCGCTCAGGCTCTTCGCTGTGCCCACGATGCGTGAGCTCGGCTGTGAGGGCGACGCGAGCTACGAGCTGTACTGGGTGGACACCGACGGCGTCGCAAGGGTGGCCTCGCCGCAGCTGTTCTTCAACGTGCCCGAGTTCGCGCAGGGACCCGGTGGGCAGGTCACCGTCCTGGCCAGATGCGAGGAGCAGTCGTCGCAGCTCTTCGTCGGCCTCGAGGATCCCGCCGGGTCTCTCGGTCCGCTCGTGGTGGTCGACCCCGCGGGCTGGGAGAACGCCTACGTTCGAACGGTCACGTGGGGCGACAGCGGTCGGCTGATCGCCGAGGTCAGCCGGATGGACCAGCTCGCCATCACGCTCTGGACCCTGGTGATCGATCCCGTCGCCGGCGAGGTACTCCTCGCGCAGCCCGCGACCGATGCGCAGTGCTCGGCCAGCGACATCACCGACGTGGTCTTTCGGTCCCTCGACGGCACGGACTTCTGGGCCGGGTTGGCCAACGCCATCGAGGCGGCTGCCCTGAACTGCGACTACGACGCCGTCGCCGCCCTGGCGGCGGACTCCTTCCGCTACAGCTTCGGTGGCGGCAATGACTTCGCCGGCTTCCTCCGCGACGCCGAGGCCGCGGGTGGCAACCCCATGGCGATGCTGGTGCGGCTGCTCCAGGTCGACCCGGGGACTCCGCCCGAGGACGACACCCGGTTGACCTGGCCGGCGTTCTTCGCCTGCGAGTCGGCCTGTGGGATCGACACCGAGGAGCTCCTCCGTCTGGGCTACACGCAGGACGACATCACCGCCTTCGAGGACTTCGGTGGCTACCTCGGGTATCGCATGTCGTTCGTGCAGGTTCCAAACGCCGACGGCACCCCGCTGTTCGAGTGGCAGTACTTCGTAGCCGGCGACTGAGTCGTCACATGCGCCGGCGGCCTCGAACGGTGCGGACCTGCACGTCGGCGACAGGGGTTGTGCCGGGCGAACCCGTCCACACGCGGACCGTGTCGCCCGAACGCCGCCGGGAGTCGCGTGGCGCGCCGCTGTGTGTCGGCGTGCACGCAACTCGTGTCACCGTGGCCACGGAACCCAGACCGGTTCTGTTCGACGATGGGTCCAGCGCCGAGAGACGCTCGGCGACAGCGAGCAGGAGACCTGGAATGAACTCGAACAGCAGCTTACCGGCTCACCAAGATGGAGATTTGGACGGTACGGGCCGACGGGGGCGCCCGCAGTTACCTGTGGTCCTTCACCCCCTGACCCACAGCGGGCGGGACACCGTGACGACATCAGCCCGGGGCGCAACGCCCCGGGCTGATGCGCGAGGGGCGGACTTGATCTCCGGCGGATCACCCAGCACGCGCAGCTCTTCGGCGGCGTGCGTCATCACCGGGCGCGTCTCCCCGCGCTGATCGGGCCGGCGGTTCGGACCGGCTGAGTGCCGGGGTCGTCAGTCGAGGCTGGCGCTCGACCGGTGGTAGCGCAAAACGATCTCCGGGTCGGCAGCAAGTGACGTGCCCGCGTCGTCCTTGCCGTCATAGGGGAGCTGCGCCAAGACGTGCCGCATGCTCTCGAGGCGGGCCTTCTTCTTGTCGTTCGACTTCACGATGACCCACGGGCTGTAGGACGTGTGGGTCTTGGAGAACATCGCTTCCTTGTACCGGGTGTAGAGGTCCCACCGCTCCTGCGCGTGGGCGTCCACCGGGCTCAGCTTCCATTGCTTCAGGGGGTCGTCCTTGCGGGCCTTGAACCGTGCCGCTTGGACCTCTTTGGAGATGGAGAACCAGAACTTGATCAATTCGACGCCGTCCTCGTACAGCATGTGTTCGTACTCGGGCACCTGCTGGAGGAACACCTGATACTGCTTGTCGGTGCAGAACCCCATGACGGGCTCGACGACGGCCCGGTTGTACCAACTGCGGTCGAAGAACACGATCTCACCGGGGTTGGGGAGATGTCGGCTGTAGCGCTGGAAGTACCACTGGCCCTGCTCGACCTCGGTCGGCTTCGACAACGCGGCGACGCGCGCGGTCCGGGGGTTCAGGTGCTCGGTGAACCGGCGGATCGTTCCGCCCTTGCCTGCGGCATCACGCCCTTCGAAGAGGATCGCCACTCTGCGCCCCTGCAACTGCACGCTGCGCTGGAGCCGCACCAACTCCACTTGGAGCCGTTCGAGCTCCTGTTCGTAGCGCAGCTTGACCAGGGCTTTTCGCACGTCGACGTTCTTGGTGTCGAGCAGCTCGCGCAGCCCGCGCTTGGTGTTGATCGCTACGAGCTCCTCCCCCGAGAGGTGGACGCTCTTCTTGAGGGTCCGGCCGAGCGCCTTCTCCTCGTCGGTCAACTGGTTGCTGGTGTCGTCGCTCATCGTCTTCTCCGTTCGCCCCATCGACCCGACTGCAGGCACATTAAGGGGACGACGTAGGCGGGTGGGGTTCGCCGGACGATCGCGTGATCGGCGGCATCGGGCGGCGTCCCGGGCGATCCGGGCGTGTCATCTGGTGGGTCGGTCGGTCGCCACGCGTTCGCGAAGTCGCTCGAGCTCGGAGCGGGCGTTGGCCAGCGCATCGTGTTGGTGATGCAAGGCCACGTGGAGATCGAACGGCGCGGGCCCCATGCACAACGCGCGGTACCAGACCACGAGCCTGGTCTCGCCCTCGATGAGCGCGGCGAGCACATCGCCGTTCATCTCCTCCGAGTCCGCCGTGTCCCAGCCCGTGCTCGCGGTCCGCACGGCCTCGAGGCTGGGCGCGGTCCTCGCGCCATTCCGCTCGGCGATAGCCGCGAGCTCGCTCGACAACGACTCGTGGAGCACGGCGAGGTCGGCGAAGACCAGGGACCACTCCAACCTGCCGCTCAACTCGGCGTCATGACACGCGCTGCGATACACGTTGCTCGCCGCTTCGATTTGCGCCCGGCATTCCCGGACGATCTGTGCTGGGTTCATGGCAGTGCGCGGCTCGGATCGTTCGCCCGAGTCTCCCGTCACCACCATCGGCGCCGCCGATCGGAGGTTGAGCCCGCGACCCTCAACGGTTCCTCCCGAGCGAGACACCACGCGCTGGGCTGCGTGCGGGCCACCGAAAAAGGGGACCCGGACCAGCAGATCGCTGCCACAACGGGGGCGCGGGCTCCGATCGACGTCGCCTCGAGGCCGAGATGGCGTTGGGTCATCCAATCCGGTATCGCGGAACATCCGGCGTTGCCGCCGGGCGCGGCGCCACCGCTGCCCACGAGGCCCGCGGAGCCCGCCTGACCGCGCACCTGCCGTGGCGGCCGATTCCAGTGCGCGCTACGTTCGGGAAACGGACGCATCCATCGTGGATCGTGGCGCCGAGCTGAACCTTGGGGGTCACAGAATGGGGAACACCTTTGCCGGTGCCGCAGTCGTCGGGATCGGTCGCACCGAGTTCACCCGTCGTTCCGGTCGGAGCACGGGGGCCCTGACGGTGGAAGCGGTGCGCGATGCGGTCGCCGACGCCGGCCTCTCGCTCGCCGACGTCGACGGCATCATCAACTTCAACACCGGCGACAGCGTCTCCTCGCAGGAGGTGGCCCACGCCATCGGCAACGACGACATCGGCTGGGCCGTCGACATCAAAGGTGGCGGCAACGTGGTCGCGCAGGTCGTGTCGACTGCGGCGGCAGCGATCATCACCGGTCAATGCGAGGTCGCGGTCGTCTACCGCACGCTCGGGTCGGGAACGCGCTACGGGCGGGTCAACGGCACCGTCGAGGTCGGTGGCCAGCTCCAGTTCGGCGCACCCCACGGGTACATGGTGCCCCCACAGTGGTTTGCCATGTGGGCTCGGCGGCACCAGCACGTCTACGGGTCCGGGCCTGAGGATCTCGGAGCGATCGCGGTCACCCAACGCAACCACGCGTTGGCCAACCCCCATGCCATTGCCCGCACACCCATGACGCTCGACGACTACCTGAGCTCGCGCATGGTGTTCGACCCGTTCCGCGTCCCGGACTGCTGCTACGAGGTCGACGGGTCGGTGGCGCTCGTGCTCACGACGTCCGAGCGCGCCAAGGACCTGCCCCACCGTCCCATCCACCTCCTCGGCCAGGGCGACTCGTTCGGCTACGGCGGTAATGTCGACGAGTTCGACGACATGACCTGCATGTATTCCCGTGATGCCGCTCGACGTCTCTGGAAGAACACCGGATTGAAGGCGCAGGACATGGACGTCGCGTTGATGTACGACTGCTTCACCTACACCGTGATGGCCACGTTCGAAGATTTCGGGTTCTGCGGCAAAGGAGAAGTCGGGGACTTCTTCCGTGAGGGGCGGGCGACCTACGGCGGTGACGTGGTCGTCAATCCCCACGGCGGGCTGCTGTCGGAGGGGTACCTGCACGGACTCAACCATCACTACGAAGCCGTGCTCCAGCTGCGGGGCGAGGCCGGCAACCGCCAGGTGCCCGATGCCGAGCTGGCGCTGGTCACCGCAGGAGCCGGACCGTACGGGAGCTCGCTCGTCTACGGGACCGAAGCATCATGAACGCAACCGCGGAGATCCCCCCGCAGCCGGTTCCCGACGAGGACACGCTCGGCTTCTGGCGAGCCACCGAGGCGGGCCACCTCGAGCTGTGCCGCTGCCATGACTGCCGACGCTGGCTCCAACCTCCGCTCGAGCGCTGCCCCTCGTGTTGGGGCGAGACCGGGTTCGAGCCGGTCTCGGGCAACGGCGAGGTCTACAGCTACATCGTGGTGCACCAGCCCGCGATCCCGGGGTACCGGGACCAGCTGCCCTACACCGTCGCGCTCGTCGAGCTCGACGAGCAGCCGGGCTTGCGGCTCCCGGGGCGCATCATCGGGCTCGAGCCCGATCAGGTGCAGGTGGGTCTTCGCGTTGCCACCGAGGTGGTGTCGCTGCCTGGCGGCGACTTCAAGGTTGCGGTGTTCGCTCCCCAGGAGGCGGAGCTGCGCTCGTGAACGGCGACGAGCGGCCTTCGACCGATCAAGCGCTCGCCTTCATCGCCGCGAATCCGCATTCCTTCCTCCTCGCTCAGCGCGGCGACGGGTATCCGACGGCCTGGGCGATGATGGCGCGCGTCGAGGGCGGTGCGGTCGAGTTCAGCACCTACCGGGCGAGCGCCAAGGTTCGGATACTGCTCGACGCGGGTGTGGCCGGGATCGTCGCGGCCGCCGAGGATCCCGCTGACCCACGGGTGCTCGTCGCAGGCGGTCCGGTCGAACTCGTCGAGGCGCGGCAGTGGGTCGGTGAGGCCTCCGGGGCGACGAGCGGGAATCCCACAGGGTCGGGAGCGATGTCGAGACAGGTACCGAGCTCGGTGAGCGACAAGGTTCGTTCGCGCCACGACAGCGGGAAGCGCATCGTGTTGCGGGTCGCGCTCGATCAGGCGCGCTTTTCGACGAAGGCCCGACAACCATGAGCCCGAAGCGTGACATCACGATGACGGGCGCGGAGATCCACCAATTTCTGGACGCTAGGGACGAGGTCTTGGTCGTCGCACTCCAGCCCGGAGCGCCGCCGGTGGGCGCGGTCGGGCAGCTGCTGTGGACTGACGGCGAGCTGGGATTCGGCCTGGACGCGGGCGACCCCGTTGTGGGATTGCTGGAGGCCGACGACCGGGTGTGCTGCGTGGTCGAGCAGTTTCCCTCGTATTTCGAGATCAAGGGGGCGATGTTCCACGGCCGTGCCCATCGCCGCCCCGACGGGCCCGTGGATGGTCTGGCAACCTTCGCCGTCGAACGCGACGACACCGTCAGCTTCGACTTCGGCAAGCTGCCCGAGGCCCAGAACCCCTGACCACGCGCATCAAACGAGGACGACATGGGAGAGCTGGACGGACGGGTTGCCCTGGTCACCGGAGCCAGTCGCGGGATCGGGGCTGCGATCGCGCGCCGGTTCGCGGCCGAAGGGGCCCTGGTGATCGCAGCGGCCCGAACCCTCGACGCTGAAACGCCCTCGCCGTATCCCGGCACGCTCGCGGAAACCGTGCACGCCATCCGCTCCGGAGGAGGGCACGCCGAGGCGGTAAGGGCCGACCTGGCCACGGCCGAGGGCCGAGCAGGGCTCATCGCCGCCACCCGCGCCCACGGGCCCGTCGACATCGTCGTCAACAACGCCGCGGCCAGCTGGGCGCGGGCGTTCGGCGACTTCCCCGCCAAGCAGTACGAGATCATGTTCCAGGTTCACGTGCGCTCGGCGTTCGAGCTCGCGCAGGCGTTCGCGCCGGACATGCGGGCCGCAGGCGAGGGCTGGATCCTCAACATGACTTCGGGTGCAGCGCGACCGCCCATCGGGCCTCCCTACGCAGCGATCGAGCCCGACGGGAGCACGTTGGTCTACACCATGTGCAAAGCGGCACTGGAACGCTTCACCCAAGGGCTGGCCGCCGAGCTCTTCGGCGACCGCATTGCCGTGAATGCGCTCGCACCATCGGGACCGGTTCTGACCTACGGCATGAACCATCCGCCGGTGCCGGAGGGCTACGAGGACACCGTCGAGGCCGCCGACGAGACTGCCCACGCAGCGCTGCTCCTCTGCAGCGCCGATCCACGCGTCGTCACCGGGCGGGTCACCGAGACGCGAGCGGTCACCGGGGCGGGCTGACACCGGCGCGTCGCTCGATACCGTCGAGGCGGTTCCTCGGTGCGCTCGATCAGGCAGGGTCGGCAGGCGGGACCACGGCGATGATCAGCCGGCCACCTTTCGGTGCGTGCCCGTTGAGGACCGTTGCGATCGCCTCTTGGAGGTGGAACAACGGCACCTGGAGCTCTCGGTCGAGGTCGGTCGCTTCGATCGTCGTGTAGGTGGTGCGGGGATTGGTCAGCGTGTCGAATGTCGCGCCCGAGAACGCGGGTCGGTGATGGCGAGTCGAGTGCCCCGACGACTGGTCGGCGCCGACGTGGTGGATGTTGGCCCGGCCGAGGTGCTCGGTCAGGTGGTGCGCCGCGTGGCTCGTGAGGTTCTCGTCGTCGGTGACGATGAGCGCCGTTTTGATTCCGAGGGCGTCGAGGGCCATCTCCAGTTGCTCGTCGTCGAGCGCGTCGTGATAGGTGAGGATGCCCCGCTCCAGCGCAGCTCGCTGGGTCTGGCGGCTGGTCGTCACGAGCAGCACCGTCGTCTCGGCGTTGGCCAGCTCGTCCGCGAGCGCTACGGCCTTGGGATGGTTGGACACGATCGCCAGCCCGGTCGGCTTGGGCCGCGCGACATGGAACCGTCGAGCGCTCAACGTTGCGGTGAGGCCGTAGATCGCCACGGTGCCGATGACCACGGTGAAGACGATCGGCACCAACTCCGGGACCGGAGCGCCGGTTTCCTCGGCAAGGGTGTTGGCGAAGACGGTGGCGACCGACGCGGCGACGATGCCGCGAGGAGCCATGGCTGCGAGGTAACGGCGGTCGGCGCCCGGAACGTTCGTGCCGACGGTCGAGGCCCACACCGCGACGGGTCTGGCGACGACCACGAGGATGGCGATGAGGGGGAGCGTTCGTGGCAGGAGGTCGACGATGTCATCGAAGTCGACCAGGGCGCCCAACGTCACGAAGAGGCTGCCGAGCACTAGCTGGGCGATGTCCTCGCTGAACGCGGTGATCCCTCCGGCGGGGACCCATCGTTGGTTCGCCAGCGCCAGGCCGAGCGCCGTGGTCGCCATGAGCCCGGCTTCGGGAGCGACCCCGTTTGCCGCGGCGTAGGCGGCGATCGCCAAGCCGAGCAGAACCGGATTGTGGAGACGGTCGGGGATGGTGTGGTAGCGGATCGCGACGAGCGCGAACCCCGCTGCAGCGAACCCGACCGCGGTCCCCGCACCCAGGGTCAGTGCGGCCTGAGCGGTGGCATCTCGAGGATCCGCGGTATTGATGGTCGCGTCGAGCATCACGATGGCGAGGGTCGCGCCGATCGGGTCGATGATGATGCCCTCCCACCGCAGGATCGCCGCCGACGGCTCGCGTGGACGGGCGATCTGCAGGAGTGGGATCACGACGGTGGGCCCGGAGACGACGAGGATGGCGCCGATCAGGCCGGCGACGCTGGGCCGGACATCGAAGAGGGTCCAGACGGCGACGCTCGCGATGATCCAGGTGAGCACCGTGCCGATCGTGACCAGTCGCAGGACGACCGAGCGGCCCTGAATGAGCCGGTCGAGGCGAAGCGTGAGGCCGCCTTCGAACAGCAGGAGGCCGACCGCGAGCCCGACGACCGGGAAGAGCGCCGGTCCGAGGTCTCCGACGGGATCGATGGTTTCGGTGACCGGCCCCACGACGATGCCGGCGAGCAGCAGGAGCAGAACCGACGGGATCTTGAGCTTCGTCGCCAGCCACTGGCCGCCGACACCGACGCAGACGATGACCGCGATGGTCACGGAGATGTGCTCGGTACCACTTGCGAGGATCATGATCGGGGCTGGGTCTCGACAGACGCTCGGGGGGGTTCTGGTTCACGAACCGGGGTTGCGCAACGCTACGACATGGCCGCCCCCGGCGCACGGTCGGTCCCAGGGGATGCACCTCGCGACACCGGGCCCGTGGGAGGCGCAGCAGCGTGGTCCAGCAGCAGGCGCTGCCAGGAAGTGGCCAGCCATCGCTCGAACTGTTCGGGCGTCCAGCCTCGCTCCTGGGTGAGCATGAGGTAGAGCTCGGGACTGTTCATCGCCCAGATCGTGTCGGCGGCCTCGTCGGTATCGATATCGGCCCGGAGGTGTCCCGTCGAAGCGAGGTCGGCGACCACTCGACCCATGTTTGCGGCGCGCCGCTCGCTGATGGCGCGCCACACCTCGGACGCTTCGGGTTCGGTCGCTCCGGCATCACGAAGCGCGAGGAACAGGGGCGCCAGGCGGCCTTGGATCTCTCGAATCGCGGTCGCGTAGATGACGAGCTTGGCGCTCGGGTCGGGCTCGGCCTGCATCGCTGCGACATAGTCGCGCTCGCTGCCTTCGATGGGTCGGTCGGCGCCCGACAACGCGAGCTCCACGAGCTCACGCGCGAGCGTGGGCTTGCGGCCGACGAGCTCGTAGACCGTCGAGATGCTGACGCCGGCATCGGCTGCGATGGCGGCGATGGTGGTGGAGCGATAGCCGCGTTCGACGAGGTGGGTTCGGGCGGCGTCGAGGATCCGCTTGCGTGTGTCGGCCGAACGGGTTCGTCGACGCGTGTTGTCGTACGGGCGCTTGTTGACGGATTCCGTCATGGTCTCTAGTTTAAGCAGTCTCTAGTTTGATCAGAAGTATCCTCCGATGAAATACGGGAGCAACCATGACCTACGCGTTCACTCAGGATGTGCCGATCGATGCGACTTTTCACGCCCGTCTCATGGACCAGCTCGGCAGCGAGCTCCCCGAAGGGCTGATCATGCATCTCGCTGTGGAACGACCCGAGGGCGGTCTCAGATACGTCGACGTCTGGGAGTCCGAGGAGGACTGCAATCGGTTCGTCGACACCCGGCTGCACCCGGCGCTGGGCGCCCTGTTGCGAGACGTCTTCGGCGACGATCAGCCTCCGGAGCCGGACCGGAATCTGCTGCCGGTGGCCGCGCTCTGGGGACGCTGAAGCCGTCGTCGTTCGGGGCCCGGAGGTTCCGCGCCCGGTTCGGAATTCTCAGCTGATCCACAGCTGGGACTCATCGAACGCGGAAGTTGGGTGTGTCCAATGGGAACATGAACACCGGAACCCCCTCCCCCTCCGAGGTCGACCAGGCCTTGGCCGCCCGTCTCGAGCAGCTCGCTGCTCGGCGTGCGGCCGCCGGATCCGGTGCCCAGCGGGCCCGTGCCTCACGCCCAGCGAGTCAGGGCCCAGCCGACCCGGTGGGGGTGGCGTCCGCCCTCGCCACCCCCACCCGGCGCCGGCGCCGTCACGCAGCAAAGAAGTCCCGAGCCGCAGCGCTGGCGCTGAGCCTGGCGTCGACCGGCGGACTCACCGCCTGGTTCGCCGCCTCAGGCGGAGCAGCCGGCGCCTCGACCGGGGCGCCGGTCGGCATCGTCGCATCGGCCCCCGCCACGAACGCTGCGCTCGCCACGCCCGCTGCGCTCGCCACTGCCGCTGCCGGCTCAGGTACCGACGCGGCCGGCTCGACGGTCGCGGCGCCTCCGGCGTCAGCCGCGACGACGCTGGTCAACGGTGAGACCTTCCAGAACAAGTGGGGCCCGGTGCAGGTGCAGGTCAGCATCGCTCCCGACGGATCGCTGCAGTCCGTCGACGCGATACAGACGCCGTACCGTGACGGCAAGAGCGTGCGCATCAACGACCGAGCGGTCCCTGTGCTCGATTCGGAGGCGCTGCAGGCACAGAGCGCGAACGTGCACACGGTGTCAGGGGCGACCTACACCAGCCACGACTACGCCCGGTCGCTCCAGTCGGCGATCGATGCCGCCCGGTCCGCCGGCATCACCCAGCTCACCTGATCCCGGCGCCCTGTGGCCCGCGGGTCGGTGATGTGGGCCAGACTTGGCGCCACCGATCAATCTGGAGGCGACAGACATGGAGAATGGTGACCGCAGACGATGGCGGCTGGTCGGGGCGAGTCACACCTGGAGACGCCATCCCGCAGTTCGCTCCGGTGAGCAGCTCACCGCCGGGGAGCGAGCCGCCGACCGGCTACGCAACGGGATGGGCTCGTGGGCCTTCGTCCTCACCGCGTTGGTGTTCCTCGCGGGGTGGATGGCAGGGAACCGCAACGTGGGGTTCGACCCGTACCCCTTCATCCTGCTGAACCTCGTGCTCTCGTGCATCGCCGCGCTGCAGGGAGCGGTCTTGTTGATCGCGGCCCGACGATCGGACCAGATCTCGGCCGAGCTGGCTCTGCACGACTATCAGACCAACGTGAACGCCGCGGCGATCATCGAGTCGGTTGCCAAGATGACCGACGAGATCCACCGTCACGTGGTGCCCGCCGGCCCGGACCTGGCACCGAGCGCTGCGGTGTAGCAGGGACGAGTGGATCCGGTGCCCGTGGCCACCCGATCGGTTCTTCACCCAGCGTCGGCCCGGAAGCGGCGAAACCCCGGCGTCCAGCTCGTGAGACCGTCGTGGGTGATCACATAGCCTTCGTAGGGGGGGCGGTCTGCCAACCACCCGAGGCCGTCGGCGCCCATGACGAAAACGGTGGTGGCGTACGCGTCGGCCAGGGTGAGATCGGGGCCGACGATGGTGACGCTCGCCAGCGCCGTCGTCGGTTGCCCGTTGCGAGGGTCGATGATGTGAGCGCCTCGCTCGTAGGTGGCCGATGTCGCCACGCCCAAGGGGCCGGTGACCTCGAGCGTCGTGGCGAGGAGATCGGCTTCGTCAGGGTGGCGGATGCCGATGCGCCAGGGTTGACCCGCCTCGGCCCGGCCCCGCACGGCGATGTCACCACCGGCGTTGATCGTGAAGTTCGCGGCGCCGTGGGTCTCGAGCACACCGGCGGCAAGCTCGATCGACCACCCCTTCACCAGGCCCGAGGGGTCCAGCGTGGTCCCGTTGGGCGCAGGCACGGCGAACACGTCGAACACGCCGTCGGAGTCCACACGTACCCGCTCGCAGAGTCGCAGGACGTCGCGGATCTCCTCGGATACCTCGTCGAAACCGATCTCGCCGCGACCGAGCTGCGATATCGGGCTGTTCTCCATATAGGTGCTGAAGGTGCGGTCGACATGGTGAAGCCACTCGACGACGTCGACGATCGCTTCAGGGGCGATGTCGTCGCGCACATCGATGCTCACCGCCATGCCCATGACGGCCTCGACGTGATGAAGGCCCGGCCCCGAGGGCGCCGACGGCGTGTTCACGACTGGAGGCGGCGGTCGCGAATGCCAATCAGCCTGATCGACAGGACATACACGCTGAGTCCGACGGAAGCCGCGATCGCGAGTTGGGCCGGCTTGCTGCGGGCATCGGAGCCCAGCTGATAGGTGTGCACCAGCATTGCGGCGACTCCGGCCACCGACGTGAGGTGAAGCGCGCGCCAGAGCGGGCGGCTGAAACGTCGCTTGGGCCAACTCGTGAAGACGGCGATGGCGAAGGTGTAGGTCGCGATCACGCCGAAGGCCAGAGCCAGAGCGTCGCTGCGGGCAGTGCCGGGAACGACCGCATCGACGATCCGTACCCCCGACGAGGTGTTGGCCAGCGTTGCGACGATGTGGATCGCGGTGAAGGCGAGCGCGGCCCCGCCGAGCCAGTTGTGAAGGTCGAGCCACCAGGCCGGGCGGAGGCGCTGACCGGTCTCACGCGCCGAGAACAGGGTGCCCCACACCACCGCAGCAACCGCCAGCACGCCGGCGACGATGCCGGTCGATCGGCTGAGGTACCACATCAGATCCTGCATGTTCATCGCTCTCCGGCGGTGGTCGACTGTGGTGAGCCGCCCCGGGCTCGTGCACCCTTAGATTCGCAGCGATGGCAAGAGCGCGCGCAACGTTCCGGGTAAGGGTGTGGCCAAGATGGCCCGCCGACGGCGAGGCGCTCATCGGCGCTGCGGCACCGGCGGCCGAACCGACCGGGGTCTGGTGGGCGGCTCAGCCGGCGAGCTTGGCCGGAGCGGGGAGGAACCAGGTCGATGCCATGCGGTCGTGGACATCGGCGATGCCCAGCTGGAGCTCGTCGACGAAGTCGTGCAGCTCGCCTTCCACCAACGCCGTGATGTTCACATCGGAGAGGTCCTTTTGCACCTTCGCACACGCCGACATCGCCTGATCGTGCCCGGGGATTTCGAGCAGCCACCGTGATGCCTCGAGCAGGCAGCACTCGACGGTTCGGGGACATTTCGTGTCGTGGAGGAGAAACGCCACGGTCGCCTCGGCCGACGTCGGCACACCGCTGCGGCGGAACGCCTGCAGCGCGCTGACCGAGCGCAGCGCCGCGAACCAGCAGAGGTCGAGGTAGGGCTCGAGGGGCCCTTGGACGCGCCGGGTGAGGATCTCGCGCTGGACATCGAGGACCCGGGTGGTGAGGTCGGCTCGCTCCAATTGCCGTCCGACGGTGAAGAAGCAGTAGGCGTCGTCGTGGGTCATCGTGTCGAACAGGATCGACGACAGCGTCTGGCACCCGCGGATGACTGTCGTGAGCCAGGTGGTGCGGCCGCGTCGATCGACCGCGGACTCGGCGGTCGCCTCGATGTCGTGGTACAGCTCGGTGAGCACCTCGACCGCTTCGACGGGCATGACCGACCGGGTGACCCGCAGGTTGTGGTAGGCCGCCGCGATCGACGCCCGGATCGAGCTCGGGTTGTCGCGATCGGCAACGAGCAGGCGAACCACGGCCTCCTCGTCGTAACCAAGCGCGGCCGGCATTGCATCCTCGTCGATCCCGAGCACGGCCAACAGCGGCCGCCAACCGACCGAGGCCTCCCTGGGGAGATCGACGACGAGGTCGGCGTGGGTCTTGATGAGTCGGGCAGTGCCTTCGGCGCGCTCGAGGTAGCGGCCGGCCCAGTACGCGCTCTCGGCGACCCGGGACAGCAGGAGGGGAGACGGACTCTGGTACATGGTGCTCCTCTCAGGCGCGTCTGGTCTGCGCCTGGACGACGGGGGCCGCGAGCGGCGGAGTGACGAGCGAGTCGACGATCCACGTGTCCTTGCTGCCACCGCCCTGCGAGCTGTTGACGATCAGCGATCCCTCACGGAGTGCGACCCTGGTGAGGCCGCCCACGCTGACGTAGGGGTCGGCTCCCGACAAGATGAACGGGCGCAGGTCGATGTGCCGTGGGGCGATCGTCTCGCCGCAGATGGTTGGCGCGGTCGACAGCTGCAGGATCGGCTGGGCGATCCAGTTGCGCGGGTCGGCCTCGATCTCCGCCCGCACTGCCGCCAGTTCTGCCTCCGTGGCCTTCGAGCCGATCAGGACACCCTTGCCCCCCGCCTCGTTCGCAGGCTTGCAGACCAGCGAGTCGAGGTTGGCGAGCACGTGGGCTCGGTGCTCGGGATCGAGACAGCGCCAGGTCGGGACGTTCGCAATGGCCGGCTTCTCGCCGAGGTAGTACTCGATGATCTCCGGGACGTAGGAATACACGACCTTGTCGTCGGCGACGCCGGCCCCGGGAGCGTTCGCGATGGCGACGTTGCCTGCCCGCCATGCCTGGATGAGTCCGGCAACGCCGAGCACCGAGCTCGGTTCGAAGATGTCGGGATCGAGCCAGAGATCGTCGACGCGTCGATAGATCACGTCGACCCGGACGAGGCCGCTGACCGTGCGCATGTAGACGACGTCGTCGTCGACCACCAGATCGGAACCCTCGACGAGATGCGCGCCGATCCGCGTCGAAAGGAGCACGTGCTCGTAGTACGCGGAGTTGTGGATGCCCGGGGTGAGAACGCAAACGATCGGCTCGACGTCATCGCGCGGTGACAACGATCGCAGCATCGCTCCGAGGCGCTCGATGTAGCCGTCCACGGGCAACACGTCGAGGTCGCGGAACAGGTCGGAGAACACCCGCTTGGAAACCTGGCGGTTCTCGAGCATGTACGACACCCCCGACGGGATTCGGAGATTGTCCTCGAGCACGAACATCTGACCGGTGCCGTCGCGCACGAGATCGCTGCCACTGATGTGGGCCCAGACGCCGTCCGGGGGCGAGACGCCACGACACGCGGCCCGGTAGTTCGCCGAGTTCTCGAGAAGCTCACCCGGAAACACGCCGTCGGCGATGATCTCGCGGGCGTGGTAGAGGTCGTCGATGAACAGGTTGAGCGCCCGCAGCCGCTGGATCAGGCCGCGAGTGATGGCCGACCACTCCTCGCGCGCAATGATCCGAGGGATGACGTCGACCGGCCAGGCGCGGTCGATGTTGCCGTCCTCGGTGTAGAGGGTGAAGGTCACGCCCATCGAGCGAATTGCGGCCTCAGCAGCTTCCTGGCGGCGGAACAGCTCGGTCCCGAGCGCCTCGAGTCGCGCGTGGACTTCGACGCAGCCGCGACGCGGATGCCCGTGCGCGTCGAGCATCTCGTCGAACGTCTTGGTTGCGTCATACCCGGGCGGCCAGGTCATTCCTCGTTTCTATTCCTCCTCCCCGCGAATAATCATTCGGGAACGTTACGGGTCCGTGAACACTCTCTTCCGTCGACGTGGTGGGCTTCTGGCCGCTTGACCGGCCTCCTACGATCTGACTACCTCGTATCGTGCGGGGTGAGGATCGGAATCCATGGGCATCCACGTCGGCATCGAGCACCGCACGAGTTACCGGTTCGATCGACCGGTGACGATTCATCCCCACGTGCTGCGCCTTCGGCCGGCGCCACATTGCCGGACGCCCATTCTCGCATACAGCCTCAGCGTCACTCCAGGAAACCATTTCGTCAACTGGCAGCAGGACCCCTTCGGCAACCATCTCGCCCGGTTGGTGTTCCCGGAGCCGGCGACCCACCTCGACATCACCGTGGATCTCGTTGCCGATCTCACGGTCGTCAACCCCTTCGATTTCTTCGTCGAGGAGTACGCCGAGCGCTATCCGTTCCGCTACGAGACCCAGCTCGAGGCCGACCTGGAGCCGTACCTCCGGGTCGCCACCGAAGGCGGCCCCCTACTCGACGCCTGGATGGCCGAGGTGCGACGCCCGATCGAACCGATGCCCATCGTCGACTTCCTCGTCGGCCTCAATCAGCGGCTTCTCGCCGACGTCGCCTATGCGACCCGCATGGAACCGGGGGTCCAGGAACCCGAGGACACGCTGCGCCTGGCCATCGGGTCCTGCCGCGACACGGGCTGGCTCCTCGTCGAGATCCTCCGTCGGCTCGGGCTCGCGGCGCGGTTCGTCTCGGGGTATCTGGTCCAGCTCACCGCCGACCAGCCGGCCCTCGACGGACCCGATGGACCGGCGGCCGACTTCACCGATCTCCATGCCTGGGCCGAGGTCTACATTCCCGGCGCGGGGTGGATCGGGCTCGATCCCACCTCGGGCCTCTTCGCCGGCGAGGGACACATCCCGCTGGCCTGCACGCCCCATCCGGTGTCGGCGGCTGCGGTCACGGGTTCGACGAGCCCCGCCGAGGTCGCACTCGAGTTCGCGAACGTCGTGCACCGGGTGCGGGAGGACCCTCGGGTCACGCTCCCGTACACCCCCGAGCAGTGGGCCCGCATCGATCGTGTCGGTGCGGCCGTGGACGAGCGACTCGAGAGCGGCGACGTGCGTCTCACGATGGGCGGTGAGCCCACCTTCGTCTCCATCGACGAGATGGACGAGCCCGAATGGAACACCGCCGCCGACGGCACCCACAAGCGGGCCCTCGCCCATGACCTGACCCACCGCCTGCACGACCGCTTCGCCCCCGGGGGCCTGCTGCAGTTCGGGCAGGGCAAGTGGTACCCCGGTGAAGCGCTGCCACGGTGGCAGATCGGCATCAACTGGCGCAATGACGGCCTGCCACTGTGGCGCCGCCCCGATCTGCTCGTCGATCCGGAGGCCGAGCCCGTGGCCGAGCCGGCCTCCGAGGACGCCCGGCGTTTCGCCGAGGCACTCGCGGCGCGCCTGCAGGTCGACACCGAGCTGGTCCTTGCCGCGTATGAGGATCCCGTCGACGCCGTGTGGCGCGAGGCGCGCATGCCCGAGGGCTCGCCGCCGGCGCTCGACGCGGGAAGCGACGACGTGGACACGCTCGGCCACGCCGATGCCCGGCGACGCCTGCTGGCCCGACTCGAGGGCGATTCCGGAGCGCCGGTGGGTTGGGTCCTCCCCCTCCACCCCGCCCCGGCGGGCGATGGGTGGCAGACCACACGCTGGCACCTTCGCCGGGATGCGTTGTTCCTGATCCCCGGTGACTCGCCGATCGGGCTCCGTCTTCCACTCGATGCCCTGAGCTGGTCACCGTTGCCCACCTCCATCGCCCGCTCGACGTTCGAGCCCCGCGACGCGCTCCCCGCACCCGGCACCCTGCCCGCAGCTGCACGCGTCGTGGAGCGCCACGAGACACCGCCGACGGCCCTTGCCGTCGAGGTGCGCAAGGGCCACCTCCGGGTCTTCCTCCCCCCGCTCGAACATGCCGAGCACGCGATCGAGCTCGTCGGCCTGGTCGAGGCCGTCGCTGCCGAGCTCGAACAGCCCGTCGTCGTCGAGGGGTACCCGCTGCCGCGCGACCCGCGCCTGTCGGTGCTGATGGTGACGCCTGACCCCGGCGTCATCGAGGTCAACATCCAGCCGACGCGCTCGTGGTCCGAGCTTCGCGAGGTCATCGCCACCTTGTATGCCGAGGCTCGGCTCGCGCGCCTGGGCACCGAGAAGTTCGCGCTCGACGGCACCCACACGGGCACCGGCGGGGGCAACCACGTGACGCTCGGGGGCGCGAGCGCTGCCGACAGCCCGCTCCTGCGCCGGCCCGATCTGCTCCAGAGCATGGTGACGTTCTGGCAGCACCATCCCTCGCTGTCCTACCTCTTCTCGGGGCTGTTCATCGGGCCCACGAGCCAGGCGCCTCGCGTCGACGAAGGTCGGGTCGATACGGTCTACGAGCTCGAGATCGCCTTCGCAGAGCTGGAGCGTCACGGCTCCGAGGTGTCGCCCTGGACCGTCGACCGTCTGCTGCGCCACCTGCTCGTCGACCTCACCGGGAACACCCACCGGTCCGAGTTCTGCATCGACAAGCTCTTCAGTCCCGACTCCGAGCGTGGCCGACTCGGCCTGCTCGAACTGCGCGCCTTCGAGATGCCCCCGCATCCGCAGATGGCGCTGGTGCAGTCGCTCCTCGTGCGGGCGCTCGTCGCTCGATTCTGGGAGGAGCCCTATCGGGGGCGTCTCGTGCGATGGGGCAGCGACCTCTACGACCGGTACCTGCTGCCGTGGTACGTGAGAGCCGACATCCACGAGGTGGTCGACGACCTCGTCCGTCACGACATCGACTTCGATCCGGCATGGCTCGAGCCGTTCCTTGCGTTCCGGTTCCCCCTGGTCGGCGAGGTCGAGCTCGACGACCTGCGTCTCGAACTGCGGCGTGCCATCGAGCCGTGGCACGTGCTCGGTGAGGAGGTGGCGCAAGGCGCGACGGCACGTTACGTGGACTCGTCGGTCGAGCGCCTCCAGGTGCTCGTCGAGGGCTTCAACGAAGCGCGCCACATCGTGACCTGCAACGGCATCCCGGTGCCGCTCCAACCCACTAGCACGCCGGGGACCGGTGTCGCAGGTGTGCGGTTCAAGGCGTGGGCCCCGTGGTCGGCTCTGCATCCGACCATCGCGGTCCACGGCCCGCTCGTGTTCGACCTCATCGACCGGTGGAGTGGGCGGTCACTCGGAGGATGCACGTACCGCGTGTCGCACCCCGGGGGCCGAGCCT
Source organism: Acidimicrobiaceae bacterium (assembly GCA_024641655.1). GTDB lineage: Bacteria > Actinomycetota > Acidimicrobiia > Acidimicrobiales > UBA8592 > JAHECR01. The sequence goes on from JAHECR010000010.1 coordinate 31,674, forward strand.
ACGACACGTTCCCGGTCAACGCGCCAGAGGCCGAGGCTCGACGGGCGGCGCGGTTCTTCGCCCATGGCCACACTCCCGGGAGGGTCGATGTCGCGGCGCTCGATGAGCTGGCGTCGTCCACGCCGCGCGAGTACCGGCGTACGCTCGATCTCCGACGGCACCCCTCCCGGACGGAACCTGCGTGACCTTGAGCGACACAACCGGCGACCTCCTGTCGGCCTACGTGGCCCGTGACTCCGGTGGCGTCGACGAGCTCGTCGACCACTTCGGCAGGGTCCGGCCCCACTGGGTGGAGCTGGCGCACGCCTACGACCGGCTCGGCGCCTACGAGTTGCGACGGCGCAACGACGAGATCCGCCTGCTGCTGGAGCAGGACGGGGTCACCTACAACGTCTCGACCGGTGACCGCCGACGGCACCGACCATGGACCCTCGACGCCGTCCCGCTCGTGGTTCCCAGCGAGGAGTGGCGGGCGCTGGAGCGCGGGGTGGTGCAGCGTGCCGAGCTGTCCGATCTCATCCTGCGGGATGTCTACGGCGAGCGTCGGTTGCTGCGGAGCGGGCTGATCCCGCCGGCGATGATCTTCGCCGACCGGGGTTTCACGCGCGCCTGCGACGGCATCGTGCTGCCCGGAAGCCGCCAACTCGTGGTGGGGGCCCTCGACCTGGCACGGTCCGCCGATCGCGGCTGGGTGGCGCTCAGCCAGCGAACGCAGGCACCGTCGGGCGCCGCGTACGCGCTGGAGAACCGGCGGGTGCTGTCGCGGGTGTTCCCGGCGATCTTCCAACAGGCCGGGGTCCAGCGCCTCGCTCCGTTCGTGCGGGCCCTCCGCAGTGCGCTCCGTTCTGCGGCACCGTCGGGGGTCGACGACCCGTCGATCGTCATCTTGTCACCAGGCCCGATGTCGGAAACGGCCTTCGAGCATGCTTCCATCGCCGCCCAATTGGGCTATCCCCTCGTGCAGGGCACCGACCTCGAGGTCCGTGAGGGTCGGGTCTGGCTGCGCGCCGTCGACCGGCTCGTTCCTGTCGACCTGATCTTGCGGCGCGTCGACGACTGGTTCAGTGACCCGCTCGAGTTGCGGCCCGACTCCACACTCGGCGTCCCCGGCCTGGTCGATGCCTGCCGGGCGGGAACCGTCAGCGTCGTGAACACGCTCGGATCCGGTGTGCTCGAAAACGCCGCGCTGCCGAGCATCATGCTTCGGCTCTCGCAGGAGCTCCTCGGCGAGGACCTGATCATCCCGTCGGCGCAGACCTGGTGGTGCGGTGATCCCGCAGGCCGGTCGCATGTCCTGTCCCATCTCGGCGAGATCATCGTCCGGCCACTGTCCCGGATGAGCATGGACCACTCCCGCGACACTCGGCTGTCGAGTTCGGCAGAGCTGGCCACCTTGCGTAGCCGGATCGAGGCCCGACCAGAACTGTGGGTCGGGCAGGAACGCATCGCCGTCGCCACGGCGCCGATGCTCGGAGCGACCGGTATCGAGGCGCGCCCGACGGTGCTGCGCACCTTCGCGGTTGCGACGTCAGACGGGTACCTCGCCATGGCCGGGGGCCTCGCCCGGACCGCCGGCGAGCATCCCACCGCCCCGATCACCAACCGCGCCGGAGCCCTGTCCAAGGACGTGTGGATCGTCGGGGCCGAGCCCGAACGTGACGCGGACTTCTGGCTCACGCCGCCAGAGCTGGTCACCGGGATCGCCGGCGGGGCGCCCTCGGCGCGTGCCGCGGAGAACCTGTTCTGGTTGGGCCGGTACGCCGAACGCGCCGAATCCACCGTGCGTCTGCTGCGCACGGTCTACGGGCGCCTCGACGAATTCCGCAATTCGCCGACCGGCCCGGGGCAGGCCTCGCTCAGTGCGCTGCTCGAGTCGCTCACCCGCATCACTGGCACCTACCCGGGGTTCGTGGGCGACGACGCCGCATCGCTGCACGACCGACCACTCGATGAGCTGCTGGGCCTGGTCGTCGACGAGGACCGACCGGGCACGGTCGCGCACGCGATCGGGTCGATGTTCGATGCGATAGACGTGCTGCGCGATCAGCTGTCGGTCGACACGTGGCTCGTCGTCGGCTCGCTCCAACGCGAGCTCGATCGTCTCGACGCAGCCCATGGCAACAGCGAGGAAGCCGTCACCAATGTGCTCACCGAACTCTTGCAGGGTCTGCTTGCGTTGGCGGGGTTGGCGAACGAGTCGATGGTCCGCGACCAGGCCTGGTGCTTCATGGAGGCGGGTCGGCGCATCGAGCGTGCCATTCATGTCGTCGGCCTCGTCTCGGGGCCGCTCGCTGTCGAGCGCGGGGCGGCCGCAGAGAGCCTGCTGCTCGAGTCGGTGCTCATGGCCGGCGAGAGCATCATCACGTACCGGCGCCGGTACCGGTCACGAGCGCGCGTGTCGACCGTGCTCGACCTGTTGGTCTTGGACCCCGGCAACCCCAGATCGTTGCGGTTCCAGGTCGACGCGCTGCAAGCGAGCCTCGCGGCTCTCCAGGTCGATCGGCCCCACCAGAACGTCTCCTCGGCGACAGCAGTCGTGGCCGAGCTGGCCGACCTGGTTCACCACTTGGATTCGGCCGAGCTCGCGAGCGCTGACCCGAAGGGCAGGCGAGTCGCTCTCGATCACTTCGCGTCGACCGCGTCCGATCGCCTGCGCGGCGCGTCCGACGCCCTGCGTGACGAGTTCTTCACCCGGTTGCTGCCCCAGCACAGCATCGTGACGCCGGTCCAGCCGCCGAGGCCGCACTGGTGATCTACGAAGTCGCCCACAGCACGCGCTACGAGTACGACGCGCCGGTCACGGTGAGCTATGCCGACGTTCACCAGCTGCCCGACGACGCCGACGGCCAGATCTGTCTGAGCCGCTCCATCGAGTCGAGCCCCGCTGCGGAGCATTACCGTGAGCGCCGGGACTACTTCGGGAACCTCGTCGCGCAGCTCGAGATCCGCGAGGCCCATACGACGCTGGTGGTCACCAGCGCCAGTGTGGTGGACACCTCCGGGAGGCCCACGACGTTCCCCGCCGAGGCGCTCCTCCCCTGGGAGGATCACCTCGTGGTACGGCGCCCCGGCGACGACCTCATGGCGGTCGAGCTCAGCCTCGACTCACCGCTGGTGGCGAGGTCGCCGGAGCTCGCCACCTATGCCCATCGGTCGTTCGCTCCCGGTATTTCGTTGGCCACCGCGCTCGGCGACCTGAACAGCCGGATCCACGGCGACTTCGTCTTCGATGCCGAAGCCACCGACATCGAGACCCCGCTCGACGAGGTCCTACGGACACGCCGGGGCGTCTGCCAGGACTTCGCTCACGTGCTGATCGGCTGTCTGCGATCGACCGGTCTCGCTGCCGGCTATGTGAGCGGATACCTGGAGACCGACCCCCCGCCCGGGCAGGAGCGTTTGACGGGAGCCGACCGCACGCATGCCTGGGTGGGCGTCCATCTCGGCGGAACGAGGTTCGTCGGTATCGACCCGACCAACGACCAGGTTGCCGGACCGCGGTACATCACCGCAGCGCGCGGTCGTGACTACGGCGACGTCCCGCCCCTGAAGGGCGTGATCTTCACCGACGCCGAGGAGAGCACCCTCACCGTGGCCGTGGACGTTTCCCCTCGTTGACGAGCCAGCGACGCCGTCCCGGGCAGCCCGGGGTGCACGTCGAGACGGGGTGCACTCGACATGGTGCAGCGGGGTCGCCCGCCGCAGTGAGTCAGTTGAGCGAGGCGCCCATGGCTTCGACGAGATGCGGGCCCCGCGGCGCCAGCACTTCCTCGGTGCGGGGGTCGACGCCCCAATTCTCGGTGAAGAGATCGAGGTCGGGGCGCAGCGTCTCGAGCACCGCAGCGGCCTGGTCGGCGGTCGGGGTCGTCCATCGCTCGATCTGGTCGGCCAGTTCCCTGATGGTTGCACCGACGCGAGGGTGGTCGATGGCGAGCGCCTCCACCATGTCCGGCAGGGTGCCGTACCGGTGCAGGTAGCGCTCCCAGTGGATGCCGTTGATCCCTGCATCGGCGGTGAACGACTGGAGAATCGAGGCCTTGTGCATCGTTGCGGAGTTCTGCGGGCCGGGGTCGCGGAACTCGAAGAACGGGTTGACGCCGACGAAGTCACAGACGCGGCGAGCCGTGCCTCGGATGTCGGAGCAGATCTCGGCGTAGGTGAGCACCAGGATTCTGTCGCGCCCGAAGACGGCCTCGTATGGCATCAGCTGCAGGCGGTAGTTCGAGATGAAGACCGCCTGCGGGTTCACGCCGTGTTCGATCGAATGGCCGAACCAACCCCGAGCGATTGCGTGCACGTAGTGGGACTTGATGCGGTCGACCGGGTTGCGGACGACATAGACGAATCGGAAGTCGCCGTCGACATTGCAGGCATTGAAAGCCGCCGTGGGGTTCATCGGCAGCTTGGTGTAGTTGGTCGAAGCCTCGAGCAGGACCTGGTTGGGACGGTCGGCGGCGTCCCACAGCGTCCGGTACTGATCGAGGCCGGCGCTGTACTGCGCGGGGTCGTTGAGGAAGTTCGGTTCCTTGTCCCGGGGCCGGGCGATGTCGGGGTGCTGGCACAGCGCGGCATAGAGCGCGGTGGTGCCGCACTTCATCGCGCCGAGGATGACGGCGTAGCGATCGGACATGTCCCTTGCATCGGCAGCACCGGGCCCGACATGAGTCGTTCGGCCCATACGCGTCGTCATTGGTGCAAGGCACCTCGTCGACGAGGTCGTGGCGGGTCGATGACTCAGCGGGTGTCGAGATCGATGGTCATGGTGACGACGCCGGCGTTGGTGGTGGTCGTCACCAGATGGTTGCCGGCGATCGACTGGGGTGCTTCGAAGGATGCCGCGAGGAGGGCGCTGATCTGCTCCGGGGACAGCGAGGCGTCGGGGACGAGCGCCCAGGTGACCGCTTCGCCGACCGCCGACAGCGTGGCGTAGAGAAGGCCGGGGGGCTCCTCGGCGGTCAACAGGCTCGGGTCGGCGACGATGCGGATGCGACGCAGTTCACCAGTGCCGGGAACCTCTGCGGTCACCGCCATGAGCGCAGGTGTTCCCGATGGCGCGGCCCGACGCAGCAACAGGTCGCCGTCGGGGCCGCTTCGCCTGGCGCCTGCGAACATCCCGGCGAACGCGTCGCCAAGGGCGTTGGGGTGTGCCGCGACTCGTTCGTCGAAGGCGGTGACGAACGTCGCGAACGTATACGACGCGCCCGGCACGATCTCCGCGCCACCGCCCGACGGCGTCGGCGCATCGGCCACCGTTGCGCTGTTGCGAGGGTCCCGCAGGGCGGCAGCGCCCCCACACGCGAGCGAGAGCGCGACGATCGCGCCCGTGACCGATGCCGCCTTTCGATGGCGCGGGGTGGTGGCAGTGCCGTGACGCGGTTGGTGGCGACGGGCGATCAGCGCGTCCCCCAGCTGTATGTCTGCTTCACGAGTCGCAGGTAGGTCATGATCTCGACGTCGGTGACCCCGTCGATGGACCGGATGGAGTCGTTGACGATCGTCAACAGGTCCTCGTTGTCGGCGGCGACGACCTCGGCAAGGACGTCGTAGCGTCCTGCGCACAAGATGACGTACTCGGCGATCTCGTACCCCGCGATCGTCTCGGCGACAGTGCGGGCGTCGCCACTGACGTTCATGCCGATCATCGCCTGGACGCTGAACCCCAGCATCGTGGGGTCGGTGACCGCCACGACCTGCATCACCCCACTGTCGATGAGGCGCTGGACCCGCTGCCGCGTCGCGGCCTGCGAGAGCCCGACACGCGGCCCGAGCTGGGCATAGCTCACTCGGCCGTCGATCTGCAGCTCCCGCACGATGACCTTGTCGATGTCGTCGAGGGGGGCCTGGCGCCGACGGGGCCCCTGCTGCTCACGCCGCTGTGCCATCGTGTCCCGTTCGCTCGGCGACCAACATCGCCGGTCATGGTAGGCCGAACGTGCCCACGGGCCCGACCGCTCTGCGGTTCGGTGTCGACGGGTTCGACGCGGTGCCTTCTGGCGTCGACGGGTTCGACGCGGTGCCTTCTGGCGTCGACGGGTTCGACGCGGTGCCTTCTGGCGTCGACGGGTTCGACGCGGTGCCTACTGGAGTCGGCCGGTGCGACTTCGTGCCCACTGGAGCAGCGCGCCGGCGACGATCACGCCGATGGTGACGAGGAGCACGAGCGTCGCCAACACGTTGATCTGTGGCGGCGTGCCGTTGCGCGACCCCCCGAAGACCTGCAATGGGAACGTGTTGCGAGACCCGGCCGTGAAGAACGTGATGATGAAGTCGTCCATCGAGAGTGCGAACGACAGAAGTCCTGCGGCGATGATGCCCGGGACGATGAGCGGGAAGGTCACGGTTGCGAAGGTGCGCATCGGGCCGGCGCCGAGGTCCATGGCGGCGTCCTCGAGGTTCCAGTCGAAGCCACGAAGGCGCGCCTTCACCGTGAGGGCGACGAAGCTGACCGAGAACATCACGTGCGCGATCCAGATGGTCGTGGCCCCGCGATCGAGCCCCCATCCGAGGAAGAGGTTCGCGAGCGATGCCCCGAGCACGATCTCGGGTGTCGTGAGCGGGAGCACCAGAAGCAGGTTGATCGTCGCGCTGCCTCGGAAGCGGTACCGCGCGAGAGCGAGGGCGATGAGGGCGCCGAAGAGCGTGGCGACGACGGTGGACAGCGCGGCGATCCGCAGGCTGTAGAACATCGCGTCACGGAGCTCTTCGATGGCGAAGGGATGACGCCAGTTGTCCAGCGTGAACTCCTGCCAGACGAGGTTGAAACGGCCCTTGGGCTTGTTGAAGCTGAACACCACGATGACGAAGACGGGTGCAAACAGGTAGACGAACCCGAGCACGGCGTAGACCGTGAGCAGGATCCGGCCGACAGGCCGTCGTCGGCGGCGCCGCGCCCGTGTCGTCGGGAGCGCTTCGATCGCCGTGCTCACACTGTCAGCCCCTCGGTACCGAGGAACATCGCGTAGACCGTCACGGCGGCGGTGATGATGGCCATCAGCACGAAAGCGATCGCCGCGGCCACGGGGTAGTTGAGCTGCACCAGGAACTGGTCCTGGACGACGTTGCCGATGAGGGTGGTCCGGCTGTTTCCGCCGAGGATCGCGGAGTTCACGAAGTCACCGGCGGCGGGGATGAAGGTCAACAACGTGCCCGCGAAGACGCCAGGCATCGACAAGGGCAGGACGACGCGGCGAAAGGCCTCCCTGGGACTCGCGTAGAGATCGCCGGCGGCATCGAGGAGGCGCAGGTCGATCTTCTCGAGACTCACGTACAGGGGGAGGATCATGAAGGGCAGGAAGTTGTAGGTGAGCCCGCCGATGACCGCGACGCTTGTATTGAGCAGCCGGTAGTCGCCCGGGATGAGGTGGAGCGCCTGGAGCGTCGAGAGTACGGGGCCGTCGTCGGCGAGGATGTTCTGCCACGCCAGGGTGCGGATCAGATAGGACGTGAAGAACGGCAGGATCACCAGACCCAGGAGCCGGTTGCGCCACGCCCCGCCGTAGCGCGCGATGAAGAACGCGAGTGGATAGCCGATCAGCAGGCACAGCACGGTGGCGGTCGCCGCGTAGACGAATGACCGCGTGAACTGGGTCCCGTACTCACGAAAGGCCGTGTCGAAGTTCGACCATTCCCACGAGAAGTCCATCTCCCCGGTGAACCGGTTCACGCGGCGCGACAGTGCCGTGCGGCCGAGGAAGAACATCGGTACCAGGAAGAACAGGATCAGCCAGATGAGACCGGGGCTGAGCAACCCATAGGGGGCGAGGCCACCGGATTTCGGGCCGCGGTCGGTGGCCTCGCCTGCCATGGCCCTAGAGCCCCTGGATCTCCGCGAAGCGCTCGTCGAACAGCGCTTCCTGCTCGTCGCTGAGAGGACCCCAGCTCTGGGTGTTCGACAAGGTGGTCGGGAACATCAGGTCGCTGTCGGCGAGAGCAGCGATCGCGGGGTCGTCGGACTTGCGGAGCTCGTCGCGGACTCCCTGGACCGGCGGCATATACCCAACGTAGGCGGCGATCCTCGCTGCGTTCACGGGGTCGTACACGTAGTTCATCCATTGGGCCGCTTCGTCGATGTGCCGGCAGTTGCGGGGGATGACCATGACGTCTGACCACAACGTCGAGCCGCTCTCGGGCACCACGAACCGCAGGTCGGGGTTGTCGAGTGCGAGCTGGGCCACGTCACCGGACCACGCCACGTTGGCCCAGAAGTTCCCATCGATCAGGTCGTCCTGGTAGTCGTTGCCGGTGAACGCTCGGATCTGCCCGTCGTTTGCGGCTTTCTCGATGATCTCGAATGCCTCGGCGGCGTCGTCGAAGGTCGCGTTGGCGAGGGTCTTGCCGGTGTACATCATCCAGAGCCCGACGGTGTCGCGCATCTCGGTGAGCATGCCGATGCGGCCCTTGAACGCCGGGTCCAGCAGGTCGTCCATGCTCTTGAGCTCACGGCCCGTCTTGGCGATGTTGTACGCGATCCCGGCGACGCCGCTCTGCCAAGGGAGGCTGTAGGCCCCTGTGGGGTCCCAGGAGGGCTTTTGGAGGTCGGGCACCAGATTCGCGGCGTTCGGGATCTGGTCGAGAGGCAGCGGTTCGACCCAGCACAGGTCGATCAGGCGCGCCGCCATCCAGAACGTGGGGGCGATGACGTCAGCGTCGATCACCTTGCCCGAGTTCAGCTCGGGCTGGATCTTGGCGAAATAGCTGATGTTGTCGTTGATCTCCTCGGTGTAGGTGAAGTCCAGCCCGCTCGAGGTCGCGAACAGGTCGACGGTCTCGTCGTCGATGTACAACGGCCAGTTGGCGAACTTCAGCTTGCCGTCGGCTGCTTGTGCGGCGCCGCTCGGTCCGCACGCTCCGGTTCCGGGCGTCGGCGTTGGCGTGGCCGCGGACGTGTCGCCATCGCCGCAGGCGGCGAGCAGGGCCGGTGCCAGAGCGAATCCGCCGAGCGCCAACCCGCTGCGACCGAGGAAACGTCGACGGGTCAGGCGGGGGTCGCCGGGACGGGGCAGGAACAGCGGGTTGTCGGCCAACGGGGTGTCTCCTTCACGATGGATGGTGGTGGTGGTGGGGTCCATTGCCCTTGCCCGAGTGGGCGCGGCCAAGGAGTGGAAAGCGCTACGCGAGGCTCAGCTCGCGCCGGCGACCTGGCGTTGTCGCTCGACGTTGGTGGCCGCACTGCTGGTGGCGGACGGCAGGACGAGCCCGGCCGGGGCGCTCCAGCTCGCCCAGACGCTCTCACCGGCACGGGGCAGTTCGGCGTGGCCCTCGATGGCGAGGTTGGCGACGACTTCCGAGCCGTCGTCGGCCACGCCGGAGAGCCGCACGACGGGTCCCTGGAACACCAGGTCGGTGACGATGACCTGCACGGCCACGCGTCGGTCGGGACGGTCGGTCCCGACCGTGATGCGTTCGGGGCGAACCATCAGCGTCGCCGGCCCCGGGCGTGTGGTGTCGGGTGCCGATGCCTTCAGCGTCGTCCCGAGCACCGAGACCGTTGCCTGGCCCTCGACGACGGTCTCCACCCGGGTGGGCCACAGGTTCGCCTGGCCGATGAAGCCGGCGACGAACTCGGTGGCGGGACGGTCGTAGATCTCGACGGGAGTGCCGATCTGGTCGACGCGACCCTCGTTCATCACCGCGATGCGGTCGCTCATCGTGAGCGCCTCTTCTTGGTCGTGGGTGACGTAGATGAAGGTGATCCCGACCTCGCGCTGGATGCGCTTGAGTTCGAGTTGCATGACCTGGCGAAGTTTGAGATCGAGGGCACCGAGCGGCTCGTCGAGCAGCAACGCCGCGGGGTAGTTGACCAGGGCGCGCGCCAACGCGACGCGCTGCTGCTGGCCACCGGACAGCTGGCTCGGGCGGCGGCCGGCGAGGTCACCGAGTCGAACCACCTCGAGCATCTCGTTGCATCGGCGCGCGACCTCGGCCCTGTCGAGCCGAGCGCTCCGTGGGCCGAACGCAACGTTGTCCCACACGGTCATGTGCGGGAAGAGCGCGTAGTGCTGGAACACCGTGTTGACATTGCGTTTGTAGGGCGGCGTCGTGGAGACGTCGACCCCTTCGAGACGGATCTGGCCCGAGCTTGGTTGCTCGAAGCCGGCGATCATCCGAAGCGTGGTGGTCTTGCCGCATCCCGACGGGCCGAGCATGGAGAAGAACTCACCCGGCGCGATCGAAAAATGGGCATCTTGCACCGCGGCGAACGCGCCGAAGTGCTTGGTCACGTGCTGGAGCTCGATCACCGGGGGAATGCTCACCAGGGGGACCCCTCTCGTTCGAGAAGAAATCATACGGCTACCAGCATTTCACTCGTATTCGTAGACCAAAACGACGGAAACAAGTGCAAGATGAGGTGACTTCAGAAGAAATCACCGTGGTGTCGAAGTCGGAGTGGCGCGATCGTTCGCTCTCGGGCCGCCTGACGAACCCTGTGGGTGTCGGGCCGGCACGGCTCGGGGTCCCAGCGCACGGTCCGACCACTCTCCAGCACATCGATTCGCTGTCCGTTGCCCCGACGGCAGTGGTTCGCGCGCTACATTGCGCGCGACAACGACGAAACCGTTGGCACCGGGCCGAACGGCGAGCGTTTCTGGAGCGTCCAGCGTGAGCGCCATGCATCGACCGATGCCACCGGTCCCCGGGTCCGAGCGCCGCGCCGCGGCCGCGGTTGCCGATGCCGAGCCGGTGCCGTACTGGCATGACCGGCTCCGACCACAGGTCGACCGATCACCCGTCGCCGGTTCCGCACACGCTGATCTGGTAGTGGTGGGCGGCGGCTTCACCGGATTGTGGGCTGCCCTCCTGGCCAAGGAGTCACAGCCGCAGCGCCAGATCGTGGTGCTCGAGGGCGAGCGCATCGCGCACGGTGCGACCGGCCGCAACGGAGGCTTCATCGACGCCTCGCTGACGCATGGGCTCGAGAACGGAATCCGGCACTGGCCCGGCGAGATCGCGGCGTTGTTGCGCCTGGGCGACGCGTCGTGGGATGCCCTGATCGACACGATCACGCGCTACGCGATCCCCGCAGCCTTCGAGCCGGTCGGCGCGATCGAGGTGGCGCTGGAACCGTGGCAGGTGGCGAAGCTCGAACTCAGTGCGCGGCTGCATGAGAACTACGGCCGACACGCCGAGGTGTTGGGTAGGGAGCAGGTGCAACAAGAGGTGGCGTCGGCCACCTACCTCGCCGGTGTCTGGCACCGGACCGGCCGGGGCCTCGTCGACCCGGTGGGGCTGGCCGACGGTCTGGCTGCCGCGGCCGAGTCGCTAGGGGTCGTGATCCACGAGCGGTCGCCGGTGTCCGCCATCGAAGTCCACGGTGCCGGGGTGAGGGTCGACACGCCGGACGGTCAGTACTGCACCAACCGGGTCGTGTTGGCCACGAACGCGTACCGACCCCCGATAGCAGGGCCGCGTCGGTACGTCGCGCCGGTGTACGACTACGTGCTCGTCACCGAGCCCCTGCGGGCCGATCAGACCGCTGCGCTGAGGTGGCGGAACCGCCAGGGGGTGAGCGAAGCGGGGAACCAGTTCCACTACTACCGCCTCACGCCGGACAACCGGATCCTCTGGGGTGGCTATGACGCGCTCTACCACTTCGGCAATCGCGTGGACGAAGCGCTGGCGCAGTGCGACGCCAGCCACCAACGGCTCGCCGGGCGGTTCCTGGAGACGTTCCCCGAGCTCGATGGCATCCGGTTCACCCATCGGTGGGGCGGCCCGATCGCGACCACCAGTCGGTTCACCGCCGCGTTCGGCACGTCCCACGGGGGGCGGGTTTCGTGGGCTGCCGGCTACACGGGCCTCGGGGTGGCGGCGAGCCGCTTTGGCGCCCAAGTGGCCCTGGACCTGCTCGAAGGCGACGAGACCGAGCGAACCCGAACGTCCATGGTGCGTCGCAAGCCGTTCCCGTTTCCCCCCGAGCCCCTGAGGTGGGCGTCGATCGAAATGACCCGGCGAGCGATCGCCGGTGCCGATGCCGACTCCGGCCGTCGGGGCCCGTGGCTCCGACTCCTCGATCGGCTCGGGGTCGGGTTCGACTCCTGACCGTTCGTCCTGCGACTCGCTCCCGCGCGAGGGCCGGTGGCGGGGGGGGGTACTGTCCCGGCCATGGACCTTCGGCTCGCAGGCAGGACCGCAATCGTCACCGGGGGCAGCCGCGGCATCGGCAAGGCCATCGCGCTCGTGCTCGCGAACGAGGGTGTGCGAGTAGGTATCACCGCCCGTGACGAGCCGCGGTTGGGGGCGGCAGCGGCCGAGCTGACTGCGGTCAGCGGTGGCACCGTCGTGAGCCACGTCGCTGACACGCGCGACGACGCTGCGGTCTCGGCGATGATCGAGGCCCTGGCGCTGGAGCTCGGTGGCGTGGACATCCTCGTCAACGCAGCAGCGATGCCCGGCGGTGTGGTCGCACCGCCGAAGCTGGCCGACGTGACCGCCTCGGCGTTGTGGACCGAGGTGGACACGAAGGTGATGGGATATCTGCGCTGTGCGCGTGAGGTCGTGCCCTACATGGCGGCATCGGGATGGGGCCGCATCATCAACGTCAGTGGCCTCGCAGCGCGTCAGACCGGGTCGATCCTCGGCTCGATCCGCAATGTCTCGGTGGCCGCGATGACCAAGAACCTCGCCGACGAGCTCGGACCGCTGGGTATCAACGTCACCGTCGTGCACCCGGGAGCGACGCGCACCGAGCGCACGACCGACGAAATGGCGGCCCGCGTGACGAACAACGTCATCGGTCGCGTGGTCGAAGCCGAGGAGGTCGCCCACGTGGTCGCCTTCCTGGCGTCACCCCTCAGCGCAGCCATCACCGGCGATGCCATCGCCTGCGGTGGCGGGGAGCGTGGCGCGATCCACTACTAAGGCACCGACCGGCGTTCAGCCGACGTCGAGCAGGACCGTGCCGTCGATCGAGCCCTGGGCCGATCCCTTCAGATAGGTCGCTCGGATCGTGAGCTCGTACGAACCGGTGCCGGCGGCCGAGGGATCGACGTAGAAGCGGACCACGTCGGTCTCGCCGTCCTCCAGCACCGCATCGCCCGAGAGGCTCGTGTAGGTCGTCTGGGGGTACTCGATCGACAGGCCGGCAGCGTCGGTGACCTGTACCCGGAAGTCCGACAGCGAAGGCGCCGTGCCCGAATAGGCCACGTCGACCCAACCACCCTCGATGGAGACCTTGGACTCGTCGCTGACCTGCACCACGTCGTCGCCTCGGTAGGTCGCGACGTTGAGCTTCAGGTCGAACGACTCGCGGATAGCGCCGTCGTTGTAGGTGGCGGTGACCTTGAGCTCGTACTTCTTGGACGCGTCGTAGGGCACCGAGATCTGGATGGCCGTGTAGTCGGTCTCGCCTTCTTCGATGCGGTAGCCGTTGTAGGGCCCGCTGTGATCGCCGGTGTTGCTCGGGTAGCCGATGCCGATGCCATCTTTCGGGGCCACCGTCACGTGCAGGTCGTCGACGGCGCCGCCCTTGGCGGTCCAGTCGAGCAGGATCCACGCGGTGTCTCCAGCGGTGACCGCTGCGGTGCCATTGCTGCGGAGCTTCAGCTCGCCCTTGTCGGCAGCGGCGGCCGGAGAGGCGAGCGCGAGCAAGGCGCCCACGAGCGCGATCAGCGCGACGATCGCGCGGGGGACGGAACGGGGGACAGAGGCTGGTTGCATGGGGCCCCATCGGCGCGCACGTGAGGAGCTTGAAGGGCGATTCGTTCGTTGACCCGCAACGGTGCGTATGGCCGGGGTGGGACCGTATCGGCCTGAGCGACGGTGCCCAGACCGCGTGATCGTCGCGAGGACGACGGCCTACTCGATCGGGGATCCGGAGACGCCCTCGGCATTGCCGGGGCACTCCGTCACGTAGGTCTGCTCCACCAGCGTACGCAGCTCCGACGAGTCCTCGAGTTCGCCGACGAACTCGTCGTAGCCATCACGGGTCAGGCCGGTGTCCACCAGGCGCTGATCGAGCCTGGTCTGCAGCGTGTCGAGGTCCGCGTACGCGAACCGCTGGGCATGGCACTGCCACGATCCTTCGAAGGCGGCATAGGAGCGTTGCGTGTCGTCGATCCCGGCCGGCGAACACGCAGCGAAGCTGACCATGGTGAACGTGAGCGGGAACGCGAGGAACAGGGAGAGCGCGCGTCGGGACATGCGAAGCCATCGGCGCACCCGCGATCGATGTGAGTGTTCCTTGCAGCGGGAGGTCGCGACTCCCGAAGGGCAGCTGCAGGTCACGCCTCCCGAAGGCGCGCGATCCACACGTCGGCCAGGCGGTCACGTTCGGTCTGCCAGCAGGCCTCCGGGTCGTCGAGCGCGCGGCCTCGCTCGGACGCGAGGCGGAACCAGCCGGCCCCGGGCCGACCCGTGTCGGCCCGCACCACCACTGCGGTGAGCAGGCCCCGCCCGGCTTCGTCCTCGGTCTCGGCGAGGGCCCGCAGGACGGGAACCAGGTCGCCGGCCCATCCGAGCCGGGAGCGGATGGTCGCGTAGGTGACGGTGGTGTGCTCGGCGGCGTGCTCGGACAACAGGGCGCGCAGGACCTCCATCGCCTCGTGGGCGCGCTCGCCGTCTCCGCGGCCGTCGCCCGGCTCGTCGCCGGCGGTGTGGAGGTCCGACACATCCCGCACGGTAGCGATGCTTCGGTCGGTCCGAACAAACGGGAAGAGCCCGTCATTCGTGGGTCTTTCGGCCCTATGGTTCAGCTTGTACCTGTGGCTCAGATCATGGGTGGCTGTTGGGCGATGGCCAGAGGAGGAACGATGCGGGCGCGATCGATTCGTTTGGGTGGCGTGGGTCTGGTGTTGGCGGGCACGTTCTTGGTGTCCATGGCCTCGTTGAGTCCAGCCGGCGCCGGGGGAGGAACGCATTCGACGCCGACCCCCACTGCGTCGGAGACCCCCATCTGCACGCCGACGCCGACACCGACGGAGACCCCGACCCCTACCGGTGAGGTCCTGCCGACGGAGACCCCCACGGCGACGCCGACCGCGACTCCCACCGAGACCGTGACGGAGACCCCGACGGGCGAGGTCACTCCGACCGAGGAGGCGCTGACCCCCACGCCGACGCCAACCGGTGTCGTGGCCGCGGCGGGCGAAGTCGCCACCCCGACGGCGACCCCGCAGGTGCTCGGTGTTCAGGTCCAGAACGGCCAGTTGGCGCAAACCGGTGGCACGCAGCCTCTCCTGGGAATCGTCGGGCTCGCCCTTGTCGGGGCGGGCGCACTGCTGGTCGCGAGCCCCAAGCGTCGCTGACGCCGTCTCGGCACTTCGTCGTCTTGGTCGCCGCTCAGTTGCGCAGCGTCTGACTCCAGGGCAGACCTTTGTCGGGTGCAGGTTCTCGTGGCAGACCGAGGACGCGTTCACCGATGATGTTTCGCTGGATGTCCGATGTGCCGCCGGCGATCGAACCCGAGGGGCTGCTCACGAACGCACGCTGCACGGGGTACTCGCCGAGCTCCTGGGTCCGGCCCCCGTCGGAGATCCGCATCTCGTAGCTGCTGTAGCGCATGCCCTCCGCGCCCAGGAGATCCACGTTCAACGTGGCGATCTTCTTCCCCAACTCGGCCGCGCCGAGCTTGCCGATGGAGCTCTCGGGACCGGCGTTGCCCTTCTTGCGAGCCTCCGTTGCCCGGATGCTGGTGAGACGACTCGTCTCGGCCTCGATCCAGAGCCGCAGCAGGCGGTCACGTAGCGCGAGTGCGGCAGGCGACGCCTTGTCCGTCCGATCGATCCAGAGCTGCACCGACGTACCGATCGCGCCCGATCCGCGCGACGGCGGTGCCATGAAGTTGTACCGCTCGTTGGCCAGGGTCGTCGTCGAGACCTTCCAGCCCTCGCCAACCTCTCCGAGACGTTCCGAGTCCGCGATGCGCGCGTCGTTGATGAACACCTCGTTGAACCCAGCGTCTCCGGTCATCTGTCGGAGCGGTTTCACCTCCACGCCGGGCTGGTGCATGTCGAGGACGAAGTACGTGAGCCCGGCGTGCTTGACCTGCTCGGGGTCGGTTCGGGCGAGGAGCAGGCCGAAGCGGGCGAGGTGGCCGCGCGTGGTCCACACCTTCTGGCCGTTGACGACCCACTCGTCGCCGTCGGGCTCTGCCCGGGTGGCCAGCGAGGCCAGGTCCGACCCGGCTCCGGGCTCGCTGAACAGCTGGCACCAGATCTCCTCGCAGGTGAAGATCGGGCGCAGGTAGCGGCGCCTTTGCTCAGCGCTGCCGTAATGCAGGATTGTCGCCGCGCCCTGCCCGTAGGCAGTGGTGTTGATCATGCGGCCGCTCGGCGCCCCTGCGGCGCGCAACCGGGCGTCGATGGTCGCCTGCGCCGTGGTCGGCAGCGAGAGGCCACCGCAGCCCGGAGGGAAATGCACCCAGGCCAGTCCTGCGTCGAACTGCGCCCCGAGGAAGACCTCCATCGGTGTGGTGGCCGGCGGGTGGGACGCAAGCAGCTCATCGGCGAGTTCTTCGAGGTCGTTCGTCGCGTTCTGCTGGTCGGTCATCGGATCCCTCTGGTCAGTGGCCCTCGGCGTCGGCGATCGTAGCGGGCGCCACGAGGGCGCTGCCCCCTGAGCCGGCGCTGACGCGGTCGGGTTCCAAACGCTCGCGTCGGTTGGCTATCTTCGAGGAGTCATGCGGATCTTCTTCGACGTCGACTACACGATCCTCGGTGCCGACTACAGCCTGCGCCCCGGCACTCGCGAGACTTTCGCGCGCCTCGTCGACGACGGCCACGAGATCCACGTCTGGTCCGGCGAGGGGCTCCGCCACGCAGTGCTCAAGAACCACGAGCTCGCGCACTTCGTCACTGGGGTGTACGAGAAGCCGATCCGCGACTATGTGGCCCGCCTCGACGTGCTGGGCGTCGATGTGATTCCCGACTTCGTGATCGACGACTACAGCGAGATCGTCACCATCTTCGGTGGTTACTACGTGACCGAGTACTACCGTCACCGCGACGACGACACGGAGATGCACGCCATCTACGAGTGCATCTCGGAGTGGGTCGCGTCGGGCGCGTCGAGCCACCGCCGGTGGCGGCCGCGCCACGAGGACTTCGACGCGATGCTCGGCAAATCGGCCGACTGAACACCGGACGGGCTTGACTGTGGCCCACGGCTCGCCCACTGTGAGCGCATGTGGGTGTGTTTCTGCCGAACGGTGAACAGCCACACCGTGCAGTCGGCGATCGATGCGGGGGCGCGCTCTGTGAAGCAGGTCAGTGAGGCCTGTGGAGCCGGGACCGACTGCGGTGGGTGCCGGCGCACGATTCAGGTGATGATCAAGACGACCAGGCACAACGGGACCGCGGCCTCGGGCCGCTCCGGGCCGTGGCGAAGGAGCCAACCATGACGATCGAGCGTTCCGACGACGGTGAGCCGGTGCGCTATGTCGTGACCTTGATTCACCCTGTCGCGGATTTCGAGCAGTGGAGCGGTGGCGTGCGCGCCCTCGATCGGGTCCTGAGCTCCTACCTCCTATCGCGGGAGGTATATCAGTCCCTCGATGACCCCAACGAGGTCCTCGTCCACTGTGAGGTGAGCTCGGCCGAGGCGGCGATGGCCTTGCTCGCCGCTGACATCCGCGGCGAGCTCGAACAAGCGGGCCTCGACTTCTACCCGCCCGCGTTCGCCGGACGCGAGGTCCTCGAGCTCCGTATCGGTCCGGCGCCGGCGGCAGGCGAGTGACCCGTCGACGCGCCGGCACGACCCGGTAGGGGTCGGCCGAAGCCGGGTCGGAGGAGTCGGCCGCAGGACCGAGCCGTCGGCGGTCCTGGCCCGCCCCAGTGGCCGTGTTCCCCCTCAATTCGAGGCGGCCTCGACCGAAGGACCGAGGTCGACCCCTCGACGGGACATCGGGAGACGACCTTCGCCCCAGGAGCTCCGTCGTGCCGCTGTCCTCGAATCGCCACTGCCCAGCCAACCCGTTGCGGACGCCGCGATGAACGCCCGGCACACCTTCTTCGGGTTCTCCATGGTGGCTCCCGCCGTGGTCGCCGCCGCCGGGATCGTCTGGACTCCTGCGTTGCTCGCGCTCGTGGTCGTCCTCCCGATCGTCGTCGTCGGCCTGTATGACGCGTTCCAACCCAGTCACGCGATCCTGCGCGCCTATCCGGTGCTCGGGCATGGTCGGTACCTTGCCGAGCGGATCCGCCCCGAGATCCAGCAGTACTTCGTCGAGTCGAACACCAACGGTGCGCCATTCAGCCGGGCGACGCGAGAGACGGTGTACCAGCGGGCAAAAGGCGAGCGCGACAAGCTTCCCTTCGGCACCCAGCTCGACGTCTACGAGCCGGGCTACGAGTACCTCGCGCACTCGATGTATCCCAAGCCGGCCCCGGTCAATGCCGACCGGGTCGTCATCGGCGGGCCCTCCTGTACCCAGCCGTACAGCGCTTCTTTGCTGAACGTGTCGGCGATGAGCTTCGGCTCGCTCAGTGGTCAGGCCGTCCGAGCGCTCTCGAAGGGGGCGGCTGCAGGTGGCTTCGCGATGAACACGGGCGAAGGCGGGGTCAGCCCCCACCATCTCTCGGGTGGCGCGGATCTCATCTGGCAGATCGGAACCGGCTATTTCGGGTGCCGGACGGCAACGGGGGAGTTCGACCCCGACATGTTCGCGAGCCAGGCGGCGCACCCCTCGATCAAAGCGATCGAGATCAAACTCTCCCAAGGCGCGAAGCCCGGCCATGGGGGAATCCTGCCGGGGGCGAAGGTCACCCCGGAGGTCGCAGCGATCCGCAGGGTGCCTGTCGGTGAGACGGTGATATCACCTGCTTCGCACCGCACGTTCGACTCGGCGGAAGGGCTGATGTGGTTCGTCGCCAAACTGCGCGAGTTGTCCGGCGGGAAGCCGATCGGGTTCAAGCTCTGTGTCGGTCGCCCCAGTGACGTGGCGGCCCTCGCCGAGGCAATGGAGCGAACCGGTGTCCGCCCGGACTTCATCACCGTCGACGGAGCCGAGGGCGGCACCGGTGCCGCTCCACCGGAGCTGTCGGACTCGGTCGGTATGCCGATGCGTGAGGGCCTGACCCTCGTCCACGACACCCTCCTCGCCTGGGGGATGCGCGACGACGTACGCGTCATCGCCGCGGGCAAGATTGCCACCGGCTTCGACATGGTTCGAGCGCTGTCGCTCGGTGCGGACCTGTGCAACTCGGCCCGGGCGATGATGCTCGCGCTCGGCTGTATCCAGGCGCGCCGCTGTCACACGAACGAGTGCCCCGTCGGGGTGGCCACGCAGGATCCGGCCAGGTCGGTCGCGCTGGTGGTCGACGACAAGGCGCGCCGGGTGCAGCAGTTCCACCACGAGACGATCGTCAACTTCCTCGAGCTCGTCGGCGCCGCAGGCTGTGGGCATCCGAGCGAGCTCGATCGCGGTCACGTGCATCGTCGCCTCGATCGTCTCCGCGTCGCCAGCTACGCCGAGATCTACCCCGGCACGCCCGTCGACTTCCCTCCCGGCCCCGCCGGCCGCGACCACGCGCCGCTCACACCGTCCTCGCTCAACTGACCTAGACCGATGGCGGCCCCATCGGGGTTGGTCGGCTGCGCACTGGCTGTCCCTGGTGGCGAGGTAGCGTCGGGGGCGATGGAACCGACGAGCCGTGCCCCCATCGTCCACCGCGCGTCGTTCTCGGAGCTGATGGCGGGCCAGCTGCACGCCATCTTGAAGCTCCGATCGGATGTCTTCGTGGTCGAACAGGCCTGTGCCTATGCCGACATCGACGGCCGTGACGAGGAACCGGCGACGGTGCACCACTGGATCGAACGCGAGGGTCGGATCGTCTCCTATGGCCGCACCTTGGCGGAGCGCGACGGCGTCACCAGGATCGGGCGGGTGGTAACTGCGGCCGACGCTCGTGGCACCGGGTTGGCGGGGGCACTGGTCACCATGTTGGCGGACGGCATCGAGGGCGTGGCCGTCCTGAACGCGCAGGCCCATCTGCGCGACTGGTATGCCCGGTTCGGGTTCGAGGTCGATGGACCCGAGTTCGTCGAAGACGGCATTGCCCATCTACCGATGCGGCGCGCTGCTCGGTCATGACGCCGAGGTGTCGATCGCGAACACCGGGAAGCCAGGGGCGGCCTCGAGCAGCTCGGTGTCGGTGCTCGTCGCGTCGATTCCATCGAAGAACTTCCCGACCTCCATCGCCCAGGCGTTCAGGTAGGCCCTGATGACCGGTGCCTTGTCTGCGTCGAGGACTTCGACCGCCGAGAAGTCGCTGTAGTGGCGGCCCATCTGGAGCCGCCCGCCGCCCGCGACGCGCAGGTTGCGCACCCAATGGGTGTTCCCGCGCGGTGCGACGAGATAGGTCGTGCCGTCGATGGTAAGGGGGTTGACCGGCACCGTTTGCCAGTCGCCGGAAACTCGGCCGCGCACGTGGAGGAGGCGGCCGCCGCGAACGCCGGCGCCGAGTCCGATGAGCGCCTTCATGATCGGGTTGACGATGTGTCGGGTTGCGAGGTCCGGCTCGAGGTAGCGCTCGACGACCGGGCGTGTGGGGTTTTCTGTTGCTGTGTCCATGGCTGGGTTCCTTCTCTGCAGACGAGAGCCCCCAGGCGAGAGCTCCAGAAGCGAGAGCACCGCTCTCATATTGACAGTCAACCGCAGCAGCACGGGTAAATCAAGAGCATTGCTCTCGTTTTCTCCTCAGCGCGGCAGACTGGAGCGATGGCAAGTCGATCGCGTCGTGAGAGTCGGGCCAGGGTCAGCGAGGACCTGATGGCTGCCGCTCGCCGCCAACTCGCCGAAGTCGGCGCTGCCGGCCTGTCGCTGCGCGAGGTCGCTCGGGAGATCGGGATGGTCTCCTCTGCGGTCTACCGCTACGTGGACAGCCGCGACGATCTGCTGACCCGACTGATCGTGGAGGCCTACGACGCACTCGGCGAAACGGCGGAGCGCGCCAGCGCCGCCGCGGTGGCGCGCCACCCCGGCGCCGATCTCGAACGATGGGTCTCGACGGCGCACGCCATCCGTCGGTGGAGCATCGATCACCCCCACCAGTACCTCCTCCTCTTCGGCTCGCCGGTGCCGGGCTACGTGGCCCCGCAGGACACGGTCGCGCCGGGCACACGTGCGACCCTGGCGTTGGTCCGCGTCGTCGCCGACGCCGCCGGCGGTGGCCGGCTGATGCCGCCGTCGCCGCCGGATATCGTCCTGCCGGCGCCGCTCACCGGGGAGCTCGTCACTCTCGCCGGCACGGTAGGCAGCGCGCTGGCGTCGACGGCGGGGTCCGATGCCTCCGAGGAGTTGTCGGCAGGTCCCGCGTTGTCGGCGGACGCGGTCCTGGTGTTCCTGACGGCGTGGACGCAGATGTTCGGCCTCATCGGGTTCGAGATCACCAATCAGACCCGCAACATGGTCTCGGAGCACGAGGCGCTCTTCGACGCCACGGTTCGGCGACTCGCGCATCAGCTCGGACTGCGGTGACGCGGGCCGTGCCCGCCTGACCGCCGAGGTCTCAGTCGCCGACGATCGTCGCGGTCGCGGCCCGAAGGGTCGCGGGCGCACCCGCAGCGGGGGCCACGCCCTGCGCGCACATCACCACCGGTGTCAGCTTGATCAGTTGGAGGTCGAGTCCGCCCCCACCCGTGCCTGGTGGGGTACCGGCCACCCAGCGGAAGCCACCCGCGGTCACGCCGGAGGCGGCGCTCCAACTGAGCCCCAGCGTTTCGGTGTCATTGGTCTTGCATACGAGCGCCGTGGCCCATGTGCCCGGAGGTCCCTCGACCACACTGCCGCTCGGGGTGAGCGAGAGCCCAGGGCCCGAGAGGCTCGTGATCTCGTCACGAAAGCGCGACGTGGTGGCGCAGCCCAGACCGCGGCCGTTCTGGTCGACGTCGACGATGGTGGTGCTGGCCTCGAGGATCGTGCCCGACGTCGCCGCGAACGCGAGCGACACGACGAAGTCGTCCCCGATCGCCTGGCCGCTCATCTGCACGACCAGGTCACTGCCCACCACGGCCACCGTGCCCGTGGCGCGTCGCGCCAAGCGGGCGGCGATGGAGGCGGTCACCGTCAGGTCACCACTCGTCGCGGTGGCCGTCCAGGTGGAGCCCACGCGCGACACCCCTGACCAGGGGACGGTGAACGGTATGCAGCTCCCGGGCGCTGCGGCGGCACGGTCGACGCGCAACACCGCAGGCGCGGCCCACGCCACACCTGCCGTTGCAGCACCCGCGACGAGAAAACGCCTACGAGAGTCGGGGTCCATCTCGATGTTCGTGCATGTTGTCCCACCGCCGAGAGTACCGGCGGAGCCCTTCACCATGGGGCACCCTCGGAAGCCGAGACCGTCGGGCCGACGGTGTTCGTCGTGGCGGGTCGGCCTAAGGTGGATTCATGGCAGACCAGGCCGACTTCGCCGAGCAGGCCATGCGCTACATGGACCAGCTCTACTCGCACGCGCTGCGGATGACGCGCAATGCCTCCGACGCCGAGGACCTGGTCCAGGAGACCTATCTCAAGGCCTACCGCGGCTTCGGCGGGTTCCAGGAGGGCACCAACCTGCGCGCCTGGTTGTTCCGGATCCTGACGAACAGCTACATCAACAGCTATCGCAAGAAGCAGCGCCGGCCCGACGAGAGCGATCTCGGCGACGTCGAGGACATGTTCCTGTATCGCCGCCTCGGCGGGGCAGAGACGGCCAGCCTGAGTCGCAGCGCCGAAGACGAGCTGTTCGAGCACCTCACCGAGGCGGAGGTGAAGGAGGCGATCGAGGCGCTCCCCGAGCAGTACCGCGATGCGGTGCTGCTCGCCGATGTCGACGGCTTCGCGTACAAGGAGATCGCCGAGATCCTCGACGTCCCCATCGGCACGGTCATGTCCCGCCTGCACCGGGGAAGAAAGCGTCTCCAGCAAGAGTTGTACGAGTTCGGTCGCCGGCGGGGTCTCGTGCCCGACGCCGAGGCCGATCCATCCGAGGAGTCGGTGGGCGCCGATTCGGCCACCGGCGCAGCGGAACCGATCGCAGCTGGCGTAGGAGAACCCTCATGACTGAACTCGGCCCAGGCGGCAGCTTGTCCCCACACCCGCTCGGGGACAAGGCATCCATGTCGGAAATGGCCGATTTCCCGTTGGGGGGCCGGTTCGCGGCCCCGCCGACACACCGGTGTGCCGACACACCGGCGCTCATCCTGCGAGCGCTCGAGGGAATGCCCGACCCCGCCGTGATCGGCGTCGTGCGATCGTCGCTTTCACCGTGTCCGCCCTGCGTCGACGCATTCGAGGTCGAGATCCGGTTCAAGATCGTCATGGCGCAGGCGGCAACGGAGAAGGCCCCCCGCTCGCTCCAGCTGCGGATCAGCGAGACGCTGCAACGGGTCGATCTCGGCGAGATCGACGTCATGGACCTCTGATGCCGGCGGGTCTTCCGACGTGTCGGTGCCGGCGCGCCCTCGTCTAGGCTCTGGTGATGGACGTCTTCGCAGCGCCTGAGTGGCACTACTGGATCGCCGTGGTTCTGACCCCAGCCGCGATCCTCTCGGTGCCGGCCGTCATCGGTGGGTACATCTTCAAGGTTGTACGCCCCAAGTATCCGCCGCGCCAGAAGAAGCTGGGCTCGGGCCAGTAGGTGTCCGACGGCCCGGTCGACTGGGAGCTGGCCCAGCGCATCGCAACGGGAATCGCGAAGCGCAACGCGGCACCACAGTCGTACCACTACGCGACGCTCGCTCCTGACTTCGAGCGGTTCACCGCGGAGGCCGAGGAATTGGTCGCGCAGACCACGGGCCTGCGTTCGGCGATGGGTGCGGCGCGAGGACGGGTCGCCGATCGCCCCATGTGGATCGAGGCGAACATCAACGCGTTCCAGCGCCTCCTCCAACCGGTCGGCGAGAAGCTCGCCTCGATGCACAAACCCGGCCCGTTGCGTTCTCTCACGGGCAAGGCGAGCGCTGCTGAGGTCGGGATCCTGCTCGGCTGGATGTCGTCACGGGTCCTCGGACAGTACGACCTGCTCGTGATCGAGGACGAGAACCCCCAGGACCAGGACATCGTCTACTACGTCGGCCCCAACGTGATGGCGCTCGAGCGCAGGTACGGCTTCCCACCCGAGGAGTTCCGGCTCTGGCTGGCGCTGCACGAGTGCACCCACAGGGCCCAGTTCACCGGTGTGCCGTGGCTCCGCGAGTACTTCCTCGGGCTGGTCAACGAGACCATCGAGTCGGTCGATCCGGACCCCGAGGTGCTGAAGGCGGCGGTCAAACGCATCGTCGAGAGCCGTCGACGCGGCGAGGACCTGCTCGCACAGGGTGGGCTGCCCGTCCTGTTCGCCTCCGAGGAACAGCGCGCCGTGATCGACAAGATCTCCGGCATGATGAGCCTGCTCGAAGGCCATGGCGACGTCACCATGGATCGCGCCGGAGCGGGGCGCATCCCGAGCGCCGAGCGTTTCGCCCGGACCCTGCGGGCGCGGCGGAACTCTGCTCGGGGGCTCACCCGGCTGTTCCAGCGCATCATCGGTATCGAGGCCAAGCTCAACCAGTACCAGGCCGGGGAGGCGTTCATCGCCGAGGTCGAGGCTGCTGGTGGCACCTCCTTGCTCGACCGCGCCTGGGAGGGGCCGCAGAACCTTCCAACGATGGACGAGATCCGCGCACCGCAGCTGTGGATCGACCGCCTGAGTGTCGACCCCACCCTCGAAGCCGCGTCGGTCGCGGGTGGCTGACGGCTCCGGCTGCAGCCCCACGGCACCGGTCGACGCGCTCCTCGCGCGCTGCACCTTCCCTTCACCCGACCAGGGTCCGGTGAACTGCGCCGTCTCCGGCGGCGCCGACAGCCTCGCCCTGCTGTTCCTCGCCGTCGGCGTGGGGCTCGAAGTCACCGCGATCCATGTCGATCACGGGCTACGGCCAGGGTCGGCGACCGACGCCGAGGTTGTTGCCGCGGCCGCCGAACGACTGGGCGCGAAATTCCGGTCCGAGACCGTCGCGGTCGACCCGGGGCCGAACCTCGAGGCCCGCGCCCGCGCTGCCCGGTACCGGGTGCTTCCCGATGATGCCCTGCTCGGCCATACCGCAGACGACCAGGCGGAGACGATCCTGCTGGCGCTCCTGCGCGGCAGCGCCTGGGACGGCCTCGGAGGCATGCGCCCGTCACGACGTCGGCCGCTGCTGGGGCTGCGACGCGCCGAGACCGAGGCGCTGTGCGCCGCAGCCGGTCTCGACATCGTCGTCGATCCCTCGAACGCCGACCCGGTGCATCGCCGGAACCGGGTCCGTCGCGAGGTCTTGCCGCTGCTCGAGGACGTGGCCGGGCGTGATCTGGTGCCGGTTCTGGTGCGGCAGGCGGCGCTGCTGCGCGACGGAGCGGACGTCATCGCGTCCCTCGCAGACGGACTCGACCCGACCGACGCGGCGGCACTGGCGGCGGCGCCGACGATCCTCGCCCGTTCGGCGGTCCGCCGGTGGATGTGGGCCACGCGCGGCGACGAGCACCCTCCCGATCTGGCCACGGTCGACCGCGTGCTGGCCGTTGCCCAACTCGCGTCGCGTGGTGCCGACGTCGGTGGCGGCTGGAGGGTGGAGCGCACTGCGCGTCGACTACGCCTCGTGGCACCGCCAGGCCACGACGCCTGACGCACATCGTCTCCTCTCCGCTGGCCGGCTCACGAGTTGGCCCAGTCATGCACGAGCCGCTCGGCGGCCCGCGAATCGCCCGATGGGCCCGGCCCCGCACCGCCGCTGGGGCTAGAACAGAGTCGTGGCCAACTTCGCTGTCTCCATCCGAACGCAACGTGCCCCGAGCGAGGCCTTCGCCTACATGGCTGACCTGTCGAACTTCGTGCACTGGGATCCCGGCGTGGTCGAGGCGCACCAGGTGGCCGGGGACGGGCCCGGGCCCGACGCGGTCTTCGACGTGGCCGTCCGCGGGGTGCGCTCGCCGCTCGTGCTTCGGTACCGGACCGAGACCTACCGACCCCCCGAGGTCGTGGTCGTGCGCGCCGTCAGTCGTCTCCTCACCTCGCTCGACACCATCACCGTCTCGGCCGACGGCGATGGCGCGATCGTGACCTACGATGCGCAGCTCTTGCTCAACGGGCCGCTGCGGCGTCTCTCGGGCTTGCTGTCGCCGGTCTTCGGGCGCATAGCGGAACGAGCCGCGGTCGGCCTCGTGCGGGTACTGGACGGCACCCGGCTGGCGACCACGCCGTGAAGGCGTCAGACGTCGCCGACGCGCTGATCGAGGTGCCCGTCGTGACGAGCTTTTCGAAACTGGGCTACGCCCTCCGGAGTCGCCTCGATCACTGGCGCCCACTCGACGAGTACGACCTCGGAGGTCGAGCAGTGGTGCTCACCGGTGCCACGTCCGGTCTGGGTCGCGCCGCTGCCGTCCAGTTCGCCCAATGTGGGGCATCCTTGGTCGTCGTCGGCCGTGACCCGCAGCGCAACGCGGCCGTCGTCGACGACCTCCGAGCGGCGACGGGCAACGCGTCGGTCCGAGCCTTCGCCGCCGATCTCGGCAATTTCGACGACGTGCACGCGCTGGCCGTCGATGTGCTGGAGCACGATGATCGGCTCGACGTGCTCATCCACAATGCGGGGGCCCTTGCACCTGAACGCTCCGAGGCACCCGACGGCACCGAGTCGACCGTGGCCAGCCAGGTCGTCGGGCCGTTCCTGCTGACCGCGCTCCTCCTGGACCGGCTGGTCGAGACCGGCGGGGCCCGCGTCCTCACCATGTCGTCCGGTGGCATGTACACGGCGCCGCTCTCCGTGGACGAGCTCGAGATGCCTGCCGACGGCTACAAGGGAGCGACCCAGTACGCGCGCGCCAAGCGCGCGCAGGTCACCCTCAACGAGCTCTGGGCCCGGCGACTCGGGAGCGCGGTCCACTTCCACGCGGTACATCCCGGTTGGGCCGACACGCCCGGGCTCGACGCATCGCTGCCGCGTTTCGCGCAGGTGATGGGGCCGTTGCTGCGGACTGCCGCCGAAGGAGCCGACACCCTCGTGTGGCTCGCCGCTGACGACGCGGCGCTGCAGACCAACGGCGGATTCTGGCTCGACCGACGCCGGCGGTCGGTGCACAAGCTCCCTGCGACGCGCCGAGCCGACACCGAGTCCGAGCGGACCGCCCTGTGGAATTGGGTGGCAACGACTGCGGGCCTCGATCCGGTGACCCTGCACCCGGCACCATCACCCTGAGGTCGGCACCTCGCCTTTGTGCCGGCGCGTCCGGCCCGCTGGACTCCAGTAGGGTGACGCACGCGATGAGCGACACGACGGGCCCGCCTGGGGAGATCCTGCTGAGCAGGGAGCGCATCCATGAGCGCATCTCCGAGCTGGGACGCGACATCAGCCGTGACTACGCCGGTCAGGCGCCACTGCTCATCGGGGTGTTGAAGGGCGCGTTCGTCTTCATGGCCGATCTCGCGCGGGCGATCGATCTGCCCGTCGAGGTGGACTTCATGGCGGTGTCGTCGTACGGGAACGCCACGAGGACCAGCGGCGTGGTGCGCATCGTGAAGGACCTCGATGCCGATCTCAGCGGTCGCCACGTGATCGTCGTCGAGGACATCATCGACTCCGGCCTCACGCTGAACTACCTCCGCCGGAATCTGCAGTCACGCGAGCCGGCATCCCTCGAGGTCTGTGCACTCCTCGTGCGCTCCGGCCGTCAGCCCGACGAGCTCGATCTCAAGTACGTCGGATTCGAGATCCCACCGGACTTCGTCGTCGGGTACGGCCTCGACGTCGCCGAGCGGTACCGCAACCTGCCTCACGTCTACCGCATGGACACCGCCGCACCGCACGCCTGATCCGCCCTGGCCCGGGCCACGCTCGGCGCCACTCACGCGCCGCGTCATCGCGGTGAGGCAAACGGTCCAGGCGAGCACTGGTTGTCACGTTCGGTGTGGGCCTGCCCCCGGTTCGTGACCAGAGGGCCCCGCGAAGGGTCCGAACGCCCGCTTCCCCGCTGTCGCCGTGCACCGCTAACGTCGGCAGCATCATGAACCGTCGCAGCCCCCTTCGCTCCCCGCTGCTTTGGACAGCGGTCCTCCTGGGCGTGGTCATCGTGTTCTTCGCGTGGCCCAACAACGGCTCGGGAGACGGCGCCTTCGAGACGGTGGACCTCAGCGAGTTCGACGATTTGCTCGATGCCGGCGTCGTGCGCAACGTTGAGATCGTCGAGGGTGCCAACGTCGTCGAGGCGACCACGGTCGATGGAGAGCAGTACCGGACCCGGTTCCTCGGCGCCAACGGCGACGAGATCGTCGAGCGGATCCGCGCCGCCCAGCCGCCCGTCACCTTGAGCGTGCGCAGCCAGGGCGGCGCCAACCTGTGGGTCAGCCTGCTGTTCTCGTTGCTGCCGATTCTGCTCCTGGGCGCGATCTTCGTGCTGGCATTGCGGATGTTCAGCGGCGGCCGCACCAACTTCTCCAAGACCTCCGCCCGCAAGCTCGAGAAGGACCTGCCGTCGGTCACCTTCGCCGACGTTGCCGGCTCGGACGAAGCCGTCGAGGAGCTGCGCGAGATCAAGGACTTCTTGTGCGACCCGGCGCGGTACTACGCCATGGGGGCCAAGATCCCCAAGGGTGTGTTGCTCTACGGTCCCCCGGGCACGGGCAAGACGCTGCTCGCGAAGGCGGTTGCCGGCGAGGCCGGCGTTCCGTTCTTCTCCATCTCCGGTTCGGATTTCGTCGAGATGTTCGTCGGCGTCGGTGCCAGTCGGGTCCGCGACCTGTTCAAACAGGCCAAGGAGGAAGCACCGGCAATCGTGTTCATCGACGAGATCGACGCGGTCGGGCGCCATCGCGGTGCGGGCCTCGGCGGTGGTCACGACGAGCGCGAGCAGACGTTGAATCAGCTGCTCGTCGAGATGGACGGGTTCGAACCGACGAGCGGCGTGATCATGATCGCCGCCACGAACCGCCCCGACATCCTCGATCCTGCGCTCCTGCGCCCCGGCCGCTTCGACCGGCAGATCACCGTCGACCGACCTGACCTCGACGGACGCAAGGGCATCCTGCGGGTGCACATGGCCGGCAAGCCCTTCGAAGCCGATGTCGACCCCGACACCATCGCCCGCCGGACCCCCGGATTCACCGGCGCGGATCTCGGCAACCTGATGAATGAAGCCGCGCTGCTCGCCACTCGCCGACGCAAGCCGCGCATCGACCTGACGATCGTGGAGGACGCCATCGACCGGGTGATGGCCGGTGCCGAGCGCAAGAGTCGGGTGCTGTCGGATCACGAGCGCAAGGTCATCGCCTACCACGAAGCCGGTCACGCGCTCGTCGGCCACGTGCTCCAGCACACCGACCCGATCCACAAGGTCTCGATCATCTCGCGCGGTCGCGCCCTCGGCTGGACGCTCGCACTGCCCGAGCACGACCGGTACCTGCGCACCCGCTCGCAACTCCACGATGACCTCGCCATGCTCCTCGGCGGGCGAACCGCCGAAGAGATGATCTTCGGCGACCCCACCACCGGGGCGGCCGACGACATCGAGCGCGTCACGAAGCTCGCACGCGCCATGGTGACCCAGTACGGCATGAGCGACGCCCTCGGGCCGAAGTCGTTCGGCCAGGTGCAGGGCGAAGTGTTCCTCGGCAAGCACACCACCCACCAGGCCGACTACTCCGAAGAGATTGCGCGGCGCATCGATGCCGAGATCGACCGGCTGGTCACCCTCGCGCACACCGAGGCCCGAGCGGTGCTCAGCACGCATCGGGCAACGCTCGACGCACTCGCGGGCGCTTTACTCGAACACGAGACCCTCGACAAGGCCAGCCTCGACGCCATCTTCGCCGGTATCGAAAGTCATCGAGAACCCCTCGTGATCGACCTGACGTCTCCTTCGCCCTCCGAGTACGGTGATCGCCTCGGTCCGGAGCCGGTTGGTTCGAGCGGCGTGCGAGCCACTCCGGAACCCCGCGAATCCGTCGTCCGGCCGCCGCAGAACCCCCTACCGAGTGAGCGCCCCAACGATGACCAGCGAGGACCACGACACTGACGACGCCATCGAGGTCGATCACGATCGGATCGCCGCCGCGGTCCGCGAGATCCTGCTCGCGATCGGCGAGGATCCCGATCGCGATGGGCTGCTCGCGACACCCGAACGGGTTGCGCGGATGTACGCGGAGGTCTGCCGCGGCCTGCATCACGACCCCGCCGAGCATCTGAACGTCACCTTCGACGCAGACCACGACGAGATGATCCTCGTCCGTGACATCCCGCTGTACTCCCTGTGCGAGCACCACCTGATCCCGTTCCTCGGCCGGGCCCATGTCGGGTACATCCCCAACAAGGACGGGCGCATCACCGGCCTTTCGAAGCTCGCGCGTCTCGTCGACGGCTTCGCCGCCCGCCCGCAGGTGCAGGAGCGGCTGACGACGCAGGTCGCCGACGCCCTCGATCGGGTGCTCCAGCCTCGCGGCGTGATCGTCGTGATCGAGGCCGAGCACCTGTGCATGTCGATGCGCGGGGTCCGCAAGCCCGGCTCCACCACGGTGACGAGTTCGGTGCGGGGCCTGTTCCGCAACGACATGGCTTCGCGTATGGAAGCCATGCGGATGATGGGGAAAGGCTGAAACATCGCGGGAACCGGCCACACGGTTGGCCGCCAGCCGGTAAGCTCCGGCCGGTTTCGAGTCCAGGCAACCAGTCCAGCGAAAGAGCCCAGAGCACGATGGAGTCCGGTGTGGCGCAGATGGCCATGAGGGGAAAGTGGGCCGAGGGCATCAAGCCCCGGCACTTCCACTGGATCCTCAAGGACAAGCTCGCCGTCTGCGAGCGGCCCGGCGGCTATGGCCCTCACCATCGTCGGGTCCGGCGGATGGAAGAGATCATCTGGATCCGGCGGAACAACTTCGACCGTGTCGTGTCGCTGATCGACGCACCCCACAACCTGCACAACTACGACGAGTACGAACTGCGCTACGTGCACCGACCGCTGGCCCACGGTGACCATCTCGCCCGGGTGTTGGAGACGACCTACCGAGACTTCAACAACCTGCTCCAGGCGAAGGAGCGGCTCATCGTGCATCACGAGGAGCTCGGCGACGTCGTGTGCGGCGCGATGGCCGGTTACCTGGTCTGGAGCGGGTTGATCGACCTCCCCCCAAGGGCCATCACGGTGATCGAACACATCACCGGGCGCGTCCTCGGGCCCGAAGGGCGCGACATCGTGTCGACGGCCGCGGCACTCCCGTCCGCTGGAGCCTGAACCCGTCGCCGTGGCCCGCGCCTTCCTCGGCCTCGGCTCCAACCTGGGCGAACGGGAGACCTACCTCCGACGTGCCGTCGCCGAGATCCCCGATGTGGTCGCGATATCGGGGCTCTACGAAACCGATCCCGTGGGTGGTCCCGACCAGGACCCGTTTCTCAACGTCGTGGTCGCGCTCGAGACCGACCGGTCGCCGCGTGAGCTGCTCGAGATCTGTCGACGCCTCGAGCGTGGAGCCGACCGTATCCGCGTCGTGCGATGGGGTCCCCGAACCCTCGACGTCGACGTGCTCTGGGTCGACGGCGTCAGCGTGGACGAGCCCGACCTGACCGTGCCCCACCCGCGTATGCGTGATCGCGCGTTCGTCATGGTGCCCTTGGGTGAGCTGGCGCCCGACTTGATCCGTGGCTGGGTCGATCCTGGCTCCGGTGACGTCCGCCGGCTCTCCGACTGGTGAGGTCGTCGGTGCCGCGGGTGCGCATCGTCGGTGCAGGCCGGGCGGGTTCGAGCTTCGCCGCGGCCCTTGACGCGGTTGGCTGGGACGTCGCCGACGTGTTGGGCCGGGGAGATGACGTGACCCACGCCGGGGTCGGCGTCGACCTCGTCCTCATCGCCACACCGGACGCCGCGATCGAGTCCGTGGCAGCCGCGATCGAGCCGACCGACGCCGTCGTCGCCCATGTCGCCGGTTCCCTGGGTCTCGGGGTGCTCGCCCCGCATGGTCGCCGCGCTGCGCTGCACCCGCTGCTATCGCTGCCCAACACCGATCTGGGCGCGCAACGACTGCTCGCGGGGGGTTGGTTCGCGGTCGCCGGCGACGCACTCGTGGCGCGAGCGGTCGCGGACCTCGGTGGGCGCAGTTTCGTCGTCGCCGATGCCGATCGCGTCATTTACCATGCCGCCGCCTGCATCGCCTCGAACCACGTGGTGGCCTTGCTCGGGCAGGTCGAGCGTCTCGCCGCCGGCGTCGGCGTTCCGCTCGAGGCGTTCCTCGACCTCACGCGTGGCAGCATCGACGCGGTAGCAGAACTGGGCGCCGAGGCCGCCCTGACCGGGCCCGCAGCGCGCGGCGACGACGCGACGATCGCCCGCCACCTGATCGCGTTGCCACCCGGGGAGCGGGCGGTCTACGAGGCGTTGGTGGCCGAGGCCCGCCGCCTGGCTGCCGGGCGAGGCGGCCCGCCCGACGGCGACTCGGAGGCTGTTCCCACCCGCTGATCGCAAGGCGTCGGTCGGCGCCAGGGCTCACCCGGTGGCCTTGCCCGCCGATGGAGGGCCATGTCCCAGTTCGAGACCCGGGCCCGTGCCGCCATCGCGGCAGCCGAGCAGGGCCGGAAGAAGCGCACTCGGGTGCGACAGATGCTCGTGCTGGCTGCGCCGTTCTGCGCACTGGTCATGTTCGTCTCGGTCACCCGCAAGCAGGTCGACGACGACCCTGTCGGCGTCGTCACCGCGGCGACGCAGTGGAGCGTCGAGCGTCCGGTGGACTACGTGATGACGTACGAACGTTTCTACGGTGACGACGTCCTGGGGCCCGCAACCGTAACGGTCGTGGCCGAGGCGGTCGTCGGTTACCAGACCACCGACCCGCGTCTCGAGGATTCGGTCGTGCTCACCGTCGACAACATGTTGCTGCTCATCGAGGAACAGGCGGTCGCCGATGACGTCGACGTGGTGCAGGTGCACTTCGACCCGGCACTCGGTCGTCCAACGGAGGCGACGTTCGACAGCGGCGGTGTGTACCCCGATCCCTGGGGCTTCCGGGTGCTGTCGTTCGAGGACCGCGCCTCGTCGTAGCCCGCGAGGCGCTGCCGGTATCGTGCTCCCATGTCCGACCTGTACGCCCCTCCGATCGACGCCGTGCGCGACGCAGTCGCCCGGGCGTTGGCCGAGGACCTCCACCCCCTGGGTGATCTCACGTCGGGACTCCTGCCCCCAGGGGCCACTGCCTCCGCGGAGCTCGTTGCGCGAGAAGGTGGCGTGCTCGCGGGGTGTCTCTGTGCCGACGAGACGTTTCGTCAGATCGACCCCACGATCCGGGTGCACTGGTCGGCGCGCGACGGCGACGCGCTCGTCCCGGGAGGGCTGATAGCGCACGTCGAGGGTCCCTTGGCGCCCATGCTCACGGCCGAACGCACCGCGCTCAACTTCCTCTGTCATCTCTCCGGCATCGCCTCGTTGGTCCGTCGCTACGTGGACGCGGCGGCAGCGGGTGGCAACGCGCGTGTCTGGGACACTCGAAAGACCCTTCCCGGCCTCCGATCGATCCAGAAGGCCGCTGTGCGCGCCGGTGGCGGTCGCAACCACCGGGGCAACCTGAGCGAGTGGTTGATGTTCAAGGACAACCATCTGATCGGCACCACCATCTCCGACGCCGTCGGTCGGGCCCACGACCAGTGGCCCGGCAAGACCGTCGAGGTGGAGGCCGACCGCCTCGACCAGGTCGAAGAAGCAACGCGCGCCGGAGCCGATGCCATCTTGTTCGACAACATGAGTCCGGACGAGGTGCGCGCTGCCGTTGCTCTGGTCGACTCGATCGTCGGCGCTGGACGGCGGCCGCTCCTGGAGGCGTCGGGTGGGATCGGGCTCGAGACGATTGCCGCGTACGCCGGCACCGGCGTCGACCTCATCTCGGTCAGTCGCATCACCCAGTCGGCCCCCGCCCTCGACATCGGCCTGGATTTTTCGTAGCTGCGAGTTCGGTCCGGTCGTGAATGCGGCTGGGCCACCGCATCGGGGCCGGTAGCCTGGCCACCTCATGGGAACCCCCTATCGCTTCGATCCCGACACCACGACGGCTGCCATCCGAGAGCAGTACGACTCGCTCCCCGACGGCGCCGAGACCGGTACCTGCGTCACGGTGGCCGGTCGGCTCATGCTGCGTCGCGACCAAGGCAAGCTCGCCTTCGGCGTGCTGCAGGACAGCACCGGCCGAATCCAGCTCTTCGCCCCCAGCAAGGTCACGCCCGACTTCGAAGGCTTCGTCGGGTTGAGCATCGGTGACTGGATCGGGGTCACCGGCGAGGTCATGAAGACTCGCAAGGGCGAGTTGTCGGTCAAGGTCGAGCAGTGGACGCTGCTCGCTGCCGCGGCTCGGCCGTTCCCCGACAAGTGGCACGGGATCAGCGACCCCGACACGCGGTATCGGCAGCGCTACGTCGACCTTTGGGTCACCGACCAGGCGAGGGCGACGTTCGTCCTGCGCAGTCGGTTGCTCACCTTGTTGCGCGGTTGGCTCGAGAACCGGGACTTCATGGAAGTCGAGACCCCGGTGTTCCACCCGATTCCCGGTGGCGCCCTGGCCCGCCCGTTCACGACCCACCACAACGCCCTCGACTCCGAGCTGTTCCTGCGCATCGCTCCGGAGCTGTACCTGAAGCGGCTGATCGTGGGTGGGTTCGAGCGGGTCTTCGAGATCGCCCGGGTGTTCCGCAACGAGGGGTTGTCGACGCGGCACAATCCCGAGTTCACGATGCTCGAGCTGTACCAGGCCTACGCCGACTGGGACGACATCATGGAGCTCGCGGAGCGCCTCGTCGAGTACCTCGCGATCGAGCTCACCGGTTCGGCCGTCATCGAGTACGGCGGGCGTCAGCTCGATCTGGCCGCGCCGTGGCGACGGGCGACCATCATCGAGCTCATCGCCGAACACGCGGGCGTCGACGTCTCGCTCGCTACGCCCGTCGAAGAACTGCGACGGATCTGCGACCGTTTCGGCGTGGAGCACGAGCCCGGCTACGGCCCGGGCAAGCTCGTGCTGGAGATCTACGAGAAGACCGTGGAGCCGAACCTGTGGGGTCCGTGCTTCGTCACCGAGTACCCCCAGGAGGTCTCGCCGCTTTCGCGGGCCCACCGGAGCCAACCGGGGATGACCGAGCGGTTCGAGGGCATCGTCGCGGGGCGCGAGCTGCTCAACGGTTTCTCCGAGCTGGTCGACCCGGTCGAGCAGCGGGCGCGCTTCGAGGAGCAGGCCGAACAGAAAGACGCCGGCGACGAAGAGGCCATGGTGGTCGACGAGGACTACGTGCGAGCGCTCGAGTACGGCCTGCCGCCCACTGGCGGCATCGGCATCGGCATCGATCGTCTGGTGATGCTGCTCGCCGATGTCCACACGATCCGCGACGTCGTCTTGTTCCCCACCCTGCGGCCCGAGCAGGCCTGAGGCCGGGGAGTCGCCCGGCGTGGCGATCAGAGGTGGCCGACGGGTTCGTTCGCCCGGCTGATCAGGTGGTCCGCTGCCGCGACCAGCGCATCGGTGGCCGGCGACGGCGGTAGCGACGTGAGTGCCGCGGCAGCCTTGTCGGCCCACTGGCGCGCAACCGTGAGCGCCTCGTCGACGCCACCGCTCTCGCGCACCAACGCCCTTGCCCGGTCGCGCTGATCGAGGGTGATCTCGGGGCCGAGCAGGTCTCGGAGCTCGGCTCCGCACGGCAGGTGGAGCGCCCGCAGGACCGGAAGGGTGTAGACGCCCTCGACCAGATCGTTCCCTGCAGGCTTGCCGAGCTGCTCGTCGGTCGCGACGACGTCGAGGATGTCGTCGACGATCTGGAACGCCATCCCATAGGCATGCCCGAATTCGGTGACGGCCTCGATGTCGCCACGCGGGATGCCGCCGGTGATGCCCCCGATGCGGCAGGACGTCGCGAGCAACGAGGCAGTCTTGCCGGCGATGGATCGTTCGTAGGAGTCCTCGGTGCGGTCGACGTCGAAGTTGTCCCGCAGCTCGAGCACCTGGCCCTCGCAGAGCTCGCCGATCGTGCTCGCGAGGAGCCCGGCCACCTCGGTACCCAGCGACGCCGCGATCTCCGACGCGCGCGCCAGGAGGAAGTCGCCAGCCAAGATGGCCTTGAGGTTGCCCCAGCGGGCGTTCACCGACGGTGCGGTGCGGCGCATCTCGGCTTCGTCCATGACGTCGTCGTGATAGAGGGAGCCGATGTGCACGAGCTCGACGGCGACGCCTCCCATGAGGACGGCCTCGATCGCCGGCTCGGCCATGCCCCGTGCGGTCCCGCCCGCCGCGATGGCAAAGCCTGGGCGCACGCGCTTGCCGCCCGCGAGCACCAAGTGGCTGGCGATCTCGCTCAGGAACTCGTCGTTGGCGACCACCGCGTCGCGCAGTCGTTCCTCGAGGCGCGCGAGATCCTCGGTCATCGTGGGAAGAATCGACAGCGGGGATATGACCGTCATCGCAGGTCAGGATACGGCCGCAAGGGGGCCCAGGAGGAATCCAATGGCACCCGGCCGCTACGGCGGAGCGGAACGATGCGGCTGTGTGGAGCGACGTTGCGTGTCGGGTGGGATCGGGGTGGGCTTGGTACGGGGGCGTGGCGGAGCGGAACGATGCGGTGCCGTGGCCGATGTCGGGAAGCTTTCCGGTCAGTTCCGCGTTGGAGCTGCCGATCAGGAGGTCAGACATCTTTGACCTCGACCTCCCCTCGACCAGTGGCTGTCTTCGGCGTCTGGGTACACTCGGGGCACGACTCGCGCGGAAGGCAGAACCGTTGTTCGAGAGATTCACAGACAGAGCACGACGAGTGGTGGTGCTGGCCCAAGAAGAAGCACGGCTGCTCAACCACAACTACATCGGCACCGAGCACATCCTGCTCGGGCTGATACACGAGGGCGAGGGCGTGGCCGCGAAGGCCCTCGAATCCCTGGGCATCTCGCTCGAGGCCGTGCGCGATCAGGTCGAGGAGATCATCGGCCAGGGTGGGTCGTCGCCGAGCGGCCACATCCCGTTCACCCCCCGAGCGAAGAAGGTGCTCGAGCTGAGCCTGCGCGAAGCGCTCCAGCTCGGCCACAACTACATCGGTACCGAGCACATCCTGCTGGGTCTGATCCGCGAGGGAGAAGGTGTCGCGGCGCAGGTGCTCGTGAAGCTCGGCGCCGATCTCTCCCGCGTGCGCCAGCAGGTGATCCAACTCCTCTCCGGGTACTCGGGCCCCGGCGCACAGTCGGGTGGATCCAGCTCGAGCGGTGAGAAGACCGGAGCGACCACCGGTGGCGGCAGCGGCGACGCGGCCTCGGGATCGCTGGTGCTCGACCAGTTCGGGCGCAACCTCACGCAACTCGCCCGCGAGAAGAAGCTCGACCCGGTCATCGGTCGGGCCCGCGAGACCGAACGGGTGATGCAGGTACTGAGCCGGCGGACCAAGAACAACCCGGTGCTCGTCGGTGAGCCCGGCGTCGGGAAGACCGCCATCGTCGAGGGCCTCGCCCAGGCGATCGCCAACAACGATGTTCCCGAGCCGCTCCAGAACAAGCAGCTCTACACGCTCGACCTCGGCGCCTTGGTTGCAGGGTCGCGCTACCGCGGTGACTTCGAGGAGCGCCTCAAGAAGGTGCTGAAGGAGATCAAGACCCGCGGCGACATCATCTTGTTCATCGATGAGCTGCACACGCTGGTTGGAGCCGGCGCGGCTGAGGGCGCCATCGACGCGGCCTCGATCCTGAAGCCGATGCTGGCCCGTGGCGAGCTGCAGACCATCGGTGCGACCACGCTCGACGAATACCGCAAGCACCTCGAGAAGGATGCGGCCCTCGAGCGTCGATTCCAGAAGATCCTCGTCGAGGAGCCCTCCGTCGCGCACACGATCGAGATCCTCAAGGGTCTGCGCGACCGCTACGAGTCGCACCACCGGGTCACGATCACCGATCAGGCCCTCGTCGCGGCAGCCAACCTGGCCGACCGCTACATCGCCGACCGGCATCTCCCGGACAAGGCCATCGATCTCATCGACGAGGCCGGTTCACGCCTGCGCCTGAAGCGCATGGCCACGCCTCCGGACTTCAAGGAGATCGAGAACGAGATCGCGCAGGTCACGAACCAGAAGAAGGCTGCGGTCGAGTCACAGGACTTCGAGGAAGCCGGGCGCTTGCGTGACCGCGAGAAGGAGCTCCTGGCCAAGAAGTCAGAGATGGAAGGCGAGATGAAGGCCTCCGGTGTCGACCTCTTCGACGAGGTCGACGAGGAAGCCGTCGCCGAGGTGCTCTCGGTGTGGACGGGCATCCCGGTCTACAAGCTCACCGAGGAGGAGACCGCGAAGCTCCTCCGCATGGAGGACGAGCTGCACCGGCGTGTCATCGGTCAGGAGGACTCCATCAAGGCCGTGTCGCAGGCGATCCGTCGCACACGCGCCGGCTTGAAGGATCCCAAGCGTCCTTCGGGGTCGTTCATCTTCCTCGGCCCCTCGGGTGTGGGCAAGACCGAGCTCGCCAAGACCCTGGCCGAGTTCCTCTTCGGCGATGAGCAGGCACTGATCAGCCTGGACATGTCCGAGTACATGGAGAAGCACACCGTCAGCCGACTCGTGGGCTCGCCCCCGGGCTACGTCGGCTATGAAGAAGGCGGCCAGCTCACCGAGGCCGTCCGGCGCAAGCCGTTCTCGGTGGTGCTGTTCGACGAAATCGAAAAGGCCCACCCCGACGTGTTCAACACGTTGCTGCAGATCCTCGAGGAAGGCCGCCTCACCGACAGCCAGGGTCGTTCGGTCGACTTCCGCAACACGGTGCTGATCATGACCTCCAACCTCGGCACCCGCGACCTACGCAAGGCGAACCTCGGTTTCACGAAGACCGACGAGGCGCTCACGTACGAGCGGATGAAGGAGAAGGTCAACGACGCGTTGAAGGAACATTTCCGCCCGGAATTCCTCAATCGCATCGACGACGTGATCG
The DNA here is from genome assembly GCA_024641655.1 of Acidimicrobiaceae bacterium. Taxonomy (GTDB): domain Bacteria; phylum Actinomycetota; class Acidimicrobiia; order Acidimicrobiales; family UBA8592; genus JAHECR01. The sequence goes on from JAHECR010000010.1 coordinate 70,504, forward strand.
TGTTCCACGAGCTCTCGCTGGCAGAGGTCACCCAGATCGTCGATCTGATGGTCGCCCGTGTTGGACGCCAGCTCGAGGCGCAGGGCATGGGCCTCGAGGTCACCATTGACGCCAAGCACCATCTGGCGGAGAAGGGCTATGACCCGACGTTGGGTGCTCGGCCGCTGCGTCGTGCGATCCAGCGGCTGGTGGAGGATCCGCTGTCGGAGCGGTTGCTCTACAAGGAGTTCCACGCCGGTCAGATCATCGTCGTCGACGTCGAGCCCGATCCCGACAAGCCCGGCGAGAAGCGCATCAATTTCCGGTCGGTGGAGGGCTTCGAGCCGCCGTCGGTCGAGGAGTTCGCTGCGGCTGACTGAGCCTGGGGACGCGCCTCATCCGGTCCCGCCTCGTGGCGTGCACCGATCATCAACGACTCGCAGCCGACGCCGACCGACCTGTTCGGTCGGCGTCGGGCGCGTTCGGTGTCGGGTTCGACCCGCTCGGCACCGAGCCCGCCGCATGCTCCGCCGGGCTCGTCGCAGTCGTTCCGACCAAGGATTCAACCTCCGCGCGCTCGGGGGTTACCATGCAGGCCGTGTTGCTCCGGATCAGACCGCTCGCCCGCCCGGTACTGTTGTGCGCGGCGCTGGTGCTGCTGTTGTCGGCCTGCAATCTGCAACTCCGGGTCACGATCGATGTCCAGGAGGACGGGTCGGGGACCGTGACCGCAGGAGTCGGCCTCGATCTCGCCGCCCAGGCGGTTCCCGCCTTCGGAGATCTCGACGGGCTGCTGGTGGTCGACGACCTCGTCGCCGCGGGTTGGACCGTTGGTGGGGTCGAACAGGGCGCTGACGGTCGCGAGTGGTTCGAGGCCTCCAAGCCGTTCGCCGGGCCCGACGAGCTCCAGTCGGTGCTCGACGAGCTCACCGGACCCGACGGTGCGTTCACGGGCTGGACCATCGAACGTGACGCGTCGGCAGTTCGGACCCAGTATCGGGTCGTGGGCGACGTCGATCTGACCGCCGGTTTGGAGGCGTTCACCGATGCCGAGCTCAGCTCGTTGCTCGCGGAGCCCCCCCTGGGGGTGTCCCTTGAGAGCCTCGCGGCCGATCTCGGCCGGCCCGTCGACGAACTGGTGCAGGTCGAGGTCGTCGTGCAGCTGCCCGGTGCCGACGCCCAGACCACCGAGATCGCCCTCGGCGACCAGGCGCGGGTGTCGGCGTCGGCTGCCGACGAGAACCGCACTGCCCAGCTCCTGGTCTGGGTGCGATGGGCGTTGATCGCTCTCCTCGGGCTGGCGGTGGTGTTGGCGGCGATCAACTACGTGCTCGACCGTCGCTACGAGCGGGCCGAACCCCGGCGCCGACCGGGGCGCATGGCCGACCGGGTACCAGGCGCCGTTCCCGGCCAGGGAGGCGGTCGAGCTGCGGCCGCCCCGCGTCGAGCGCGCTCCCTCCAGCTGCTGATCCTCGATCTGCACACCGTCTTGTTCCGGTCGAGTGGTGAGGCAGAGGACCTGCTGATCCCGTTCATCCGCGAGAAGGGCGGCACCGCGCCGGATCCCGACATCGTCGACCTCCATCACGAGGCGACCCTCGGACGGCTGACCTCGGCGGAGTTCTGGTCGCAGGCGGGAGTCGACGGTGACCCCGCGGCCCTGGACGCGGACTACATCTCGCGCTTCAGGCTCCAGTCCGGCGCTCGTGAGTTCCTCCGTGAGATGCATCGGCGGGGTATGCCGATCGCGGTGATCACCAACGACCTGGCCGAGTGGTCCTACGGCCTGCGCGATCTCCACGGGATGCAGGGGATGATGCCGTGGATCGTGAGCGCCGAGATCGGCGTCCGCAAGCCCGACACGGCGGCGTTCGAGGCAGCGCGTCGTCTGACGGGGCTACCGTACGCATCCTGCCTGCTCATCGACGGGCGCCTCGAGGTCCTCGACGAGGCCAAGGCCCTCGGGATGATGACCGCCTGGTTTACCCGCACCGCTCCAGACGATCGAACCTCGGGGCATCCGGTGGTGGCCCGCTTCGGCGACTTCTTCCGTCGTCGTCGTGCGGCAGCGTCCTGACCGCTAGCGGGTCGCACTCGCCGGGGGGCGCCGTCGCTGGGGCGACACCGCCATCCTCCAGCCCAGGAGGAACAGCCCGAGGAACGTGGTGGCGACCACGATGAACGACGGAGCGGTTCCGTCGTCGAAGACCACTCGGCGCAGCACCATCCCCACCGCGACGGTGACCGGCCAGATCATCAATGCCGTGCGCACCGCGAAGGGGTTCTGCCACGAGCGTGCCGCGAGCCACGCGGTCGTCAGCCCGAGCAGGAACGGAGCGGCGGTCTCGACGAGGCCGCGGAGCGCGCTGCCCTCGTCGTGGCTGCGTCGACCGATGGCGACGAACACCATCACCACTGCGGCATCGGCGAGTGCAGCGATTGTGACCCTCCGGGAGGTCTCCATCGCGCCAGTGTGCCGTCGGCCCGCCGTTGTCACACCTCCTCCCTAGGTTCGTGTCCATGGCTCGAACCCGTATCTGCTTCCGGTGCACCGACTGCGGTGTCGCTCACCCCAAATGGACCGGCCAGTGCGCGACCTGTGGGGCGTGGGCGACCCTCGAGGAGTCGATCGACAAGCCACCGGCACCCGAAGCGGCGACGGGCTGGAGCGGGGGAGCAGCGCGTCTGTTCGCCGATGTGCCCGAGGCTGAGGCGCCAGCCCGCAGCACCGGACTCGCCGAGCTCGACCGGGCCCTGGGCGGCGGGTTGGTGGAGGGTTCGGTCACCTTGCTCGGCGGCGAGCCGGGCATCGGCAAGTCCACGTTGCTGCTCCAGCTCGCAGCCACCGTTTCGGCAACGGGGAGGCGAGTGCTTTACGTGTCGGCCGAGGAGTCGGCGCCCCAGCTGCGGCGTCGTGCCGACCGCCTCGGCCTGGTCCTCGACGACGTCTACGTGCAAGCGGAGACGTCGGTACCGCGGGTGCTTGGCGAAGTTGCCCGACTGCAGCCGGACCTCCTCTTGGTTGACTCGATCCAGACCGTTGCTTCTCCCGACGTCGGGTCCGTGCCCGGCACTGTGGTGCAGGTGCGGGCGTGCACCCAGCTCCTCATCGAGACGGCCAAGGAGCGGGGGCTCGCAACGGTGCTCGTCGGCCACGTCACCAAGGAGGGCACCCTGGCCGGACCCCGCACCCTCGAGCACCTCGTGGACACCGTCTTGTCGTTCGAAGGTGATCGCCATCAACGGTTGCGGTTCCTCCGCGCAGTGAAGCATCGGTTCGGAGCGACGGGAGAGCCCGGCATCCTCGAGATGACTGCAGCAGGACTCACCGCTGTCCCCGATCCCAGCGGGCTGTTCCTCGAAGATCGCCAGCGTGGCTCGGCGGGGTCGGCCATCGTGCCCGTGCTCGACGGTCACCGCCCGTTGCTCGTCGAGCTCCAGGCCCTGGTGGTCCCGAGCCGAGCGGCGACGCCGAGGCGGGCAGCGCAGGGCGTCGACGCCGGGCGCCTGTCGCTGCTGTTGGCGGTCCTCGAGCGACGGTGCGGGTTCGAAGTGCTGGGTGCCGAGGCGTACGTCTCGGTTGTCGGTGGGGTACGCATCACCGAACCTGGCGCCGACCTCGGGGTGGTGCTGGCACTCGCGTCGTCGGTCACCAACCGCGCGCTGCACGACGACGTCGTCGTGTGCGGGGAGGTGGGCCTCGCGGGTGAGCTACGGCAGGTCGCGCAGCTCGACCGCCGCCTGGAGGAGGCAGCTCGGCTCGGCTATCGCCGCGCCGTCGTACCGGCATCGGTCACGGCCTCGACCGCGCAGATCGAGCTGCTGCGCGCCGGGTCGGTTCACCAGGCGCTGCGCCTCGCGGGGGCGGCGCCCGTCGCTGCGGTGGCCTGAGCGAGCGACCGCCGGCTACTTCGAGCGGATCTCGAGCTGCTCTCGGTCGGTGATGGCATAGGCGCGGTCGCGCTGTTCGAGCCAGCCCAGCTTCACGAACGATGCGATCGCCTTGTTCACCCGTTCACGCGAGGCGCCAACCATGCCGGCCAGCTCTTCCTGGGTGATGGGCAACTCGAAGGTGTCCGAGGGTCCTGCCAGTTCGAGGAGTCGCTTGGCTGTGCGCCCGGTGACGTCGAGGAACACCGAGTCGGCAAGGGCGGTGTCCATCGACTTCAACCGCGTGGCCAGCATGTCCACCACGCGCCACAGGTGCTCGGGATGCTCCTGGTACAGCGCCCGCACCGGCGAGTAGGGGATCACGACCACGGTGCTCGATTCCAGGGCGCGAGCCCCAGCGGAACGGCCGTCGGGTCGAAACAGCGGCATCTCACCGAACAAGTCGGTGGCCTCCATGAGTGCGAAGACCGACTCCCGACCGTCGAAGGATCGCGTCGAGATGGCGATGCGTCCCTCGACGACGACGTAGAGGTCGTCGGGCTCGTCGCCTTCGAGGAAGAGCACGTCGCCGCGGCGCAGCTCGCGTATGTGCGCCGCCTCGGCGATGGGGGCGAGGTGTTCCGGGGAGAGGCCGGCAAACAGGTCGGCCGACGCGATGAGGCTGGAGTCGATCATTATGAGGCTTCACACTAATACGGTGTCGCTCAGAGGGAGATTCGATCGCGTGTTCGTCCATCAGCAACGGCCAGGGCACCCCGTGCCGGCACAGCCATGAGCCCGACGGTGGTGTGGACCATCGTCGTTGCTGCGGGTTCGGGTCAGCGCTTCGGTGGCGAAAAGCTCCAGGCGATCATCACCCCGCCCAGTGGCACCGTGCTCGACCGGTCGATCCTCGTCGCGACGGACGCGAGCGACGGTGTCGTCGTCGTCTGCCCACCCGATCGCGTCGGCTCGGTCCTGCTGCCTCCAGCGGTTCGCGAAGTCGCGGGGGGTGCGACGCGCAGCGATTCCGTTCGTCGCGGGCTGGCGGCGGTACCTGACGACGCCACCATCGTGCTCGTGCACGATGCGGCACGCCCGCTCGCGGATCACGGGGTTTACGAGCGGGTCATCTCTGCGGTTGCCGCAGGCGCCCAGGGGGCGGTCCCCGTGGTCGGCTTGGTCGACACGATTCGTTCCCTCGACGGCGGTGTCGTCGACCGCGACCTGCTTCGGGCAGTGCAGACTCCTCAGGGCTTCGACGCGGCATCCTTGCGGCGAGCCCATGCGCAGGGCGGTCAGGCAACCGACGACGCCGGCCTGGTCGAGGCCATGGGAGGCACCATCGTCCTCGTGGAGGGCGATTCCCGCAATGTGAAGATCACGCGGCCGGTTGATCTCGTCGTGGTGCGGGCACTGATCGACGAGTCGTGACAGCTTGCTTGGCGCCTCGGGGAACCGTGGGTGTCGACTGTGGCCCGAGCCGGCATATCGTCCTTTGACGGACCCATCGGCGAGAGTGAGGATGGTCATGCGAGTCGGTCACGGCTTCGACAGTCATCGATACGGAACGGACACGGATCGGCGACTGGTGCTCGGCGGTGTCGTCTTCGACGCCGCCTGCTCGCTGGTCGGTCACTCCGACGCCGACGTCGTCGCGCACGCGTGCGCGGATGCGCTGCTGGGTCCCGCCGGTCTCGGCGACATCGGCGCCTGGTTCCCCGACGACGACCCGAATTTCGCCGGTGCCGACAGCATCGCCTTGCTCGAGCGGGTCGTGCGGGAGGTCAGGGCGGTCGGATGGCGGGCGGTGAACATCGATTGTTCGGTGGTCGCAGAAGTTCCGAAGATCGCGCCGGCGCGTTCGGCGATGCAGGACCGCCTGTCGGCGGTCGTCGGCGCCCCGGTCACGGTGAAGGGCAAGCGTCCCGAAGGACTCGGCCCCGTCGACGGGGTCGCCTGTTGGGCGGTAGCGCTGTTGGAGGAGATGCCATGAGCCGCGGTACGCCGAAACGCAAGGCAGGAGGTGGTGGCGCCCGCCGCGGTCCCGCCAAGAGCGGCGGGGGGCGGGGGCGACCGCCGGCGCGCGGCCCCACGCCGCCGCGGTCGGAGAGCCATCCGGAGCGGCCCCGAGGTCCCGGTGGCGACATCGTCGAGGGACGTCACGCGGTGCGGGAGCTGCTTCTGGCGGGGACCCGACGCGTCCGCGAGATCGTCCTGTCTGCGGACATGGAGCCAGCACCCATTCTCCAGGAGATCGCGCAGCTCGCCAACGAGGCCCGGGTACCGGTCCGGGAGGTGAGCCGCAGCAAGTTCGACGCGCTCGCCGTCACCGAGTCGGCACAGGGAATCCAGGCCAAGGCCGCCCCGCTGCCCGACCTCGGGCTCGAGGACCTTCTGGCCGGTGATCGGGAGCCGTTCTTGTTGGTGATGGATGGCATCACCGACCCGGGGAATCTCGGAGCCATGCTCCGCACCGGAGAGTGCGCCGGCGTCACCGGGGTGATCCTGCCGCGTCATCGCGCCGCCCGGGTGACACCAACGGTGGCCAAGGCGGCGCAGGGCGCCATCGAGCATGTGCCGATCGCAACGGTGAGCGGCGTCCCCAAGGCGCTCGGTCAGCTCGCGCAGGCCGGTGTCTGGACGATTGGACTCGACGCTGCAGCCGACACCGAGATCTACGACATCACGGTGGCGGACGGACCGGTGGCGCTGGTGCTCGGCGCCGAGGGCAAGGGGCTGTCGCGCCTGGCTCGGGAACGCTGCGACGTGGTCGCGTCGATCCCGCTGCTCGGCGTTCTCGACTCGCTCAACGTGAGCGCCGCCGCAGCCATCGCCTGCTTCGAGATCGCCCGCCACCGTCGGACCAGCGAGCGCTGAGACGACCACCGAGTCGTTCGCGATCGCGGCCAGCACCGCGACGTGCACCTCCCAGGCGTCAACCGGTCCGAAGCGCGGGCCGAGATCTCGCTCAGGGAGTTTCGGCAAGCACCCAGAGTCGGTCGTCCTGATCCATGAGACGCACTTGTGGACGCCTCTCCGCGGCCGTACAGTGCGAGATACAGCGATCTGCGCTTCGGATGCACCCCCCGACGAGAGGGGTGCGGCGACAGACCACAGGCCGGGCGGTCAATGTCAGATCAAGCGCCGTACACAGGGCGTCAGTGGGTGGGGGTCGCACGTCTCGACGCCGCAGCGGCCACGGCGCCGCAACACCGGTTCGTCACCACGCGCAACCGACCGCCGGCCTCGGCCCGGATCCTCGCGTTCGCACCCCGACCGAAGGTGGCCCCGAAGGTCTTGTTGATCGAGGACGATCGGGCACTTGCCGGCTCACTTCGCCAGGGCCTGCAGGAAGATGGCTTTCGCGTGGAGCTTGCGCCCACGGTTGCCGCCGGCTTCCGCGTCGTGCTCGCCGGCACGTTCGAACTGCTCGTCATCGACGTCGACTTGCCCGACGGGGACGGTATCGACCTGGCGCGCACGCTACGCACCCAGGGCATCGACGCACCGATCCTGATGCTCACCGGTCATGGCCTCGCCGAGTCGATGGTGCGCGGCCTCGACGCCGGCGCTGACGACTACATCGTCAAGCCGGTGGGCCTCGACGTGCTCGGGGCCCGCCTTCGAGCCGCGCACCGGCGGTGGCAGCGGCCCACGGAGGCTCCGATCCGCGTGGGTGATCTCACGCTCGAGCCGAGCCGGCTCATCGCGCGGCGGGGCGCATTCGAGATCGATCTGACGCCGGCCCAGGTGGGCGTCCTTCAGGCACTCATGACCAACGCCGGCAACGCGCTGACCCGCAGCCAGATCAGCAGGCACCTCCACCACGACGACGACGACGGCGATGTGTTCTCGAACGTCATCGACGTCCATGTCCGAGCTCTGCGCGCCAAGATCGACGAGCCCTTCGGTCGCCACTCGATCGAGACGGTGCGCGGCATCGGCTACCGGATGCTCCGAGGCGCTGATTGACCCGTCGGCTGTCGATCCGCGCCCGACTGACGATCCTGGCCGCGGCGATAGCGGGGCTCTCCGCGGCAACCATCGGCATCGCTGCTGGGGAGGACTCCGAAGCCCAGTCGCGTAGCGCCTTCGATCAGGCGCTGCAGGACGAGGCGGCTGATGCGGTGGCCGCGCTCGAGGACGGACTGACCCCAGCCGAGTTCGTCGACGCCCGCCAGAGCGAGGACGGGCTGCGCGTCGCGGTCTTCGGACTCGACGGGCACGTGGTTTCGGCAACCGCCCCTGCCCCTCCGGCTCCCGCTGGTCCGTTCGTGGAACGAGTCGGTTCCTTCGCCGACCCAGAGACGAGTGAAGCTCTGCGGGTGACGGCGGTGCCTGTGTTCGAGGGCCGTGGTAGCGCTGTCCTCGTGCTCGCCCGACCAGCGCCCAACGACGAACACCACGGCATGCGTCCCCTCGAACTTTGGGGCATCGCCGCGCTCGCAGCGACCTCCGTCGGGCTCGCGACGCACGCACTCCCGCGTCTGGTCCTCGGCCCCATCGGGCGGCTCGCGCAGCAAACCGCAGCGCTTTCCGACGGGCCCACCCGCCGTCTGATCGCGGCCTCCAACGACGACGACATCCGTGAGCTCACCGAGCAGATCAACCAGGCGTTGGAGCGCGCCGAGTCTCGCAACCTCGAGCAACAGAAGTTCCTCGCCGAGGCGACCCACGAGCTACGCTCCCCGCTGGCTCGCCTACGCGCTGACCTCGATTTGGCTCGCCGGCCGATTCGCACCACCGGCGAGATCCTCGCCGCGCTCGACAGGATCGACGACCAGACGGCGTATCTGACCGCCCTCACCGACGCCCTCCTCGGAGCGCTCGCACCGCCGCGCAGTGCCGCGACCATCGTTCAGCGGGTCCGGGTGGACGATGTGCTCGCAGAGGTTCGACGCCGGGCGCCTCGCGGCAACGAGCTGCTCGTCGCGCCCGACGCCACCCAAGGGGCGTCGGTCGACGCCATCGGGCCACTGTTGATCGGCGCTCTCTCGAACCTGGTGGAGAACGCCTTCCACCATGGCACCCCACCGGTCGAGCTCTCGACGCGGTCGGGCGACGGCTGGGTGGAGTTCCTGGTGCGCGACCACGGCGTTGGGATTGCACTCGTCGGGCCAGGTCTGCTGGCCGACGCGTCGGGCCCGACCAGTGGCACCGGCATCGGACTGTCGGTGGTGCACCGCTTCGCGATCAACCACGGCGGGACCTTGCGGATCGAGCAGGCGGACCCGGGTTGCCGGATGGTGCTGCGACTGCCGACCTGCGTGGCCGCCGAGCGGGCCGACTGACCCACGCTCGCGACGGCGTGAGAATTCTCACCCGTCTTCATGGCCAGTTCATGTAGGCCCGCGAGTCTGCCAGTCGGACGTCTCCGCAGGGTTGCGATGCCCCCGGAGCACGACCAGCAAGGGCGGCAGTCTCCTCGACCGGAAGTGGTCGCGGCGTTGTTCGTCGCCGCCCATCGATCTACCGGGACCGGCGCGAGCCGGCCCGAATGGCCTCCACGAGGAGCACGATGATGATCAGCCGGGCGCACCGCCTCTCGAACGCACAGCGACTCCTCGTGGCGGTGTTGACCGTCGCCCTTGTGATGAGCGGGTTGGGCATCGTGCCGCGCGGCCAACGCGCCGCAGCCGATACCAACACGGTGCACCTCGCGGTCGAGGGGACCGACGGTTCCCCGGTCGATTCCTTCAAGTACCTGATCAACATCGATGACACTGGCACCACGACGCAGCGCAGCGCCGCACCGGGTTCGGGATGCAGCCCGCAGGACGCCGGCTACCCGGCGTCGTGTGAGTGGGTGTCGGTTGCCGGTGTGCCTTCGGGCTCGAGCCCGATCGCAACCCAGGGCGACCAGGACGACTTCAACGGTGTGACCAGCAACGGGATCGACCTCCCCGACGGGCGCTACCTCATCTCGATTCTCGCCGATGGCTACAAGCTCGACGGGACGCACTTCACGATGCCGATGCCCGACGATCAGCCCCTGCTCGTGCAACTGCAGTCGGCGCCCCTTCCTGCGGCGACCATCCAGGCTGCGGTGTTCGAGGACATCTCGCCGGTCAACGGCGCCCCGGACCTCCCGGCCGAGCACGGGCTCGCCGGCTTCCAGGGCCACATCGCCGACTACCTCGGTGAGGTCACCACCGACGTCTTCGGCAACCCGCTCGGCGCGCAGTACGACGGCAAAGGTGACTACATCGCCGGCACGGGTGGCGTGGTGCTGAGCAAGTGCTACGTGGTCGACAACGGCGTCGACGTGGGCACGGTCGCACCGCTTGACGCGATGGGACGATGCCCGGTCGACCCGACGCTCGCCAATGGCAACCCCCGTCCGATGCTCGAGGGTGGCTTCGCTCCCGGCACGGCGGTCATCGAAGGCAAGTTGAAGATCCCCAACGTGGGCCCCAACCGCTACGCGCTGTCGATCACGGCGCCTGACGGGACGAGCTGGGTGCAGACTACGACCCTCGAAGGCAACCACGACTGGGACGCCTGGGTGATGGAGGGCGCGACCGGGCTCGACACCGAGTTCGTCGTCGCCGGAGAGCCTTTCCCCGCCATCATCTTCGGCTACGTCAACCCCGGTAACCAGTTGGGCGCCGGTTCGGGTCATGTCAAGGGCCAGGTGATGAGCGCGAGCGTGTACAGCCCGCCCAAGGGTGGCACCGGGCTGCCGGGCACGATCTTCGGCGGCACGCAAGGCATGAAGCTCCACGACCCGATCGAGAAGCCGTGGGTCACCCTCAGCGACCTCAACGACGGTGACACCGCCGTGTACGTGGGCCAGGGCAACGCCGACGGGACCTTCGACATCGCGGGGGTGCCCGACGGCACCTACACCCTCACCTGGTGGGATGAGCCCCAGGACTTCATCCTCGATCTCGTCAACGTCACCGTTGCCAACGGTGAAGTGGTCGACATGGGTTCGCTTCCTCTCACCGGTTGGTGGACGACGTACGACGGCTACGTCTTCAACGACCTGAACCGCAACGGCCGCCGCGACGCGGGCGAGCCCGGTATCGCCGGCTATACGCTCACGATGCGCAAGCGCGAGAACTCGCTGATGGACCGCGGCGCCACTGTGGTGACCACCGATGCCTCGGGCCACTTCGTCATGGAGAACGCCTACCCCATGACCGAGTGGCTGATCATGGAGGCCTACAACGACCTCCTTTACACCACTGGCGTCACCTATCAGGCCGAGAACCAGCCCACGCCGACAACCGTCGTGGGCGCCGGCGTCGATGTCAGTGTGCTCCCGATCATCGGGATGGCCGGTCACATCGACTGGGGTGTGCATTCCTATGACCCCACCGGTCGAAACGGCATCGACCCGCGCAACGGCGGCATCGTCGGAACGGTCAGTTACGACACGACCCGCAATGAGCTCGACGCCCAGTACGCCTTCGTCGAGGACTGGCAGCCGGGTATCCCCGGTGTCACTGTCGGCCTGTACGAACCGGTCGACTGCGGTACCAATCTGTTGTCGAGTGGCGACCCGGTGCCCTGCGACGTCACCGACCGCTACGAGCTCGCGGCCGATGGCTCATTTGCTATGGGCACTCTGCTCAACACCTATGTGACCGAGCAGTGGCAGCGACCCACGGGCTGCGTGGCCCGCGACGTGGACGGCAACCCGCTCGTGCACGGCACCGACGAACAGGTCCTCCCGCTCGACCCCGCCGCCGAGTGCCTCGAGGGCCCGCTTATGGGCAACCAGTTCGGCACCTACGCCACCGACCAGGGCACACCCGACGCCAACTTCGGCGCCCAGGTCGACGGCAACTACGGCTTCGGTGACGGCTGCTTCGACGGCGCGGTCGACGCGACCGACCCGGCGAACCCCGAATGTGTGGGCGGCAGCTTCACCCCGTTGCTCGGTGCCCGCGATTACCTCGTGCACGTCGAGATCCCCACTGACGAACTGGGCAAACCCATGTACAACGTCACCCGGGAAGAGGACATCAACATCGGCAACGGCGACGAGTTCATCCCGCAGCTGCCGCCGCCCGCGTGCGCCGGACCGCTGCACATCGTCGACGTCGCCGACCCCAGCACCACTGATGGGTACCCGGCAATCACCGGCGACGGCGGCGCAACGAACGACCTGCCGGTTGGTGTCGACGTCCCTGCTTCTACGCCGACGGAGAACGGAACCTTCGTCGGCATCGGCGGGTCGCCCTACGAGGGCATGACGAAGCCCCTGTGCAACACCAAGCTCGTCCCGCTGAACAACGGCCGCTCGATCGTCCCGACGTTCAACCTGTTCACCGACGTCCCGCTGCCCACCCGGTTCTGGGGCCTGATCGTCGACGACCTGAACTTCTCGACCAACCCCCATCAGCTCAACTACGGCGAGAAGGCCGGGGTGCCCTTCGCCCCAGTCGGCATCTACGACTACACGAACCGGCTGATCGACACCGTGGAGTCCGACTACAGCGGCCTGTTCGACGTGCTGCTGCCGTCGACCAACCGGATCAACTGCCCGACCCCGTCGGGCGTGTGCGCCAACCTCTATCGATTCGTCGGCAACGACCCGGGCACGCCAGGTCAGCTGAACCTGAACTACAAGCCCAACTACCGCACCATCGCGGCCGAGTTCGAGGCCATCCCCGGCCTCATCGTCCCGGCCGACCTCGCTCCGACCCAAGTGGGCGTGAACGTCCAGCTGCCAGGCGGCCAGATCAACCAGGTCGAATGCGCCGTCGATGCGGCGACGCCACAGATCTACGCGGTCGACAAGCCTTACTCAATCGGCACGGGCACCGTGACGATCAACGGTGCGGGCTTCGGGAGCTCCCAGGGAACTGGTGCAGTCACCCTTGGCACCACGACGCTGACGATCGTGTCATGGAATGACACCCGCATAGTGGCGAACGTCCCGGCCTCTCCGGTCGGCCCGCAACAGCTGCTGGTGAAGGGCAACAACGGCCGCCAATCCGTCAACGGTCTCACCTACCACGTGCTGTCCACGACGCCGTTCCCGGCGACGACCGTGCGGGACAACTTCGACGGAAGTGGGTCCACGTTGAGTTCCAGCTGGGCTGTCTCGACCCAGGGCACCACGAACGCGGCGTCGCGGGTCACCTTCGCCGTCACAGACAATCCGCAGAACAAAGGCGTCCAGGTCGACAACAATGGCGACAACGGTTCGACGTTGACAGCGATCTGGAATGGGAACAACAGCAGTTATGGCACGAACCAGGAAGCCTGGTTCACCTTCCTGCAACTCGCGAGCAACGCCACTGCCAACGAACAAGGCCTCCTGCTGAAGTACTCGGGAGGAAACAACCCCAACAGCACCTCGGCGCAATGGCTCGAGGTAACCGTCGACAACAACGGCAGCACCGTGGCCACGAACCGTGTTGTGCGGATCCGCAAGAAGACAGCGGGGATCAACAACAACCCGTCGACGACCACGACCCTGGCCACGATCGCCACACCGTTTGCCGCCGGTGACGCGCTCGGCGCCCGTGCAGCGAGCGACGGGACGATCAGCGTCTACAGGCGGGCCCTGGGTTCGCTCACATGGACAGCCATCGGCCAGGTCAACGATGCCGGGTCCGCAGGCTGGTCCGGACGCATCGGCGTGCGCTTCGAGGCAGTCGGGGCCACCACGCCAGCGAACGCCATCGTCGACGACTTCGGGGGCGGGAGCTTCTCGCCGTCCAATGGCTACAACCCCAACATCTACGAGGTCGGTCCGGGCAAGCAGTACGCCCCCGCCGACACCCTCCCCGCGAGTGCAGATCACGCTATCCAGCGGGCCATCGATGCCGCTGCCGCGAGCAACGGCTCCGACGTCGTCGTCGTCTACCCGGGTACCGCGTCGGCGAACCCACGGGTCAACCCGCGGGGTGCGTATTACGAGAACCTGATCATCACCCAACCGGTGAAGCTCCAGGGCGTCGGCCCAGGCAGCCCCGATGGCGTGGTACCCGGATCGATCATCGACGGGAGCGCGTTCCCCGGCGACAGCCCGGTAGCGGCTGACTGGTGGGCAAAGATCGGCACCTACCTCGACCCCGACACTGGCGCAGGGAGCTGGCTCGGCAACCCGACGGTGTTCGACGGTGCCGACATCACGCTCTATGCGTTCACCTCGAGTGGGAGCAGCTCGTTCAGCGGCTCGACCAGCCCCAATGCGAAGGCGTCGATCGACGGCTTCGACCTGCGCGGTGGCAACCAGGAAGGGTTCCCCGGCAACATCAACGCGATCGGTGGCACACCGACCGGCCAGCCCGGCGGGCTCACCACCCAGGGCGGGGCGGTCTACGCCAATGCGTACGTCGCGAACCTGCAGATCAGCAACAACGTCGTCCAGAACAACGGTGGCGCCTACGGCACCATCCGCATCGGCAACCCGGACCTCACAGGCTCGGACCGCGACGCGCACAACGACAACGTCGTCATCTCCCACAACCGGGTGATCGCCAACGCAGGCACCAACCTGGCCGGCGGCATCGGCCTGTTCGCCGGCACCGATGCCTACCAGGTCTCGTACAACGACGTGTGCGGGAACTTCTCGGCCGAGTACGGCGGCGGCATCAGCCACTACGGCCGAAGCGACGGTGGCGAGATCAACAACAACCGCGTCTACTACAACGCGTCCTACGACGAAGGCGGTGGCGTGATGATCGCCGGCGCGCTGGCCATCGACCCTGCTGCCCGCTACATCGCGACCAACGGCCCGCTCGGCTCGGGCGCCGTGAACATCCACGACAACCTGATCCAGGGCAACCTCGCCAACGATGACGGTGGCGGTATCCGGTTCCTCATGGTCGGCAACTTCGCGATGAACGTTGTCAACAACATGATCGTGGACAACGTGTCGACCCATGAGGGCGGGGGTGTCGGCATCAACGATGCGCCCAACGTGCGGATCGTGAACAACACGATCATGAAGAACCTGACCACGGCGACCGCTGTCACCTCCGACGGGACGCCGGCTCCGGCGGGGCTGTCGACATCACAGAACAGCGCACAGCTCCAACCGACGCTCCCGAACGGATCGGCGGTGTTCAGCAACCCGCTGTTGTTCAACAACATCTTCTGGGACAACCGCGCCGGCACCCGCAGCGGTGGCACCGTGCTGGGCATCGGGGCGCCCGGTGACGTCACGGCGATCAACCACTGGGACCTGGGCGTCGCCGACGGGGCACAGCTCCTCGCCCCGACCAACTCGGTGATCCAGCAGACCTCGGGCTACACCGCCAGCGGCACCAACAAAGTCGGCGTGGATCCGCTGGTCGTCTCCGAATACGACGTGTCGATCGCCTTGAGCGTCTGGCGCAACAACCCGAACTTCGTCGGTGCGATCCTCGTCGCTCTCGATCTCCCGCCGGAGCTCCTGGGGGACTACCACCTGCAGTCGACCTCACCGGCCATCAACGCGGGTGCCGCATCGAAGACCGCTCCCCCATACCAGCCCCCGACGGCTGTCAATGCCCCAACGACGGACATCGACGGCCAGACCCGGCCACAGGCAGGCTTGTACGACATTGGTGCCGACGAGTACCCGTCGACGGTCACGCCACCACCGGCAGCAGCGACCGTGTATTTCTCGACAGCGGGCAACACCAACCCGCCGACGGTTACCGGCGCTGCCGATGACGCCGACATCTACCGGTGGAACGGCACTGCCTTCAGCCGGGTAGTCGACGCCTCTGCAGCACCGTACGGCCTGCCTGCCGCCGGTACCTTCAACGCCGACGTGGACGGCTTCGACCGGGTCGACGACACGCACTTCTACATGTCGTTCGCCGGCGTGGTCAACGTGGCCGGTCTCGGTCAGGTTCAGGACGAGGATGTCGTCTACTTCAACGTCGACCACTGGGAGATGTTCTTCGACGGCAGCGTCAACGGCCTGGGGGGTACGACGAACGCCACCTCGTTCGACCTCGATGCCATCAGCATCGCCGGCACCACCCTGTACTTCTCGACGGACAACAACCATGTCCCGGGCAACGCCGGCGGGACGGGCGACGACGCCGACATCTACCGGTGGGATGGGGGCTCCTCGTACAACCGAGTCATCGATGCCTCGGCCGTCGGTTGGTCGACCGCCAACGTCGACGGGCTTGTCTTCGTCGACGCCACCCACCTCTACCTGTCCTACAAGGCCAACACGACGGTCCCCGGTGTCGGCCGGGTGCAGGACGAGGACATCGTGCGGCTCGACGGGACGAGTTGGTCGGTGTTCTTCGACGGCACGGCCAAGGGTCTGACGACGAACTCGCTCGAGGTGGATGCCTTCGATGTTCAGTGATCCGCTCGCTGCTGGCCGGGCTCGCTCCCGGCGTCACGCAACACGCCTTGTCCGCACCCCAGAGGGAGACAACGGAATGAACAAGCAATCGGTCGCCCGGCGCGACTTCCTCAAGCTCGCCGGCGGCGCGACCGTGGCCGCGGGCGCGGTCGGGTCGATGGCCAGGTGGGCCGGGCCCGTGCTCGTTCCCGAGCTGGCCGGAGCGGCCGACCGTGCCCCGGATCTGTACCTCGCCGGGACCGACGGTTGGATCTCCCTGCCCAAGACGCCGGCGATCCCACCGTTCCACCCCGACAACCTGGCGCCGTTGGTCGATGACGCGCATCCGCAGTGGGGCACGTTCAGCACCTACATCTTCGGGTTCCGCAACATCACGGGCCTCGACGACCGACAGAAGTCGAACCAGAAGAACCACGCGCAGCACTCGGCCCCGATGTTCTGGTGGGACGAGTACGACGACGCTCTCGGCAACGAGATGCGGGTGCAGGTGACGAACCTCGGTCTGGCGCTTCGTCCCGACCTGTTCGATGCCCACACGCTGCACTGGCACGGCTTCCGCAACGTGATCCCGTTCTTCGACGGTGAGCCCACCGGCTCGGTGGCGGTGCCGACAGGGCGTGACTTCACCTACGTGTACCGGCCCCGCGACCCGGGCACGTACATGTACCACTGCCACGTCGAAGACGTCGAGCACGTGCACATGGGCATGACCGGCCTGGTGTTCGTCGCCCCCAAGCAGGACAAGGATGCGAACAAGCTGAACCTCGGGGCGTCCCGACCGATCAACAAGCCCTACAAGGGCTTCCTGTACAACGACGGCGATGGCGCGACCGGCTACGACCGACAGTTCGCCATGTTCCTGTCGGAGGTCTGGGCCGAGGCCCACTGGGCCGACGCCCACATCCAGCTGCCAGAGTGGAGCGACTACCGCGCCGATTTCGCCATGATCAACGGACGGGTCTATCCCGACACGTTGGCGCCCAACGGCTCGGTCGACCCGTTCAATCCCCAACGGGACCCGGACGGCTACCTGGTCCCGGTCCCGGGCTACGAATACCTGCGGTACCAGCCGCTGTCGTCGCGCATCACCTGCATGGGTGGCGAGCAAGTAGCGCTGCGTTTCTCCAACCTCGGCTTCCGCGAGCAGTCGATGACCACCGCCGGGGTCACGATGAACGTCGTCGGGCGCGATGCCACGCCGATGCGAGGCCGCGACGGCACCGACACGTCGTACATGACCGACAACGTCAACATCGGCCCCGGTGAGAGCTTCGACGTGGTCTTCACCGCGCCCAGCTTCACCGGAGGCCAGGGCACGTCGGGCAAGGGCTACGACGTCTACCGGCTCTACAACCGGGCCTACATCCGCTCCAACAACCTCGCTCCAAGCGGCGGCTTCGGCGGCCAGCAGACCGAGATCCACGTCTTCCCCCACGGTGCGCTGTCCGCGCAGCAGTACCCGAACCACTGGGGATTGTGATCGCCATGACGACGAGAGGCATCAACACCATGCACACGCACTTCGCGTCGCGGGCCCGTCGCGGGTCCGCGCTGCTCCTGGGGATGGCACTGCTGGCAGGCACAGCGGTGCTGCGCCAACCCAGGCCCGCCGATGCGGCGGTGAGCACCGCCGCCAACCGGGTCGGCGTGGTCTGCACGTCCGACACGGGCACCCACCCGACGTTCACGCTCACGACCCAGACCGGCTACATCCAGCTCCCCGACGGCAACACCGCCTTCATGTGGGGATACTCGAACGGCACCGACGAGTTCCAGCACCCCGGACCGGTGCTGTGCGTCAACGAAGGTGACACCGTCACCGTCGTCTTGCACAACACCCTGCCCGATGCGGCGTCGATCATGTTCCCGGGCCAGGAGAACGTGCTCGCCGACGGCGTGCCGGCCCAGCCCGAGTTCAACGGCACGGCCGGAGCGCTCAGCTCGTTCACCAAGACCGCGGCTGCTGCCACAGGCACGGTGACCTACAGCTTCGTGGCCGACCACCCAGGCACGTTCCTGTACGAGTCGGGCACGAATCAGGAGAAGCAGGTCCGCATGGGCCTGTTCGGCTCGCTCATCGTGCGGCCGAGCTCGGGGGCAAACTTCGCCTACGACCGCCCCGACAGCGAGTTCACGCCGTCGGAGGAGTTCATGGTGCTGCTCTCGGAGATCGACCCGTACCAGCATCAGGCAGTCGAAGCGGGCAAGACCTTCAACATGAACAACTACAAGCCCCGCTACTGGCTGATCAACGGACGTGGCTTCCCTGACAGCATCGCTGACAACTTCGCCAGCTGGCTCCCGAGTCAGCCCTACGGCGCACTCGCCGAGGTGAACCCCTACGACGCGACCGACCATCCGTTCCCCGGGATCGCCCACTACCTGAGCGTCGGGACCGAGGACTACCCCTTCCATCCCCACGGCAACAACGGTGTGGTGATCGGACGTGACGGCCATCCCCTCGAGGGTGCCGGCGGCCAGGATCTCTCGTTCGAGAAGTTCGCGATCAACATCGGCCCCGGCCAGACCTGGGACGTGCTGTTCAAGTGGTATGACGCCGAGAACTACGGCACCGGCTCTGGCCAAGAACCCGTCGGAGTGACCGTTCCCGATCTCGCCAACTCGGTGATCGGCGTCTTCTACAGCGGCACCCCGTACCTGGGGGTCCAGAAGAACCTGCCGACCGGCACGTCGACGCTCAACGCCTGTGGTGAGTACTACATCATCTCCCACAACCACGCCCTCTATCAGATCACGTCCTGGGGCGTGAACATGACCGGCCCCATCACCTATATGCGGATCGATCCTCCGCAGCCGAACAGCTGCGGAAACTAGGAGACCGAGATGTCGATGCCATCTTCCATCAGCAATCGGCTCCGCCGAACCGTGCGGCTCCTCATGCCGCTCCTGCTCGTCGCCGGCTTCCTCGCCATCGACACGGGTATCGCCGCCGCGTCACTGCAGTCCATGGCTCTCGGCAGCCAGCAGGGCGCTCTCGCCGCTGGTACGGCGGGTTCGGTCCAGTTCCAGGTGTCCTTGACGCGGTCGAACAACAGCCCTTCGTCCGTCACATTCACGGCGACCGGGCTTCCCACCGGCGCAGCGCTGACCTCAACGAGCGCGACTCAGCAGCCCTACGGGAACACGCTGACCCTGGTCGTGTCGACGACGAGTGCCACGCCCCTTGGCTCCTTCCTGTTCAACGTGGTGGCCCACCCGTCGTCGGGAAACACCACCAGGAACGCCAGCGCCACACTGGTGGTCAAACAGGGCCAGACGATCACCTTTGGCCCGCTCGTCGACAAGGTGTCGTCCGACCCGGACTTCGCGGTCAGTGCCTCGACGAGCTCCGGCCTCGCGGCGACCTTCTCCGCTACCGGTCAATGCTCGGTCGCCGGGATGCTGGTCCACCTCACCGGTGCGGGCTCGTGCGTCATCACCGCGTCACAGGCAGGCAACGCCACGTTTGGCCCCGCTCCTGAGGTGAGCCAGAGTTTCGCGGTCGCACAGGGCCAGACCATCGCGTTCGCGCCCATCGGGAACCGGGTCATCGGTGAGGTACTGAGCCTTGTCGCCACCTCGGACTCCGGACTGCCCGTAACGCTCACCGCGGCCGGTGCCGCATGCGCCATCGGCGTCGGCGGGCTCCTCGAGCTCAATGCGGCAGGGCTCTGCGCCGTCACCGCATCGCAGGCCGGTGACGCCACGTATGCTCCCGCCGCCGACGTCGTCCAGAACATCGCGGTCGCTGCCGTCAGCGGCGTTGACGCCTACACGGAGCTCTACGCAAGGACGGGCTCGACCACCATCGCGGGTGCCACCGTCAACGTCTGGGGCTACAACACCGTCAATGCGCCGGTCACCCAGCCGGGCGGCCCGGTGCTCGACGTCACCGTGGGCGACACCGTTGGCATCATGGTTCACAACGGGCTCGACGAGGCGACTTCCCTGTTCTTGCAGGGCCAGCCGGTCGCCCCCGATCTGATCGGCGTGCCGGTGGGCGGAACAACCTTCTACCGCTTCACCGCAACCAAAGCAGGCACCTTCCTCTACGAAGCGGGTCTACTGGCAAACAGTCAGCACCAGGCGGCAATGGGCCTCTACGGCGCCCTCGTCGTGCATCCGCTGGCCTCGGCTAGCCAGCAGGTCGCGACCGGTGCAGGACAGGCCTACGGGGCCGACAGCGCGTTCTCTCAGGACGCGGTTCTCGTGCTAGGTGAGATCGACCCGAACCTGAACAAACTCACCAACCCGGCGACCTTCGACATGCGCAAGTTTGCACCTCGCTATTTCCTCATCAACGGTCAGGCGTACCCCTCCACCACCGACATCGCCGCGGCAGCCAACGGTGACGTGCTGCTGCGCTACGTCAACGCCGGCATGCTCCAGCACTCGATGGGTGTCCTCGGGGCGCAGCAAGAGGTCATCGGCCTCGACGGCAACCCCCTCACCTATCCCCGGACCTACGTCGCAGAGACCTTCGGCCCAGGGCAGACCACCGACGTTCTCGTGCGCACGACCAACGCCGGGAGCACACCAGCGAAGGTCGCGGTCTACGACGCTGCGCTCGGTCTGCACAACAGCAATGCCGCCGGCTACGGCGGCATGATGACGTTCATCGACGTCGCCGCGGCCGGCACCGACCTTCTCGGCCCGCTGACCAGCGCCGTCTCCTACGGCGCCGGCACGCTCGCCGCGACCGCTGACGACAGCTCCACCGGTGGATCGAACGTCGCCGCGGCGGAGTACTTCGTCGATGTCCTGGGCGCGAGTGGTACCGGCACTGCGATGGCCGCCGTCGATTCTGCGTTCGACTCATCGGCCGAAGAAGTGGCCGCCGCGCTGACGCTCGACGGCGATCCACACACGATCTACGTTCACGCAGAGGACTTGCCGGGCAACTGGGGTCCTTTGGCGTCGCTCGAGGTCAACCCGGCCGTGCCGACAGACACGGCCGGACCCGTCACGACGGGACTCGTCATCATGCCCGGCTATGCCAACGGCACGAACACCGTCACCATTCAGGCGACCGGCAACGACACCGGCAGCGGCGGCTCCGACATCATGGCTGCCGAGTACTTCATCGGTGCGGTCGGTGCCGCTGGCGCCGGTACCGCGCTCACGGTGAACGTGAATGCCCCGATCGCCAGCCTGGACGGCACGATCCCCTCCGCGGTCGGCGCCCTGGCCGACGGTATCTACGTGGTGGCGGTCCACAGCCAGGACTCCGCCGGCAACTGGGGCGGATTCACGACCGTGAACCTGACCGTCGACAAGACCGGGCCGACCACGAGCGGGGTCGCAGCGAGCCCGAATCCCAGCAACGGCCAGATAGGCGTGAACTCGAGCACGCCCGCAGTCCGAGTGACCGCGAGTGTTGCCGACACGAACGCGGTCAAGGGCGCCGAGGGCTTCATCGATGCCGTCGGATCGCCGGGCAGCGGTTACGTCCTCATCGCCGTGGATGGAGCGTTCGATGCCGGCACTGAGTCGGTGTTCGCAGACATCCCGCTGACCACCGTCAGCGGTCTCAGCGCCGGGGACCACACGATCTTCGTGCGTGGCCGCGACGCAGCGGGTAACTGGGGCGCCGTCTCGACTGTGGTCCTGACCGTCGACAGGGTTGCGCCCACGATCAACGGCAGCGTGACGGTGACACCGACCACTCCGACCAATGGCACGGCCGTCGTCCATGTCACGGCTACCTTCGCCGACAACGCCGGTGGTACCGGCGTGCGCGCGGCGGAAGGGTTCGTCGACTCCGTCGGCACCAGCGGGACGGGCTTCGCATTCGTCGCCTTCGATGGGGCGTTCAATGCACTCTCCGAACGTGTGGACGCCGATATTCCAATGGCCGTCCTGACCGGTCTGACGAATGGGACCCACACCGTCTACGTCCACGCCCGAGATGCCGCCGGGAACTGGAGCCTCGTTTCCAGCAGGACCTTCTCGATCGACAAGATCGCACCCACGGTCACGATCACGACGGCGGACTACAACCCCAACTCGGCACCGAGCGTGCACTTCACCGTCACCTTCTCCGAGAACATCACGGGCACTGTGGCTGCCGCGAACTTCACCGTGATCCGCGGTGGTGCCGTCACCGGCGGCACCGTGACCTCGGTGACGGGAACCGGCACGACCCGCGCCGTGACCGTCAGCGGGTACAGCGGTCTCGGCACGGTCCGCCTGAACCTGACGTCGGCCGGCAACATCGCAGACCTGGCAGGCAATCCTCTCGTCGGAGTGCCGGTGACCGGCCAGGTCTACACGATCGTGGCGCCGACGCCGCTGTACTTCTCAACGTTGGGGAGCACGACAGTGCCGGGTGTGGGCGGCACCGCGGACGCCGCGGACATCTACTACTGGGACGGCGTCGCATACAGCCGGGCGATCGACGCCAGGACAGGAACGGGCACGCTCGGACTTCCGAGCGGAGCGAACGTCGACGGGTTCGATCGGGTTGACGCGACGCACTTCTACCTGTCTTTCACGGGCCAGGTGACCGTGCCGGTTCTCGGCAATGTCCAGGACGAAGACGTCGTGTACTACAGCAACGGCACCTGGTTGCTCTTCTTCGACGGCAGCGCCAACGGCTTGGGAGGTACGACGAACACGACGTCGTTCGACCTCGATGCCATCAGCATCGTCGGGGGGTCGCTGTACTTCTCCACCGACACCAACAACATCCCGACCGGCGCCGGCGGCACGGGTGACGATGCCGACATCTACCGCTGGAACGGCGGGAGCTCGTACACCCGGGTCGTCGATGCCAGCACGATCGGCATCCCAGCGGCGGCAAACGTCGACGGGTTCGTGCGAGTGGATACCACGCACTTCTACATGTCCTTCGCCGCCGACACGACCCTCCCCGGGGTCGGTGCCGTGCAGGACGAGGACGTCGTCTACCGGAATGGCGCCACCTGGTCCGTCTACTTCGACGGGACGAGCAAGGGCCTGACCGCGAACAACCTCGACATCGACGCCTTCGACCTTCCCTGAGTGCGCACTCCTCGAGGGGGCGGCGTCGGGCAACCGGTCCGACCCCCTCGAAAGGACCCCACATGCTTCTCGATACCCCTCCCCAACCCATCCACCGCCACGAGTCGACCCAACCGAATTTCCACCGACGGCGGCGGGTCGCCGGGATCGTGCTGGGACTCCTCGTATTCGTCCTGGTCGCTCGGGCGGTCTGGCCCGACCGCCAGGCCGACGTCCGCTCCGGGACTTCCCTCGTCGACGTCGCGGGCATGGCCTCCCGTTACGGCATCCAGGTCAACCTGATTGCGACCAGTGCCGCAGGAGGCCTCATCGAGCTTCGCTACCAGGTGATCGACCCTGAAAAGGCCAGCCCCATGCTCCACGACGTGCAGATGCTGCCCAAGATCATCGACGAGGACAGCGGCACCACCCTCGCCATGGCGTCGCTGCCCCACCGCCATTCCTCCGTGCTGACCCTGGGCGGGGAGTACTTCTTCCTGCTCGCCAATGCCCACAACGCCCTCCGCGCGGGCTCGCAGGTGACGCTGGTCATCGGCGATGCCCGCATCGAACACCTCACCGTGCAGGGATGAAGCGAACCATGAGACGAATTGCGACCCTGGTGGCCACCACCGCTCTGCTCTGGGCCCTGCTGCCGGCGTCGGCGGACGCCTCCACCGGCCCTCGACAACTTGGGTCGCTTTCGCTCGGGCCGATCTCGACCGAGGTCGCCCACACCCTCGCCGGAATGCACAAGGGCGACACGGCAACGGTGGTTGTGACCCTTCGCACCCAGGTGGACACCGCCAGCATCGGCGGGCGGACCCGCAACGAACGCAACCGCAAGCTCGAGGAGTCGCTGCGGTCCACCGCCAGCATCTCCCAGGCGCCGATCCGGACCCTTCTCGTGAACCGAGCCGCGCAGGGACAGGTGACGAGCACCACCCCGCTGTGGGTCGTCAACGCGATCACCGTCACCGCAACCGCTGACGTCATCAACGAGCTGGCAGCACGACCCGACGTCGCAACGGTCACCTCCGACCAGGTCGCCATCAGCCTCGACACGGCTCCCGCTGAGCCGAACCTCGTCGCGATCGGAGCCCCCAACCTGTGGAGCACGGGGGTGGCAGGCCAGGGCATCGTCGTCGCCGCTCTCGACACGGGAGTCGACCTCAGCCATCCCGACCTCGCCGGCAGCTGGCGGGGCGGCACCAACTCCTGGTTCGACCCCTACGGCCAGCACGCCGCCCCTGCCGATCTGAACGGCCACGGCACCGGCACCATGGGCATCATGGTCGGCGGCGATGCCGGCGGCACCTCCATCGGGGTCGCCCCGGGTGCCACGTGGATCGCCGCCCGCATCTTCAACGACCGCGGCCAGTCCACGACGACGGCAATCCATGCGGCGTTCCAGTGGTTGCTCGACCCTGACGGCAATCCTGCAACTGCGGATGCCCCTGCCGTCGTCAACAACTCCTGGTCGATGAGCGCCATCGGCTGCAACCTGGCCTTCCAACCGGACGTGCAGGCGCTGCGGGCTGCGGGCATCGTGCCGGTGTTCGCTGCCGGCAACTTCGGCCCCGGCGCCAATACCGGCGCCAGTCCCGCGAACTACCCCGAATCGCTCGCCGTCGGGTCGGTCGACAACAACGGCGCCATCTCGTCGCTCAGCAGCCGCGGTCCCTCGGCCTGCGGCGAGCCGAGCACGGTCTTCCCTGAGCTCGTCGCCCCGGGGTCGAACATCTACACCTCGGGCCGTTACGGCACCTACCAGATCGGTAGCGGCACGTCCTTCGCGGCGCCTCACGTCGCAGCCGGTGTGGCGCTGTTGATGAGCGCTTTGCCCGGCGTCACCGGCAACCAGGCGGAGGCCGCGATGGCGGCCACCACGGTCGACCGAGGCGTCGCCGGGCCCGACAACACGTATGGCAACGGTGAGCTGGACATCACCGCTGCCCTCCACCGGCTCCAGCAACCACAGCTCGACGTCGCCGGCCCGGTGACGTCTGAGGTGGAGTTGGTGCCGGCTGTCGTCGGCGCGGCGATTCCCGCCGCCCTGCGCGCCGCTGCCGACGACAGCGCCTCTGGCGGGTCCGCCATCGCTGAGGCGGAGTACGCCATCGACGGCGGTTCCCCAGCTCCGATGGTCGTCACCGGCTCGGGTGCCGTTGCCAGTCTCGAAGCGACGGTCCCGGCTGCGACCCTCGACGGGCTTGCGCAGGGGCCGCACCAGGTCATCGTCCGGAGCCGTGACACCGCTGGGAACTGGGGCATCGCTGCAGGCGCATCGCTCGTCATCGACCGGAGCGCACCTGTGGTGTCGGGGCTGGTTGTCTCGCCGAATCCGACCAACGGCGCGGTGACGGCCGCCCTTTCGGCGAACGCGGAGGATGCTACGACCAGCGTTGTTCAGGCGGAGTGGTTCACGGGGCCGGACCCCGGTCCCGGTAGCGGGTTCTCGATGGCGATCTCCGGCTCGGGCCCCTGGAGCCTCACGGGTCAGGTCGACCTTCGTCAACTCGCCGAGGGTGAGGTCACGGTGCGGGTGCGGGCGCGCGACGCTGCGGGCAACTGGAGCGACGCCCCTTCGGTCGTGCTGACGGTGTCGCCGACGCCGACGCCGACGCCGTCACCGTCACCCACGCCGTCACCGTCGCCGACGCCGACGCCGTCACCCACGCCGTCACCGTCGCCGACGCCGAGCCCGTCACCTACGCCGAACCCCGTGCCGGCGGTCGCGCTGTATTTCTCCACCCTTGGGAACACGAATCCCCCGGGTGTTGGCGGCTCGGCCGATGACGCCGATCTCTACTCCTGGAACGGTGCCGGCTTCGACCGGTCGATCGATGCGAGCACCCTCGGCCTGCCGAGCGGCGCCAACGTCGACGCGTTCGACCGAGTGAGCGCGACGGAGTTCTACGCCTCGTTCAGCGCCACCTCGACGACTGTGCCGGGTCTCGGAACCGTGCAGGACGAAGACGTAGTGCACTTCTGGAATGGTGTCTGGTCGATGTACTTCGACGGCACAGCGCACGGCCTCGGTATCTCGTCGAGTCTCGACGTCGATGCGATCAGCATCAGTGGCGGGATCCTGTATTTCTCGACGTTCGGCAACGCCAACCCGCCCGGGGTCGGTGGCAGCGCGGATGACGCCGACATCTACACCTGGGATGGCACCGGGTTCGCCCGGGCGTGGGACGCGACCGCCAACGGCTTACCGACCAACGCAAATGTCGACGGCTTCGTGCGAGTCGATGCCAGCCACTTCTACCTGTCTTTCAGCGGTACGAAGACAACAGTTCCCGGTCTGGGATCGGTCCCCGACGTGAACGTCGTCTACAACAATGCCGGGAACTGGTCCACGTACTTCGATGGTGCTGCAAAGGGCCTCGTCGCAGGGACAGGCCAGGACCTGGACGCCTTCGACGTGGCTTAGGCAGCCTCGGAATGCGCCAGCCGAACCATCCATCAGCAATGCCGCTGGGGGTGGTGATCATCGCGAACCTGGCCTGTTCACGCGGGTGCTCGGAGGGCCGATGATGCAGCCGCGTCGACGCGTGCGCCAGTTCCTCGCGGTTGTGGCCGCGGCGCTCGCGTTCCTGCTCCTTTCGGCGGCGCCGGCGTCGGCGCATGTGGATTTGGTGCGGTCTGATCCGGTCGAGGGTGGCCGGGTCGAGGTGGGTCGCGAAACCCTGACGCTCTGGTTGTCCGAACCGATCACGGTGTCGTCGAGCAATTT
>JAHECR010000042.1 GCA_024641655.1 Acidimicrobiaceae bacterium
ACCCGCGAGCTCGGCAACATGAAGGGCGCCTTGATGAAGGCCGGGCAGCTGGTCTCCTACATCGTCGAAGGCCTTCCCGAGGAAGTCCAGCGATCGCTTGCCACCTTGCAGGCCGACGTCCCCCCGATGTCGCCGAAGCTCGCGGCACAGGTCATCACCGACGCGTTCGGCGCGACCCCCGACCAGGTGTTCCTCGACTGGCCCGCCCTCCCGGCAGCGGCGGCGTCGATCGGGCAGGTGCACCGTGCAGTCACCCGCGATGGCCGCATCGTCGCGGTGAAGGTGCAGTACCCCGGCGTCGATGCCGCGATCGGCGGTGATCTCAAGAACGCGGAGGTCCTCTACCGGTTCCTGTCGGCGTTCGCGCTGAAGAACCTCGATGTCCGGGGCCTCGTCGACGAGCTCTCGGTGCGAATGGTCGAGGAGCTCGACTACGTGCTCGAGGCGAAGCGGCAGCACGAGTTCGCGCGTCGCTACGCCGGGCACCCGTTCATCCGCGTGCCCGCGCTGGTGCCAGAGCTGTGTCGGCGCACCGTCATCACCAGCGAGTGGGTGGACGCCATGACCTTCGCCGAGCTGGAGGCCTCGGCCGACGACGCGCTGCGTCAGCGGGTCGCCGAGACGATGTTCCGGTTCTACCAGGGGGCCATCTACCGCGCGCGCGTCTTCAACGGAGATCCCCATCCAGGGAACTTCCGGTTCCACGCCGACGGCAGCGTCACGTTCTTGGACTTCGGCCTGGTGAAGCAGTGGACCGACGCCGACGTCGACCAGTTGTGGCCCCTCATCGATCCGTTGCTGGCCGGCGACGCCGAACGGTGTGTTGAGCTGATGGAGCGAGCCGGATTCATCGCCGCGGACCACGGGCTCGACCCGGTCCACGTGTGGGACTACGTGAGCACGCCCTACAAGCCGTTCATGGAACCCCGGTTCGCCTTCTCCCGGGACTTCACCAAGCGGGCGCTCTCGACGATCGTCGATGTGAACGGACCTTTCGCCGACGTGATCGCCAAGGTCAACATGCCCCCGTCGTTCGTGATCCTCGACCGGGTGGTGTGGGGGATGTGCGCGATCCTCGGGCGGCTCGGCGCGGAGAATCAGTGGCAGGCGATCCTCGCCGAGTACCGCAGCGACGGCCCCCCCGCCACCGACATGGGTGTGCGGGAACGAGCCTGGTGGGACTCCCGCGGCAGCGGGCAGAATCGTTGACGGTCGTCACCGTCGCGCGCTCCCTGACGCGCGTCGACCCTCACAGCTGGTCCGGGGTGGTCTCGGCCGCGGATTCGAGCAGATGGACCCGGGCGCCCAGGCGGAACGTGCCGTCCTCCAGGTCGAACCACCGACCACCGAGGTTCGCGATCCGCTCGGACGGGGCGCCCAGCGTTTCCTCGAGCGCGTAGATGCATCCACCGTGGGTGATCACGACGACGGTGGCTCCTGCCCCGACGATCCTGGCGATCGCGTGCAGCCCCTCAGAGACGCGTTGCACGACCTCGGCGTCGGGCTCCCAACCCTCGGGCCAGGTGCCCGTATCGAGGTAGCCGGGGAACGCCACTTCGATCTGGGCGCGGGTCAGACCGCTGAAGCCTCCCGCGTCGCGCTCGATCAGCCGGGGCTCGATGTGGACACTGTCGTGGTCCAGCGTCTCGGCCATCAACGCCGCAGTGTGCGCCGCGCGTCGAAGGCTCGACGCGGCGAGCAGGTCGAAGGTGGGCAGCGCCCCGGCCGCGATCGTGGCCTGCTCGATTCCCCTCGGCGACAGGGGCGGGTCGGCCTGGCCCTGCCACCGACCGGCGGCGTTCCATTCCGACTGTCCATGGCGCACGAGGAGGAGTCTGGTCACGTGGGTCGACCGTAGTGGGCTCCGAGGCGTACGCGACGCGCCGGTCTGTCCGGCGGTGTCGTTGTCGCCGGTCTGTCCGGCGGTGTCGTTGTCGCCGGTCTGCCCGGTCATCTCGTACGCTCGGAAGATGGTCACACTGCGACTCTTCGCCTCCATCAGGGAGGCCGCGGGCACCGGCAGCGCCGAATTCGATGCCCGCACCGTGGGTGAGGTCATCGCGCAGGCATCGCAGCGCTACGGCGCCGACTTCGTCGCATTGCTCCCATCGTGCCGGGTCTGGGTGAACGGCGAGCCGGCCCTCGATGCCGACGCGGTGGCGTACGGCGACGAGGTCGCCGTACTCCCGCCGGTATCGGGTGGCCACTAGTGCGCACGGGCCCAACCACCGCACGCCAACCGTCGAGGGACTCGTGCCCGACGTCGAGGCCGACGCCGTGATCGGTGCCGGGTAGACTGCGCCGTGATGCCGATCTCCGTCGAATCCGTCGCCGACCCTGCCTATCTCGACGGCCTAGACGCGCTGAGTCTCAGTGAGGTTCGCGCCAAGCGTGACGAATGTCAGCAGCTCGAGAACGCGTTGTCCTACCTGCGCCGGTTGGTCCACGGCCGCCTCGACATCGTGCGCGACGAACTCGAAAACCGGCGCGCCGGCGGCGCGCCCGCCGATCTCGAGTCGATCATCGGACGCCTTCCTGCCCTGCTGTCGGAGGGCGCTCGTTCGTCGAGTCTGCCGCGCCCACCGCAGGATCTGGCCCCAGGCTCGCTCGCCGAGTCGCTCGTCGACGAACTGGAGGACGCGTTCCCCGTGGCCTCGATGGCCTCAGTGCCCGGTCTCTCCGTCGACGAGCTCGGCGAGCTCGCGGCGCGCCTCGGCGACTACGAACACCGAGTGTCCGGTGACCGCGGTGTCCTGCACGGGGTCATCGACCGTCTGCAGGAGGAGCTCATCGGCCGCTACCAGACCGGGGACGCCACGGTCGATTCCCTGCTCGATCGCTGAGTCGGACCTCGTCGTGCACTGCGCGTCCCGGCTCCGGCGCCACTACGGTGACTTACCGTCATGACGGTAGGGGCTCCCAACACTTCGCCGCCCCGACGTGTCAGCGTGCTTTCGCTGCACACATCGCCGCTGTCCCAACCGGGCAGGGGTGATTCGGGGGGAATGAACGTCTACGTGCGCGAGCTGGTTGCCGCGCTGGCGCATCGGGGCGCGGCCTGCACGGTCTACGTCCGCCGGGACGACCCGACCGCTCCCGCGGAGGTGCTCGTAGAACCCGGCGTGCGCGTCGTGCACATCGACGCAGGTGACCCCGACTTTCCCAAGGAGATGCTGCCGGGCATCGTCGACACCTTCAGCGACGGGGTGATGGCTGACATCGAGGCGATTGGTGGGACCGACCTGCTCCACGCCAATTACTGGCTATCGGGGGTGTCGGGTCATCACCTCAAGCACGCGTTGGGCCTTCCACTGGTCACCACCTTCCACACGCTGGCGCGGGTCAAGGCCGAAACCGGCGACGCTGAACCCGAACGCCGGATCGTTGCCGAGACCGACGTGATCAAGTGCTCCGAGGTCATCACGGCGAACAGCGTTGCCGAGGCCCACCAGTTGCAGCGTCTCTACGGCGCCCCCGCCGACCGGATCGAGATCGTCCCACCGGGCGTCGAGCACGCGCTCTTCTCCCCGGGGGACCAGGGAGGGGCTCGTCGAGCGATCGGCCTCGGGGACGGTCCGGTGCTGATGTTCGTCGGTCGGATCCAACCGCTCAAAGGTGTCGATGTCGCCGTCGAGGCAGTCGCCGCGCTCGGCCGACCGGACGCGACGCTGCTGGTCGTGGGCGGGGCGAGCGGATCCGATGGGCCCGCAGAGGTCGAACGCATCCGCAGCCGCATCGAGTCGCTCGGGGTCACGGACCAGGTCCGGTTCGTTGCCCCTCAGCCGCACCACCTGCTCTCCACGTATTACCGCGCCGCCGATCTCGTCCTGGCCCCGAGCCGGTCCGAGTCCTTCGGACTGGTGGCCCTCGAAGCCGCCGCATGCGGGACCCCCGTGGTCGCGTCGGCTGTCGGCGGCCTGCGCACGCTCGTCGACCACGGGCACAGCGGGTTCCTGGTCGAGGGTCGCGATCCTGCCGTGTATGCCGCCTACGCCGACGAGATCTTGTCGAACCCGATGCTCGCAGCGGAGATGGCGATGAACGCCGCCGAGCGTGCCCGTGCCTACACGTGGGGACACATGGCCGACCGCCTCATGCGCGTCTACCAGCGCCTGGGCGACCGCCGGCTCGTCGACTGCCACTGAGGTACCGGCGATGCACGATGCGGCAACCCCCGAGGGCCTCGAGCGTCTGAGCGGTCTCATCCAGGACTGGGTCGACGCGCAGTTGCTCGACAACCCGGTGGTCGCTGCCGTCGACCACGACCCCGCCGAACGCCGGTGGTACGTGCGGGTCCTGGGCGAGGACAAGGACACCTACACGGTGTGGTTCACGCTCGGACAGCGAACGCTGCAGTACGAGACCTTCGTCATGCCGGCGGCCGAGGAGAACCACGCCGCCTTCTTCGAACATCTCCTGCGGCGCAACCAGAAGCTGTACGGGCTGGCGTTCTGTGTCGGGGCCGAGGACGCGGTGTTCCTGACAGGTCAGCTGGGGAACGATGCCCTCGACCACGATGAACTCGATCGCATCCTGGGCACCATCTACGCGACCGTCGAGCTCTGCTTCCGGGCCGCGTTGCGCATCGGGTTCGCGTCGCGCTTCGGGGGGCACTGAACCTCTGGGTTGCTTTCGGTATCTTTCATGCTATTGTGATATACATCGGAGGCCGGAGCGGTGGTGGTGCCGTTCGGGGAAGTCGGTGCCGAAAGGACCGTTCCGGTCTCCCGCCCACCTTGCGCGGGGGTTTCGTGCGTAAGCTGGCCCGCCGCGCGGTTCCGCCGCAGTCGGCCTTCTATGCCTGCCTCCTCCGTTCGCCCCCGTCGCCTGCGCAACGTCGCGCTTGTCGTGACTGTCGTCGTCCTGTCGGCAGGCGCGATGCCCGTCAGCGCCCAGACCGAGGCCATCGAGCAGGCGAAGGCGGAGCGTGAGGCCAAGGCAGCAGAGGTCGCCGAGGCGGCAGCGTCGCTTGATCCCTTGCTTGCCGAGGACGCCGAGCTCGAAGCCGCGGTTGCCGCGCTCGACCTCCACGTCCAGGCCCAGGCCGCCAAGCTCGATGCCACCGAGCAGACGCTCGCTGCCGCCGAGGAGTTCGCCAATTCGGCCGACGAGGACGTCGCGGCCATGGCGGCCTCGATCGAAGCGATCCGGGCTGCGCTGCGCGCCGCAGTCGTCGAGGCCTACGTCAGCCCCGAGGCCGAACGCGTCGACAGCGTGCTCACCACGGCGGACATCACGGTCGCCGCCCTCAAGAGAGCCATGCTCGAAACGGTCTCGGGGAACCAGGCCGATCTGCTCGATCAGCTGCGTGCGAGCGAGGCTCGGCTCGTCGACCTGACGGCCACCGCCGCCGAAGCGGTCGCTGCGGTCGAAGCCGACGCCGCCGCGGCGGCTGCGCAGCTCGAGAAGTACCAGGCGGCGCTCGACGACCAGATACGGGTCCGCGCCGCGCTGCAGGCGCGTATCGACGAAGTGCATGCCGAGATCGCTGCGCTCGAGTCGCAGGAGGACTCGCTCACCTCGTTGATCAGCGGGCTGATCGCCGAGGAGGACCGCAAGGCAGCCCTGGCTGAGGCCAAGCGACGACGCGCCGAGGAGGCCCGCCTCGCGGCAGCCCAACAGGCAGCGGCTCCGGGAGCGACCCCGCCCCCGACGCTGGAACCACTCGGCGCGCCGCCGAGCGCCGCCGGACTGGTGTGGCCGGCGCAAGGCGTGCTCAGCTCGCCGTTCGGGTCCCGGTGGGGCCGCCAGCACGAGGGCATCGACGTCGCGGCCCCTACGGGGACCATGGTCGTCGCAGCCCAGTTCGGCGTGGTGCTGAGCGCCGGGACGCTCGCTGGCTACGGCAACCTCGTGACGATCGACCACGGCGACGGGTTGGTGACCGTCTACGCGCACCTCAGCCGGATCGATGTCTCGGCGGGGCAGTCGGTCGCCCGGGGTGAACAAATCGGGCTCATGGGATGCACGGGAAGCTGCACCGGCCCCCACGTCCACTTCGAGACCCGTATCCTGGGCGTCCCGCAAGACCCCATGTTGTATCTCTGACGCGCGGTCGTTCGCTGACGCGCCGTCGTTCGCTGACGCGGTGTCGCTGCGAGCGGCCCGGTCGGTTCCCGCCCTCGGTCCGCAGTCCCGGGGTAGCGTCTGGCCCATGACGACCTTGACGGTGATCGGTGGCGGGAAGATGGGCGAGGCCATCGTGGCCGGTCTCCTGGCGGCCCGGTGGGCACCCCCCGAGGAGCTCTGCGTCGTCGAGCCCGTGCAGGAGCGGCGAGCCGAGCTCGCGGAGCGGTACCCGGGCCTGGCCACTGCGGCGAGCGCCGACGCGGTCGTCGATGTCCTCATCGCCGTGAAGCCCGACCACGTCTCGGAGGTCTGCGCAGCGCTGACGCCTCTCACACCCACCCGGGTGATGTCGATCGCCGCCGGCGTCACGACGGCATCGCTCGAATCGTGGCTGCCCGCAGGCACGCGTGTCGTGCGGGTGATGCCGAACACGCCCGCGATGGTCGGCGCCGGCATGTCTGCCGCTTCCGCAGGGACGGCGGCCGGTCCCGAAGATCTCGACTGGGCCACCACCATCCTCGCCGCAGTGGGGGAGGCCGTGGTGGTCGACGAGTCGCGCATGGACGCGGTCACCGGCCTGAGCGGATCGGGACCCGCCTACGTGTTCCTGCTCGCGGAGGCCTTGATCGACGCAGGCATCGCCGTCGGGCTCGACCCGACGACCGCCGACGTCCTCACCCGCCAGACGCTGCTCGGGGCGTCGAGGCTGCTCGCAGAGTCCGGCGAGCCCCCCGCACAGCTGCGAAAGAACGTGACCTCCCCGAACGGCACCACCGCAGCGGGCCTCGCAGTGTTCGAAGCCCGCGACCTGCGGGGAATTGTCGCCGAGGTCGTCGCGGCCGCGACAGCTCGGTCCATCGAGCTCGGCGCCTGATCGGCGTTGCGGCCGCGATGATCCCCTCCCTGGTTTTTGGCGATGGACCGGTCGTGGCGTAAGGTGACGCCGGCCAAGCGGAAGGGGTAGGAGAATGGCGCAGCCGGAAGGTGCCGCACGGTTCATGACAGTCGCAGAAGTGGCAACGCTCATGCGGGTGTCGACGATGACCGTGTACCGCCTCATCAAGGCGGGTGACATCCCCGCGGTGCGCGTCGGCAAGTCGTACCGCCTTCGGGAGGACGACGTCGACGGGTTCTTGGCCAGCAGGTACACCCAAGCTGGATGAGACGGTTTCCGTCAATCGCACGGAAGGCCGGTGGTCAACGCCACCGGCCTTCGTCGTTTTCGGCCCTCGTCGAGCGCGCCCGTCGTTTTCCCAGCAAGCTCGCATCGTCGTCGACCCGGGTCACGCAATAGCCTCAGTTCGTGACCGCTCCCCGGTACGACACGATCAGCTTCCTGAGTGACTACGGCCATGCCGACGAGTTCGTGGGCGTGGTGAAGTCGGTCATCCGCTCCATCGCCCCCGACGTGGCCGTGATCGACATCACCCACGGCATTGCCCGACACGATGTGCGGGCAGGGGGGCTGGCGCTGGCGCGTGCGGCGCAATACCTCGTTCCCGGGGTCGTCCTCGCGGTCGTCGATCCCGGGGTCGGCAGCGATCGCCGAGCTGTGGCCGTGGAGGTCGGCGAGGGAGCCTCGGTCCTCGTTGGACCCGACAACGGTCTGTTGGCTGCTGCGGTTGCGATGGTGGGCGGGGCGACCCGGGCCGTCGAGCTGGACAACGCCGTGTTCCACATCCCCTCGCCGGGTCCCACCTTCGATGGCCGCGACATCTTCGGCCCTGCGGCGGCGCACCTGTGCGCGGGGGTCGCGCTGCACGAGCTCGGCACGGCGATCGACACCGCCTCGCTGATGCCCGGCCTCCTGCCCGTTGGCGGCCGGGAGGGCGAGGTCGTCAGCGGCGAGGTCCTGTGGCGAGACCACTTCGGCAACCTCCAGCTCAATCTCGACCCCGACGACCTCGACGGCTTCGGCAGCGAGGTCGTCCTCACCCACGGGCAGCTGACGCGACGAGTGGCGCGGGTCTCGACGTTTGCCCAGATCCCGAGCGGATCGGTCGGGCTGCTGGTCGACGCGTACGGGCTGTTGGCCCTCGCGGTCCGGGGAGGGTCGGCGTCCGAGGAGCTCGACCTCGCAGAGGGGGCGCAAGTCCAGCTCACCGACGGTGGCGACCAGCCGTCGCCGGACACGCCCGTCGAGCTGGGTCGGCGGCCATGAGGCCGGCGACGACCCTCGTGATGGCGATCCTCATCGGTGCCATCCTCATCGCCGGGGTGATCCAGCTGTTCTTCCTCGCCCGCTGAGCCGCCGAGGCCGTCGCCGCGGAGGTCAGTCGGTCGCGGCCAGCAGGATGCTCATCGTGGCGCGTACCCGCTCGGGCGTCGCAGCGCCCGTGTCGTCGACGAAGGCAAGCTGCGGCAGTGTCGGCGTCGGGATGACGGGCGCGGCGGTGGGAGCCGGCGCCGCAGTCGGCTTTGGCACGGGGGTGGCCGTCGGGGCTGCGGGGACCGGTGTCGCGGTCGGCGTCGGGGCCGGCCCCGACGTGGTCGCGGCGAACCGGTGCGTCGTGTACAAGACGCCGTCTGCGTTCCACACCATGCCGACTCCGACACGCGTGTACTTGGGGTCGAGCACGTTCGCCGCATGGCCGGGGCTCGCCATGAACGCGTTGAACACCGAGACGACCGATCCGCCCCGGCCCACGTTCTCGCCGACCTTGGTCCAGTCCGCAGGGGCCCCGGTCACGATGTCGCCGGCGTGCTGAAGCGTCACGTTCTCCGCCATCCAGATGGCCCAGTCGCGAGCTGCGGCACGCATGCTGCTGTCGACGCTGAGGGGCGCGAGGCCCTGCGCGGCGCGGGCTGCGTTCAGATCGGCGACGAATTCGGCCTCGCCCTCGGGCGCCAACGTCCACGTCGCGACCATGCCCTCGGCGACGGTCTCGTGGCTGGGCACGAACGCGGCGAACGCGAGCAGGGCGGCAATGGCGAGGCGCAGTGAGGAGCGGAGCACACCGACCGATCGGGCGATGACGTGGCTACGCCATGGGTCGTCGGACCCGATGCGCCCATGGTTGGGTCGCCTTGCCCAGCTCTGGGCGCGTTCGGCCCGATCGGCTCCGGTCGCACGACCCGGGCCCGGTGACCCATGTCGCTGTCGCGCGACATCGTGCACTTGTGCACAAATGCGTAGAATCCCCGGCAGAGCACTGTGAGAGAGCTGTGTGAAGGGGCGTCGAGGCGCCTCGTTCCCCGATCCGAGAGCCATGCGATGAACACCCGGCACATTCCCGACGCCACGGTTGGCCGCCTGCCGGTGTACCTGCGGGTGCTGTTGGAGCTGGCTGCCTCGGGCAATGCCACGGTGTCCTCCGAACAGCTCGCCGAGCTCTCCGGCGTCAATGCCGCGAAGGTCCGCAAGGACCTCAGCCACCTCGGTTCCTACGGCACGCGCGGCGTCGGGTACGACGTCGACTATCTCCGGTACGAGATCTCCGCCGCGCTGGGCCTCGCCGACGACGCGGCGATCGTGATCGTCGGACTCGGGAACCTGGGACGAGCACTCGCCAACCACGCCGGATTCCGTGAGCGGGGTTTCAAGGTTGCAGCGGTCTACGACGTCGATCCGGCCAAGGTGGGCACCTCCATGGACGGGGTACCCGTACGCCATCTCGACGATCTCGGCGCGAGCGACAGCCCGGTTGCCAGCATCGGCCTCATCGCCGTACCTGCCGACAGTGCCCAGGAGGTCGCGAATCGGATGGTCGCCGCCGGCATCACGGCAATCCTGAACTTCGCGCCGGTTGTGCTCACCGTCCCTGACGGCGTGGCCGTGCGCAAGGTCGACCTCACCCTCGAGCTGCAGGTGTTGAACTTCTACCAGCAGCGCCACCGTGGCGGATCACCTGTCGTGACCGAGAGCGCGTGACGTGCCGCTCGACGAGCCCCTCTACCCGGTCAACCTCCGCATCGCCGGGCACCGGTGCCTCGTGGTCGGGGCCATGACCGTCGCGGCGCAGAAGATTCGGGGGCTGCTCGAATGCCAGGCCGACGTCGTCGTGGTCGCGCCGGCGATCGGTGAGGAGGTGCGGGCGATGGCCGACGGGATCACCGTCTTCGAGCGGAAGTACCGCCCCGGGGACCTCGAGGGCATGCGCCTGGTGGTCGCAGCGACCGGCGACGCAGCCCTCCAGCGAGCGATCCTGGCCGACGGGAGAGCTGCGGGTGTGCTCGTCAACGCGGCCGACGATCCCGCCAACTGTGATTTCACGCTGCCGAGCCGGGTGCGTCGAGGGCCGTTGTTGATCACCGCGTCCACCAGCGGCCAGAGTCCCGCGATGGCGACCTGGTTGCGCCGACGGTTCGAGAGTGAAATCGGCCCCGAGTACGAGGTACTGTTGGACCTCCTGGCCGACGCTCGGAACGCCCTTCGTGCACGTGGGGTGTCCACCGAAGGGTTGGCTTGGCAGGAGGCCCTCGACTCGGGGATCCTTGACCTGGTCCGTGAGGGCCGGGTTCGCGAAGCCAAGGAGCGACTGCAGGCGTGTCTCTCGTCGCCATCGGAGTGAACAACCGCACGATGCCGCTCGATCTGTTCGAGCGGGTCACCCTCACGTCGGAGCGCCTTCCCAAGGCGCTTGGCGACATACGCGCGCGCGACAACGTCAGCGAGGCGGTGGTCTTGTCCACGTGCAACCGCACGGAGGTGTACGTCAACGCCGAGAAGTTCCACGGCGCATACCAGGACGTGCGTGACTTCCTCGCCGAGAGCGCGTTGATGGCCCCCGAGGACTTCAGCGACCACCTCTACGTGCACTACGACAACGAGGCCATGCGGCATCTCTGCAACGTCACCTGCGGCCTCGATTCGGCCGTGCTCGGCGAGAACGAGATCCAACGCCAGGTGAAGGACGCCTGGGAGTGTGCCCGGATCGAGGGCACAACGGGTCCGGTGCTCAACCACGTGTTCCGCCATGCCCTCGAGGTCGGCAAGCTCGTACGCACCAACACCGGCATCTCGCGCAGCATCACCTCGGTGTCGCAGGCAGCGGTGGCCATGGCCGACGATCACCTCGGTGGTCTGGGCGGCCGTCACGTGCTGGTGCTCGGCGCCGGTGACATGGGTGAGGGCATGGCCACCAGCCTTGCCGGCAGTGACCTCGCCACCATCACCTTCGCCAATCGTTCCCTCGACCGCGCCGAACGTCTCGCCGAGCGCGTCGGCGGTATGGCGATTGGGCTGGCGCAGCTCGCCGGGGCGCTCGACCGCGCCGATGTGCTGCTGACATCCACCGGTGCGACGTCGCTCATGGTCGATCAAGCCGAGCTCGCCGAGGTCATGCGCCGCCGGCACCACCGGCCGCTGCTCATCGTCGACATCGCGGTGCCCCGCGACGTCGACCCTGCGGCCGCAGACATCGACGGCGTCACGTTGCTCGACATGAACGACCTGCGGACATTTGCCGATGAGGGTCGTCGCGGCCGCGAGGCGGAGCTGTCCAAGGTCCGGCGCCTGATCACCGATGAGGTCGAGCGCTATCTCGAACAACAGGCGGCCCGCCAGGTCGCGCCGTTGGTCGCGCACTTCCGCAGTTCCGCCGACGCGATCCGCGAGGCGGAGGTCCAGCGGTACGCGGCGCGGCTCGCTCATCTCTCCGAGGACGACCGGGCGACGATCGAGGCCCTCACCAGGGGGATGCTCGGCAAGCTCCTCCACGAGCCCACCGTACGGCTGAACGAGGCGGCCGGATCGGCGCGCGGTGAACGCCTTGCCGACGCACTCCGCGACCTGTTCGATCTCTGATCGATGGGTGCGTTCAGCCCGCGATCGCACCGCGTGACCTCTTGAAGCTCAGGGCCGCCACGCGCTCGAGCCCGCTCGCGCTGTGGCAGACGCGCCACGTGGCCGCGCTCTTGGCGCCGCTGGGCGTCGACGTCGAGCTCGTCGAGATCTCAACCGACGGCGACCGGCGTCAGGACGTCCCGATCCACGAGATCGGAGGCAAAGGCGTGTTCGCCAAGGAGGTCCAGCTGGCGGTCCTCGATGGTCGCGCCGACATCGCTGTCCACTCCATGAAGGACCTGCCGTCGGTGACCGCTGACGGTCTGACCCTCGCTGCGGTGCCGGCGCGTGGTGACGTGCGTGACGCACTTGTGGGTTGCACCCTTACGGCACTTCGGCCTGGCGCGCTGGTCGGCACCGGTTCGATCCGTCGGCGGGCCCAGCTCGCGGCGTTGCGCCCCGATCTCGTGTTCGGCGAACTGCGGGGCAACATCGGGACCCGTCTGAGCAAGGCCGGCCAGTTCGATGCCATCGTCGTGGCCGCGGTCGCCCTCGAACGTCTCGGCGCCCAACCGGCCGTCGTCGATCCTCTTGGCGTCGACCTGGCTCTCCCGCAGGTCGGTCAGGGCGCGCTGGCGGTCGAGGCCCGCGCCGACGACCCCGACACGGTCGCCGCACTCGTCTCGATCGAGCACCCCAGCTCGCGTCGCGCCGTGGATGCCGAGCGTGCCTTCCTCGCCGAGCTCGGTGGCGATTGCGACCTCCCCGCGGGCGCGTATGCCGTCATCGAACGCGGCGAAGTGCGTCTCCGCTCCCTCCTGGCTGCCGAGGACGGGACCACGGTGCTGCGCGATGACCGATGCGGCGACGACGGCCCCTCGCTCGGTCTGGCTGCGGCGCGGTCCTTGCTCGCCTCCGGTGGCGCCGACCTGCTCGGTCGCTGAGCGCACCGAAGTACGCTCGGACCCGTGACCGTCTATCTCGTCGGCGCCGGCCCCGGCGATCCTGATCTGATCACCGTTCGCGGCGCAGAGCTGCTCGCCCGAGCCGACGTGGTGATCTACGACCGCCTCTCGGTGGCCGACCTGCTCCGGCAGGCCCCTCCGCACGCCGAGCTGGTCAGCGTCGGAAAGACCCCCGGCGGCCCGACCGTGCCCCAGGAACGGATCAACGAGCTGCTGGTCGAGCACGGTCGAGTCCACGCGACGGTGGTCCGTCTCAAAGGTGGTGATCCGTTCGTGTTCGCCCGTGGTGGGGAGGAAGCGGCGGTGCTCCGCGACGCCGGCATCGACTTCGAGGTCGTTCCGGGGATCACCTCGGCGATTGCCGCTCCTGCCGCTGCGGGGATCCCGGTGACGCTGCGCTACTCGAGCACCGCGTTCACGGTGATCACCGGGCACGAGGACCCCCGCAAGAGCTCCTCGATCGACTGGCAGGCGGTCGCTCGACTCGGTGGCACGATCATCATCCTGATGGGCGTCGGCCGCTGGCCGGCCATCTCCGCTGCCCTCCAGCGCGGTGGGCTGTCGCCGGACACCCCTGCAGCGGCAGTGCGCTGGGGGACGCGCCCGGAACAGGAATCGATCCGGGCCACGTTGGCGACCCTGGGCGAACATCGCCTGGCGTCACCGTCGACGATCGTCGTGGGTGAGGTTGCCGCCATCGACGTCGGCTGGTTCGAGCAGCTCCCCCTCTTCGGCAAACGAGTGGTCGTCACCAGGACCCGGGCGCAGTCCTCGGCGCTGGCACACCGGCTCCGCCGTCTGGGCGCCGAGCCGGTCGAGGTGCCGACGATCTCGATCATCGAACCCGACGACGGTGGAGCGGCCCTCGAAGCCGCCGTTGCCCGTGTCGCTGCCTATGACTGGG
Source organism: Acidimicrobiaceae bacterium (assembly GCA_024641655.1). Classification (GTDB taxonomy): domain Bacteria; phylum Actinomycetota; class Acidimicrobiia; order Acidimicrobiales; family UBA8592; genus JAHECR01. The sequence continues at coordinate 13,664 of JAHECR010000042.1, forward strand.
TGGTCTTCACCTCGCCCAACGGTGTCGAACGCTTCTGCCGCCGGCTCCGAGACGCCCGGGCGCTGGGTGCCGTGCGGGTTGCCGCGATCGGTCCGGGCACCGCCGAGGCGCTCCGCCGGTTCAACATCGTCGCCGATCTCGTTCCCGAACGCCACGTGGCCGAAGGGCTCCTCGAGGCGTTCCCCCCGCCTGCGCCCGGCGCGACCGTGTTGCTGGCCCGGGCGACCGAAGCCCGTGACGTGCTGCCCGATGGGCTGCGCGATGCCGGCTGGTCGGTCGATGTGGTTCCGGCCTATCGCACAATCGCACCGGCTCCCGATGCCGACGATCGCGCCGCGGTGGCGGGCGCGGACATCGTCACGTTCACCTCGTCATCCACGGTCCGCAACTTCGTTGCGGCGTTCGGAGCCGAGGCCTGTCCGCCGATCGTCGCCACGATCGGACCCATCACGACGGCGACAGCCCGCGAGCTCGGCCTCGCCGTCGACATCGAGGCGACCGACTATTCGATCGACGGGCTCGTGGCCGCGCTGGTCGCGGCCCGCTGAGCCGGATCGGCTCGCCATGGCAGGTTTCGCCCGATGGACCGTGGGCCCGCCGAACGAAAGTGAGACACTTGCTCAAAGCAGCGTGAACCTCGCTGGCGTGGGGGAGAAGACGGCGAGATGGCAAAGGCAAAGCGACGCACCTCCAGCAGCGGAGTCGAGACGCGGTCGAAGATCCTCGACGCGACGTTGCGCACGCTGCACGACGAAGGCATCGTCGGCGCCAGCGCACGAGCCATCGCTCGTACCGGGGACTTCAACCAGGCGCTGATCTTCTACCACTTCGGAAGCGTCGACGAGGCCATCGTCGCGGCGGTCGGCGAGCTGAGCCGACGCCGGCTCGAGCGGTACCGCGACTCGTTGTTGCAGGTCGACAACCTGACCGATCTGGTGCACGTGGCTCGCGGGCTCTACGAGAACGATCGCGACTCGGGGGAGGTGACCGTGCTCGCGCAGGCCTTCGCCGGGGCCAGCCGCGACCCCGACATGGGACCGGCGTTGTTCGAGCACATCGACGCGTGGAACCAACTCATCGCCGAGGTGCTCGAGAGCGCCATCGCGACCTCGGCGCTCGGAGGCACGGTGATGGCGGCAATGATCCCTCGTCGTGAGTTGGCGATGGCGATCTCCGCGCTGTTCCTCGGAATCGAGCTGGTCGGCGACCTCGACCCCGAGCGGGCCAACACCGACGCCATGTTCGGCGCAATTGCTGCGATGGCGAAGCTCGGTGAGTCGTTGCTCGATCACACCGTCGCTCAGCTCTCCGAGGGCCAGTGACATCGCCACGGTGCCCCGGCCGACCGGGACGTGTGGTCCACCTCGTCCACCGCATACGGTGCGCAGCGTGCACGCGCTGATCTTCGATTTCGACGGGCTCATCGTCGACACCGAGTGGCCGGCGTACGTGACCGCTGCGGAGGAGTGCGCGGCGCACGGGGTCGAGCTGACCCTCACCGCCTGGCAAGGGCGCATCGGCCGCGGCGACAACGAGCCGTGGACCGCGTTGCTCGACGGGATCGTCGACCGGTCTCAGCACGCTTCGATCGACGAGCGGCGTCGCATCCGCAAGGACGTGCTCACCGACGCACAACCCGTGCTCCCCGGTGTGGCGGAGCTGCTCGAGCAGGCTGCCGGCCTGGGGCTGGCGACGGCGGTGGCTTCGAGCTCGTCGCTGGACTGGGTGGCCCGGCATCTCGCACGGGTCGGGCTCGGTGACCGTTTCCAGGCCGTGCGGACCCGTGACGACGTGGTGCGGGCGAAACCGTGGCCGGACCTGTTCCTGGCAGCTGCCGAGGCGCTCGGCGTCGACCCGGCCCGGTCCATCGCGCTGGAGGACTCCGTCCACGGGGTCACTGCGGCCAAGAAGGCCGGCATGTTCTGCGTCGCCGTGCCGAACCGCATCACCGCCGGCGGTGACTTCGGCGCCGCCGATCTGGTGCTGGGTTCGCTCGCCGATCTCGACCTCGCCATGGTGCTGTCGACCTGAGCCCGACCGGCGGGGCCGGCCCGGTCGCCCACGACCCGCCGCAGTAGACTCCCGCCGTGCCGTTTCCTCAGCGCCGCCTCCGCCGGCTCCGCCGTACCCCCGCCCTGCGTCGTCTCGTCGCCGAAACCCGCCTCACCGTCGATGACCTGGTTGCACCGCTGTTCGTGCGGGAGGGGATCGACGAACCGCAGCCCATCGTGTCGTTGCCCGGTGTGGTGCAGCACACCCGGGTCTCGCTCGTCGAGGAAGTCCTACGACTGCGCGGTCTCGGCATCAGCGGCATCATCCTCTTCGGCGTGCCGACCAAGAAGGACGCGGTCGGATCCGAAGCATGGAACCCCGACGGCGTGGTCCAAGTCGCGCTGCGCGACTGCCGGGACGCGGTCGGCGACGAGATGGTGGTCATGGCCGATCTGTGTGTCGACGAGTACACCGATCACGGCCATTGCGGCATCGTCGGCGCCGATGGCGACGTCGACAACGACGCGACGTTGGAGCTGTACTCGCACATCGCCCTCGCGCAGGCCGAGGCCGGCGCCGACGTGATCGCCCCGAGCGGCATGATGGACGGACAGGTCGCGGCGATCCGCGCCGCCCTCGACGGTGGCGGCCACGAGCACCTCCCGATCCTCGCCTATTCGGCCAAGTACGCGTCGGGCCTGTACGGGCCGTTCCGCGATGCCGTCGACGTCACCATCGCCGGTGGCGGCAACCGCAAGGGCTACCAGCAGGACTGGCACAACGCCCGTGAGGCGCTCGAGGAGATCCGGTTCGATCTGGCCGAGGGTGCCGACATGATCATGGTCAAACCCGCGGTCACCTATCTCGACGTGATCACTGCGGCGCGAGCGATCACCGACGTGCCGATTGCCGCGTACCACGTGTCGGGTGAGTACGCGATGGTGAAGGCGGCTGCGGCCAACGGCTGGATCGACGGTGAGGTGGTCGCGCTCGAACAGCTCACCGCGGTCAAACGCGCCGGCGCCGACATGATCCTGACCTACTTCGCCGGCGAGATGGCCGAAACCCTCTCCTAGCCGAAAGCGCCTGCGACCCTGCCCGGGGCATCCCCCGCTGCGGCCCGCTTCCAGATTGGACCTCTTCTATGACCGAGCTGACCAACGAACTCCTCTTCGACCGAGCCCGGCGCGTGCTCCCAGGCGGCGTCAACTCGCCGGTACGGTCGTTTCGTTCGGTCGGGGGAACCCCCTACTTCGTCAGCCATGGCGAAGGTGCCCATGTCTGGGACGTCGAGGGTAGGCGGTACATCGACTACGTGATGAGCTACGGCCCCGCCATCTTGGGGCACGCGAATCCTGCCGTCGTCGATGCGATTGCTGCGGCGGCCGGTGACGGGACCTCCTACGGCGCGCCGACGCTGCGTGAGATCGAGATGGCCGAAGAGCTGTGCGACCGGGTGCCGGGCCTCGAAATGGTGCGGCTGGTGTCGTCGGGTACCGAGGCCACGATGTCCGCGATCAGGCTGGCGCGTGGGGTCACGGGTCGCGACCGGATCCTGAAGTTCGCGGGCCATTACCACGGCCATGCCGACGCGCTCCTCGCTGCGGGGGGCAGCGGCGTCGCCAACCAGGGTCTGTCGGGCTGCGACGGCGTGCCCGCCGGCGCGGTGGCCGACACGATCGTCGCGCCCTGGAACGTCATCCCCGAGCTCGACGACTCCATCGCGGTGGTCGTGCTCGAGCCCGTCCCCGCGAACATGGGCCTCGTTCCTCCCCGTCAGGGCTTCCTCCAGGAGCTCCGTGACGCGTGCACCCGCCATGGCGTTCTGCTCATGTTCGACGAGGTCATCACCGGGTTCCGTTTGACCCGTGGGGGCGCGACCGAGTGGTCGGGCATCACCCCGGACATCTGGTGCTTCGGCAAGGTGATCGGCGGTGGCCTCCCCGTCGGGGCCTATGGCGCGAGCCGTGAGATCATGTCGTTCGTCGCGCCGCTCGGCGGCGTGTATCAGGCAGGAACGCTGTCGGGGAACCCGCTGGCGATGGCGGCGGGCCTGGCCCAGCTCCGCCGGTTGACCGACGGTGCCTATGAACAGCTCGAGGCGACGGCGACGCTACTGGCCGATGGGCTGCGATCGGCATTCGCCGGCGCGGGACTGGCGGCGGTGGTACCACGCGTCGGGCCGCTCGTGGGCCTCTTCTTCGCCGATCGACAGCCGCTGGACTTCGACGAGGCCCAGGCCGCCGCCGACAACGGGGTCTATCCGCAGTTCTTCCACGGAATGCTCGACCGCGGCGTGGCCCTGGCACCAGGGGCCTACGAGGTGCTCTTCCCGAGCCTCGCCCACACCGACGCGCTGATCGACACCACCGTGGAGATCGCTGCGGAGGTGGCCGCCGAGCTCGTCGCCGGCGCCTGAGCGGCGCCGCTGCTTCGACCGCTCGGACGAGCCGGGGTCAGCGACGCGCGCGCGCCGCCCGGTAGCGGTCGATGAGGGCGTTGGTCGACGAGTCGTGGTCGGTCGGCGAGGGAACCAGGGCGGTCAGCTCGGGTGCGATGGCACTCGCGAGGACCTTCCCCAGCTCGACGCCCCATTGATCGAAGCTGTTGATGCCCCAGACGACTCCCTGCACGAACACCTTGTGCTCGTAGAGCGCGACCAGCTGCCCCAGTACCGACGGCGTGAGCTCGGGAACGAGGATCATGGTGCTCGGCCGGTTGCCCGGGAAGGTCTTGTGGGCGACGAGCGACTCGGGGACGCCCGCCGCTCGAACTTCTTCCGCGCTCCGGCCGAAGGCGAGGGCCGCGGCCTGAGCGAAGCAGTTCGCGACGAGCAGATCGTGCTGGTCTCCGGAGCCATCGGCGAGCGGGACCTGGTCGCTCGGTCGACAGGCGGCGAGGAAGTCGACCGGGACGACGGTCGTGCCCTGATGGAGCAGTTGGTAGAAGGCGTGTTGGCCGTTCGTGCCGGGCTCACCCCAGATGATCGGTCCGGTCTGCGTCGTCACCGGGCTGCCGTCGAGGCGGACCCGCTTGCCGTTGCTCTCCATGTCGAGCTGTTGGAGGTAGGCGGGAAACCGGTGGAGATCGGCGGCGTAGGGGAGCACGGCATGGCTGGCGCAGTCGAAGAAGTTGCGGTTCCAGATGCCGATGAGTGCGAGGATCGCCGGCACGTTCTGTGTGAGCGGGGCGGTGCGGAAGTGTTCGTCAATGGTGTGGAAGCCACGAAGCATGGCCCCGAAGGCGTCGGGTCCGATGGCGATCATGACGCTGAGCCCGATGGCGGAGTCCATGGAGTACCGGCCGCCCACCCAGTCCCAAAACTCGAACATCTGGGCCGTGTCGATCCCGAACGCGGACACCGCCTCTGCGTTCGTGCTGACGGCGACGAAATGCCGCGCCACTGCGTCCTCGGCGCCACCGAGTCCGTCGAGGAGCCACCGGCGGGCACTCGTGGCGTTCGTGATGGTCTCGACGGTGGTGAAGGTCTTCGAGCTGACGATGAACAAGGTGGTCTCGGGATCGAGGCCGTGTAGCTTGGCGACGAGGTCGCTGCCGTCGATGTTGCTCACGAAGCGACACTCGATGGCCGGGTGCCGGTAGGCGCGCAGCGCCTCGTAGGCCATCACCGGGCCCAGGTCCGATCCGCCGATGCCGATGTTGATCACGACGCGCATCGCCTTGCCGGTGTGGCCGAGCCAACGACCCTCGCGCACCTCGGTGGCGAACGCCCCGGCGCGTTCGAGCACGGCCTGCACCTCCGGGATCACGTTGTCGCCGTCGACCTCGACGGTGCTGCCCGCAGGAGCACGGAGCGCGGTGTGCAGGACACTGCGTCCCTCGGTGCGGTTGATCGGCGCACCGGCGAACATGTCGTCGATGCGGACACGCAGGCTGGCGGTCTGCGCGACGGCCACGAGCCGTTCGAGGGTCTCGGTGGTGATCCGCTGTTTGGAGACGTCGACGAAGAGGTCACCGGCGGCGAACGACAGCGCCGACGCTCGTCGAGGATCGGCTGCGAAGAGCGTGCGCAGATCGGTATCGGCCATCGCTTCGTGGTGGGTCGACAAGGCCTGCCACTCGGGTGTCGCGGCGCAGTCGTTCACGGTCGATCCCTCCTCGACGTCATCGCCGCGCTACGAGTGCGGCGCCGGCGCGGGCGTACCTCACGGAGAAGGGCGCGAAGGCCCTCCTCAGCCCGCCGCAGCCGTGGCCGCTTCGGCGGCGGCAGGGTTGGCCGCCAGGAACGCGTCGAACTCGGTCTTGATCTCCGCGGGGGTCACTCCCAGGGTCCACGTCGGCAGCGCACCGGACTCAGCCCAAAGGACATAGGCCTCCAGGTCGGCTTCGGGCTGCAGGCCGTGGGTCACCCGTTCGTAGAGCACGACCTCGAGGATCTCGGTGGAGCCGAGCGCGGCCTGCGAGGGCATCACGCCCTTCTGCTGCGAGATGCGTTGTCCGCCTTCGCGTGCGGGGTCGCCGTAGGGGGTACCGGCCGGCGACGAGCCGTTGACGACCCAGGCGATGTGGCTCTCCACATCGGGGAAGGTCTTGACGACCTCGCCACCGTTGAGCTGGTACCCGACGCCACCGCCGCCACCAGCGCCATGGCAGCCGGCACAGGTTGCATAGACCACGCTGCCTGCGGCAACCGGGCCCTGGGCTTCGCGGGTCGGCTCTTCGAGGGTGCCCCAGATCATGAGGGCCCAGATGGGCAGGAACAGCGCGACCGGCGCCATCCACACCGGGATCTTCTTGCGGGCACGCGCCGCCTGGACCCACGGCGGTACCGGCTTTGGGGGCTCGGCCTTCTCGATGGCCGGGGCCGCGGCCACTGCGGGGCTGGTGCCACCGGTGGCTGCTGCGGGCGCGCTGGTTGCCGCCACGGCGGGGGATGCTGAGGCCCCTTCGCCTGCATCGCCACCCGCGCCCATCGCGGCGCGACGTTCACGGGAACGCTGCAGGAGATAATCGGGAACTTCGGTCACCGCTCTGCCTCCGAGGGGCGGTCGAGGACTTCTTGTCGACGGGGTTCGGGACGCACGCGTCCGAACGCCACGCAACTGTACGCAGCGCAGACCCTAGCCCCTCAAATCAAAGCCTCGGAGGACCGCGAAACCCGGCGTCGGCCCGCTGGGGCCGCACCGGGCGAACGGGAGCGCACGGTGCGACGTCGACGGGTCCGTCGGCTGCCGCCGGAGCGCGGCGGCAGCGTCGCAGACAAATCACTGGAAGCGCGCGGCGCAGCCGGGGTCGACGCGCGATGGTGGCTGGAGCAGGTCCACGAATGACCGGACCTGAGGTGCGACGATGTGTCGACCAGAAATCGGTTCTGGTAAACCGTTTGCCGGACGAGTGACCGCTTCCCGCGGGCTACACTCATTTGTGATCTGTTTCACGAGGAGACGCCAACGTGGCCCAGCGAAGGCCGATCGATGTCGCGGTGAAGAAGTTCTACGGGGCGATGCTGACCGTCACTGTCGCCCTTTTCGGGGTCATAGCGGTCTGGGTGGGTCTCACCCGCGACAGCAACCACCGCCAGGCCCCCTACCTCAACACGGCGTTCGTGCTGAGCTGGCTGATCGGCGTGGCGATGTCGGTGGGCATCCTCGAGTTCGCTCGTCGACGCCCCGCGGGCGCCCGGCTCACCTGGGGGCAGGCCTATCTAGGCGCGGCCTACACGTTCTTCCTGTTGTTCTGGGTGTATGGAGTCGTGCCGCACCAGTGGCTGTCGTTCGCCGACAACGAGCTCACCTGGCGCGTGGACAAGATGCTCATCGGCCCCAAGGTCGGTTTCACCGACGGTGAAGGCATCATCGAGTGGCTCCTGCCGTTCGACGTCACCTACCTAGTGGTGCGCGACATCATCGCGGTCACCATCTACGGGCTCTTCCTCGGTGCCAACGTCGCGATGTTCTCGGTCTGGCAGGCACGTGGCAAGGTTGCCCCGACCGACGTCGAGCAGTCGACCTATGGCCGTCCTCTCGTCCGGGAAGGGGTGTAGCACCCGTGGGAGTCACCGATGCTGCGCCTCCGATGCCGGAGTTCCGCGACGACTACGTGCTGCAGCAAGTCGATGCCGCGTGGCTGTCGAAGGCCGTCAAGCCCAAGCAGTTCATCCACATCGACCAGTCCGAGTGCATCATGTGCGAAGGCTGCGTCGATATCTGCCCGTGGAAGTGCATCCACATGGTGCTGCCCGAGGCCATCGCCGAGTCGATCGGCACCGAGCAGCCCGGCAGCGACCCCAACGACCACGTGATCTTCACCATCGACGACGACGTCTGCACCCGATGTGCACTCTGTGTCGACCGGTGTCCGACCGGGGTGATCATCCTCGGCCGCATCGGTGATCCCGTCGCCGCCGGTGACCCCCATCAGAGAATGCCGAGTCACGGTTATGGCTACGGCATGCGGTTGGCCTAAAACCGAACCCGCACACGTTTCGACCCCTCAGCGACCCAGTCGCCCCAGCGACGTAGACCGACCGAAGACCGACGAAGACAGACGAAGACAGACAAGGAACGACGAGCGTGCCGAAGCAGTCAGTCCGTGAGCGCCTCACCGACATCAATTCCCAGATGCAGGGCTCGCAGGCGTGGAACTCCATCTTCCGACCCGGTTCCATCTTCCGTAAGGGCTATTCCGACAGCCCGAGGAACCGGTCCTACGTGATCATGAACAGCCTCATCTACCACCTCCATCCGGTGAAGGTGAAGCGCCACGCGGTCAAGGTCAGCTACACCCTGTGTCTGGGTGGGCTGAGCTTCTTCCTGTTCATCCTCCTCACGGTCACGGGCATCTTCTTGATGTTCTTCTACCGCCCCACCGCGGCGCAGGCGTGGGACGACATCTACACACTCCAGACCTCGGTGACCTTCGGCCTGCTCGTGCGCAACATGCACCGATGGGCTGCGCACCTCATGGTGCTGTCGGTGTTCTTGCACATGGCTCGCGTCTTCTACCACGGCGCGTACAAGGCACCACGGGAGTTCAACTGGGTGATCGGCGTCATGTTGCTCAAGCTCACCTTGTTGCTGTCGTTCACCGGTTACCTCCTCCCCTGGGATCAGCTGGCGCTCTGGGCGGTCACGGTGGGCACGAACATGATGGGCTACACCCCCGTGTTCGGTCAGGAAGTGCGCTTCGTGTTGCTCGGCGGCGTCGAGATCGGTACCGATACGCTGCTTCGCTGGTACGTGTTGCACGTGCTGATGCTGCCCTTCGTGACCGTGATCTTCATGGCGATCCACTTCTGGCGAGTGCGAAAGGACGGGGGTATCTCGGGCCCGCTCTAGGCCGGAGAAAAGCACATGACTGAGATTCCCGAACATCTCCTGAAGCGAGCGCAAGCCGCCCGCGAACGGGCCGGTGGCGCCGAAGGCGACGCCGGCGGCGACGAGAGCAAGATCCCCGCGCACCTGCTCGAGCGGTCGAAATCGGCGCGTGAGCAGGCAGCAGGCGGCGGTTCCGAAGTCGAGGCCGTCCCGGCTACCGGCGGTGGGGCGGTCGCCACGGCCACGCCGCCACCTGTTGCCTCGGGCCCCGGCGGGCACACCCAGCGACTGCTCACCGTCGTCAAGTCCGGCTCGATCCAAGACGTCAAACTGACGCCGTCGGACAAGGTCCACGTGTGGCCGCACCTGCTCATCGCCGAGTTCGTCGCCGCGCTCGCCTGCCTGGCCTTCACGGTCATCTTCTCGGTGTTCGTCAACGCGCCGCTGCTCGAGCTCGCCAACTTCAACGAGACGCCGAACCCCTCGAAGGCGCCCTGGTACTTCCTGGGATTGCAGGAACTGCTCACCATGTTCCACCCGATGGTGGCCGGGGTGACCATTCCCGGTATTGCCCTGTTCGTGCTGATCCTCGCACCGTACGTCGACAACAACCCCGACAAGCGCCCGGAGGGACGCAAGTTCGCCGTCGCCTTGATGACGATCCACCTGATGTTCTGGGCAACCCTGGTCATGATCGGCTCGTTCTTCCGTGGCCCGGGCTTCAACTTCGTCTTCCCGTGGGCCGACGGTCTTTTCTTCGAGCTGTAGAGAGCGAACGAAATGGAACTCCTCGCAATCGTCATCCCCGCCATCGTCGTGCTCGCGGCGGTCGTCATCTTCGCCGCGAGCCGGCGCAGCGACACCACCCGCGCCGAGGGACGCCTCAGCCGTGAGACCGTCAAACGCGACGCCGGGTCGGTGTCCCTCGACGAGCCGGCAGCGGCCGCTACGCCGGTGGTCACCGGCAAGGCCGTCGAGAAGGCAGCGGCGCTGGCGCGACGCGGCGGTGATGCACTCGAGCCGGTCGGCTCGGGAGCTCCGGTGCCCTGGACGCCGCCCGATGCGGAGACCATCGGCGTCGCTCGGCGACAGTTCCTCAACCGCAGCCTCATCGGGTTGCTCGGCCTGTCGGTCAGCTCGTTCGGTGCCGCCTGCATCGCCTTTCTCTGGGGCGGTGGTGGTGGCGGTGGCTTCGGCTCCAAGCTCTCGCTCGGCAAGATCGCCGACGTGGAGGCCAGCATCGACAACGGCAACGGGTTCTATTACTACCCCGAAGGCCGCATGTGGGTGACGAAGTATCCGATCGGGTCGCTCAAGAAGGCCGAGGCCGTGTACTCCGGCCCCGAGCTCGCGGGCATGCGAGCCGGCCTGGTCGCCCTGTACCAGAAGTGCCCCCACCTCGGCTGTCGTGTCCCGCAATGCGAGACCTCCCAATGGTTCGAGTGCCCCTGCCACGGTTCGCAGTACAACCGCGTCGGCGAGAAGCGCGGCGGCCCCGCGCCTCGCGGCATGGATCGTTTCGCCATGGCCGTGACCGACGGCGTGTTCACCGTCGACACCGGCACCATCGTCCAGGGCCCCCCGATCGGCACCAATACCACTGGGCAGGAGGCCGAGGGGCCGCACTGCATCGACAGCGCCGCGAAGCACTCCTCCTAGTCCGACTACGTTCCCATCAGAGCTGGAAGTTCCCTCTCAATGCTGATTCACGCCGCCTCGTCATACCGCACCATCGGCCTGGTCATCGCTTTGATCGTCCTCACGGGCTTCGCGGTGTACGTGCTGTTCAACGTGTTCGCCACCGGTACCAAGGAGATCGGCTCCGAGGTCGAGCTCGCTCCCAACCGCAAGCCCTACTTCGACGACGAGATCCTCGAGACCCGCCGTCTCGAGTTCGTGCAGACCGTCGGTGTCGGCACGCTGTTCATCATCTGTCTGGCGCTGCCGCTCTACTGGCTCGGCGAACCGGGCCGTCACGAGGGACGCGACGAGTTCACGACCGAGATCTTCATCGAACGCGGCCAGGAGAAGTACACGGCGCTGTGCTCGCAGTGCCACGGCGCCGGCGCGGTCGGTGGCCAGGCCGCTTACACGATCCTCGACGAGAACGCCCGCTACGTGGCTGCGGTCAACTGGACCGCCCCTGCCCTCAACACCGTGCTGTACCGCTTCAGCATCGACGAGGTCACCCACATCCTCAACTACGGGCGTCCGCAATCGCCGATGCCCGCGTGGGGTGCGCCCGGTGGTGGTCCGCTCACCACCCAGCAACTCGAGGAGATCATCGAGTACCTCAAGTCCATCCAGCTGACCCCCGAGGAGATCACCGCAGACGTCCAGGCGGGTCTGCGCAATGAGGTCATCGCCCGGGTGCGCGCCGACCATGCCGAGGCCGGCACGAAGCTGAACGACGCCACGGCCGTCCTCAACGATGCTGCGGCTACCACCGCCGACAAGGCGGCTGCGGAGAAGGATCGGGCTGCGGCCACCCAGGAGCTGACCGACGCGTTCGATGCGCTCATCGACGGGCTCGGGGCTGCCGTCCTCGGCAACGACCGTGACGCGACGGCCAGCCTGCTCGATACGTACCTGGTCGGCCTCGCAGCGGACAACCTCGAGGCCTACGGCGAGCTCCTGTTCAACAACCGCGGCGGTGCCGGCGGCTACGGCTGCGCTCGGTGCCATACCGCCGGCTTCTCGTGGGGTGCCGACGAGCTCCTTGCCGCCAACCCGGCGCTCGAGGGGTTGGTCGAACCGGAGATACCCGGTGGCGGCGGCTTCGGTCCGTCACTGCGTGGGGTCGAAGCCCAGTTCGTGTCCGCCGCCAGCCAGGAGGCGTTCATCTCCGCCGGCTGCTCACCCAACCTGCAGTACGGCAACAACGGCGTCTGCGAACCGTCGGGCCAGATGCCCGGGTTCGGAGACGAGTCAACCGACCTCGATGGTGGTCTCCTCACGCCTGAGCAGATCGCGGCAATCGTCCAATACGAGCGGGGGCTCGAGTAGTCATGTCGAACCTTGCCTTTCTCCACATCGTCGCGGGCATCAGCTGGGAGCCCGAGATCCGCGGTGCGCTCGTCGTGCTCGTGGGCGGAACCGTCTTGTTCGGGTCCGTCTGGCTGATTTTGTCGACCAACGTCGGGAACCGTCTCGGCAGCCTTGCCGCGTTGGCCGGCTTCTTCGGTTGGATGCTGATCATGGGCATCATCTGGTGGATCTACGGCATCGGCCTCAAGGGCGACACACCGGTGTGGGTCCCCGAGGAGATCGTCTACGACTACGCCCAGTCGACGACCAGCGGTGACGTCCGAGCGCTTGCGAACGTCGAGCTCGCCAGCGCCCCCGACCTCATCGAGGAGTTCTGCCCCGGCCTCGTGGCGGCCACGGTCGAGGCCCAGCGAGCCAGGGTCGTCAACAACGATCCCAACATCGAGGTCTCATTCAGCAACGACAAGCCGTACTGCAACGAGAGCATCGGCGAGAAGCTCGCGGTCGACGAGGTGACCATCGCCGAGCAGCTCACCAACGTCAACGAAGGCCTCATCGCCGACGCCAAGGCCCGCGGTATCGAGGACTCCCGGATCAAGACTCCCGAGGAGCTCGCGGCTTCCATCGAGCAGGCGATCCGCGACGCACAGACGAAGGTGCACCAGCTGACCCTCAGCGACCTCGCTGCGGTGAGCTCCGACATCATCGACGATGCCGAGAAGGCGGGTCAGCTCGACTTCCGGGGTTGGACCCTGCTGTCGAGCGGTGAAGCCGGTGAGGCCATTGCCACCGCCGACGCCGCGTTCCTCGAACAGAAGATCTTCGACAACAGCGGGCAGTTCGTCGTCTTGGACACGTTCCAGCGAGGCGGCAAGCCCGAACGCGCCAGCGATGGCATGTGGGACCGGGTAGCCAACGAGATCCGAAACACGGTGCTGTTCTGGAACCCGAAGAACACCACGGTCGTCACCGTCACTCCCACGTTGCCGAAGGAGACCCTCGCTGGGCAGGCCCCACCGTTCGCCGAGATCGACCCCAACGCCCGGCCGGTGTCGATGGTGATGGTGCGTGACCTCGGCGACCTTCGTCTGCCGTCGGCGATCGTCACGATCTCCGCGCTCGTGGCCTTCCTCGGCCTGTGCCTCATGCTCCACCGTCGCGACGTTGCACTCGAAACGCGCCTGGAGGAATGGGACCCCACTGCAGCCTCGTAGCGTGCTCCTGGCTGACCGCGAACCGGAGGTATCCGCGTGCTAGGTCAATATCTGCCGATCCTGGCCATGGTCGTTCTGGCCGTTCTGTTCGCCGCCTTGAGCTTCGGCGCTTCGCGTCTGCTAGCCCCTCGTCGACCGACCGTGGCCAAGGCTGCTCCGTACGAGTGCGGCATCGTCCCCGGCCAGGGCAACCCGGAGCGATTTCCCGTGCGGTTCTTCCTGATCGCGATGATCTTCATCGTCTTCGACATCGAGATCATCTTCCTCTACCCCTGGGCCACGGTGTTTCGCCAACTGGGCCTGTTCGGTCTCGTCGCGACGACCATTTTCGCCTTCGCAGTGTTCGAGTCGTTCGTGTACCTGATCGGCAACGGTGCCCTCGACTGGGGTCCGGCGAAGCGGATCATGCGCCACGAACTCGTCAGCCCGAACCGCACCGCCGGCACGACGGTTCGCCGGGTCGGCTACGAGGGCCGATACGAGACAGAGGACGCCGCCTGATGCCGAACCTGCCGCTCCTCGGAGACAGCACCCGCATCGCCGAAGACGGCCTGGCGGGGATGGATCATAACTTCCTCACCGGCCGCCTCGAGGATCTCGTCAACTGGTCGCGAAAGATGAGCATGTGGCCGGCCACCTTCGGCCTGGCCTGTTGTGCGATCGAGATGATGGCATCGGGTGCCGCGCACTACGACCTGTCGCGTTGGGGCATGGAGGTCTTCCGGGCCTCGCCGCGTCAAGCCGATCTCATGATCGTCGCCGGGCGCCTGTCCCAGAAGATGGCGCCGGTGCTCCGCCAGATCTACGACCAGATGATGGAACCCAAGTGGGTCATCTCGATGGGCGTGTGTGCGAGCAGCGGTGGCATGTTCAACAACTACGCCCTGGTCCAAGGCGTCGACCAGATCGTCCCGGTCGACGTCTACGCCCCCGGATGTCCTCCGGGGCCCGAGACGCTCATGCACGCCATCCTCCAGCTCCACGAGAAGGTCGGCACCGGCGAGATCACCCGCCGTCGCGATGCCACCGGCGGCGGTGCCGGGATCCTCGTCGAACAGCGTGACGGACAGACCGCGTCGTCGGTCGTCATCAGCAGGTGACCATGGCCGACGACACGATCACCGGTGACGAACCGGTCGAACCCCAGATCGAACGCCGCCACGGCGTGTCGGTTTCCCTTTCCCGCGGCCAGACGGTGCTGCATCCGTCCCGCGACGAGCTCGTTGCCACTGTCGAAGCGCTGCGCGCCGAGGGTTTCAACGTGTGCATCGATGTCACCGCGGTCGACTATCTCGAGGACCCTGCCCGGGACCTCCCGCCGACGATCGCTCCGCAGCGCTTCGAGCTCGTCGTCAACCTGCTCTCGCACGCCCGGCGCGAGCGCGTGCGTCTGCGGGTGCAGGTTCCCGCCGCCGACCCCACCGTCGCCAGCATGTTCGATCTCTACCCCGGCTCGGAGGCCCTCGAGCGCGAGGTGCACGACCTGTTCGGCATCGTGTTCGAAGGACACCCCGACCTCAGCCGCATCCTCATGCCCGAGGACTGGGTGGGCCACCCGCTGCGCAAGGACTTCGCCGTCGGCCGGATCCCGGTCCAGTTCAAGGGCGCCCCCGGGCCCCGGTGAGGTGAGGAGAGCCATGACCAGCACTTCCGAACCCGCCGACCTCGGCCCCGACGAGCGGGTACGCCGGCGGGGCGATGATGCCGCGGTCCTTCGCCTGTCCGAGGCCGAGGCCAGCGCGTACCGCAGCGACGACGATCGGCGCATGATCATCAACATGGGCCCCCAGCATCCATCGACCCACGGCGTGCTCCGGCTCACCTTGGAGATGGAGGGTGAGACCGTCCTGCGGTCCAAGCCCGTCATCGGCTA
>JAHECR010000043.1 GCA_024641655.1 Acidimicrobiaceae bacterium
GCACGTGTTTCGTCGCCCCGACGTCTACTCGTCGCACTTCGGTCCCATCGGTGGGGCCCATCGTCCGCTGATCCCGATCGAGATCGATCCACCGGAGCATCATCTCTACCGCAAGCTCCTCGACCCCATGTTCGCACCGCGAGCGGTCAATGCCCTCGAGCCGGCGATCACGGCGCTCGTGAACGAGCACGTCGACCGCTTCGAACACCGAGGTGAGTGCGTCTTCGACGCTGAGGTCGCGGTACCACTGCCGACGCAGGTGTTCCTCGCGCTCATGGGGCTGCCGGCTGCCGACAGCGAGCTGCTGCTCGCGTTCAAGGACGGGATCCTCCGGCCGGGCTATCGCGAGGGCATCGAGCCGACCGACGAGGAGGCGGTGCTGGCGATCAACCAGCGGGTGGTCACCGAGGTGTACGACTACTTCCAGGCCTTCGTCGACGATCGCCGATCCCGGCCGCCGGTCGACGACATCATGGGCCGGGTGCTCGGCGGCGACATCGACGGTCGCCGACTCACCGACGAGGAGGTGCTCGACGCCTGCTTCCTTCTGCTCATCGCCGGGCTCGACACCATCACGAACTCGCTGACCTTGTTCTATTACCAGCTGGCACACCGGCCCGATCTGCGCCGTCAGCTGGTCGCCGACCCCGGCACCATCGCCGACGCAGTGGAGGAGCTGCTGCGTTGGGAGACGCCCACGCCGGCGGTGTTCCGCGTTGCCACGACCCGAGACGACCTGTGCGGCGTCGAAGTGAACGCCGGTGATCGCATCGTCATCGATCTCGGGGTCGCCAACACCGACCCGGCCTTCCAGGCCGATGCCGGCGAGCTCCACTTCGATCGCGACCCCAACCCCCACTTCTCCTTCAGTGGCGGCATCCACCGCTGCAGCGGTTCGCATCTGGCCCGCCAGGAGCTGCGCATCACCTTGCGCGAGTGGCACCGCCGCATCCCCGACTACCACATCAAAGCCGGTACCGAACCGGGCTGGCCTCCCGGACTCCGGTCGGTCGAGAATCTCGTCCTCGAATGGAGCGTCTGATGTTCGACCCGTTCGTTCGTGACCTGAGCTCGGGTCTCTCACCGGAGCGTGAGCAGATCGCCGACGCCGAGCCCGACGTGCCGTTCTGGTCGGAGAACCTGCTGTTCGCGCTGCACGATCCGGCCACCGACGTTGCGCTGTGGCTGCACCTCGGGACCGTGCCCAACGACTGGAGCATGTGGCACGACATGTGTTACGCGGTGCTTCCCGACCGCGGCGGCGTGCTCTCGATGTGGTCGTACCATCGCACCGCTCCGGAGCGACGTCCTGCAGGTGCCAACACCGAGTTCCGCTGCATCGAGCCGTTCCGGCGTTGGCAGCTTCGCTTCGACGGCTACGGGCTGCACACCCCGCTCGACCACATGGCGGCGGGTCTGGCCACCGACGGCATCAAGCAGCGTTTCCGCGTCGAGCTCGACGTCGAGTTCGTGACCCCGGTGTGGGACATGCACGCGGCGGCGACCTCCGAGACCGGCAAGGGCGCCATGCACGAGCAGGGCTGGGCCAAGGAGCACTACGAGCAGCTCTACCACGCGACCGGCACCGTCGCGTTCGGCGACCAGGTGCTGCCCTTCGACGGCTACGGCTGGCGCGACCACTCCCAGGGCCCCCGGGGTGGCGGCACGGGTAGTCCGTGGGGGGGACACACGATCATCGGGTGCCTGTATCCCGAGAGCGGCCGGGGGTGGGGTCTGGCCCGCTACTGGGAGCCCGACGGGCGCATCTCGCTGGAGGGCGGCTACGTCGTCGGTGAAGACGGCGTGTTGATCCACGCCGAGGTCACCGCGTCACCGCGCCTGCGTGCCCTCACCCTCGACAGCGAGGCGCTGCCGATCGGTCTGCGGTGGCCCGGCGGCGAGCTCGAGACGACCATCACCACGAGTACCTCGCTGTGGCTGTCGATGCAGAAGGCACTCGCGGTGGGCAAGGACCTCGACGGCCCCGGGCTCATGTACGTGCTCAACCACGGCACGGCGCCGTGGTCGGGCGAGACCGGCTACACCTATGTCGAGCGGTCCGACTTCCAGAACGCGTTCCCCGAGACGCTCCACCATGGCTGAAATGGGCTCCGGCGACGATGCAGGCACGCCAACGGACGACGATGCGCTCATCCCCCTGAAGCGTTCGGTGCGCGACGTCGAGACGATGCGCTCGGTACTGCGAGACTGGCTCGGACCCCGGGTTGCACCCGGCTCGACCATCGAGCTGTCGCCCATCACGTTGCCGGAGGGAACCGGCGTCGCCAACGAGACGGTCATGTTCGACGCGACCTGGACCCGCCACGGAACCGACCACACCGAGGGTTTCGTTGCCCGGATCGCGTCCGATGACCCGCTCTACTACGAGGCCGACATCGAGATCCACCACGACATGTACGCCGCCCTCGCGGATGTCGAGGGCGTCCCGGTGCCGCGGGTCTACGGCTACGAACCCGATGCGGGACTCCTCGGAGCTCCGTTTTTCGTCATGGGGCGGATCGAGGGTCAGGTGCCCGGCGACAACCCGCACTGGAACACGAGCGGGTTCGTCGTCGACGCCTCGCCCGACGATCGTCGCCGGATGTGGGAGAACGCCGTCGATGCGCTCGCGGCACTGCACCAGGTCGATGCGTCGCGCCTCGCCTTCCTCAAGCCGCCGGCGGGGGTCAGCGGCTTCGAGGATCATCTTGCCTACTGGAGGCGGTACCTCAGCGCGGCTGCGGGGCCATCCACCCACGACACATTGGAGGCGGGCTACGAGTGGCTCACGGCACACCTGCCCGACCAGGCGCCCACCGGCATCTCCTGGGGCGATTCCCGCTTCGCGAACATCATGTTCCGGGGCGTCGAGGTCGTCGCGTTGTTCGACTGGGACACCGTGTCCTTGGCCGGCGCCGGTGCCGATCTGGCCTGGTGGCGGTTCATGGACGGTCCATCGGCAGCGCTGGTACCGGGCATCGGCGGTCCCGACGAGCTCGTCGTTCGCTGGCAGGAGCGCACCGGCGTCGAGCTGATCGACCTCGCCTACTACGACGTTTTCACGACCTTCCGGCTCGGGTGCATTCTCATGCGCCTGTATGGCCAGCTCGGTGCCAACGGCACGATCCCAGCCGACGTGGCTGCCGAACAGGGCCGCAACAGCGGACCGGCCCAGGCCCTTGCCGCCCAGCTCGCGGAGCTCAGCTGACGATCGGAACCCCCGGCGACCGCGGCGACGAAGCGTTCGTCAACCGGCGAGGCCGGGCCAGGTGGTGATCCCCGCGGCGCCCAGGGCGTCGATGGACTTCGGGTCGTAGCCGAGCTCGGTGAGGACCTGACGTGAATGCTCACCGAGCACGGGAGGCGGCCCGGCGATGCGGCCGGGGGTCTCCGAGAAGTCGATGAGCGTCCCGAACTGGCGGAGTCGTCCCCACCGTGGGTGGGGATAGTCCGCCACCAGGCCCGCGGCCACGGTCTCGGGATCGTGGAGCCACCGTCGACCGGCCTCGGGGTCGGAGATCTCGACGGGCACCCCGGCGCCGTCGAGTACGCCGAACCAGTGGTCGGCCGAGCCCGAGGCAAACCGTTCCCCGAGCAGAGTACCCAAGGCCTCGGCGTGCTCTGCTCTTGCCCTGGCGTCCGAGAACCGGGCGTCGGTGGCGAGCTCGGGCAGGGCGGAACTCAGCGACGCCCACTCGGATGCGTTCGTCACGGCCACGGCGATCCATCCGTCGGCGGTGGGGTACAGCCGGTACAGCGGGCCGGTTCCCATCTGGCCGCTGTCGAGCTCGGGGCGGATGAACGGTCCCTCGGGTCCGATCCACACGTCGGAGTTGAGGTACATCCCGCCGGCGACGATGGAGGTGTCGACGAACTGGCCCTGTCCGGTCTTCTCGCGCCAGTACAGGGCAGCCAACACGGCGATCGCCGACTGCATGGCGCAGGCCTGGTCACACATGCCGAAGCGATACCAGACCGGCGGGTTGCCCGCGCCGCCGAGCTCGAGCTCGCAACCCGAGGTCGACTGCCCGAGCTGGTCGAAGCCCGGCCAGTCACGTCGGGGACCGGAGAGCCCCCACATGGTGGTCTGGCAGTAGATGACGTCGGGGTTGAGACGCTTGGCAGTCTCGTAGTCCACGCCGAGACGTTCCGCGACCCCGGGCCGCATGTTGTGATGCACCACGTCGACCTCGGCGATGAGGCGCTGCGCGATCGCGATGCCCTCGGGCGTCTTGAGGTCGGCGACGATGTCGAGCTTGCCGCGTTGACAGCCGTTGAACGGACCGTCGATGTGGCGCATCTGGTCGCCTTCGGGCGACTCCAGCTTGTAGACGGTGGCCCCGAGGTCACCGAGGAGCATCGGCCCGAAGGGCCCGGCGAGGAAATTACCGATGTCGAGGACCTTGACCCCGTCGAGCGCGAGGCGGTGGGGGCGCTTGGCCGGCCTCGCCGGCACGGTCGGCCGGTCCGGCCGCTCGATCTCGGTGAGGATCTCGCCGCGATGTTGATCAAGGGCCGGAGCGGGCCCTTGGATCGCGGCGCCGGGCGCGCCGTGGAGGTTGAACGTCACGCCCACCTGGGTGGTGCGGCCGTGGACCGGATCGTCGACGTCGACCGCGAGGTCGGTCGCGACGACCTGCTCGTCGCGCAGACCCTCGTGGGCGCGCAGGACCGCCGCCATGGCGATGTCGTTGGCACGGGCTGCGGCGAGTATCTCGGCGCGGGGGAAGCGTTTGTACGCCTTCCGGATCAGTTGCTCGTTGCGGAGCATGTCGGCAGGATCGTTGCCCGGAGCCGGGGGGTCGATCCCGAGGAACGCATAGAAGCCGCTCTTGTCCTTCCCCCGTCCGCCGGCGCTGTGCATCGAGTGCACCCAGAGACCGTCGGCGCATTCGATGATTCCCGCCTGGGGATTCATGGGGATGTCCCAGTACTGGTCCTCGTCGCGTTCGACCCAGTGCCAGAGCTGGGTCGTGAACGCGATGACACCTTGATACAGGGACGTCTCGGCGCGTTGGCCCCTGCCCGTCACCTCGCGGGCGTACAGGCCGGCCGTGACGGCCATGAGGAGGAGGTAGGACGTGGCGATGCTCGGCAGCGGGGCGAACAGGAAGATCGGTCCTTCGCGCCACCCCGGCTGTTCGTATTGCTGGCCCGACCGTGCCTGAACGAGCAGGTCGTGGGCCGGTCGGTCGGCAAGGCTCTCCACGGGGCCGTACGCAGTCACCGAGACGTGCAACAGTCCTGGGTGCGTGACCGCGAAGCGGTCGGTGTCGACGCCCAGCTCTGAGAGGGCGCCGGGAGCGAAGCCCTCGACGAGTACGTCAGCGGTGCCCAACAGGTCGACGAACCGCTTCTGGTCCTCGGCGTGGGTGAGATCGAGCACGATGCTGCGCTTGCCGCGATGCCAGGCGACCGATCCCGGGTACGCGCGCAAGGGGTTGCCCCCCGGTGGCTCGACCTGTATGACGTCGGCCCCCTGATCGCTTAGCACCATCGTGGCCATCGCCCCAGCGATGCCCGACGAGATGTCCACCACCCGAACTCCGGCGAGCGGTCCCCCCATGGCGTTGCCTCCAGTGTCGTGTCTGATTCGTATCTGATGTGTGCGCTGGTGGTTCAGTCCCGGGCGACGAGTCGATGGAGTGCGACCACGTCGTCGATCGACCGCAGCAGATCGTTGAGATGGGTACAGGTCGAGGTGCCTCGAAGGTCGGTACGGACGAGCGTTCGGAGCCCGCCGATGCGATGTCCGACCAGACGGCCGGCGCTGGCGACGGCCTGGGGACACTCGATCCACGGCAGCACGCGCGGGACCGCGACCGACGACGTCACCTCGAGCGTGGCCGGGTCGGCATCGACCCGGAGTTCGTACTCGTGCAGCACCGTCTCGCGGCCGTCGTCGTCGACGTGGGTGTCGCGGAACATGGCCCGGATCTCGACGACGTCGGTTGCGGTCACGTCGACGAGCCGCCGACGTCGCATGGCGCCGATCGGGAGCTCGTCCATTGCGTGCCACGAGAGCTCGTCGTCGGCCCGTTCGATACGTGGCGCATCGGGACCGACGGGGATGGGGATCTTGCCGTCGCGGGCGATCGCGGAGAGCATCGTGCCTTCGGACTGCCAACCGGCACAGATGTCGGCCTGGAGCCCGGTACGAGCCCCCGACGCCGCGGGCATCGTGTCGTCGGTCGGTCGCGTGTACAGGTCCGCGTAACCCGCAATGAGCGCGGCGACCGGAAGGTCGTCGAGCAGGGTGTGCAGTGGGGTCTTCTCGGCGACATGGTGTCCGGCGTTCTGTTCGACTGCTGCCCGGAAACCGCCGGCGACGGGGAGCCCGACGAGCGCGCTGAGCGACTCGAGCGCCGGGTCGGTGGTCAGTGCGCTGAGGACTCGACCCGGGCCGAGGTCGGCGTGGATCGTTGCCTCCGCCGTGACCGATGCCTCGCCCCGTGTGTCGGTGAAGACGTCGCGTGACCGACCGCGAAGGCTGAAGCCCGACGCCATCATCGGTCTCGTGGCACCGGGCAGGATGTCGATGTTGCTGGTCCGGCGCGCCGAGTGCTGGCGTCGGGGCTCGGTGGTGGTCGTCGGATCGACGATCAACTCGGTCCAGGGTTCGGTCTCGGGTCGCTGGTCCATGGCGTCAGGCCGTTCCGCGGGAGAGGTCCGGCTGCAGTGGTCGCACGTGCGTCGCCCGTGCCATCTCAGCGACCACGCCACACTGGCGGGCGTCGCTCCACGAAGGCCAGGGCCCCTTCTTTGGCGTCCTCGCTCGCGAAGACCGCGGGTTGCACGGCGTCTTGCACCGCCCATGCCTCCGCTGCCGGCAGCGTCGCCGTCGCGTGCACGACCTGCTTGATCGCCTTGACCGCGAGGGGACCGTTCGCGGCGATTCGCTCGGCCATGGCGATCGCCTCGGTCAGCACGTCGGCAGCCGGCACCACGCGGTTGACCAGACCGAGGTCATAGGCCCGGCGGGCATCGATCATGTCGCCGGTCAGCAGCAGTTCGCTTGCGATCACCATCGGGATGCGGGTGCCGAGGAAGAGCCCACCGCCGGCCGGCAGCAGACCCCGCTTGACCTCGGGCAGGCCGAACAGCGCGTCCTCGGAGGCGATCACGACATCGCACTGCATGAGCAGCTCGAATCCCCCGGCGACGGCGGTGGCGTTGGCCGCGCCGATGAGCGGCTTCTGGGACCCGTCCCGGCGGAGCTGGAGGAACAACTCGATGCCGCGAGGGTCCCGTTCGGTCGCGTCGGTCGGACCGTCGGCGAACCCACGGAGGTCCATGCCGGCGCAGAACGCGCGATCGCCGGTTCCGGTGAGGACCATCGCCCGAACCTCGGGGTCGTTGTCCGCATCGTGGACGGCGAACCCGATTCCGTCGATGACCGCGGGGCTCATGGCATTGCGTGCCTCGGGTCGGTTGATTCGCAGGATGCGTACCCGGCCCCGGTCCTCGATCTCGAGATCAGCCATGTCTAGGGACGGTTTCCCTTGAGCATGAAGCGCAGCGCCCCGTCGAGACGGATCGTCTCGCCGTTGAGGTAGGGGTTCTCGGCCATGGCGATGACGAGACGCGCGTACTCGTCGGGCTCGCCCATGCGTTTGGGGAAGGGGACGACGGGGCCCCAGGCCTGCTTCACCTGTTCGATGTTGTCGCCGTAGGCGGGCGTGGCGAACACGCCCGGCGCTATGGTCAGCACCCGGATCCCGATGGGCGCCAGATCGCGGGCGGTGGGAAGGGTCATGCCGATGATGCCGGCCTTGGCGGCGCCGTACGCCGCCTGGCCTGCGGTGCCCTCGTAGCCGGCGATCGACGCGGTGTTCACGATGAGGCCGCGTTCGCCGGTGTCCTGGGGTTCGGACTTCGCCATCGCGGCGGCGGCCTGCCGGAGAACGTTGAAGGAACCGTTGAGGAAGACGTCGATGACCCGGCGGAAGGCCTCCATCGGCACGGGGTTGTTCTCGCGGTCGACCGTCTTTCCTGCGCCGGGACCGCCATGGGTGTCGACCGAGATGCGCAAAGGCGCAAGATCGACCGCGGCCGCAACTGCGGCGGCGACGGAGTCGTCGTCGAGCACGTCGGTCTTCAGGAAGACGGCCCGGTCGCCGAGCTCGGCAGCCAGCGCCTTCCCCTGTTCGTCGGCCAGGTCCGCCACCACGACCTTGGCGCCGGCTTGGGCGAGACGGCGAACCGTGGCGGCGCCGAAGCCACCGGCCCCGCCGACGACGAGGGCGCTCGATCCTTCGAGTTGCATTTCAGATCTCCATTTTTCAGGTGAACAAGGGGGTGGGCGAAGCGAAACCGATGCTTTCACACCTGGGGCAGCACGCGCGCTTCGACGAGCTCGAGCATCTGCCAGGCGCGCTCGGGCGGAATACCTCCGACCATCGGGTGCAGCATGAGCATGGGGAGTGAGCCCATGGCCTTGAGCTCTTCGACGCAATGATCGGGCGTGATGATGCGGTACAGGCCGCTGGCGCGCAGCTCGGCGCCGTCCATCTGCTTGTAGGGCCCGTCCATCCCGGCGCCGTCGAGCCAGATGCCGTAGGCGTTGGTCTCGTGGAGGAAGTAGGGGAGCAGCTCGTCCCAGGCGGACTCGACGTCCTCGGCGATGTAGGTGGTGACCACTGGCCCCTGGGTCGTGGGGCCCGGGTCGGGCTTGCCCAGCCGGCTCATCTCGTCGCGATACGCCTCCCAGCTGTCGGGTCCCGTAGGGGCGTAGCCGTCGCCGATGCGGGCGGCCCGTCGCGCGACGGCATCGGACGACCCGCCCAACACGAGTGGCGGGCCACCGGGTCGGTCCGGGATCGGCGTCACCCGGACCGTTCGTCCCTCGTAGACGAACGGCTCGCCGGTCCAGGCCTTGCGCAGGGTGTCGACCACCCGCTCAACCCGGGCGCCGCGTTCGTTGGAGGGCACGCCGTAGAGCTCGAATTCGGTGTGCACGTAACCCCCACCGACGATCAGCATGAGTCGCCCGTTGCTGAGGTTGTCGATGACCGCGACGTCCTCCGCGAGTCGGATCGGGTCGTAGAACGGTGCGAGCAGCGCGGCCACGCTGATCACGACGTTGCTCGTGCGGGCGGCTACGGCCGCGGTGAACGGCAGCGGCGAGGGGAGATAGCCGTCGTCGGAGCTGTGGTGCTCGGAGATGCTCACGGCGACGCCACCGCGCGTGTCGATCCATTCCGCCATGTCGACAGCGGCGCGTATGCGGTCGCCCGAGGACACGCCCGCGAAGGTCGGGTTCCGAAGGTCGAACCGCAAGGTGAGCATGGTCATGGTCGGTGCTCCGTGATCGTCGGTGCCTTGTGCATCAGTCGGCTCGCAACAGCATGACCCCGGCGGGCGTGAGTCCGCCGCTGGTCACGACGGCGACGCGTGCGCCACCGATCTGGCGCTCGCCGGCCTCGCCGCGGAGTTGCACAACGGCCTCGTGCACGAATCCCATGCCGTGGGTCCGCCCGGCCGACAGCTGTCCCCCGTGGGGGTTCACCGGGATGATGCCGTCGGGCGCGATGTTGTGGCCGCCCTCGAGGAAGTCCTTGGCCTCGCCGATCCCGCAGAAGCCGAGACCTTCGAGCCACGAAAGGCAATTGAAGGTGAAGCCGTCGTAGAGCAGGGCCACGTCGACGTCGGCGGGGGTGAGCGTTGTCCGGCTCCAGAGGTGTGCGGCGGGGCCGAGTACCTGGGGCTCGTGGCTCATCGTCGACTGTTCCCACGCGATGCGCTCGGTGATCTGCGTGCCGACGGCTTCGAAGCGCACCGGTGGCTTCGCCAGATCCCCGATCGTGTCCACCGAGGACACGACCACCGCAGTGCACGCGTCGGCGGGAACGTCACAGTCGTAGAGGCCGAACGGCGTGCTGATCAGACGGGCCTCGAGGTAGTCGTCCATGGTCATCGGGTCGCGGTAGATGGCCTTGGGGTTGCGCCCGGCGTTGGCTCGTTGGTTCAACGCGATCCAGCCGAGGGTTTCGCGTGTCGTGCCGTAGCGGGCCATGTGGTTGGTGGCGTACATGGCGAGGTTGTTGGCCGCCGAGCCCAAACCGTAGGGCCCGTTGAATCCCGGTATGCGGGCTGCGGCGTTGGCGGTCCCGTAGGGATTGGTTCCGCTGGAGGACTCGGCGCGCGCTTTCGCCGCGTACGTGGCCTGCCACACGGTGCGGAAGCACACGACGTGGCGTGCGACGCCCGCGGCGACCGCGATCATCGCGGCCATGACCGAGCCGCCCGGGCCGAAGGTCTCGCCGCCGCCGTTGTACCAGGCCGGACGGATGCCGAGGGCGTCTTCGACAGCGGTGATGCCGCCTTCGCTGAACCCGCCGGCCGACGAGCTCCCGGGATAGGTGGAGAGGCCGTCGATGTCGGCGAGGGTGAGTCCGGCGTCTGCGACGGCAGCGTTGATTGCCTCGACCGCGAGCGACAGCGGGTCGCGCATGAGCCGTCTCCCGATGGCCGACTGACCGACGCCGCTGATGACGGCGCGGTCCTCGGCCTTCGGTCCGGGAGGCATCGGGCGAACCCACCGTCGGTGATCGTCGGCGGGCGTTTCTTCCTCGGGGAGGGCGGCGTCGGGTTCACCGGTGGGCACGAACAACGGGATCCACACGTCGGCGTGCTGTTCGAAGCGGGCCCGGACGTGCATGCCCACGTGGACCTCGTCGTGGTCGACGTCGACGATGTTGCTGATCACCCGCACGCGCGGATCGGCGTCGATGGCGATCGTCGCGATCACGAAGGGTGGCGGGAAGCGGGGGTCCCACTGCTGGTGATTGACG
This sequence comes from Acidimicrobiaceae bacterium, assembly GCA_024641655.1. Taxonomy (GTDB): domain Bacteria; phylum Actinomycetota; class Acidimicrobiia; order Acidimicrobiales; family UBA8592; genus JAHECR01. Next base: position 10,794 of record JAHECR010000043.1, read on the forward strand.
GTGAAGCCCACGATCACGCCCGTGGGAGCGACGTCACGTTGGTCGATGTTCTCTCCCCGGCAGTAACGACACACCGGGCGCGGCGGCTGGATCAGCGCACCGCAGTCGCCGCAGACACAGAATCGCAGGACCCCGCGCTCGCCCGAGGTCCAGAAATCCCGGGTCTCGTCGTCGACCAGCGGGAGGGGTTGATCAGCAGTTGACGGCATCGGCTAGAAGCTCCGGCAGTTCACGACATCGAGGCGCTGGGTACGGGGCCTGGTGACGATGAAGATGTGGACGTCACCGATGTCCTCGATCTGCTGCCCACCGCGCAGGCCGCCGACGCGGTTGAGCAGGCCGAGCTTGGTCCACATCTCCCCGGCGAGCTGCGCCATCTCGGGATCCCACTGGAAGTCCAGGGTTCCACCGCCGGGACCCTGTGCGGTCCCCTGGATCAGGGTGGTGACACGGATGTCGTCGTCGCGGACCTCCTCGGCGAGGATCGGCGTGAACGCCTCAAGGCCGGCCTTCGACGCGACGTAGACCGACAGCATCGGGAACGGGTCGATCGTCGACTCGCTCGACACGTTGACGATGTCGCCACACCCCGCAGCGCGCATCAACGGAATCGCCTCACGACAGGTGTAGATGACACCGTGGAGGTTGGTGGCCAACGTCTGGTTGATGTCGATGTCGGTGAGCCGTTCGACCGGGCTCGGTCGGTACACCGCCGCGTTGTTGATCAAGATGTCGAGCTTGCCGAAACGGTTCTGCACCTGGGCGAACGCGGCGCGCACGCTGTCGGGATCACCCAGGTCGGTGGGTACGGGGATCGCCCGCTCACCGAACGACGCCGCGGTCGCCTCGAGGCGTTCCTTACCGCGCGCCAACATGAAGACGGTGGCGCCCTCCTCGGTGAAGCGCTGGGCGATGCCCACCCCTGATCCGCTCGATGCACCGGTCACCACTGCGACCTTGCCATCCAGTTGCCCCATGCGTGTGCTTCTCCTTGATCGGTGTTGTGGTGACTTCGTTGTTGCGGTTCGAGTGGTTGTTGCGGTTCGAGTGGTTGTTGCGGTTCGAGTGGCTACTGCGGCTGAGACGACACGAAGCCGCCGTCGACGAGCACGTCGCAACCGGTCATGAACGACGCTGCCGGTGACGTCAGGAAGGCTGCGACGGCAGCCACTTCGTCGTCGGTGCCCATCCGGCCGAGCGCGGAGGCGTCGATCATCGGTTGCATCTGATCCTGGTGGGCGAGCTCCTGGCGGCCCATCGGCGTGTCGATGATGCCGGGTGAAATCGACAAGATGCGCGCGCCTCGGCGACCCCAGGGGACGCCGAGGCGACGAACGAGACGAAGCACGCCGTGTTTCGACAGGCCGTAGGCAGCTCCTGGATCGGACGGGTCGATGCCGACCGAGGCGAGACGCCCCGGGAGGTCCGGAGCGAGGGGGTCGTCGACGATGGCGGCGATGGCCTCGGGCAGCGGTGGCATGTGACCGGCGATGGACGCGAAACACACGGCGGCGGTGCCGTCGGCCAGGGCACCATCGAGCGCGTCGAGCAGGCGCGCCATGCCGACGAGGTTGACCTCGTAGATCGCCTGACCCTCACCCATGGTGGGGGACAGGCCGGCGGTGATGACGAGGCGGCCGAGTCGAGGGACCTGGGTGGCGAGCTCGGCCACGGCGTCGACGTCGGTGATATCGCACTGCACGGCCCGGGCGTTGTCGCCTACGGAGGTGGCGGTGGCGTGCGCCGCGAGAAGGTGTCGATCGGCGACGAGCAGCGTGCGGTCGCCGGCGATGGCCCGCGCCACGGCGGCGCCCATGCCCGATCCGGCGCCGACCACGACGTCGACGGGGTCCGCGGTGGCGCTCACGACGTGAAGACGGGCAGGCTGTCCCATCCCCGCACGGTCGAGGTGTGGGCCTGCTTGGCGTTGTCCCAGTCGACCTCCCACTCCGGCCACCGCTTCAGGACCTCTTCCAGGGCGATTCGTCCCTCGAGACGAGCCAGCGCTGCTCCGAGGCAGAAGTGCAGGCCGTACCCGAACGTGAGGTGGTGACCGATGTTGCGGTGGATGTCGAAACGGTCGCCATCGCCGAATTGCCGGTCGTCGCGGTTGGCCGATGCGGTCAGCAGCAGCATGACGTTGCCCGCCTCGACCGTTCGGCCATAGTGCTCGACGTCCTTGGTGATGTAGCGGGCCTGCACCGGTGACGGTGGTTCGAAGCGCAGGAGCTCCTCGATGGCATTGGGGATGAGAGAGAAGTCGTTCGCGAGTTCGCGTCGCTGGTCGGGGTGTTCGGCGAGGACCTTGCCGGTCCAGCCGATGAGGCGGGTGGTGGTCTCGTTGCCGGCCGCAGCAATGAGCCCGACGTAGTTGAGCAGCTCGTCACGGTGCAGCTTGCGCACGGTTCCGGTGCCGTCGTCGAACTCGACATTGAGAAGCTTGGTCATGATGTCGTCGGACGGGTTCTTCTCTCGCCACTCGATGTAGTGCGCGAAGTCGTCGCCGCGTGTCGTGCCGTACTCCCGGTCGGTCGGCATGGTGCCGTCCGCGAGATGCATGTTCGCGTCGATCTTGTCGCGGATTGCCTCCTGGTCGTCCTCGGGGATGCCGAGCAGCATGCCGATCGTGCGCATCGGCATGTCGGCGCCGAGATCGGCGATGAAATCGAAGCTCCCGCTGCCGACGTGGGGATCGAGGGTGCGGGCGCAGAACTCGCGGAGCTTCGGTTCGAGCTCGAGGACCCGGCGGGGCGTGAAGGTGCGCGCCATGAGGCTGCGGTGGGCGTCGTGAATGGGAGGATCCTCGAACAGCACGCTGCCCTGCGGGATCTCCACCTCGTTCTTGATCATCTCCAGCACGGAGCCCTTGCCGGAGATGTACGTCTGCCAGTCGACCGAGGCGCGTTCGACGTCATCGAACCGGCTCAAGGCGTAGAAGTCGTACTTCTCGTTGTAGTAGAGCGGGGCTTCGTCGCGCATCCGCTTCCACGTCGGATAGGGATTCTGGTCGATGGCGAAGTCGTACGGGTCGTAGTAGATCTCGTCGCTCACGGTGCTCCCCGATCAGTGCGTCGTCGGTTCTCCCTCTGGTGTCGGGGAGTGACCGATGCCACCGTGAAAGTAGCTAGTGCTTTCCACGACCGGCAAGTTGCTCCGCGACAGTTCAGGGCCCCGAGGCTTCGCTGCTACTGTCGGAGTGGTTGCGTGCCGTGGTCGGAGGAGGAGGGGGTATGAAGGCGTCTCTCGCACTGGCTTCGCTGCTCCGAAACCGAATCGCGAGTGGGGAGCTCGCCGAAGGCGCTCCACTGCCCGTCGAGAGCGATCTCGAAGGGCAGTACGGGCTGTCCAAGCCCGTGGTCCGCGAGGCCCTGCGCATTCTCGAGACCGAGGGCCTCGTCGAGGTTCGACGTGGCCTCGGTGGCGGGCCCCGGGTCCGACACCCGTCGATGGCCGACGCCGCGAAGGGCATTGGTGTCTACCTCAAGATCGGCGACGTGCACACCACCGACGTTCTCGAGACCCGCGACACCCTGATCGGCGCGTGCATGGAACGCCTTGCCGATCTGCGCGACGAGATCGATCTGACGCCGCTCGAGCAGATCGTCGAGGAGCTCGCCGAACGGGTGGGCATGGTCGAGGGGTACTACCTCTACCTGATCGAGGCCGGCGACGTAGTGGTCGAGCTCGGTGGTAACGCCGTCGACAAGGTGCTCGCCGCCGCGCTCGGCCCGCTCGTAGCCGCCGAGCTCGAAGGTGCCACCGACTCGGTCGTCGAGCTCGACAAGGCCTACGCCGTCGAGGCCGACGTCGCCGAGGCATGGGCCAAGTCGTTGCGCAATATCAAAGCCGGACGTGGGCGCGCCGCTCGAGCCGCTTACGAAGGCTCGGCCGCGCAGATCAGGGGTGGGCTGGCGGAGGTCGCCCCCGGACTCACGGTGGGTGACCTCTTTCGCCAGTCACTGGCGACCGACCCACTGTTCTGACCGATTCTGCGATCCGATCGCGTGGGCACGCGCGGTTGGCCCAGTGCTAGGTTGCGCGAATAGCTAGCGATTGGTCCGCAGCTCGCGTGTGGTTGCGCACGACAAGGGGGAGGCAACCCAATGAACGTCGAAGACATGATCCTCATCAGCGTCGATGATCACGTGATCGAGCCGCCGGGTATGTTCGACGCCCACGTCCCGGCCGCGTACAAGGACAAGGCGCCCCACATCGTGACCGGTGACGACGGTATGGATCGCTGGGTCTTCCAGGACGCCGTCGCCGGATCCATGGGTCTCAACGCCGTGGTCAGCTGGCCGAAGAACGAATGGGGCTTCGATCCCACGACCTTCGCCGAGATGCGCCCTGGCTGCTACGACATCGATCAGCGGGTGCGGGACTTCGACCACAACGGGATCCTGGCCTCGATGTGTTTCCCGACCTTCGCGGGATTCAGCGGCAACTTCTTCTTCCAGGCCCCCGACAAGGACCTGTCGCTGGTCATGTTGCAGGCCTACAACGACTGGCACATCGACGAGTGGTGTGCATCCAAGCCGGGCCGGTTCATGCCGCTGGCGATCCCGCCGGCGTGGGACCCCCAGGTTCTGGCAACCGAGATACGGCGCTGTGCTGCCAAGGGTCACCTCGCGGTCACGATGCCCGAGCTGCCGCACCTGCTGGGTCTGCCCAGCTATCACGACCTCGACCACTGGAAGCCCGTGTTCGACGCGCTTTGTGACACGGGCACGGTGATGTGCCTGCACATCGGACAGGGTTTCGCGTCGATCAACAGCGCCCCGGGCGCCCCGATCGACAACCTCATCATCTTGGCCACGCAGGTCTCGGCGATCGCTGCGCAGGACCTGCTCTGGGGCGGCGCCTTCTGGAAGTGGCCCGACCTCAAGGTGGCCTGGTCCGAAGGCGGCGTGGGGTGGATCCCCTTCTACCTCAACCGCTGCGACCGTCACTATCTCAACCAGCGGTGGCTCGGACACGACTTCGGCGACAAGCTGCCGAGCGACATCTTCCGGGAGCACTCGCTGGCCTGCTACATCTCGGACCCGGCGTCGCTGAAGGTCCGTGAGGACGTCGGCATCGACACCATCGCCTGGGAGTGCGACTACCCGCACTCCGACAGCGTGTGGCCCGGCGCCCCGGAGTTCCTGCTGGGTGAGCTCGACGGCGCTTCGTGTACCGACGAGGAGATCCACAAGATCACCTGGGAGAACGCGGCGCGGTTCTTCGACTACGACCCCTTCGAGCACATCGCGCGTGAGGACGCCACCGTCGGGGCGCTCCGGGCGCAGTCGCCCGACGTCGACGAGACCATCCGCCCCCGGGCCGAGTGGCGCGCCATGTACGAAGCGGCGCGCGCATCGTGACCTTCTCCATCGATCTGAGCGGCCACAGCGCCCTGGTCACCGGCGGCGGCCAGCACACCGGCAGAGCCTTCTCGATGGCCCTGGCCGACGCCGGCGCGTCGGTTCTGGTCAACGACGTCGTCGAGGAGAAGGCCGAAGCCGTCGCGTCGGAGATCCGTGCCGCCGGGGGCCAGGCCACCGCGGCGGTCTTCGACATCACCGATCTCGCCGCCGTCCAGGACGCGCTCGGCGCGCACCCCGTCGACATCGTCGTCAACAATGTCGGTGGGGTGCGCGAGATCACGTTCCCCATCGTGCATTTCGGCGACTCCGACCCGCAGCGGTGGCACCGCCTCGTGGAGCTCAACCTCTTCGGGAACATGAACACCGCCTACGCCGCGTTGCCTTACATGACCGAGCGGGGATGGGGCCGTTTCGTCACCATCATCAGCGACGCGGCTCGGCGTGCCGAGCGGGGGATGGGCGTGTACGGCGCCGCGAAGGCTGCCTCAGCGGCATTCATGCGCGCCATCGCCACCGAATACGGTCCGCAGGGCATCACCTCCAACGCGATCTCCTTCGGGTCGCTGCGCTACGAGGGCCAACCCGAAGCCGATCCCGAGACGCTGAAGCGGATGACCCGGCTCTATTCGGTGAAGCGCATGGGGACACCGGAGGATCCCGTGGGTCTCATGTTGTTGCTCGCGTCCGATGCTGCGTCGTGGATCACCGGCCAGGTGATCCCGGTCAACGGCGGCTACACGAACGCGCTCTGAGGACACTATGAGCGACATACCGAGCCCCCGGAACGAGCGACTCGCCGGCAAGACGGTGATCGTGTCCGGAGGCGGCAACGACGACAGTGGTCTGCTCAGCATCGGCAGCGGCATCGCCCGGCTGGTGGCTCGCCAGGGAGCCCAGGTCGTGGTGTTCGACGTGTCACCCGGACGCGCCGACGCCACGGTCTCCGCGATCGAGGGCGACGGCGGCACCGCGGTGAGCTGCATCGGAGACGTGCGCAAGCGTGACGACTGCCGGCGCGCCGTTGCCGACGCCGAGTCCGCCTTCGGGTCGCTCGAGGCGCTGGTCAACTGCGCTGCGGTCCTCCCTGCCAGCCAGAGCGCGAGCGACGACGTCGACGACTGGCACCGCGTCATCGACATCAACCTGCTCGGACCCACGCTCCTGTCGGAGGCTGCCGCTCCCGCCATCGTCCGTGCCGGCGGTGGGGCCATCGTGAACATCTCGTCCATTTCCTCGATCCGGGGCATGGGCGGTGGTGCGTACACGAGCGCCAAGGGCGGCATGAACGCCATGACGGTGGAGCACGCATACCAGTGGGGGCGTCAGGGGATCCGGGTCAACTGCGTGCTCCCCGGCCACGTGTACGCCCCGATGGGCGACCATCCCGACGAGATTCGCCAGCGACGCCGCAAGGCCGGCGTGCTCGGGACCGAGGGAACGCCGTGGGACATCGCGTGGACGGTCGCGTTCCTCGTCTCCGATGAGGCGAAGTGGATCACCGGGGTCCTGCTCCCGGTCGATGGTGGTAGCACCTCCACCACCGCCATGCCCATGCACCACTACATGCTCGAGTGACCATGCCCGCGACGCCCATCGAGTCCGCGTGGCCGAAGTACCCCGGGTACGTGATTCGCGCCACGCCGCTCGATGGGATCGGGACGGTCCGCCACGGCGACGTGGTGCTCGCCGAGAGCGCGCACTGCCTGGTGGTTGCCGAGTCCGACCATGTCGACCAGCTCTACTTCCCGGTCGAGGACGTGCGTTGGGAGCATCTCACCGCCACCGACCACCACACGGTGTGCCCCTTCAAGGGCGAGGCAAGCTACTGGTCGTCGACCGATGGTGTCGACACCGAGGAGAACGTCGCCTGGGCCTACCTCGAGCCCTTCGCCGAGGTCGCTCCCATCGCAGGGCATCTCGCCTTCTACGCCGACCGCCTCGAGGTGGCCGTCACCGAGCTCTGGTCCGCCGACCCTGGCGATCACCTCACCAAGCGGTTCCCGCTGTGGGGAAGTGCCAGTGACCTGTGCAGGCTCATGGACGTCTCGCCCACCGAAGCCGCCGGCCGATTCCGGGCTCCCCCGTACCCCGATCCGCCCCTGGGTACGTTCTTCGACTGGGCCAAGGAGCGCCACCGCCGCGACGTGGTCGAGGGGGGCCAGCTTCTCGGCGACACGATCGTGGCTGCCTCGAAGGTGGTGCCCGGGCAACGGGTCACCTCGGCCTACGCCATCTTCGCCAAGGCGGCGTCGTTCGATGCCCCCCTCGATGTCGACGTCGACGTGTTGCGAGGCGGTCGTTCGATCTCCACGGTGGAGGTGAGGATCTCGCAGGACGGCGCGTTGCGGTGTGCCGGGATGGCGATGCTCGACGCGGGCGCCGACGAGCTCATCCGAGGTGCCGCCGAGATGCCCGATGTCGCCGGGCCCTACGAGTGTCCTTCACTGGACATGTCGGTCTCCGGTCGCGACCTGCGCCACGTCGACGGCGCGTATCGACGTTCGCCTGACGAGACAGGCCCACCGGAGATCTACGTGTGGGCCCGATTCCGTGAGTCGCCTTCGGAGCAGTACCTGCACCAGGCCCTGCTGGCGCAGGCGAGTACGCATTGGACGATCGCCGCAGCGATGCGCCCGCATGCCGGCCTCACCGAGGCCGAGGCCCACGTCACCGTCTCCACGGGCATCATGTCGGCGTCGATCGCCTTCCACGACGACGTCGACGTCACCGAGTGGATGCTCTACGCGAACCCGGCCATCTACGCGGGACGCGGCTCGGCCCAGGGCATCGGCCGGGTGCATGCCCGCGACGGGCGGCTGCTCGCCTCGTACTCGGTCCAGGCGATCATCCGCGGCTTCTCGGCCCCGCCCGAGGCGATGGGCAAGGACTACAAGAACGCAATGTGAGCCGGGTTCGGCGCCGCCGTCACGAGGCGGTGCCGATCACCCCGCCGGCGAGTAGCCCGGCGATGGCCTCGTCGTCGAAGCCGGCTTCGCGGAGCAGGTCCTCGGTGTCGGCGCCCACTGCGGGCGCCGGACGGGGCAGGTTGGCGTCGGCGTCGACGCCGCTGAACCGCAGCGGGAGACGCACGATCTTGTCCACGACACCGTTCCGCTCCACATCGACGATCCCGTTGCGGGCACGCACGTGGGGGTCGTCGGGAAGGTCGACGGGGTCGTTGCAGGGCGTCACGGCGGCTGCGCCGAGCGTTGCGACCCAGTGCGCGGCGGGCTGGGTCGCAAAGGCGTCCGCGAGCTTCGCGCGGGTCTCGTCGGCCTGATCGGGTGGGCCTCCGGGGACCTCCCCCAGGTCGAGGCCCAGCCCCGCGCTCAGCGCCCGCCAGGTGTTGGGCTCGGCGGAGGCGATGCTGATCCGCTTGCCGTCAGCGCACCGGTACGTGGCTCGCGCCGGGTGACGAAGATGCCAAGGTTGCTGACCGCGCGCCGCACGGGCGATGTCCTCGCCCATGAGCCACATCACCGAGTCGGCAATGCTGTCGTCGACGAAACACCCCTCGCCGGTGCGTTCGCGGCGCGCCACGGCGGCCAGGATGCCGATGGTCCCCATGAGGGCGGCAATGGGCCCCGCGAGCAGCACGCTCGGCTGATCGGGGAGTTCGTCGGGCTCGGCGAGTCGGCTCAACATGCCCGCCTGGGCGAGATAGCTGATGTCGTGGCCGGCGGTCTGGGAGTACGGTCCGTCGGCCCCGAAGCCGGTGACCCCACACCAGATGATGCGGGGGTTGACCTCGCTGAAGTGCGCGTAGCCCACCCCCTTCGCGTCGAGCGATCCCGGCGCCGCCGACTCCACCACGACATCGGCTCCGGAGACGAGCTTGTCGAGCACCGCCAGCGCGTCAGGTGAGCGCACGTCGAGCGCCAGCGACCGCTTGGAGTGGTGCAGGCTCGCGGTGGTGAAGTCGATCATGCGCTCGGGGGCACCGCGGCCGGGAGGCTCGATCTTGATCACCTCGGCTCCGAGCTCGGCGAGCATCCGGGTGAGGTATGCGCCGGGCTGGAAACGCGACATGTCGAGAACGCGGAGGCCCTGCAGCGGCAGGCCCTGATCACCGGTAGTCATTGCGGCAGTACTCCTGTTGGTCTATTCGAGTCCGTACAACGCGAGGGCGCTCTCGCTCGTGATCGCCCGCTTCTGCTCGAAGGTCAGACCGGCGAGGGCTTCGTCGAGCTCCTCGACGACGCCGGGGAACTTGGCATCGGGGTGCGGGTAGTCCGACGCCCACACGATGCGATCCGCGCCACACAGCGGGGAGTTGGCGGTGAAGGCCAGCATGCTCTCGTCGGGATCGAAACTGATCCAGCACTGGCGGCGGAAGTACTCCGACGGCAGCATCTTCAGCCACGGCACGTCCCAGGAGAACTTCTTGCTGTGGTGGTCGAGGCGTTCGAGCCAGGGAACGAGCCAGCCGCCGTTGGCCTCGAGGAACATGAACTTGGCGCCCGGGAACTTCTCGGCGACGCCGCCGGCGGTGATGAAACACACGGCGCTCATCACGTCGACGGGGTTGGCGATCGCCTGGGTGAAGTAGATGTTGGTGAACGATCCGGTGGGGCGGCTCTCGAATTCGGCCAGGGACTCGTAGGAACCGTCGGGCTGGCGCTCGCGGGCGAGCTTGAGGCCGGCACATGCGCCGGGCAGATCGGGAGCAAGGAACGGGTGGAACCCGATGGGCAGCCCGGTGTCTTGGGCCGCGGCCCAGATCGGGTCGTAGACCGGGTCGTTGAACTGGCGCCAGTCGACCGCAGGGTTGGGCCGCATGAACACCGACACCATCCTGGGCAGCTCGGCCACGTGGTAGATCTCCTGGGCGACCGCGGCGATGTCGTCGGCTTCGTGCATCGGCGGCAAGGCGCCCGACCCGAACAGCCGGCCCTGGCCTTCGGCGACGTGGTCGGAGCACCAGTCGTTGTAGGCGCGCGCCTGGACCCGGCCGAAGTCCACGTCGGTGAAGCTCTGCAGGCCCAACATCGTGGTGGGGTACAGCACTGACATCTCGATGCCGTCTGCGTCCATGTCGGCCAGTCGGAGGCTCGCGGTCCATCCCGATGGCCGTGTCTGGCTGTAGCTGATCTCGCCGGCGCGGACCTGGTCGACCTTCTCGTCGCTGAACCCGGCGGTTCCCGCGAGGCCTGAGGTCGGTCGGCGTTCGCCGTTGTACACCGACCACTCCTTGCCGTCGGCATCGGTTTCGAGATGCCAGATCCGGTCGCGGTAGGCGGCAGGGGCGTACTCGGGCAGCGCCGTGGGCGGCTCGAGGACGTGGCCGTCGGAGTCGATGTAGCGAAGCGGTTCTGTGGTCATGGTTCCCCCTGTGGTCGGCCGGCGGCCGAGGTTTCGGTATGGCGACGAGTCGTCGCGTTGGTTCTCGCTAGTCGTCGACCCAGCGAGCCAGTTCCCCCAGCTCCCCGAGTTCGAGTCCCATCGCCTCGGCGATGTCGCGCACGACACCGACATCCTTCTGCAAGTATGGCCGAGCGCCCTGGGCGAGCGCAGTGGGCTCGCCGCCGTCGGCGAACCGCCGGAGGGCGTAGCTGTCGCCACTGCAGTGGGCCAGTACACGCGCCAGTTCGGCGGGTGCAACGCCCATCGACTGGGCCAGCGCTGCGGCCTGCCCGGCCACGCGCAGGTTCACGGTGAACAACAGGTTGTTCACGAGCTTGACCCGCATGGCATCGCCGAGCGCGCCCACATGGATGATGGGATCGGCGTAGGCCGAGAAGACCGGGCGCACCCGTTCGAGGTCAGCTGCGGCACCGCCGGCGAGGAGGGTGAGCCTGCCTGCCTCGATGTCGCCGGGACCGCCGCTGATCGGCAGATCGAGGATCCGCACCCCATCGGGAGCCCGGTCGGCCAGTTCGAGGACCAGGTCGGGGCTGCCTGTCGTGTGGGTCGCGGCGATGGCGCCGGGGCGCATCGCCGCCAGCGTGCCCTCGTCGAACATGACCTCGCGTAGCTGTAGGTCGGAGAAGAAGCACAGCACGAGGACATCGGAGACCGATGCGAGCTCCGTGGGGCTCGACGCGACTGCCACCCCTTGCGCCCGCAGCTCGTCGGCGATCTCGGGCCGCCGGACGTAGACCGTGGGGTCCCACCCGGCGAGGACGAGCCGGTCGATCATGGGTCGACCCATGTGACCCACACCGACGAAGCCCACGACCAAGTGGCGGGCCTCCGCGCTCAACGTGGCCCTGCGAGATTCGCTCCGACACCGCGGAGGCGACATGGGCCTCGACGGTGCCGGAGCGCGCTGGGGGGGCGCTCGCGAGTCGTGGCGTTCCTCAGCCCCACGTGAGCATCAGGTCCTTGACGTGACGCAGACCCTGGGGGTATTCGAGCTCTTCGTGGCCGGGCTTCAGCGTGTAGTTGGGGATCCGGCGGTGCCACTCGCGCAGCACGATGCGGAGCTCACGGCGTGCCAGGTGTGACCCGAGACAGCGGTGAACGCCGCCGCCGAAGGCGATGTGCGGGTTGTTCTCGCGGTCGAAACGGACCTCGAAGGGATCACCGAAGGTGGCGGCGTCGATGTCGGCGGAGCCGTAGTTCACCAGGACCGCTGTTCCCTGCTTGACCTGCTGGCCTCCCGGGAGGGTGACGTCCTGGGTCGCCACGCGAGGCACGCCTCCGGGGACCGGTGACTCCCAGCGCAGGAGCTCCTCGACCGCGCTGGAAATGATGTCGGGGTTGTCGACGATCTGTTGGCGATGCTCGGGATGCTGGGCGAGGAAAGCGAAGAAGCACGTCAGCGAGTCGCTGACCGTGTCGAGTCCGGCGATCACGAACAGGAACATGATGTCGAGGATGTCTTCGTGGCTCAGTTTGTCGCCGCCGACCTCCGCCGCGAGGAATCGGCTGATGATGTCGTCGCTCGGATCGGTCAGGCGTTTGGCGATCAGGTCGGTGAAATAGTCGTAGATCAGCTGACCGCCCTTGGCTTGAACCGAGGCGCGCGTCTCGATGTCCAAGAGCGCGTCAGGGTCGATCTTCTCGGGGTGGAGAATGTAGTCGCGCATGTCGAGGAACATCCGCATCTGGTCTTCGGGGAGGCCGAGCAGCCCGAGGAAGATCGACGCCGGGAAGAGTTCCGCGAACTCTTCGGTGAAGTTGCACTCGCCGCGTTCGATGAAGGCGTCGATGAACCCGTTGGCCCGGCGGGTGATGTCCTCTTCTTGTTCGTTCATCACCCGCGGCGCGAACAGGGGATCGAGCAGCTTGCGATACTTGGAGTGGTCGGGAGGGTCCACGTTCAGCGGAATCATGGGCCGGACGTTGCCGAGGTTCATGTCGACGCGTGAAGTGAACAGCTCGTGATTGCGCAGGACGAACTCGGTGTTCTCACGAAGGAAGCTCAGCGCCATCCCTTCCATTGGCTCGAACCAGCCGCCGGCCTCGATGAGGTCCTTGTAGTTGGGCTGGGGCGCGGACAGGTCGTACATGGCCCCCAATGCCTGATCGTTGAGGTTCGCAATTGGTGCGACGTCGTCGCCGTAGCTCATCGGTGCTTCTCTCCGTTTGGGTGACAGTGGGTTGACTGGCAGTGCGTGTGTTTGACCGTGCGGTCGGTAAGGGTGGTGGCTGCGGGCGCGCTCACATCCAACTGATCGACTTGATCTCGGTGAACTCCTCGACGCCGACGGTGCCCCATTCGCGACCGACGCCGCTCTGCTTGAAGCCGCCGAAGGCTCCCGACTGGCCGATGCCACGCATCGACTGGCCCCAGCCGGGGCCCTGACCGCCGCCGGGGCCGGCGCCACCGGGTGTGTTGGCCAAACCGACTGCAGACATGCTGCCGGCGCGGATGCGGCGGGCGACGTTGAATGCGCGTCCGGTGTGTTGGGCCACGACGCCGCCGCCGAGTCCGTACACCGAGTCGTTCGCGATGCGCACGGCGTCTTCGTCGGAGCCCGAGTAGGGGATGACCGTCAGCACCGGGCCGAAGATCTCCTCCTGGGCAATGCGCATGTCGTTCGTGCCGACGAACACGGTCGGCTCGAAGTAGTACCCCTTGGCGAGGTGGGCAGGTCGTTTGCCGCCCGTGAGCAGCTCTGCGCCCTGCTCGTGCGCTGACGCAACGAGTCCTTCGACGCGGGCTCGCTGCTGCTCGCGGATGAGTGGCCCGAGCGTGGTGGCCCGATCGCGTGGGTTGCCGATCGTGACTGCTGCCGCCGCGGCGGCGACGCCGTCCTTGTAGGCATCGAGCAGGTGTTCGGGCAGCAGCAGGCGGGTCTGGATCACGCAGCCTTGGCCGCAGTGGGTGAGCACCGCGCCGAAACCGATCGAGCGGGCGTAATCCTCACTCACGTCGTCGAGCACGACCTGGGCCGACTTGCCGCCGAGCTCAAGCTGGAGCCGCTTCATCGTGTCGGCACCGTTGGCCATGATGGCCTTGCCGGTCGCGGTCGAGCCGGTGAAGGCAATCATGTCGACCATGGGGTTGCCGCTCATCTCGTTGCCGACGTCGGCGCCCCCGACGATTACGTTGAGCACGCCTTGGGGGAGCCCCGCTTCCTCGGCGGCCTGGGCGATGAGGAACGCGTCGAGTGGAGTCCACGGGTGGGGCTTGAGCACGATGCTGCACCCGGCGGCGAGCGCCGGTGCGACCTTCACGACGTTGAGCATGAACGGGAAGTTGAAGGGGGTGATGGCGCCGACGACGCCGACGGGTTCGCGTACCACCGCGGAGCCGCTCATGCCGGTGGCGCCGCCGGTGGGCGCGCCCGCCTCCACCCAATGGAGGACGTGTTCGGCGACGGCTGCGTTGGACCGGAACATGCCGATCGAGCCCGCGCCCTGGATGGCATCGGTGATGAACCCGACCGCGCCGGTCTGGTCGATGACCAGCTCTCGGAGGTCACCGGAGCGAGCTTCGAGAGCTTCGGCCATCCGGATGAGGATCGCGGAGCGTTCGGCCGGCTTCATGTAGGGCCAGGGCCCTTCGTCGAAGGCGCGGCGCGCTGCCTCGATGGCCCGCACCGTGTCCTTGACCGAAGCCTCGGGTACCTGGCCGATCACGGACTCGTCCGCGGGGTTGAGCACCTCGATCGTCGTGCCGGCCTCCCCGTCGCCCCACTGTCCATCGATGAACTGTTGGAACGTCCAGCGTGCGGTCATTGCAGCCCCCTCTGGCCCGACCATTCGGGCACTGCAAAACGCTAGCGAATATCGGTGATGGGTGCCACCCCACCCGGGGATTTCGTCCCTGATTGCGCGCTCAGGAGCCGGGGTGGTGTTCGCTCGGCCGCTCGGTGAGCGCTCCCGGCGGTATCGCCATGCCCATCGGCTGGGCGGGCAGCCGGATCTCGGCCAGGACGTAGCCCTCGGCCACGAACCGCTCGATGTCGGTGGCGTCGAAGCGTCCCCCGCCCCAGTACCCGTACTCGCCGGGGTCGAGCTCGGGGAACGGGTGCACCTCGATCTGCTGAGCGCCGAGGGGGCGCATGGCGTTGGTGCAGGCGATGAAGCAGGTGTGCTCGAAGAGCGCCTCGTGGTTCGCCAACACGTCGGGGTGCGCGAGCTCACGGAACACGAGATACCCCTCGACCACCTCGCACTGCGGGGGGAGCGCCATCGCTAGTGCCCGGCCATCGGCATGACCTCGTTGATGGCATCGCCGATGTCGGCCGTGGGTCCGTCGTAGGTGATCGTGCCCTTCTGGAGCAGGATCGCGTGGTCGGCGATCGCCAGCGCCCGCTCCACGTGCTGCTCGATGATCAACAGCGCGGTGCCGGCAGCCTTGAGCCGCTCGAGGGTTTCGAACGCTTCGTCGACGATGAGCGGCGCCAGGCCGAGCGACAGCTCGTCGGCGATGAGCAGCCGCGGCGGCTCGGGCAGCACCCGCGCCAGCGACAAGATGCGCTGCTGGCCTCCGGAGAGGGTGCCCGCGAGCTGGTTACGGCGTTCGGCGAGGATGGGGAACATCGCATAGGCCTTGTCGAGGGCGCCCTGGCTCTTCTCGGGCCCGAGGAGCTGGCGGAAGGCGAGGTTCAGGTTGTCCTCGACCGACAGCGATCCGAAGATCGAACGACCCTCGGCCACGTGGGCGATGCCCATGCGGCTGAACTCCCACGCGGCGAAGCCGGTGGCGTCGAGCCCGTCGTAGTAGACCTCACCTTCGGTGGGCTCGATGAGACCGCTGACGACGCGGGCGATCGTGGTCTTGCCGGCCCCGTTGGAGCCCAGCAACGCCGTGGCCTGACCGGGCCAGAGCCGGAACGAGACGTCGAACAGCGCCCGGAAGGGGCCGTAGCCGGCGTCTACGTGGCGCAGCTCCACGATGGGTGCGGCGACCTTGGGACGGGGCCGGGTCCGGGCCGGCCCGCCCAAGAACGTGTCGAACAAATCGGTGATCCGCCGTGTCGTGCTGACCGGGCGTGGTGCTTCTGCGTCGCTCATGACGTGACCCCCAGGTAGGCCTCGCGTACTCGTCGATCGGCCATGACCTCGTTGGGATCGCCCTCGGCGATCATGCGGCCGAAGTCCAGCACGTAGAGCCGGTCGCTGACGTCGAGCACCAGCTCGAGGTCGTGCTCGACGACGAGCAGCGACAGCTTCTGTTCTTTGCGCAGGCCGTGGAGGACAGCGGCGAAGGCTGCGGTCTCGGCGCGGTCGAGGCCCGATGAGGGCTCGTCGAGCAGGATGATCGAGGGGTTGCACATCATCGCCCGTGCGAGCTCGACGAGGCGCCCCTGGCCGAGGCTCAGCGCCTCGACGGGCTGGTCGGCGAAGTCCGAGAGCCCGACGGAATCGATGATCTGCTGGGCCCGCCCGGCCTCCTCGGCGGTGGGCCGTCC
>JAHECR010000073.1 GCA_024641655.1 Acidimicrobiaceae bacterium
CCGCGCCCTTTGGTTGGTGGTCGAGCCGGCGCAGCCCGGCCACCGCTCTCCGCACCGAATAGCAGGGCCACCGCTGCCGAGGAGTCGAACACGCAACGCCTTCAGCTGCGCAGACCGGCCAGAGTCCGCCCGACCCGCCGGCGACCGATTCTCTCGATCGCCGGCGGGCTGATTGGCTCAGGCGGAGTGGCGGCCCCGCCGCGCCGCACCGAAGGTCAGCATCGTGCCACCGAGAATGAGTCCGGCTGCGATGAGGGCGATCATCAGCGAGTCGTTGCCCGTGCGAGGGAGCGTCGCGCCGGTCGCTGCGGGGGCGGCCGCAACGGTCGTCGGAGCAGCCTCAGCGGCCGGCGGCAGGACTTCGACGGTCGTCGGTGCGGGGGCGTTGACGGTGACCTCGTCGCTGGCGGTTTGCTGATCCGTGGTCGACACCGTCGCCATGATCTTGTTGGGTCCGACGACGATGCCCGTCACGGTCACCTTGAAGTTGCCGAGCAGGTCCACCGGGGCCTCGACGGGCGGGCCGCCGTTGACCGACACTTCGACCTTCTCGATGCCGGCTGGACGCAGCCCTTCGAGCACCGTGGTGAGGTCGGCGGGGTCGTCGACCTGGATGCACTGGCCACCGGTGGCCAGTGCGATGATGGCCAGATCGCTCGTCGGCCCGCACCCCGCGGCGCCTGTGCCGACGGAGAAGGTGTTCACCACGATGCCAGCGTCAACGGCGGCCTGCAGCGAGCTCCCTGCCCCTTGGGACAGACTGCCGTAGCCGTCGGTGAAGAGGTAGCCGATCTTGCGGTTGCCTGTGGCGGCGCTCCCGAAGAGGTCGTTCATGCCCGCCAACGCGCGGTCGAAGCTGGTGCCACCGCCGGAGTCGAGATCGGTGACGTCGTTGTCGAGCTCGGTCCGACCGGGCGTACCGAAGCCGGTCTCGACGACGTATCCGCTGTTGAACGAGACGAGCCCCGTCTCGATGGAAGCGTTGATGCCGGCCAATTGCGATTCGAGTTCCTGCACGCCGGCGATCTCGCAGTCGATGATCTCGCCCTCTTGGCCGTCACCGTTGAGGTCGTCGGCTGCATTTTCGACGCCATCACCGTTGCAGTCGCCGACATCGCCACCGGTACTCCCGGACACGTCGACGACGTACACGATGCTCACGCCGGTCCCGAGCACGCCGATCGTCACCGTGCCCTCGACCTCGAGCGGTGCATCGGGCTCAACCGTTGCGCCATCAACCGGGCTGGTGATCTTGATGGTCACCTGCGTCTGGGCGGTCAACTCGGCGGCGGCCTCCGGCTCGGAGTCGCTGAGCAGGGCGACCTCCGGTTCCGGTGAACTCGTGGTGGTTGGGTCGCCTTCATCAGGCTGCTCGGGCGTCACCGATGATTCCGGTGTCTCATCCGCCGGGCTTTCGGACGGCTCAGGCGAGCTGGTGGTCGTCGATTCCTCGACGGCCGGTGCCTCGCTGGTCGTCGGCGACTCGGGTGTCTCACCCGTGGTGACCGCCTCGGTGGTCACTGCACCCGTCGTGGTGGTCGTGGTCGATTCTTCCGCGAACGCAGTTACCGGTGCCGACAGAGCAATGAGCCCTGCGGTCACGGCCAAGACACGAGCGGCTGTACGGACGTTTGTCATCTTGTTCCCTCCCCTAGAGACCCGCGCGAGAGTACACAGCTCATGTGAGCTTGTGAAGAGGCAATTCGTTTCACCTGACGTGGGTGGCTCGATGGCATCAAGCGGGGGCTACGGCGTCATCGTGCCGCACGACAGTGATCAACCGGAGAAGGCGCAGCCCGACAGACCCAGTTCCTCTGCGACGGCCGAAGCACGAATGCTCGCACCATCGGCGTCGCGGAGTGCCTGGGAGAACGCATCGTTGTCGCCCGCGCGGAGAGCGAGCGACCCGATCTCCAGGTTCTTTGCCGTCTCGTCGACCAGATCGAGCCACGACTCGAAGGGCTCCTGGTACTCGGACGGAATCTCGACGGACCGCAGTTGGTCAACGCCATCTCGGTTCGCGTCGACCATCGACCTCAATGCATCCGCGGCCACCGCGGGAGCGGCACCGTCCGGAAGCGCGATGTCCCCGAGCTCGCTGCTCACTTCGGCACAGATCGCCTCTGCCTGGTCGCGGAAATCGGCAGGAGCAGTCGATTCGATGGTCGCTGCCGTCGTCGGCGCTGCAGTGGTTGGCCCCGCGGTCGAGTCGTCGTCTCCGGAACACGCGACGGCACCGAGGAGTGCGGCTCCCGCGACGATGATGGATTGCAGCTGCATCACTCGTGCCACGAGCCGATGGTATTCGATCACGGGAGGCCCAGACATTCGCTGGCTCGCTTCGGCCCAAGGCGTTGCTCCCACCGCAGCATCCGCCAGACTTGCCGTGCTCACATCCCAACCGGTGGATCCCGACCGCGTGACTGACTGGTAGTGAGCAGGTCCTGCCCAACAGAACGACGCCTCGGACTGAGCTGTTCGTCGTCATGCCGACCGGGTGGCATACCTCGATCATGGAGTCGGCGACGCGTGCTCCCTGCTCTTCCATCTCTGCGACGAGCCCGACCAGTTGACACGTGCGCCCGACCCGAACTCGGTCGAACACGGGATTCGATGTTCCAATCAAGTCGTCAGGCCAGGACGGGAACGCGGAACCGCGAGTCGATCAGCTCCCACTCGTGCCGCATCGCCCGGCTCATGTCACGGAATGCTCGCTTGAGGTCACTCATGTCGGACGGCAAGGCGGCAGCACCGGCAACGGCCGGCATCATCTCGGCAGCCAGCGTGTCTCGCGTTTCCTGCATCGACCCGAGCGCCTCGTGCTCGGTGTCACCCGCGAGGCAGGCGGCAATCGCGTCGGCGACCAGCTCAGCCCCGATCAGCGCGTCGGTGATGCCGTGGGCGCTGACCGGATCCTTGAAGTAGCCCGCATCACCGACGAGGGCCCAGCCAGGACCCCACGCGCGGCGCAGGAATCCCGGCGTTCCCGCGAAGGCGCGGAGTCCGCTGATCGGACCGCGGGCGACGTGCTCGGCGACTTCTGGCACGGTGCTGACCGCGGCGTGGTATGCGCCGGCAACGTCCTTGCGGGCCCGCACCGCGAACGCATCGGCTGGCATTCCGGTCCACACGACAGCGGCCCCGTCGTTCGTCGGGATCACCCCGACGACCCGGCCAGGGCTGTAGTAGTTGAGGATCGTGTCGTCGGAGAAGCCGCTGACATAGGCGTAGATGCTCGCTGCGCCGCAGGTTTCACGATGCAGCAGCTCGGCACCGACTTGGGTGGCGACGCGCGATCGGGCGCCGTCGGCGCCGACCACGAAGCGTGCTCCGACCCGCCGGAACTCGCCGCCGAGATCGAGTACGGCGCCATCGGCCCGACCGGTGTCGTCGAACGTCACCTCGACCATCGACACGCCGTGGAGCACTTCGGCCCCCGCAGCGACTGCAGCGTCGACCAGGATCGGATCGAGCACGGTGCGGCGAGGGTTGTACAGCCCGTCGACGTCGCCTCGGACGGGCACGTCGATCTCGACGCGGTCGCCGCCGTAGTCGAACACGACGTGGGTGGTGACGGGTGTCGCGGCGTCGCGGACCGCGTCGAGCACTCCCCACCGGCTCAACTGCAGGATGCCCGCACCGGCGATGCTGTGCGTCGACATGATGTCGCTGCCGTATCGGCCGCGGTCGACGGCGAGGACGGACAGGCCGTGGCGAGCGAGGAGCATTGCGGTTGAGGCTCCTCCTGCACGCGCTCCGACGACGATCACGTCGTAGTGGTCGGCGACAATTGGACGGTGAGGGGCGGCGTTGAAAAATGTCATGGTTCCATCGTGCAGAACCGAGTTGCGGGGCGCTTGGAGAGCGTCTGGTGAGATCCTGGAGATCTCGTGTTGCTGTGCGATGGGTGCCTCTCCACGAACAGGTCATCGCTCAGATGCGCGTCCATCTGCGCGACCACGTCACTCGTGCGTCTCGCGCTGCCTGGTATGGCGGGATCGTGTCCCCCGAAGGGTGAGCCAGGCGGAGACGAACAGCGCCGAGCAAGCCAGGGCCAACTCGACGGTGCGTGGACCGCGCACGCCGACCAGCGCCGCTCCGGTCGTCGCGAGGACCACTCCGGCGAGGGCTCGGTTGCCTCCGATTCGACGAGGCGGCTGGGTGGTGCGTCTCGTGCGGGCGCGAACTGCGGCAGTCGCGGCGACGAGTCCGAGCGCGACGGTGACAACAGCAGCCCACCAGATCGGGCGGGTCCACCACCACGTCGCGGTGAGGCGTTCGGGCACCGGCAGGCCGGCCGCGATCGCTCCAGCGCACACTGCCAACGCGGTCATGTGCCACAGATACACGCCCACAGCCGCCTCGCCGGCTCGATCCCAGATCCGGCGCCAGCGGCGCCCCGCCGCGTCGAGCAGCGAGGCTCCGAGGAGCAGCACTCCGACCTGAGCGAGCCCGACTGTCGCCGTGTACAGCGTCGGCGGTGTCGTGTTCGATCGGGCTCCGTCGACCGCGTCGATCAGCGCCGGGGAATACCCGCCCATGTGTACGAGTCCGACAGCTGCGACCGTGGCCCCGGTCGCCAGGACCGCGCCCCAACGTCGCTCCCGGAAGTCGCCGCGCTCCGCTCGATCGCGCCACCAGCCGCCGGCCAGCCACGGCACGCCCCACGCCAGGAAGAACCCGGGCCAGCCAAGCCAATCGGGGGCGTCGAACCCGAACCTGGCCAGGTCGAGCAGCGCCAACATCACGAACGAACCGCCGATCACCGCACCGGGCCGCCGAGCGGCAACGCTGGCGAGGAGCCGGCCGTGTGCAGCGAACGGTACGTAGGCCGCGAGGAACCACACCGGTTGGGTGGCGACGCGGGCTCCGTCGGCGACGACCCCAGGCTGTCCGGCCAGCGCACGAGCAGCGATGACACCTGCCGACCACACGACAACCACGGCGGCCGCGGCGCCGACGAGCGAACCCAGGCGGGCAGCCGCCGTGACGACCGACGCACGAGCATTGGCCCACCCTGCTGCAGCGAAGAAGATCGGCATCGGTGCAGCAGCCGCGGCGAACGCCCACCCCGGGTGGAGCGTCAAGAGGTTGGCGCCGCGCACACTCCCGTCGTCTCGGTCGACGACCGCAAGCGTGAGGTGGCCGATGACGACCAAGAACAGGGCCATGAGCCGGGCGACGTCGATGGCGTTCCGGTGATCGTCCGGCTCCATGCGACGACGGATGCGTTCCTCGGGATTCACTGATCCCATGCTTCGCAGTCTGACACGCCGCCGAATCCCGGCCCGTGGGGCGCGATCAGTTCGAGGTATCTGCTGAACGGTGGGAGCCAGTTGGACTCAGGGCGAGCGATCGTCGGCGATGGGCCGTCCGAAGTCGACGGCGGCGATCACTTCCGGAGGTGAGAAGTTGCGAAGCTCTCCATCCGGCTGGGCCCCGAGCGCGTCGTTCACCGTGGAGAATGCGATGCGAAGTCCGACGAAGGCGGTCATCGCGAAGATGTCGGCATCGCTGAACCCAACGGACCGCAACACGTCGACGTCGGCCTGCGTCGTGGCGTTCGGGTCGGCCGCCACAGCGCGGGCCCAACGAGTCATGACCTTTTCGGCGGTAGTCAGACCGTCGTCGGCTCCGGTCAGGACCCCGACGGCGGTCCCGGTGTCCGATTCCTTGGCCAGCTTGCCTCCCCAGGCCATCGAGCAATACGAGTCACCGAACGTCGACGCGCACGCCGCCACGAGCAGCGCTCGCTGGCGCATCGAGAAGCCGCTGGAGACCGAATCGAGGAGATCGAACAAGGCCCGCTGGCTGTCGGGTTGCCAGGCCCAGAGCTTGGACACGTTCATCACCCAGCCCATGTACCTCTCGTCGTCGTTGAACATGCGTCGGGCACCGTCGCCGTATTCGGGCTGATCGAGGAACATGCCGCGTTCTTACTCCCTCGCGTCGCGGTCGCATTGGTCGGGCGGGTGGGCCGAGGCTCAGAACGGTCCGGAGATCATGTAGGTCGAGCCATCGAACGTCGGTGGCGTGGGTGCCCGCTGCGAGTTGACGATGAGGCGGGTCCCCGTGGGATCGAAGGCGGCGCCGGTCACCTCGGATCCGTCATGGCCCACGAATTGGAGGAACGGGTCGCCGTGTCCGTCAGGGGTGATCAGCACGACTTCCATGTCGCCGCCGTCCTCGCACGCGAAGAGGTTCCCGGTATCTGGGTGCACGGCGAGGTTGTCGGGACCGAAGAGTGGCGCACCCTCCCAGTACACCGTCAGTTCCGATCGATCCAGGTCGAGGCGCGAGATGCGGTTGTCGCCCTTCGTGGCGAGGTAGAGGACGTCGGCATCGAGCGCGATGCCCTCGCCGCCTGCGAACGGGGTTGCACCGGGAGCGTCGTAGCGTGTTGGGATCCGCCCGGGCCCGCCGGTCCCACGGACGGGAACCCAGCTCATCGCCCCGTCCGCTGTGACGCTGAGCGCCTCGAGCTCACCCTCCGACAGATCGCCCCACGTGCGCGGTCGGAAGCGGTAGAGGAGGCCATCGGGCTCGTCCTCACTCAAGTACACCACTTCACGTTTGGGGTCGGCAGCGGCCGCTTCGTGGCGGAAGCGGCCCATCGCAGGCCGTGGCTGAGCAGTCGTCAGGCCGAGTGGATCGCACTCCCAGACCTGACCGAACAGAATCTCCTCGCAGGAGAGCCACGTGCCCCACGGCATGGCCCCGCCGGCGCAGTTCCAGGTCGTGCCCTCGAGAATCGAGTAGGCATCGACGATGTTCCCCCCGGAGTCGAAGCGGAGTGCCCCTGCGCCGGCACCTCCGTCGGCCGTCGACTCGCTG
>JAHECR010000044.1 GCA_024641655.1 Acidimicrobiaceae bacterium
GCCGTCGGGGGTATGAACCATGGTGGAACGGGTATGCATGCGTGCATCCTTGCACGGCGGGCGCAGGGCGCGCCCGGGCGCCGGCCAGACGCGGCGCGTTGGCCGGCGCCCGACTGCTCACGTAGGTTGAGGCGGGGGGCTTGTTGCGCCTTCATTCGGTCGCGCCCAGCGACCGCACACGGAAGAATCGAAAGGACCCCGAATGGGAATCTTGGATGGAAAGGTCGCGGTCGTCACTGGCGCCGGCCATGGTGTCGGGCGCGGTCACGCCGTGCAGCTGGCCGAGGCCGGTGCCAAGGTCGTGGTGAACGATCTCGGCGGTTCGACGCGTGGCGAGGGCCAGGACGAGTCGGTTGCCCAGGCGGTCGTCGACGTCATCAAGGCTCGAGGTGGCGAGGCCATCGCCGACGCGAACGACGTGTCGTCATGGACCGGCTCGAAGGCGATGATCGACAAGGCCATCGACTCCTTCGGCAGCCTCGACATCCTCGTGAACAATGCCGGCATCCTACGCGACAAGATGATCTTCAACATGGAGGAGTCCGACTGGGACGCGGTGATCGCCGTGCATCTCAAGGGCCACTTCGCCCCTACCCGCCATGCCTGTGCCTACTGGCGGGACAAGAGCAAGGAGATCGGCGGCCCGGTCAACGCGTCGATCATCCACACCAGCTCATCGGTGGGTCTGCTCGGCAACGTCGGACAGACCAACTACTCCGCTGCCAAAGGCGGCATCGCCATGTTCACCATCGCGGTCGGCCAGGACATGGCTCGCTACGGGGTCCGCTCGAACTGCGTTGCGCCATCGGGGTCGACCCGGCTGCTCCCGAGTGCGGGAGACAAGGTCGTCGAACCCGACGAGTACACCGAGTACGACCCCCGCGACCCCGGGAACGTGGCGCCGCTGATCGTGTGGCTCGGCTCGGATCTGTCGTCGCAGATCTCCGGGCAGGTGTTCTTGAGCATCGCCTCGACGGTTACGCACTTCGAGCCGTGGAAGGCCGCAAGCCACGTGACGGTGCCCGGCAACGACCGCCGTTGGGATCCCGCTGAACTGGGTCAGGCGCTCGAGGAGATCGTCTTCAAGACCAAGCATCCCGGCCTCTACGGCGGGATGCAGTACGGCGCTGATTCACCGCTCCGCCGGGGCTGAGGCCGAGCTCCCGATGGACGTCGGTACCCTTGCCTGGCCGCTCGATCGAGCGGCCAGGCAACGCCGAGACCACGTCGCGATCATCGACGGCGATGTCCAGCTGACCTGGGGGCAGGTCCACGATCGAGCGAGCCGTCTCGGCGGCGGGTTCGCGTCGATGGGCCTGGTGCGGGGCGATCGGGTGGCAGTGCTGGCCGCGAACTCCGGCCGCTACCTGGAGTTGGCCCTCGCGCTCCCACGATTCGGGCTCGTCACCAACGCGTTGAACATCCGACTGGCGCCGCGGGAACTCGAGTTCATCCTCGACGATTCCGGAGCTCGCACGCTCGTGGTCGACACCGCGCACCTCGAGCTCGGTCGCGGTCTAGCGGCCGCGTGTCGCGCCGTCGACCATCTCGTCCTGCTCGAGACCTCCGGTGCCGCGCCGCTGGCCGCGCCCGACGGCAAGGAGATCCCCTACGAGTGGCTGCTCGGGCACGAGCCGCGAGCGGCCATGGAGCTCACGCCCGAGACGCTCGCAACGATCTCCTACACGGGCGGCACGACCGGCCGTCCGAAGGGCGTCATGCTCTCCCACGGCAACCTGGTGGAGAACGCCAAACACATGCTGGCGACGCTGTCGTTCTCGCCGCACGACCGGTATCTCCACGCGCCGCCCATGTTCCACGCCGCCGACGCGATGATGATCTTCTGCCTCACGTGGATCGGGGCGACCCATGTCGTGATCCCCGGGTTCGACGCGACGCTGGTTCCGAGGATCATCGAGGAACAGGCCATCACCGCCACCGTGCTGGTGCCGACCATGATCAACATGGTGATCTCCGGCGATGCCGTCGCCCGCCACGACCTGTCGTCGCTCCGGCTGCTCATGTATGGCGCGTCACCGATGCCAGAGGATCTTCGTCGGCGCGCCGCGTCGGTCTTCGCCTGCGACTGGGCCCAGCTCTACGGCATGACCGAGGCCTCCCCGGTCGTCAGCGTGCTCGACCCCGAGAACCACCGGCGCGGGCTGGCTGGCGAGGAACCCTACGCCACCCGCTTGCGCAGCGCTGGCTCCCCCGCCATCGGGGTCGAGGCCGAGGTTCGCCGCCCCGACGGCGGTGCGGCCCCGGTCGGCGAGCCGGGGGAGATCTGGGTACGCGGCGCGAACATCATGGCGGGCTACTGGAACCGGGCGGAGGAGACCGCCGCGGCGCTCGCCGACGGCTGGTACCACTCCGGCGACATGGCCTACGCCGATGCCGACGGCTACCTGTACGTCGTGGACCGCCTCAAGGACATGATCATCACCGGCGGCGAGAACGTCTACTCCACCGAGGTCGAGAACGTCCTCTACGAGCACGAGGCGGTGCTCGAGGCAGCGGTGGTCGGCGTTCCCGACGAGAAGTGGGTGGAGCGCGTCCACGCGGTCATCGTCGTCCGGCCCGGCCATGCGGTCGCCGCAGACGACCTCGTGGCGCACTGCCGCGCGCGTCTCGCGGGGTACAAGGTTCCCCGCACCGTCGACCTGCGTACCGAGGCCCTCCCGAAGTCAGGAGCCGGAAAGATCCTCAAACGGGAGCTGCGGGACACCTACGGCGGCTGAGGGACCGCCGGTCGTCGTCACGTGGCCGGTCCCCGCTGGCGGAGGTCGCTCACGAGTCGGCCGCGGGGCGTGCCGCGGCGTCGAGTCGGGCGAGCTCGTCGGGCGTCAGCTCCAGCCATGCGAGGTCGACGTTGTCGTCGACGTGGGCGAGCTGGGTCGTCCCCGGAATCGGGACGTTGACGCTCGAATGGTCGAGGAGCCATCGCACCCCGACCTGCTGTGGGGACACGCCATGGGCGGCGGCCACCTCGCGCACGACCTCCACTGCAGGGCCGGGCTCACCGAGCAGGTTGGGAGAGTACGGGATGAACACGATGCCACGCTGCTCGCAGGCCCGGAGCACCCCCTCGGACTCGCGCAACGCCACGTTGTAGAAGTTCTGGACGGACGCGATGGGGACGATCCGCTCAGCCTCGTCGAGCTGCGCCACCGAGACGTTCGACAACCCGACATGGCGGATCTTTCCCGCATCGCGGAGCGCGGCGAACGTTCCGACCTGTTCGGCCCAGGGGACCTTCGGGTCGGGCATGTGGAGCTGGTAGAGATCGAGGTGATCGAGTCGCAGCCGCCGAAGGCTGCGTTCGCACTCGGCGACGATGAAGGCAGGATCCCCGTTGGGCACGGTCTGGGTTCGTCCCCCGTCGCCGCGCACCGCCTCGAGCCCTGCCTTCGAGGCAACCAGGAGCTCCTGGGGGTACGGGTGGATTGCTTCGGCGACGATCTCCTCGCATTCTCCCCTGCCGTACACACTGGCCACGTCGATGAAGTTCACACCCCGATCGAGGACCCGACGCACGAGTGTCCGCCCCGACTCTCGATCACGCGTGCCTGTGGCGTCGCGCGCTCCGGACACCCGAGCGGCGCCGAAACCGAGGCGCCGGATCGTCTTGCCTGCCAAGACGACCGTGCCGACCGTGTCATCGCGCAAGCGCTCCATGGCCATCTCCCCCCATCGTTGCCACCGGCCGGCGGCAAGGCAGCGCCATGTTCGCCGAACCGGCTCGCCGGATGCGAATTCGACGGACGGACCGAGTGGCCCCGAGCTGCATCGGGGCCTTAGGTTGGCGTCCGAACGCTGCGCGTTGCAGCCAACGATGGTCGGGGGAACACCAATGCCGAGTCGAATCAACCACGTCAAGATCGTGACACCCCAGCCGGCGGTGGTCGACGCTTTCCTACGTGAGGTGTGCGACATTCCCGAGGGCTGGGCCCTCGGGTCGGGCGAGATCGCCCGCCACCGTGCCGGCGCCCCGCTCGGCCCCGGCGGAAGCCTCCCCGATGACATCCAGGTCCAGAAGCGACAGGCGACCGGGCGCGGGGGCTTCATCACCGGGGACGCGAGCAGTCGGCAGTTCCAGATCATGGAGAGCGCGACCAACGACTACTTCTGGGCGATCTGCATCTCCACCCGCCATGTCGAAGACGTCCACCGGAAGGCCATCGAACGTGGGGTGCCGTGCACCTCGATCCACGTCACCGACTGGAGCGCCAACGACAACATCCGGTTCTTCTTCTGTGAGGTCGGAAAGCTGATGTTCGAGATCATCCGGGTCGAACCAAAGGACGCCACCAGCTGACCGACCCAGAGGAAACAGCGCGCTGAGCGCCTCGGAACGAGGCCATGAGAAACGCATCGGTTCGCCGAACCGGACCTACCGGCTGAAGTCCTACGACCAGGTCCACTGCGGGTGGCGGCCTTCGAGATAGGCCTCGAGCGCCTCTGCCGAGTCGTGCATGTGCCGCAGGCGGAAGGTGTAGTCCTGCTCGATGCGGTATCCGTCGGACTCGTCGAGATCTTCGACACGCAACATCGACTCTTTGGCAAGGCGCATCGCGAGTCGCTCGTCACCGGCACCGTGGTCCCGATCGGCCCGCACCTGTTTCAGATCGATTCCGGCGCAGAACGCCTTGTCGCCGCTCGACGCCAGCACGATGGCGCGCACGTCACGATCGTCGGCCACGGTCGAGCAGAACTGCGTGAGCTCGTCCATCATGCGCCGGTTGACGGCGTTCACCGGCAGGCGAGCGAGGCGCAGCGTAGTGACCGGCCCCTCACGGGTGACTTCGATCGTGTCGTAGCTCATCGAAAGACGAAAGACTCGATGGTGGCCGCGAGCTCCAGCGGCTTGTCGCCTTGGATGCTGTGGCCGGCCTCGTCGAAACGGACGATCTCGGCGCTCGGGAGGGTCGACTGCAGGCGTTCTTCGTCGGGGTCACGCAACACGGAGTCGGTCCGCATGCCACGACACAACAGGAGGGGGACCTCGACGCGACCGAGGACTTCGATGAGGTCCTCGAACAGCGCGGCGTCCGGTGCCATCTCGCGGCGCTCAGGAACGGCCAGTTCGGCCTGATCGACACGCCACCGCGAGTGGCGCCACACCCAGCTGCCGTCGTCGAGCTGGAGTGCATTGTGCAGGATCCCGCGTCGCAGCGACGACTCCGACCGGGTGGGGTTGAACTGCATCGTCCGGGCCAGGATGTCCGAGAAACGAGGGAATGTGGGGGGGCCGTTCACGAATTCGCCGATGTGGCGACCGTGCTCGGCCTTCAGACCAGGCATCACGTCGACGAGCACGACCTTTCGCACCAGCTCCCGAGCCACGTCGGTGAGGGCGATGGTGGTCAGGCCGCCGAAGCTCATCCCGACGACTGCCGCCGCGTTCGGGGCGAGGGAGCGGACCACTTCGGCCACATCAGCGGCCGCGGCCATGGCCGCGTTGGCACCTTCGGCAATCGCCACCCCACCGTCGGAATGGCCGTGACCGGGCAGGTCGATGGCTACCAGTGGCCGTCCCAGCGCGAGCGCAACGCTGTCCCACGTGTGCGCGTTCTGCGAGCCTCCGTGGAGCAGCACGAGCTCGGGATCAGCGGTCCCCCAGACCAGGGCGCTCAGCTCACGGTCGGGCGCGACCCGAATCCGCTCGCGGCGCACCGTCGGCGGGCCGTTCCACTCGAGTCCGTATTCCTCGGCATTCTCGTGGAACATCCCGAACTCGTCGTAGGCAACCCGCTCTGGCTCAGTCATGGGCGGGAGCTTAGATCGCATGGTGCCAGGCACGTGCCTGGCACCATCTCTCGGATCAGCGGCCGAGCACGCCCTTGTCCTTCAGCTCGGCGATCCGTTCGGCGTTGTAGCCCAGTTCGGTGAGGACGGCGTCGGTGAACTCGCCGATCAGGCAGCCCCGCCCGGCGACGGTCTCGGACCGGGAGAACTCGACCATCGGGGCGAGGCGGTAGAACTCGTCGAAGGTGGGGTGGTTGATCGGCGCCAGGATCCCGCACTCGTGTCCGAGCGGCCCGAGGAAGGCCACCTCGGGCATCTCCTCGGCCGCCTGCACCAGACCGACGCCCGCCACCAGCATGTCGGCCTCCCAATCCGCCGCCGGTCGCGTCGCGAAGATCGCGCCGAGCGCCTCGGCCAACTCGTCGGCGTTGGCGTCGCGCCCGTCGGCATCGGCGAATCGCTCATCGGCTGCCAGGCCCGTATCGGCCAGGGCAGCAGTGAGCAGCGCCCATTCCTTGTCGGTCGGCGCCGCGAGGAACACCCAGCCCTCGGAAGCCTTGTAGAGACGGAACAGTGGGCCGACACCGAACTTCAGGTCGTCGGCTGCGGGGATCGGCCCGCGACCGGCGTACTCGATCATGTCCTCCGAGAGGGTGTGCGCCACCGTGGACAACATCGACGTCAACATGGAGATGCCGCCATGGCCCCGGTCGCGTGCGGTCAGACCCAGCAGCAAAGCCGTCCCCGCACCGAGCGCCGACAGGCCGTCGGTCTGCGCGAAGGCGACGTTGTTGTTGGCCATCAGGCGCAGCGAGTTCACCTTGATCTCTTCCATGGTGAGGTCGGCGCGCTCTTCGACGGTGCGCCCGGCGTTGCGCATCGCCACGCCCGAGCCGGCGCCGATGGTCGGGGCATAGGCCGGGCGGTCGCCACAGGGTCCGTCCTTGCCGTAACCCGGTGCGTTCACGTAGACGAGATCCGGATTGATCCGCAGCATCGTTTCGGCATCGAATCCCAAGCGCTCCGCAGCGCCGGCACGGAAGGTCTGCAGGACGATGTCCGCCTTGCGCGCGATCGCATAGACGATTTCGCGACCTTCCTCCGTGCTGATGTCGACCGCTACGGACTCCTTACCCTGGAGCACCCGCGCGCCGCCGGCTTCGGGGAACGGCAGCATCGTGCGCATGGGATCCCCGGCGATCTCCTCGGCCTTGATGACCCGTGCCCCAAGATCGGTCAGCACGGTCGAGCCGAACGGACCGGCGTAGAACGTGCCGAGCTCCAGCACGGTGATGCCGTCGAGGGGTCGGCCCTTGGGCGTCCAAGCCGCAGCCGGCGGATACACGCTCGTTGCGGCCCGGGCGCGCAGGTCGGCGCCGTCCACGTCGAGCCGAGGGGCAGGCGTGTCGGCGACGCCGGGGGGGCCCTGCAGCACCTTCACCATCGGACCAGGCTGGCGCACGGTTCCCAGGTCGGGATCCTCGATCACGACGACACGCTCGTCGTGGAGCATCTGCGGGTGGTCGAGCAGCTCGGTGTGGGTGCGGAACAGCTCGGCCCACACATTGTGATCGGACTCGAACATCTCCTGCCACTCCGCCAGCGTGTGCGACTTGACGGCACTGAGCATCAACTCCCACAGTTCGCGGCGCTTGGCGGAGTCCTCGAACGCAGGGACCGTCGCCCACTCGGGATCGTCGTACATCCACTCGAGGTCGAGCATGCGCATCAGGGCGCGGTAGAGGTGCGGCTGCACCTGGGAGAACTGCAACCAGCGCCCGTCCTTGGTGAGGGCGATGATCAACATGAACGTGAACGGTGAGACGGGCACGCCGTTCTCGTCGAACATCGACCCTGCCGACAACGCCTCCGGGAACTTCGTGGTGAGCACCGTGAGCATCCAGTTCCACGGGTCGATGGAGGCGACCGCCTGCATCAAGGTGGTGCGCACGACCTGGCCCTGACCCGACCGCTCCCGCTCGTGCAAGGCCGCGAGGATCCCGTGCAGCGCCGTCTGCGCCGCGCCGAACGAGGCATAGGGCACGCTGGCGTAGGCGGGTCCTTCGCGATCGGTGGTGGGCGCGAACGCCTGGAACCCGCCGACTCGGGCCATCACCAACGCGTCGTAGCACTGCAGGCGTTCGTACTTCGAGCCCTTCGGGAACGCCGTGATCGAGCAATAGACCAGGCGCGGGTTGATGGCGGTCATGGCTTCCGGTCCGACACCGAGGCGACTCGCCAAGTTGGGCCGGAGGCTCTCGACGACGATGTCGGCCCCGGACATGAGCCCCACGGCGGTGGCCCGGTCGTTGTCGTTCTTGAGATCGAGCTCGATGCTCCTCTTGCCTCGACCCCACGCGGGGAATGCCGGCTGGCGGCGGAGCGGGCTGCCTCCGGGTGGCTCGATGAAGATCACCTCGGCGCCGTAGTCGGCGAGCAGCTGGCCCACCACGGTGCCCGACATGGTGTCGCCCATCTCGATGACGGTGAGCCCGCCCAGGATGCCGGTGTTCTCGGTCATTGGTGCTCCTGCCTTCGTGGGTTGGGTGTGATCCGATACGAGCGGTGACTGTGACACGACGCACCGACGACGCAAAGCCGATCCACAGAGCGAACCCGGTCGCGGTCGTGTCCGGATCGCAACGCCGCCGACATCAGATGCGGTCGTAGGTCGCGGTGACCGAAGCGATCAGCCGGGCACCGTCGCGCAACTCGGCCTCGACGGCGATGCGATGAGGCCCATCTGCGACGACCTGCGACGAGGTGACGAAGGGGCCGTCCTTCCCCCGAGCGGTGAAGCTCACGTGCCAGTGCGCCAAGCGGATGCCGGCGTTCCCGGCAGCGCCGGCGGCAGCCGCCATGGCCGCGGCCTCGAGGATGATGTGGGTGGCCCCGTGGTGCAGGGATGCCGAGGTCGAGCCGATCCGGCTCGTGAGCTCGGGGATCTCGAAGCCCCCATCGTCACGACGCACCGCACCGAATGCCTGCCACAACGGCGGAAGATCATCGCTGTCGGGGACGCCGGGGCCCGGATCGACGTAGTGGTAGCCCTCGGGGGCGGGCGCAACGACAGCCCCGGCGTCGCGCGCGATGGCGATGACCCGGTTGCGATCGGCACGGTCGTAGATGGTGGCGGTGCTGAAGAGCTGCGAGCGGCCCTCGTGAATGATCTGCCCCTCGCAGTAGACCTCCTCGACACCTGCGCCGTCGTCGAGCAGCTCGATGGCCATCTGGGTCGGGGCCGGCACCGCGATCGCGTCGTCGAGGATGCCGACAACGTCGGCAATGAGGATCATGAGCGGCGACGCCTGCAACCCGTGCGCATCGCGCATGTCGCGCCGGATCTTCATGAACCCGGTTGCGTGGTGCCGGTCGATCGCATCTGCATGGGTCCCGAGATAGCGATAGGTCATGAGCCCGTCAGGGCCACCCATCACTTCTGCGAACTCGCTCCAGAAGTCGTCGAGTTCGGTCGTCTGCAGTGCTCTCAGCTCCCCCATGGCCGACACTCTAGGCCCAACCGATGGGGGTCACCGCACTGTGCCGCTCAGCGTTCGGCGTTCGCAGCCCGCAGGCGCCGGGCGAGCACCTCGATGAGGTGCATCGCGATGGTCGGCTCCTCGAGAATGACCGACCGCAGGTTCCACGAGGCGAGGCCGGCGAGCACGACGTCGCTCGTCGCGGTCACCGTCGCCGATCGTGGGGCACCGTCGAGCAGGCTCATCTCGCCGAACTCCTCGCCGGGGCCGTAGGTGCTCACCACCGTGCCGTCGACATCGGCCTGCGCGCTGCCCTCGAGCACGACGAACATGCGGCCGAGCTGGCCGCCCTCGCCTTGCTTGACGATCACATCACCGGCTGTGTAGCGGTACTCACGCATCTCGTCGGCGAGGCGAGCGAGAGCGTCGTTGGGCAGATCCGAGAAGAGCTCGACATCGCCGAGCGCCTTGGTCCAGGACTTGTCAGCCATCGGAGGCTCCTCTGTCTACGTCTGTCTACGTCTGTCTACGTCTGTCTACGGCGATGGTCTCCATCGAAGTACCCCTTCGATGCGTGTGGCCGGGGCGTCCCCGCCCACGAACGTCGAGAACTTAGCGCATGGCCCGCTGCGACCGCGGCCTCGCGGCCGTCGTCGGTTGATACCGGTCCGGCGCCCGGAACTGCCCGATGGGGATCGACGAGTCCCTTTCGACCCCGCCAGGGCGCCTCACGCCACGTTGCGCCGCAACATCGCATGCACCCGTTCCCAGTGCAGCTCCGAGGCCGCCCGGTTGTAGCGCTCTCCGGGTGGCGCGTAGCCGTGTACGGCATCGGTGAAGAAGTCGAGCTCGTAGCGAACGCCCGCGTCGTCGAGCGCCTGCCGCATGACGGGGACGGTTTCGGGCGGCGCGCTCTGGTCGTTGTCGGCCCAACCGAGATAGATCTCGCCCTGCACCCGCTCGAGACCGCGGTGCGGCGACTCCGGATCGTCGGTCACCAACCGGGCACCGTGGATCGACGCTGCCGCCTTGACCCGTTCCGGGCGGTTCTTCGCCAGCGAGAACACCAACGGTCCACTCATGCAGAACCCGACGGCGCCCACCGCTCCCTCGCGCGCTGCGGGGTCGGCGTCGGCCAACGCCAGGAGCGCATCGGCGTCGCCGAGGATGCTGGTGGTCGTGACGCCGCGCATCAGCTCGCGCCAGAGGTGCATCTCCTCGTCGGACCTCCCGAACTCGCGGTATGGGCCGCCGCGGTAGAAGAGGTAGGGCAGCATCACGAAGTAGCCGGCGGTGGCAAGGCGTGATGCCATCTCCTTGAGTGCCGGACGGATGCTCGGTGCGTCCATCAGGTACAGCACGACCGGATGTGGTCCCTCGTGGCTCGGGTGGTAGATGAACGTCTTCATCTCACCGTCGGGCGTGGTGACGTCGACTTCCTGCTCGATCATGGATGATTCATAGCAGATGCCACGTGGCCCGCACGTGCCAACGCTCGGGGGATGCCTCTCGGTGCGGTGGCACTGCGGTCAGCTGAGGGCTTCGAGCATGGGGCGCATCGCCCGCTTGTCCGGCTTGCCGGTTCCGAGCCACACCACGTCATCCTCGTGCAGGATCAGCACGACCCGGGGCACCTTGTAGCTCGACAGCCGCTGCCCGGCGACGGCACGAATCGCATCGGCCGACAGGTCCGCCGTTCCGTCGGGAACCACGACCGCGGCGACCTGCTCTCCCCATTGGTCATGGTGCAGCCCGATCACGAAACAGTGCTTCACACCCGGCTGGGACTCGATCGCTGCCTCCACCTCGGGCGGGGCGACGTTGGAGCCGCGGGTCTTGATCATCTCGGTGGTACGACCGGCGAAGAACCAGCAACCCTCCTCCCGACGCACCCGATCGCCGGTGGCATACCAGCCGCCGGGTTCGAACACGTCTTCACGTTCGCGCTTGTACATACCGGCCATCACGTAGGGCCCACGGATCCAGATCTCCCCTTCGCCGTCGCCCTCGATCACCGCACCGGTGACAGGATCGACGAGGAGGTGCTCGTAGCTCGGTGCGGTCACACCGTTCGTGCCACGAAGGTGCGCCGGTGGATCCATCCCGAAACGTTCGATTGGCATGCTCATGTGTGGGCCAAACGACTCCGTCATGCCCAAACCGACTCCATAGGGCCGGTCGGTGGGCTCGTCGGTGAGCATCGGGATCGACGAGAGATCCCGGTGCGCAACGCTGGGATGGGCCCGCAGTTGCGGCACCAGCGTGAGCCACCCCGCCACGGCGACGGCGCGTTCGGACTCGATGAGGTCCAGGGCTTCGGCCGGGTTGTTCCGCACCTGGCACAGCATCGTGTTGCCCGACTGCAGGCAACCGGCGAGGACGAGCAGGCCGCCCACCCAGAAGAAGGGCATCCCGAGGAAGAGCGGACCCGACATCGCCGAGCCCCGGGTCTTGCCGAACATCACGCCGTGCGTGTGGATGACCCCTTTGGGCTCCGCGGTCGAGCCCGACGTCTGGATGAGAACCGCCCAGTCCGCCGGAGAGACCTCTGACTCGACGGCCGCGAGCACCGCGTCGGAAACCGGACCGGAGCGCGCCGCGCCGAGGTCGATGCGCGACGCCCACTCCGGTACGACACCGGCACCGCCGAGGACCTGGACGCGACGGAGATGGGGCAACTCGGGGAGGAGGAACGGCGCG
This sequence comes from Acidimicrobiaceae bacterium, assembly GCA_024641655.1. GTDB lineage: Bacteria > Actinomycetota > Acidimicrobiia > Acidimicrobiales > UBA8592 > JAHECR01. The sequence goes on from JAHECR010000044.1 coordinate 11,925, forward strand.
TTCGACGACAGGCCGGTGATCTCTGGCATCGCTTCTGCCAGAAATGCGAGCTCGTCGCGCGACACGACGTCGTCTCCCACGATCAGCGTGTCGACGTCGGCTCGCCTGATCGCCTCACGCACCTCCACCGGCGTATAGGCGGTGCTCAGGGGCGCGGCCAGCGCGCCGATGCGCCAGACTGCGCCCAGCGCGACCAGGAACTCGGGGCTGTAGCTGAACTGCAGTCCGACGCGCGAACCCTTGCCGAGCCCGAGCGCCAGGAGGTGCTTGGCCAGGAGCGCGGACTGCGCCTCCAGATCGACGAAGCTCAGGCGGGCGTGGGACATGACCAGGAGTGCCCGGTCCCCGAAGGACCGCGCTGCGGCGCGAATGACGGCGGGCGCGGTGCGGTCGACGTCGTCGAATCCGGTGACCGGCATCGGCGTAGTCATGGTTCCCCCTGCGGTTCGCGGTTCGGTGGGTACCCACCGAACCGTTGGTGGTGCCCGCGCCCGATCAGCCCTCGATCCAGGCTCGTGGCTCGTTGGGCAACGACCGGGTCGTGCAGTACACGACGCCGTTGAACAGGTCGGCCGGGTCGATGAGGAACGTGTCGTCGGTGGGCTCGATGATCGAACACCCGATGCTCTCGACGTGGGCCGCCGCCGCGTCGAGGTTCTTCACCCGCAACGAGATCGAGTGCGGCATGTCACCGTGGGCCGCCTGGTCGAGCCCGATGCGTGAGTCCGCAGCAGTCGGCAACGCCACCTCGACGACGATCTCGCGCCCAGGGACGCTCGCGCCGAGCAGCACGAAGAAGCTCTGACGGTCAGCGGTGGTCTCCTCGTGGAAGATCTCCCCGTCGAAGACGTCGGTCCACAACGAGCGGGCCCGATCGAGGTCGCTGACCATCGTGGTCATGTGGGAGACCCCCAGCAGCCCGAGCGGGAACTCGTCGCGCCACCACGCCCCGGTGTGCTCGGGATCGAGGTGAGCCGCTTTCATGGGCTGCGCCGGGCCGCCGTTGACGTGGACGCCCTGGAACTCCATCTGCCCGAAGGTGTCTTTCGGGTGGGTGAAGATCGTCTTGGTGCGACTGGGGTCGTCCGATTCGGGGTAGGGGTCGATGACCCGGACCCCTGCCGCCTGGAGGCGTTCGACGAAGGTCCCGATCTCGTCGTTGTCGTAGTACCAGGACAGCGAGTGGAAGTGCTGGCCGTGGCGATTGCGGAACTTGGGCAGCGGGCTGCCGAAATCCACCTCGTCCTTGCTCGGCTCCATCAGCTCGAAGACGAACTCGGGCCCGGCGACACCGAGCGACGCCCAGCGCTTGTCGAAGTCGGACCAGTGCTTGTCGACGAACATGTCCAGACCAAGGAGCGCCTTGTAGCGGCTCTCGGCGGCGTCGAAGTCGTCGACGATCTGCATCAGGTGGAAGAACTCTCGAACAGTCATGACTTGGGACTCCTTGGTTTCGAACGACGCCTGGGGGCGCGAAGGCAGATGGTCCGGCGCGGCCGGCTCAGACAGCGAGGCCCGCCATCGCGGCGAGCCGGAACCGGTGGCGGCGCGGGGACCCGTAGAGGGCGGCATTCTGCGCGACACGGCGGAGGTACAGGTGGATGTCGTGCTCCCAGGTGACGCCGATCCCACCGTGGAGCTGGATGCAGTCCTGCACGATGAGCGGACACCGATCGCCGATGTAGGCCTTCGCGACGCTGACGAGCTCGGCAGCATTGTCGGCGCCGTCCTGGACCGCCTTCGCCGACGCCGACGAGGTACCCAGGCACGCCTCGAGCCACAACTTCATGTCGGCGAGCCGGTGCTTGACCGCCTGGTAGGACCCGATCGGGCGACCGAAGGACATCCGATCGTTGGCGTACTCCAAGGTCATGTCGAAGACCCGGCTTGTCGCACCGACGGTCTCGGCGTTCTGGAGGACGAGCGCGACCTCGAGCTGGTACTCGACGTCTGCGCCGGCCCCTCCGGCGACGCCCACCAGCGCCGAGGCCGAGACGGCGACCCCGTCGAAGGTGATGGTTCCGTAGCGCCGGGTCATGTCGAGCGACGTGAGCGGCTCGACGGTCATACCGGGCGAGCCTGCGGGGACGAGGAACTGGCTGAGTCCCTCGCCGGTGCGGGCGGTCACGAGCACCTGGTCGGCGACCGTAGCGTCCTGCACGAAGCACTTCGTGCCGTCGAGCCTCCATCGGTCGCCGTCAGCGGCTGCGGTCAGGTCAACCCCTTCGGCGTCCCAACGGTCGTTGCTTTCGGCGAAGGCCCAGGTGGCGATGGCCTCCCCCGACACGAGTGCAGGCAGGACCTCGGCGCGTTGAGCATCGCTCCCGCTGCGGCTCAACGCCGCGGCGACGACATTCACTGCGAGCAACGGGCCCGGCGCCACCTGTCGGCCGAACTCCTCGGCGACGAGGGCCAGGTCGGCGAGACCGTTCCCGCTGACGCTGCCACCGCCGAGTGCTTCGGGCACGAGCAACGACGTCCATCCCAGCTCGGCGCCGCGACGCCAGAGCGCCCGGTCGAACCCGACGGGGTCGTCGTAGAGACGGCGGACCTCCGCGATCGGCATCTCGGTGGAAAGGAACCGCTGGGTGGTGTCCAGCAGCAGTTCCTGATCGGATTCGAGCCGAAGCTCCATACGCGCACGCTCCCCTTGCCCAACGCACGATCGTCCAGTCGTGGTGACTGGGCCAATGCGTGACCACCTTTTGTACTGTGTCGTCGGAGCAGCTTGCCAACTGGCGCGACAACCAGGTGACGAGGTAGGCAGAGCTGCGCAGAGCAGCATCGTGTGCGATCTGCGCGCACGACGGCCCAGGCGACGAGGATTGCATCGAGATGAGCGACGACAGCGGTAGCGGAGCATTGGGACCGATGGAGGACCTCGAGTCCTTCCGGGCACGCGCCAAGGCGTGGCTCGCCGACCAGGTGCCGGGGCTCGCGGCCGGCGGTGTCCCGGCAATGGGCGAAGGCGACGGCGGCCAAGAACGCGCCGCTCTCGCCAAGCGCATACAGGCGGCGCTGTACGAGGGGCGGCTCGCAGGTCCCACCTTCCCCGTCGAGTACGGGGGCCTCGGCCTCACCGTCGCCCATCGCGACGCGTTCAACGACGAAGTCCGTTCCTACGGCGCGGATGCAGTCGACCTGTTCAATCTGGTCGGAGGCCTGTGGGGCCTGTCGATCGGCATGATCGCGCCGACCATGCTCGAGTTCGGCACCGAGGAACAAAAGCACACGCACATCGGTGGCATGCTGCGCGGCGAGACGCTGTGGGCACAGATGCTGAGCGAACCCACCGGGGGCTCCGACCTCGCCGGCGCCATCACCCGCGCCGACCTCGACGGTGACGTCTACGTGGTCAACGGATCGAAGGTCTGGACGAGCCAGGCCGATTTCTCCGACATGGCCGTGATGCTCGCTCGAACGAATTGGGATGTCCCCAAGCACGCCGGCCTCAGCATGTTGATCGTCGACCTCACCAGCCCCGGTCTCGAGATCATCCCGCTGCGGCTCTCCAGCGGTGGCACGGGCTTCTGTCAGGAGTTCATGACCGACGTCGCCGTCCCGAAGACGAACGTGCTCGGAACGCCCGGCGACGGCTGGAACGTGGCGAGCCGACTCCTCGTCCACGAGCGCAACACCGTCGGTGGAGGCTCGACGTTCCACACCATGTTCGTGGGGCGCGGCAGCGGCGGTGGCACCCGTCGCAACGCGGGGGTGGGCAGCGTCGGGCTCGCCCGAAAGGTGGCCGGTCCCGGCGACGCCGATCTGGTCCAGGACGCGATGAAGGACCACGTCACCAACACCGTGTCGGGGCACCTCGCCGCCCGGGTCGTGGAGGCGATGGCCATCGGAGCGCTGCCGCCGGCGGCGGGATCGATGCTGCGCCTGTTCGGCTCGATGGCGGGCATCACGAGCTCGGACATCACGATGGAGATCGCCGGTACCAGCGCCGTGGCCTGGCCCAGCGACGGGTCCGCTCCCGGATCCGCCGTCGGTGTCGGCTACCTCGGCCGCCAGGGCGGGGCGATGGCCTCAGGCACCGCGGAGATCCAACGCAACATCATCAGTGAACGGGTCCTCGGGCTGCCTCGGGAACCCGCCCAGGACCGCGACGTCGCATTCAAGGACGTGCGCACCAACACGATGCCCTCCGGCACCGCCGGCTAGACCGCCGCTGCCATCGGTGCGGGGGCACCTGCCTGGCACCACCGACCGAACATCGGGCGGAGCAGCTGCGATAGCGTCGGCCGCGAACGCGCCGTGGGTGCACAGGGGGAGATCGCAATGGACCACTTCGAAGGCCGCGCCGCGGTCATCACCGGCGGTGGCGGACTGCTGGGTCGGGGCATGGCCAACCGATTCGCAGCTGCGGGCATGCACATCGTCGTGTCGGACATCGACGGGGAGAAGGCGGCCGCGGTCGCCGAGCAGGTTGCGTCCGATCACGGTGTGCGCGCCCTCGCCGTGGCGACCGACGTCAGCGACCCGGAGTCGGTCGACGCGCTCGCCGCACGCGCCTACGCCGAGTTCGGATCGGTGCACCTGCTCTGCAACAACGCCGGCGCTGCCGTCCTGCGACCCTTCGCCGAGCTCACCCGCGACGACTGGGACCGCGTCCTGGGGGTGCAGTTCCACGGCGTCCTCAACGGCGTACTGGCCTTCCTGCCCCGGATGATCGGCCAAGGCGGTGACGCCCACATCGTCAATACCTCGTCGATGTCCGGCGTCGGCCTCGCGAGCCTTCGCTCGCTCAACGCACCGTATGTGACCGCGAAGTTCGCCGTGGTGGGCCTGAGCGAGGTGATGGCCCCCGCAGTCGCCGACGCCGGCATCGGGGTCTCGGTGTTGTGTCCCGGCTTCACCGTTACCGACCCTGCGGGATTCGACGGTCCCTGGTCGATGCCCAGCGCCGCCTGGTACGAACACAACCTGCTCGGCACCGAAGCGGTCGCCGACGAGGTGTTCGAAGGTGTCCGCGAAGGCCGCCTGCACATCTTTCCCCACCGCGCCGGTCTCGGCGAGGTCGAAGGACGCCACGAGCTGCTGCTCGAGGGGTTCCGTCAGGCGGCGCGCACCTCGCCTCCGATGGAGCAGGACTGACGGGAGAAGACCGCACCTCCTCGGGTCGACAGGGTGCGCCACCTCGCCCGTTGAGGTCAGCGCGACCCGTGCGATCGTTCGCTTGGGAAGGTGACCCGTGTCTTGCGTTACTGTCGCCGAATGCCTCCGGTACCTGACCTCGGATATACACCCACGCTCGGAACCGCCCTCCGAAGGGCCGCCACAGAATTCGGCGACCGGGACTTCATCGTCATGCCCGACAAACGCGTGACCTTTCGAGAGATCGAGGCCCAGTCGCGCACACTCGGCAAGGAGATGCTCGCCGCCGGTCTGGGCAAGGGCAGTCGCATCGGCATCTTCTACACCTACGGGCCCGAGTTCGTGATCGCCTGGTTCGCAGCGGCCCGGATCGGTGCGCTGGTGATGCCGTTCAGCACCATCTACAAGCCGGCCGAGCTCACGACGGTCATGCGAGTCGGCGACGTCCACACCTTGCTCGCGCCGGCAACGCTGCTCGGCAAGGACATGCACGCGTTCATGGAGGAGGCAATCCCGGGCCTCGCGGACCAGCAGGAGGCGCCGTACTTCCTGCCGGAGCTGCCCTACCTCCGCCAGGTCTGGATCACCGATCCCACCGATCGGGCCTGGGCCCGCAGTCTGCCCCTCGACCGTCTGGACCCCGACGCGGTCTCCGATGCCGTTTTCGACGCCGTCGAGGCCGAGGTCACGCCTGCTGACCTCGCGCAGGTGACCTACACCTCGGGTTCGAGCGCGCTGCCCAAAGGTGTGGTGCACAGCCATGGGGCGATCGTGCGAACGACCTCGCCGGCCGCCATGAGCGACGCCGGCCGTGCCGCGATGGCCACCCTCTCGGAGAACGAGACGGAGAACAAGTTCCTCTGCGGCTTCCCGTTCTTCTGGATCGGCGGCACGCTCTTGCTGGGCGTCTCGGTGCAAAGTGGGCGCACCCTGTGCTGCCTCGAGCGGTTCGATCCCGAGCCCATCCTCGACTTCATCGAGACCGAACGTATCGGCAGCTTCATCGCGTGGCCGTCGTTGACCCAGTCTTTGCGATCCCACCCGACCTTCCCCGGACGCGACCTCGACTGCTGCCCGTCGCTCACCGTCAATCCCAGCGAGGCGGCGCTGTCGATGAGCCAGGTCGAAGGCATCCCCAACCACCGGGGCATGAGCGAGACCGTCGGCAACTGGAACGGCGTCGATCGCCGAACGGTCGATCCCGAGACCGGCACCGTGATCGACGAGGGCGGCGAGGGGGAACTGGTCATCCGCGGCTACGGCGTCTTGCAGGGGTACCTGAAGAAGGAGCGCGAGGAGACCTTCGACGCCGACGGCTGGCTGCACACCGGCGACCGGGTCCTCATCAAGGACAACGTCGTCTACTTCGTAGGTCGCTACACGGAGATGATCAAGAGCAAGGGAGCGAACGTGTCGCCGCGCGAGGTCGAGATGGCACTCGAGACCTTCGACGAGGTTGCGCACGCGCTCGTCTATGGCATGCCCCACCCCGAGTTCGAGGAAGAGGTCGTTGCCGCCATCGTGCCCAGCGGCACGGGGTTCGATCTCGACGCAGTGCTGGCGAAGCTGCGCCAACGCGTGTCCTCGTACAAAGTGCCGACGAAGGTGCACATCCTCGACGACGAGGAGAAGGTCCCGTGGCTGGCCTCGGGAAAGCCGGACAAGCTCAAGCTCAAGGCCATCCTCGAAGCCGGGGATTGACCGCCACCGCCATTGCGAGTCCACCACCGACGTCGGCGAACCGACCAGCCGCGAATCCCCCAGTGAGGTACCCCTTTCATGCTGCAATTGACCGACGATCAGCAACTCCTGAAGGAGACCGCTGAGCGATTCATCGACGCGACGTGCCCGCTCTCGACGGTGCGCGACATCGTCGAGGGTGCCGCGGTCCCCGCGCGCTACCAGGGCCAGGCTGCGGAACTGGGGTGGTTCGCCGCCCTCGTTCCCGAGGAGGACGGCGGCGGCAGCGTGTCGGGGCAAGGCGTCGTCGACACGGCCGTGGTCGCATGGGAGCGCGGCAGGGTCCTGCAGCCGGGCGCGTTCATTCCCACCAACGTGGTGGCCGACACCATCGCCCGGCTCGGCACCCACGACCAGAGGTCTCTGCTCCCACTCATGACCACGGGAGAGGTCACCGCGACCTGGGCCGTGTGCGACACCAACGGCGATTGGTCCGGTCCGTCGGGCGTCGAGGCGACCGGCAACGGCGATCGGTTCGTGCTCTCGGGTACGAAAACCGTGTGCCAGGAGGGCCACACCGCCGGGTGGGTCCTCGTCATGGCCCACACCCCCGTCGGCCCCACCAACTTCCTGCTGCCTGCCGACACCCCCGGACTGCAGATCGCCCGACTCGACGGCCTCGACCTGACTCGCTCGTTCAGCCGAGTCGCCTTCGATGAGGTCGCAGTCGACGCCTCGGCCGTCGTCGGCGCACCCGGCGGCGCGCTCGCGGCCTACGACCGCCAGCTCGGGGTCGCTGTCACGTTGACCACCGGTGAGATGGTCGGCGCGATGGGCACGTTGTTCGACATGACCCTCGAGTACGCCAAGGACCGCATTGCGTTCGGTCGGCCGATCGGTTCGTTCCAGTCGATCAAGCACATCCTCGCCGACACGAGCCTGCTGCTCGAGGCGTCACGGGCCACCGCCGAGGCCTGCGCCCGAGCGGTCCAACGCGACGACGACACCACCGACGAGGAGGTGTCGATGGCGAAGGCCTACATCTCCGAAGCCGGCGTCTCGCTGGCGCAGAACTGCTGGCAGGTCTTCGGCGGTATCGCCTACACCTGGGAGCACGATCTGCACCTGTTCCTGCGTCGCATCACCACCGATGCGACGCTCTACGGCGACGCCGCGTTCCACCGCGAGCGCATCTGCAGGGTCCACGGACTCGAGAACGGAGCTTCCTCATGAACGCCGACCTCGACACCTACCGAGACGAGCTGCGTTCCTGGCTCGCAGCCAACCTCGAGCCGGCCCCCGTGGGGGGCTCGACGCTCCTGCGGGGCCAGATCCACTACACCGTCGAGGGGATCGCCGAGGAGCGCAAGATCCAGAAGAGGATCTTCGAGGGCGGCTACTCGGGCATCACGCTGCCCACCGAGTACGGCGGCCAAGGCCTCTCGGCGGCGCACCAGCAGGTGTTCAACGAGGAGGCCATAAAGTACCGACTGCCCAACTTCGGGGTGGCCGGCGGCACCACCCACGGGGTCGTCCTCAACACGATGCTCGCCCATGCGTCGCCCGAGTTCCTGGCCCGCCACGTGCCGAAGATCCTGAGTGGCGAGCACCTGTGGGTGCAGTTCTTCTCCGAGCCGGGCGCAGGGTCCGACCTTGCGGGCGTCCTGACCCGTGCCGACAGGGACGGCGACCGCTGGATACTCAACGGATCGAAGATCTGGAGCAGCGGCGCCTACTACGCCGACTACGGCATGTGTCTGGCCCGCACCGACTGGGACGTCCCCAAGCACCGGGGCCTGACGTGGTTCGCTGTGCGCTGCGACGCTCCGGGCGTCACCGTCGACCCGATCAAGGAGATCAACGGCGACATCGAGTTCTGCCAGGAGTTCTTCGACGACGTCGAGCTGACCGACGACGACATGATCGGCGGCCTCAACGACGGCTGGAACGTGGCGCGGACGATGCTCGTGCACGAGCGCGGCGGCACGACCGGCCCCTCGAGCATGCCTCGTGCCGCGGTGCGCGAGACCAAGCGCAGGTTGGCCCCCGACCTCGTCAAGCTGGCCCGAGAGCACGGCCGAGCCGAGGAGCCTGTCGCCCGGCAGCTCATCGCCAAGGCCCACACCAACGACTACGTCGCGCGCCAGCTCGCGGGACGAGTCATGGGCATGCTGCGGGCCGGCGCCAAGAACGGCGCCGGTCTCGCCGCGTACATGAAGTTGAGCCAAGGCATGTTCGGCGCCGAACGCGCCCGAATCGGTGTCGAGCTCGGCGGAGCGCCGGCGCTGGTGTGGGAACCGGGCGATCTCACCGGTCAGGCGACCGCGATCACCTACCTGAACGGTCGGGTGATGGCCATCGCCGGCGGCACGAATCAGATGCAGCGCAACGGCATCAGCGAGCAGGTGCTCGGGCTGCCGCGCGAGCCCAGTTTCGACGCGGGTAAGCCCTTCCGCGAGGTGCTGCGGGACGCGAAGAACTGGTCGGGAAGCGTCTAGGACCTCCCCGCCCTCTGCGCCGCGGGAGCGAGCGGCCTCGGTTCCCCGGGCGTGGAGGGCAACAGGGTCCGCGAAAAAACCTGGTGTCGCCTGGAATAATGCGCCGAAATTGGATATCGTCTTTGCAAATTATCCACGTCCGGGCCGCCGGGCCCCGCAGGCAAGGAACCGCATGACCCTCACCGATCCGCACGCCACCGAGGCAGACACCCTGCCCTACAAGCTCACCGATGCCGATCAGCACTCCACCCCACGATTCGGGGCGTACCTGGACTACATCGACCCGTCGAAGAAGCACTTGGCGATCACCTACGAACGCCGCGACGACGGCAAGGTGGAGGTCCTCTACGCGGGCAAGCCGGCCAAGCTGCAGGCGAAGAACTTCCAGGTGACCTTCAGCGACGACCAGCTGTCGGACGTGGGCGTCAAAGGCGCCGGCTCGGCAGCAGACGACGAGGGTGAACGCACGCCGCGCGGCGGTGGTGTCGTGCCGGGCTCGCTGCTCAACAAGCTCAACCCCCTCAAGGGTCTCGACCAGGCAGGCCGCATCGAGTTCGCCAAGCAGTACCGGGCCATGCAGCCCCTGCTCGACAACCCGGCCGACCGGCTCAGCGTCATGGATCACCAGGGTGTCGAAGCGTGCGTCAACTATGCCGCGATCGCCACGGAGTACGAGTTCGAGGACAACCACGAGGCCCTCTACGTCAACCAACGCGCTGAGAACGCCTACCTCGCCGCCGAGTGGGGATACTGCTACGAGAACCGGATCTTCACCCCGCCGGTCATCTCGACGGTCGACCCCCAAGCCGCGGTCAAAGAGCTCGATGCAGTCATGAACGCCGAGTGCGGCCCGCCGAAGTGCATCCAGCTGATGGCCGGTCCGTCGATCCACACGTCGCCGTTCCGTCCGGAGCTCGAGCCGTTCTGGGCGCGACTCAACGAAGCCCACATCAACTTCACCACGCACCTCTCGACCAAGACGTTCTACGGCCGCCAGGCCCTCGAGTGGAGCGAGGACGAGGTCATGCTCGGCGACATGAACGCCCTGCAGTGGGTGCTCTATTACGGCGATCGCCCGGCCTACGAGATGGTTGTGGCGTCGATCCTGCAGGGCCTGTTCGCGAAGTTCCCCAATATCTCGTTCCTGCTCTCGGAGCAGGGCACGGTCTGGGTCCCCTACTTCGTGCGCAAGATGGACCATGCGTTCATGATGGGGCGCAAGGGGTCCTTCGGCCGGACGCTGGAGATGCGGCCCAAGGAGTACTTCCAGAAGCACATCAAGGTGGCTCCGTTCCCCGAAGAGAACGTGCACCCGGTGATCCAGGCGGTCGGCGTCGAGCCGATCACCTTCGGCTCGGACTTCCCTCACGGCGAGGGCCTGCCCGACCCGATGATGTACCTCGGCCAGCTCACCGGTCTCAGCCCCGAGGACACCAAGAAGATCATGCGCGACAACCTGGCCGAGTTCCTCGGTCTCGAGGCCTGATCACTCAGGAGCGCCCAAGCAACACCCGAACGACGTTCGAGCCTCTCCGTCCAACGGAGAGGCTCGAAGCGTTTTGCCGAGCTCGGCGATCAACGCGGCGACAGCTCCAAGGCCCCGGCGATGACCTCCATACCTTCGAGCCACGCGTCGAGGCCACCCCGCGTCGGTGCAACGACGAGGTGCTGCACGCCGGCGGCCTCGTAGCCGCCGCGCTGGTCGGCGATCTCCTCGGGTGAATTGTTCCGGGCGTCCCAGTCCACCCGCAGCGAGATCGTGAACTCCTCGTCGGGGCGCCGCGACCGGATCTTCTGGACCATCTCGGCGGCGCCCTCCGGGGGCACACCGATGCCGTGGTAGCCGGTGCCGCGTTGTGCGGCACGATCCAACGCGGCGTCGCTTCCCCCGCCGATCCAGATCGGCATCGGTCCCACCGGTTTGGGCAGAACGTGCACCTGGTCGAACGGGTAGTAGGTGCCGGTGTGGGTCGCCGGATCATCGGTCCATGCCGTGCGGAACAGATCGATGATCTCGTCGAGACGATCGCCGCGGTGGTCGAACGCGGCACCGAGTGCCTTGTACTCGAGCTCGGACCAGCCGATACCGATGCCCACGATGAGTCGGCCGTTACTGCAGTGATCGATCGACGCGAGGGTGTTGGCCAGCTGCAGTGGACTCGCGTACTGCGGGCCGACGAGCACACTCGTGCCGATGCCGATCGTGTCGGTCACCGCTGCGGCGAACGACAACGAGACGAGCGGATCGGTCATGAGCGGCGCTGGGTACGGCTGCGAGGCGGGAACGACGAGGTGGTCGCTCACCCAGACGTCGTCATAGCCGAGCTCCTCGGCCCGCATGGCCGAGCGCTGTATGGAGTCGGGGGCCAGGGCCCGACCGAACTGTGCGAGATGGATACCGAATCGCATGACTGGTTGCTCCTGGGTGAAGGGGGACAGACGACGACCGCGACGGTCAGCGGGCGAAACGCTCGATGAGCTCGGCGAGCGCGAGGGGTTGGTCGCTCTGCACGGCGTGGCCGGCACCGGGCACGACCTCGACGGTGACCGATGGGAGGCGGCGGGTGAACTCGGTGACGTCTTCGGGAAGCACGTAGACCGAGTCGCCACCTTGCACGAGCAGGGTGGGAACGGTGATCTCCGCGACGTCGTCCCACAGCGGCGTGAAGTCGACCCAGCTCTGGATGTTCTCGCTGGCGGAGCCGTCGTCGGCCTCCTCGGCTCTGCGGCCCACCAGGTCGTAGCGCCAGATCCAGCTCCCGTCCTCGCACTGCACGGCGTTGTGGCGTACGCCGCGCCGTATGCCTGCTTCGGTGCGATTGGGCGACATCGAAAGGGTCGTCGCGACCATCTCCTCGTAGGAGGGATAGCTCGGGGCTGCTCCGATCAGCGCCACCGAGCCGCGCTGCTCGGGGGTCATCGTGCGACCGGCGTCGTTGACCTGGGGAGTGACGTCGACGATGACGGCGTGCGCCATCAGGTCCGGCCGCTTGGCAGCCAGTCGGATGGCGGTGGCACCACCGAGCGACATGCCGATGACCGCGTCGACCGAAGGCGCCACTGCCTCCATGAGCTCGGCAACCGCCAGGGCGTTCTGCCACGGACTGTAGTTGCGGTCGTCACGACGGTCCGAACGGCCGTGGCCGGGAAGATCGACGGCGATGGCATCGGTCCCCATGGCCACGAGCACGCCATCCCACGTGTGTGCGTTCTGGCCGCCACCGTGGAGGAAGACCAAACGCGGGTCGCCGGTTCCCCAACGCAGGTAGCTCAGGTTCTGGCCGTCCTCGAGCTCGAAGTCGTTGCGCGACACGTGGCGGGACCGGGTCCACTGCAAGGCGAGCTCCTCGGCAACGTCGGGAAGGAACCCGAACTCGTCGTAGGTGGCGGTGTCGCTCGGTGGCGGGAAGTGTCCCATGGTGTCGTCGATTCCCCTTGTCGGCCGGTCCGCCCGACACCGCTGCGCTGCGGCTGCCCCGGGCGGGTCCAACTGGTGTGGATGAAGGATTGCATGGCTCGCCGTGCCTGTCACCTCCGTGGTACGAAGGGTGCCGTACCAACCGTAGGTAGACGGCTGGTTCGCGCAACGGAGGCGTGCTGACCCATGGTGATCGACGTTGAGAGCTTCCGCCAGAAGGCCCGCACCTGGCTGGCCGAGCACGGGCCCGAGTATGCGGACTTCAAGCAGGGAGACCGCCGCCTCGCGAAGAAGTTCCGTGCCGACCTCTGGGACGCAGGGCTCCTCGGCATCACCCTCGACAAGGCCTACGGCGGCCAAGGCCTGACCGACGCGCATCAGAAGGCGTTCTCCGAGGAGGCGTCTGCCTATCGGCTTCCACCCATGGGTGAAGCGGTCACCACGGGGATCTGCGCTCCGACGCTGCTCGACTTCGGCAGCGAGGACCAGAAGGCTCGACACGTCCCGGCGATGGTCCGCGGCGACGAGACCTGGACCCAGCTGCTCTCGGAGCCGAACGCGGGCTCTGACCTCGCGGGCCTCCAGACCAAGGCCGTGCGCGACGGTGACGAGTACGTGATCACGGGCCAGAAGGTCTGGACGTCGGGCGCCATGGAGTCGCAGTTCGCGCTGTGCGTGGCCCGGACCGACGCGAGCTTGCCCAAACACCAGGGCCTGTCGATGTTCATCGTGGCCCTGGACCTTCCGGGCGTGACGATCCGGCCGCTGACGCAGATGACCGGCGACGCCCACTTCAACGAGGTGTTCCTCGACGAGGTCCGTATCCCGGCGGAGAACCTCGTCGGCGGCGAGAACAACGGGTGGCGGGCACTCACCGCGATGCTCACCCACGAACGACTCGCGCTCGGCGCCGGAACCGGCGCGGGCGGCAGCGGCGCGAGCTGGGCGGCCTCGGCGTCGTCGCAGTTCATCGAGCTGGCGAGACGCAAGGGGCTCGACACCGACCCGGTCGTCCGCCAAGAGCTCGTCGAGCTCTACATCGCCGAACGGGTGCTGCGCTACATGGGGCAGAAGATGCGCGACGAGATCTCGGCGGGCATCAACGTCGGGTCGAAGGGATCGGTCGCCAAGCTCGCGACCGCGCTGTTGTCGAAGCGTTCGGCGAGTCTCGGGATGGCGCTGGTCGGGCCTGGCTCGGCAGCCTGGGACCCCGCCGACGACAACGGCTCGGCCTACGCCGACACGCTGACCTTCTCCCCGATGCAGGCCATCGCCGGCGGGACGAGCGAGATCCAGAAGAACACGATCGGCGAACGGGTCCTGGGGTTGCCCCGGGAGCCGTCGGTCGATCGGGACATCCCGTTCAACCAGGTCATGCAGAACTAACGGCTGGCTGCGCACCATGGACCGAGAAACCGCCATCGACCAGCTCTTGGCTCGCGAGGAGATCCGTGAGCTGGCACACCGTTACTCCTTCGCCGCCGACAGTGGTGACTTCGATGCCGTCGCGGCGCTGTTCGACCCGGAGGTCGACAACGGCCGGTTCGGCAAGGGCCGCGAGGCGTTGAAGAAGTACTACGAACAGCTGCTGGCCGCGATGGACGACGGCACAGTGGCGCACCTGATCGCGAACCATCAGATCGACTTCGTCGACGATGCCACCGCCACCGGACTCTGCTACGTGCGAGCGGTATCGAACGTGGGGGGCGAGCGCTGGACCGAGGTCGTGGCGTGCTACCTCGACGACTACGTCAAACGCGACGGGCGCTGGTTCTTCAGCAGGCGCCGGCCGGCGGACCTCCAACGCTTCGCCATCGCCGGTGAGCCGCTCGGCGTGGGCAAGCTCACCTTGGCCGACGCCTGGGCGATCCATCGCCAACGAAGCACTCGTCCCAGCTGACGCCCACCTGGTCGACCGAGCCGCTCTCTCGCGGGCTCGCCGCGATCACCACCTCTGGCATAGGGTCACCCGCGCCCAGGCAGCGTCGCGGGCGCACGCGCCACACGTAACAGACGCACGCGCCACACGTAACAACGAGGAGATCCAATGCGTATC
>JAHECR010000074.1 GCA_024641655.1 Acidimicrobiaceae bacterium
CTGCTACCGGGCCCAACAACGGTGGGCAGATGTGGCAGTGCTGTGGGACGAGCTCGCCGAGGCGTCGCCGTCGGCTGGCGTCGTGAGCGAGGGACGCATCGTGATGGCGTCGGCGTTGGCCGACCAAGGAGAGGTCGACGCGGCCCTGCGGATGCTCGAGAAGGGCTGGAAACGCCCGAGCCGGCCGTTCGACCACCACCTTCGACGTGCCTACGCGTTGGCGGATCTCTACGAACGCTCGGGCGACCTTCCCCGGGCTCGTGCCCTCTTCGAGTGGCTTGCGGCCAAAGACGGAGACTTCGTCGATGTCCGTGCCCGCGTGCGCAGCCTTCGCTGAGGCCCCACCCGGCTCGAATTCGCTGTCACTGGCAGTCGCTACGGTCCAGGTACTTCCTCGACCGGTGAACGACACGGCCTCGAGCGCGTGTCAGCGAAGCGAGAGGGTAGACGCAATGAATCTCGTAATCCTGCGAGGAGTGCTCTCCAGCGATCCGCGTGAGCGGGTGCTGCCGTCGGGCACGGTGGTGGTGAACTGGGAGGTCACCACCGAGTCCGATGGCACCCGACTCACCGTCCCCGTCGCCTGGTTCGATCCCCCACGCGGCGTCGCCGAGGTGACCGGTGGTGACGAGGTGGCCATCGTCGGAACGGTGCGGCGACGCTTCTACCGAACCGGGGGCGCCACCGCGAGCGTCACCGAGGTCCGGGGGGAACGCATGGCTCGAGGCTCCCGACGGCGAAGCGTCGAGCGGTTGCGTGACGTCGCTGCAGACCGTGTCGAGGCGCTCTGAGGACGCGTCCGAGGGATCGGTGACGCGGCCACTGGGGAGCGGCTGTTGCGCTCGGTCAGGTTCGTGAGGCTTCGAAGATCGAGGCAATCGACGCGTCGAGCATCGCGTCGAACTCGTCGGAGCTCTGCTGTGCCTTCAGCCCTTCGGTGAGCGCCCGCGAGAAGCTCGCGACGACACCCGGGTTGCTCCGGAGCCGGTCGTTGGCCTCCTCTCGGCTGTAGCCGCCCGAGAGGGCAACGACCTTCAAGACCTTCGGGTGCTCGACGAGCTCCTGGTAGAAGCCGGCCGCCTCGGGAAGGGTCAGCTTCAACATGACCACGTCGTCGTCGCCGATTTCGTCGAGGTGCCGCAGGATCGATGTCTTCAGCAGAGCCTCGGCCTCGGCCTTCTCGGGGCTGTGGATGTCGATCTCGGGTTCGATGATGGGCACGAGTCCCGCCGCCAGGATCTGGCGACCGATGGCGAACTGCTGGCCCACGACAGCTTCGACGCCCGCGGGGTTGGCCAGCTTGATGACCGAGCGCATCTTGGTGCCGAAGATGCCATGGGCTACGGCGCGAGCCAGGAGCTCGTCGAGGCCCGGGATCGGCTTCATCAGCTGCACCCCGTCGACCTCGTCGGCGAGGCCCTTGTCGACCTTCAGGAACGGGACCACGCGCTTGTGCGACCAGAGGAACGCAGCGGAACCGTCGCCCCCGATCGAGCGATCCATGGTGTTCTCGAACAGGATCGCTCCCATGATCCGATCGCCGTCGAACGCCGGGCTGGTGATGATCCGGGTGCGCATTTCGTGGATGCGGTCGAACATCTCGTCGTCGTTGGAGTAGGCGTCCTCGCCGACGCCATAGATCGCGAGCGCCTTGGGGGTGCTCCCCCCGCTCTGATCGAGCGCGGCGATGAAGCCGTCCTCGTCGCGGATCTTGGCCAACTGCTCTTGATTCATCGTCTCGATTCCTGCCGATGGGGTGCGGTACTCAACTGCCGAGGATAGGTCCCGATGGGTGGTTGCGGCCACGAGTCGCGCCGGTTCGTCCACGAGCAACCCCCGAGCGAATGCCGCGTGAGCGGTCCAGTCGGCCGAGGTCGGCGGGATCGGCGCGTTGCGAGTGTCCGAGGGTGGTGCGCGGGCGGCGGCGCAGCGGGTATCGTCGGCCCGTTGCCCGCTTACACGACCGGGCATCACCACATCAGGCGAGGAATCAAAGGGGATTTCCCGTGACAGATACCGCCCCTCGTGCCGAGGTGCAAGAGCTCGATCGCATCGTCTTGCGCTTCGCCGGCGACTCCGGCGACGGCATGCAGCTGACCGGTGAGCGCTTCACCGACGCCAGTGCCCTCTTCGGGAACGACCTGGCCACCCTCCCTGAGTTCCCGGCCGAGATCCGGGCGCCCCAGGGCACCATCGCAGGCGTCTCCGCGTTCCAGGTGCAGGTATCCGACCACGACATCACCACCCCCGGCGACGCGCCGAACGTGCTGATCGCGATGAATCCCGCTGCGCTGAAGAAGGAGCTGGGCCGTCTCGAGATCGGCGGCACCATCATCGTCAACGAGGACACCTTCGAGGAGCGGAACCTCGCGAAGGCCGGTTACGAGGTCAACCCTCTCGAGACCGGCGAGCTCGACAACTACACGCTGTTTCGGGTGCCCATGACCTCGATCACCAAGGAGGTCTGCAAGGACATCGACGGGGTCAAGCCGCGCGACGCCGAGCGTTCGAAGAACTTCTTCGCGCTCGGTCTGGTGTCGTGGCTCTACGATCGCCCGGCGCAGCCGACCCTCGATTGGATCCTCGCGAAGTTCGGCAACCGCCCACAGGTGGTCGAGGCGAACAACGCGGCATTCAAGGCCGGTCATGCCTTCGGCGAGACCGCCGAGATGTTCGACTACACCTACACGGTCAAGCCGGCGCAACTGCCCGCCGGCACCTACACGAACATCAACGGGAACACGGCGCTGTCGTGGGGCCTGGTCGCCGCCGGACAGCTCGCGAAGCTGCCGATGTTCCTCGGCTCCTATCCCATCACGCCCGCCTCGGACATCCTCCACGAGCTCTCCAAGCACAAGAACTTCGGCATTCGTACGTTCCAGGCCGAAGACGAGATCGCCGCGGTGGCATCGGCCGTCGGTGCCGCCTTCGGTGGTCACCTGGCCCTCACCACCACCAGTGGCCCGGGGATCGCGCTCAAAGGTGAAGCGATCGGCCTGGCCGTCAGCCTCGAACTGCCGCTGTTGATCATCGACATCCAACGCGGGGGACCGTCGACGGGTCTGCCCACCAAGACCGAGGCATCGGATTTGCTGATGGCGATGTACGGCCGTCACGGCGAGTCGCCGATCCCGATCGTGGCCGCGTACAGCCCGTCGCACTGCTTCTTCGCCGCGATCGAGGCTGCTCGCATCGCATTGAAGTACCGCACGCCGGTGATGCTGCTGTCGGACGGCTACCTCGCCAACGGTTCCGAGCCCTGGGTGCTGCCCGACGTCGATGCCCTTCCCGACATCAGCACGACGTTCGCGACCGAGCCGAACCACATCGACGACGACGGCAACAGCCAGTTCTGGCCCTACCTGCGTGATCCCGAGACCTTGGCTCGGCCCTGGGCAGTCCCGGGCACGCCGGGACTCATGCACCGCATCGGTGGCATCGAGAAGGAGGACGGCAGCGGCAACATCTCCTATGACTCGATGAACCATCAACACATGACCGAGCTGCGCGCCGCGAAGGTCGCCAACATCGCCAACGACATCCCGCCGACCTGGGTGGAAGGCGACGAGGACGCCGACCTGCTGATGCTCGGTTGGGGATCGACCTGGGGCTCGATCGCGAGCGCGTGCAAGCGGGCCCGGGCGGCGGGATACAAGGTGGCGCACGCGCACCTGATCCACGTCAGTCCGTTCCCCGAAGATCTCGGTGAGGTGCTGTCTCGCTACAAGACGGTGCTGTGTCCCGAGCTCAACATGGGCCAGCTCTCGAAGCTGGTTCGCGCCGAGTACCTGGTCGACGTGAAGTCGATCAGCAAGGTCCAGGGCCAGCCGTTCACCGCCGGCGACCTCTACGACGTCATCATCGAGACGCTCGGCTGAGCCGGGCACCCCAGGAGATCCACCACATGACCGACACCGCATCTTCCGTGAACGGGACTACCAAAGCCGACTGGACCAGCGACCAGGAACCGCGCTGGTGCCCCGGCTGTGGCGACTATTCGATCCTCACGGCCATGCAGCTCATGCTGCCCGATCTGCAGGACGCGAGTCCCGAGAACACCGTGTTCATCTCCGGCATCGGATGCGCTGCTCGCTTCCCGTACTACATGAACACCTACGGGATGCACTCGATCCATGGCCGCTCCCCGGCGGTGGCAACCGGTCTTGCCATGGCGCGCCCCGAGCTCGACGTCTGGGTCATCGGCGGCGACGGCGACATGCTCTCGATCGGTGGCAACCACCTCATCCATGCGATGCGGCGCAACGTGAACCTCACGATCCTGCTGTTCAACAACCAGATCTACGGTCTCACCAAGGGTCAGTACTCGCCGACGTCGGAAGTGGGCAAGATCACCAAGTCGACGCCCATGGGCTCGCTCGACGAACCCTTCAACCCGGTGAGCCTGGCGATCGGCGCCGAGGCATCGTTCGTCGCGCGGACCCACGACATGGATCGCCACCACATGCAGGAGATGTTCCGGCGGGCGCACGAACACAAGGGTTCCGCGCTCGTCGAGATCTTCCAGAACTGCAACATCTTCAATGACGGGGCCTTCGCAGCGATCACCAAGAAGGACAAGCGCGACGCGATGCTGATCAACCTCGAGCATGGCAAGCCCATCCGTTTCGGGGTCGACAACGAGCTCGGTGTGGTCTCGTCTGCGACCGGCCGTGCGGAGATCGTCAAGGTCGCCGATGTCGGTGAGAGCGCACTGTTGGTCCACGACGAGACGATCGAAGACCCCAGCCTCGCCTTCGCGCTGTCGCGCCTGTCGAGCGGGCCCTACGAGCCGACGCCGATCGGAGTATTCCGTGCCGTGCGTCGGCCCGAATACGCGTCCATGGCAAGTCAGCAATTGGCGGTAGCCCAGACACAAAGCGGTCCGGGTGACCTTCACGCGCTCCTGCACTCGCAGCCGACCTGGACGGTTGGTTGACGCTGGTACCGCCTGCCGCCTGGGTCCTCGACCTCGACGGCGTGATCTGGCTCGCTGACACGCCCGTCGCCGGCTCGGCCGCTGCTTGCGGCCGCCTGCAAGCAGCAGGCCTGCCCCCGGTATTCGTGACGAACATGTCGCGGCTCACCGTCGCTGAGCAGGAAGCCAAGCTGGCCCGTCACGGCATCGACGCGACCGGCCGTGTGGTCACCTCGGCGCTGGCCGTCGCGTCGTTGTGCTCGCCGGGCGATCGTGTACTCGTGGTGGGGGGCGGTGGCGTGGTGGAGGCGCTCGAAGCACGCAATGTCGAGATCGTGACCGATGGCGTCATCGACACGGTGGTCGTGGGGATGGAACCCGCGGCGTTTCGCTACGACCTGCTCAAGCAGGCGAGCCTCGCCATCCGTGGCGGGGCCCGGTTCCTCGCGACCAACACCGACCCGACGTTCCCGACGCCCGAGGGCCTGGTGCCCGGAAGCGGTGCCTACGTCGCCGCCCTCGAGACGGCATCGGGTTGCCGAGCGACGATCGCCGGGAAACCGCATGGCCCGATCGCGGAGCTCATCGTCGGGCGCCTCGGCCCCACTGGCATCGTCGTCGGCGATCGCGCCGACACCGATGGCGAGTTCGCGACGGCCCTCGGCTACGACTTCGGCCTGGTGCTGAGCGGCGCAACCACGGCTGCGGAGCTCCCCGTCGAACCGGAACCGGCCTGGGTCGCCGACGACCTGGCTTCGCTCGTGGACCTGTTCGAAATCTGATCGGACGGAGCCCGCCGTCGCCGCGTCTGGCATGATGCGCCCCATGGCATCTCTGCAGGTCGAAAAGGTGATCCACATCAACCAGGTGCTCGGCGCCTTCGAAGAGGCGAACCGCTTCTACGCCGACGTATTCGGAGCCCAGGAGTACATGAACAGCTACGACGACGGCGAGCGCCGCGACGCGTCCCTGTTCGTCATCGGCGATACCTGTATCGAGCTCTTCTCGCCCCGCGACGATCAATCGCTGCTGGGTGCCAACCTGGCCCGGTACGGCGACAGTTGGCACTCGTTCGAGCTGAAGGTCGCCGATCTGGAGGTTGCGAAGGAGGCGATGGACGAACATGGGGTCCGGGTCACCACGTACCGGCCCGGCAGCTTCTTCATGGTGCATCCGAAGGACACACACGGGATGCTGCTCGAGGTTTGCCCGCACGACATGGGTAACGACCCGCGGCTCGAGCCGGACTGGACGCCGCAAGCATGGCGCGATCATCCACTCGGGATCCAGCGGCTCAACAATCTGAGCTGCGCGGTGCGCGATCTCGGCGAGGCGAGTGAGTTCTTCAGCGTGCTCGTGAGCGCCGACCCGGTATATCGGGGCGAGCGTGACGGTGTCGGCGCCGTGGTGTGTTTCTGGCTGGGTGACACCATGCTCGAGCTGATCGAACCCGACAACGACCAGAGCCCGGTCGCGGCCTACATCGAGCGCTACGGGCCACGCATGCGGTCCCTGCTGTGGCAGGTCGCCGATGTGGACGCGGCACGGGGGTACCTGGCGTCGAAAGGCTTGCGTGTCGACGACGGGGACGTGCCCGGTTGGATCGCGATCGACCCTCGCGACAACTACGGCGTGTTGTGGCAGTTCACCGAGGATCCACAACCGGGCGATCCCCGCTGAACACGGCGTCCGGTCTCGGGTCAGCCTTTGGTCCTGGTCCGGGCAAGGGTCTGGCCCGGCTGCTGGTCAGGCTTTGGTCCAGTAGGGCAGGGTGAGGGTGTCGCTGACTTTGTTCCAGATGACTTTGACGGCCATGCCGCAGTGGACGTCTTCGGGTTCGAGGTCGACGATGTTGGA
>JAHECR010000045.1 GCA_024641655.1 Acidimicrobiaceae bacterium
GGCGTGCCCGTCGATCAACAGCCGGATCCCGCGACTGGTGACCGCCTCCTTCGCCTCGGCCAGATCGGGGACGTACAGCTCGATGCTGGAGTAGTGCGGACCGAGCTTGGTGAGCTGGCGCCCCTCGGCCTTGTCGAGCACCTTCGGCAGCAACACCTCGATGATCTCGCCACCGACGTCGATCAAGAACCCGTCGGTGAAGGGGTTCCCGCCGATCTGCATCAGGTAGGCGCCGCCGAGGAGGTCCTCGTAGTGGGCCACGGTGGCGTCCCGGTCCGTCGTGAGGTGGTTGAGGTGGTTGATGCGGATGATCTGCAAGGGAGCGGACATCCGTCGGAGCCTATTGGACCGCGACAGGTGGCCGGCGGACTAGCTTGACCCATCGGTGCCGGTCGCCGCCGTCGGCGCCGTCGAGGGGGTAGGGGTGTCGGAGATCGTTGTCGAACGGCGGATGCGGGGCTTCATCTCGTTGACGGCCCATCCTGACGGATGTGCGGCCAATGTGCGCGACCAGATCGGCGTGGTGCGTGCGGGGGTCGACGGCCGATACGCCAATGCGCTCGTGCTCGGTTCATCCACTGGCTATGGCCTGGCGAGTGCGCTCGCCGCGTGTTTCGGGCTCGGCGCGGCGACCCTCGGGGTCTGTTTCGAGCGAGAGCCCGAGGACGCGAAGACCGGCTCGGCAGGTTGGTACAACCTGGCCGAGGCGCATCGGCAGGCTGCTGCTGCGGGGCTGCACCTGGAGACGATCAACGGCGATGCGTTCTCCGAGGCGGTGAAGGACCGGGTGATCGACGCGCTGCGCCGGCGCTTCGGCCAACTCGACCTGGTCGTGTACAGCCTGGCTGCGCCGCGCCGGAGCGGGCCCGATGGCGAGAGCTGGTCCAGTGTGCTCAAGCCGATCGGTTCGAGCCACCGGGGCAAGGGCATCGATCTGCGTCGCCGGCAGGTCGTGGAGCTGTCGATCGAACCGGCGACCCCCGAGGAGGTCGACGCCACGATCAATGTCATGGGCGGCGAGGACTGGCAGGCATGGATCGATTGCCTCGACGACGCGGGTCTGCTCGCGGACGGGTGCCGCACTGTCGCATACTCCTACATCGGTCCCAGGATCACCGCGCCCATCTACCGAGACGGCACGATCGGCGAGGCCAAGAAACACCTCGAAGCCACGGCGGGCCGGCTGCGGCATCGCCTGGCCGCCCGCGGTGGTGGCGCTTGGGTCGCGGTCAACAAGGGCGTCGTCACCCAGGCCTCGGCGGCGATCCCCGCGGTGCCGCTGTATCTGAGCATCCTGCGACCCGTGATGAGTGAAGCCGGTGTCGACGAGGAACCGATCGACCAGATCGTGCGGCTGTTCGCGGACCACCTCGGCCCGGGTCGGACGCCGACGCTCGACGCCGAGTCCCGGATCCGGCTCGACGATCGCGAGCTGCGCGACGACATCCAGGCCGAGGTCCTCCGGCGCTGGGACGCGGTGACGAGCGAGAACGTCGGTGAGCTCGCCGACCTCGATGGTTACACCCGTGCCTTCAACCAGCTCTTCGGCTTCGACGTCGACGGCATCGACGAATCGCTTCCCACCGACATCGCCCGCGTCGTTCCCTCGGCCTGACTCACGCGGACTCGCGCGGGTAGGCGAGGTCCTGCGGATCGTCACACCCATTTGCGAGTATCGAACGTGTGTTCGATACTGATGGGATGGGAGCAGGGACGGGAGCAGGGGCCCGAGTCGGGCAGCACACGCGTCTGCGCAGCGACACCGACCGAACGTTGGCGCTCGACGCGCTGGGCGAGACCGCTCAGCGGGTTGCGCCACTCACGCTCGCCGCGGCGCGCCGTCTCGACGTTCTCCCGGCGTTGGCAGCAGTGTTACCCGAAGGACTGCAGCGGGGGAGCACCGTCGCGGTCTCGGGAGTGGGCTCGCTGACGCTGGCCATGGCGCTGATGGCCGGCGCCATGCGCGGCGACGCCTGGGTCGCCACGGTGGGATGCGACGACCTGTGTCTCGCCGCGGCCGAAGGGATCGGGGTACCGATGCACCGCCTCGTCACCGTCACCCGACCCGAACGTGGGATGTGGACCACGGTGGTCGCCGCGTTGCTCGACTCCTTCGAGGTCGTCGCGGTCGCTCCCGTCGCCCGGGTGAGTCTCGGTGATGCTCGGCGGTTGCGCAGCCGGGCCCGGGAACGGGGGAGTGTCCTCATCGACCTCGCCGGTATGTGGCCCGAGGCGCACGATGTGTCGTTGCGGGTCACCGACGCGCAATGGCATGGGCTCGGCCAGGGACACGGGGTGCTCGAGGCGCGCCACGTCACGATCGAGGTCGCTGGGCGTCGGGGCGCCACCCGCCCACGCGTCGTCCCGCTCTGGTTGCCAGGCCCCGACGGTGCCCTCGCTCCGATCGAGCCCGCCCATGCCGGTGCCGACATCGACGCCCTGGTCGAAGCCGTACCCGACCTCTTGCGTACGGTGGGATGAGCGGTGTCGGACGTGACGGTGCGGTCGGCGGTGGTCTGGTGTCTCGACTGGCCGGTCGTCGCGCTCGGACATGCCCCCGATCGCCCGAGCGCGGTCGTGCACGCCAATCGGGTGGTCGCGTGCACGGTCGCTGCACGTTCGGCGGGTGTCCAACGAGGTCTTCGTCGCCGTGAGGCGCAGCGCCGTTGCCCGTCGCTCGAGGTGGTCGATCGGGATCTCGCCGCCGAGGCCAGGGTGTTCGAACGGGTCGTGGTGGTGCTCGACGACCTCACCCCGCGCGTTGAAATCGTTCGTCCCGGCGTGGTTGCCTTTCCCACGCGGGGCCCGTCGCGCTATTTCGGCGGTGACCAGACGATGGCCGAGCAGTGTCTCGCCTTGATCGCCCGGGCGCCGGTGGTGCTCGGGGCCGTACGGGTCGGCGTCGCCGACGGTGTGTTCGCCGCGACGATGGCTGCACGCCTCGCTCCCGACGATGGGGTCCATGTCGTCGACCCGGGAGGTTCTGCGGCGTTCGTGGCGCCTCTGCCGGTTCGGCTCCTCGATCGACCCGAGCTCGCCGGGGTGCTGGGGCGACTCGGTCTGCACACTCTCGGAGCGTTCGCCACGCTCGAACGGGCAGACGTCGTGGGGCGCTTCGGCAGCGACGGTGCCATGGCCCACCGTCTGGCCTCGGGGCTCGATGCCCGTCCTCCTTCGGTTGCCGAGCCGACCCCCGACATGGAGGTGTGTGTCGAGCTCGATCCCCCGATCGAGCGAGTCGACCAGGCCGCGTTCATGGGCAAGGTTCTCGCCGATCAGCTCCTGGCGCGGTTGTCCGAACGTGGCGCGTCGAGCACCTGCATCGTCGTGTCGGCAACCACCGCGCAGGGAGAGGAGCTGGCACGACACTGGCGTCACGATGGTGCCCTGACCGCCGCCGCGGTCGCCGATCGAGTGCGGTGGCAGCTCGACGGGTGGCTCGGCAGTGGTCAGGGCCGATCCCGTACCAGCGGGGGTGTGGTGCGGCTGTCGGTTCGACCCGACGACGTCATCCCGGCAGCGGGTCGTCAGCTGGGGTTCTGGGGCGGTCGTTCCGATGCCGCCGAACAAGCTGCGCGCGCGGTCGCTCGCCTCCAGGGCCTGCTCGGCTCGGAGGCGGTTCGGGTACCCGAACGCCGAGGTGGACGTTCCCCCCGGGAGCTGGTGGTCACCGTGCCTGCCGACACGGTTGATCTCGACCGGTCGTCGATCGACACTCCCGTGGCACCTGCGCCCTGGCCAGGTCGATTACCGCTTCCCGTCCCCGCCCGGCTCCATCGTCGACTCGATGCCGAGATCCTCGACGAGCGGGGCGTTCCGGTACGCGTCGACGCTCGTGTCGTGCTCACCGCGGTCCCGTACCAGGCCCGCGCCGGCACCGATCGATGGATGGAGATCGTGGGATGGGCCGGTCCCTGGCCCGTCGACGAACGGTGGTGGGACCCTGCTCGGGCACGTCGACGAGCGCGTCTCCAGGTGGTCACCGATGACGGCACCGCCAGGGTGTTCCTGCTCGAAGCTGGACAGTGGTGGGTGGAAGCAACCTACGATTGAGGGCTGCCGTCCACCCAGGAGCTTCCGCAATGACCATTGCCCGCATCACCGAGGTCATCTCGTCGTCGCCCACGAGCTTCGACGATGCCGTGCAGCTCGGCATCCAGCGGGCCTCGCTCACGCTCGACAACGTTCGTGGTGCGTGGGTCCAGGATCAGAAGGTCGTCGTCGAAAACGGTGTCATCAGCGAGTACCGCGTGACGATGAAGATCACCTTCGTCCTCAACGACTGAGGGTCCTGGTGGGACCCCATCGCGTCGATGTGCAGGTGCGCTTCGGCGAGCTCGATCTCTACGCGCACGTCAACCACACGGTCTATCTCCAGTACTTCGAGCACGCTCGGGTCGTCGCGCTCGACGCGGTGGGGCAGAGCCTGCCCCAGTTGCTCGAGGCCGACCTCACGATGGTCGTGGCCCAGCTCTCGACGCGGTTTGTGGCCTCGGCGCGTCTCGGCGACGAACTCACGATCGAAAGTGGTCTGAGCGAGATCGGCCGGGCGAGCGCCACGTGGCTGCAGCGCGTCCTGCGTGGCGAAGAGGTGCTGGTCACCCAGGTCGTGCGAGCCGGATGCACGAGCGGAGCGGGCGTCGCGCGTCGGTATCCGCCCGACCTCGTCGCGGCGCTCGAGCCGCTCGTGGTGCCCACCGACTGGCTCGGGCGGTTCGCCCCGCGCTGATGCGCGTTCACGGTTTCGCGGTGCTGGTGCGCTTCGGCGAGGGTGCCGTGAGTTGTCCCGGCGGTTCCCACCCGACCGTGTTGGCCGGTAGGCCGGGCATGCCGACACCGTTGCTGGTGCGGGAGGGACCGAGCGGCACCGTGGCGAGGTTCGCCGGCGAACAGGGGAGCGTGATGTTGTCGAGGAACACCCCTTCGGTGCGGTTGTAGTACTGGTCGACGGTCTGGAAGTCGAACTCGAACTGCACCGGCTTGGCCAGGTCGATTCCTGCCGGCGTCCCGACCGTCGCGCTCTGGGTGAACCAGGCGCCTTGGGTCGACAGCAGGTCCCACTGCGCCTGGGGATTCTCGGGATGGGGAAGGACGGGAAAGCCGCCCATGGTCTTGTTCCACAGCTCCCGCCGCCGCCGCCCCTGGACGATGAACAGCCGCAGGACGTCGTAGCTCGGTGCGCTCTCGATGGCGAGGCGGATGTCGAAGGAGATCACGTCGGTGGACGCCACGGTGGTTGTCGCGGAGGTCAGCGTGCCCGACGATCGGCCACCGCTGTAGCTCGCGGCGTTGATCGTGGGATGCAGGCTGTCCCTCGTCGTTGCGTTGCCGAACCAGACGGCGTGCTTGCCGGTCATCGACTGCAACGTCGTGACCTGCCACGAGGCCGCGCCGGAGCCGGTGACGCTCCAGCCTTGGAGGGTGCCGTCGTCGAACGCAGTGATGTTCGAGCAGCCGCTGGAGGTCGCTGCCGACGCGCGTGAGATGGACAGGACCGACGGCGCGGCCCAAGCAGCCGCAGCCGTCCCGGTGAGACGCCGCAAGACACTGCGGCGGTCGAGCACAGCGCTCGAACTCCCCGATGACGGGGTCGCGTTGTCCATAACCGGCTGTCCCACTCGGTCGATGGTCCTGTCCCAATTGCGCATCCCGAACGCTGCAGTTCGGAGGCGGGCTCGACCCACGGCGTGCAGCAGCTGTCCCGAACCGCTGTGCGCTGTTGGTTGGTCCCGACCCCGTCGACTCTCATTGTTCGGGGTGCGCTCGTCCTATCGACCCGGGGGCGCGCGAGTTGAGGAGATCCCGGGCGCGTCGGCGAGGTGTCCGCTCAGCGCGGGAGCAGCAGGGGGCCCAGGGTTCGCCAGGCAGGTATGGGGTCCATCGACCCGATGACCTGGATGCACACGTGGTCGGCGCCCGCTGCGAGGTGTGCGCCGACGCGCTCGGCGACGGCCTCGGCGCTTCCCCAGGCCACGATCGCATCGACGAGCCGGTCGCTGCCGGTGCCGTCGAGGTCGGCGTCGCTGTAGCCGAGGTCGCGCAGGTTGTTCGTGTAGTTGGGCAGGCGGAGGTACGTGGCGCAGAACGCTCGGGCCGTCGCGCGGGCGGCGACGGGGTCGGTCTCGAGGAGCACGGCCTGTTCGGGCATGAGCCAGGCCCCGGGGCCGAGCGTCCGTCGTGCCACCACGCTGTGTTCGGGCGGGACGAAGTAGGGATGGGCGCCCACGCTGCGGGCTGCGGCGAGCCGGAGCATCTTCGGACGCAGCGCCGCGAGCGCCCGCTGCGACGAGGGGTGCCCGGCGGCGTCGAGGGCGTCGAGGTACGACACCATCTTCTCGAGCGGGGCCACGTAGTCGTCGCCGATGAGCGGACCGTGGCTGACGCCCAGTCCGAGCAGGAAGCGTCCGCCGTGGCGATCGTCGAGACGGCGCGCCGCCTCCGCTACCTCGATGGGGTCGTGGTGCCAGATGTTCAGAATGCCCGTCGCCACGACGAGGGTCGTGGTCGATTCCAGGGCGCGTTCGCAACGCTCGAGGATGTCGCCGCCGATCCCCCCCGGGATCCACAGCGCGCCGAACCCCAGCGATTCTGCTGCCGCCGCGAGCGGTGCTGCCGCTTCGGGGCCCCCTGCTCGTGCTTGTCCACACCACACGCCGACACGTCCGAGGTCCATGACCCAGACCCTACGACGACCACGCCGGCGGCGCACGAGTGGCGAGGGAGGTCAGGGCAGGCGCGAGAACCAGAGCAGGCTCAGTCCGCCTGAGATCATGAGGAGCACGAGCCCCAGCCCGACATAGGTGGGGGTGATCTCGACCTCGACGGCGTCGAAGGCGACCTGTGAACCGATGTTCTGGTAGACCTCGTTGAGTTCGCCGGTGGACGCCGCGGTATAGAACTGGCCGCCGGTGCTGTCCGCGATCACGCGGAGTTTCTGTTCGTTCACCGGCACGGCGATGGGTTGCTGCTGGTCGGGCAACACGATCACCCCGGCGTCGGTGCCGAAAGCGATGGTCGACACGGCGATACCCGCCTGTTGGGCGGCGACGACGGCCTCTTCGTCGGCGCGGCCCACGGTGGTCTCGCCGTCGGACATCACGACGATGCGCGCCGGCGGCGCGTCGGAGCCACTGTCGGCACTGGGCGCATCGATGGCATCGAGCGCGGCGAAGATCGCCTCGCCGATGGCTGTGGCCGGCCCGAGCTCGAGCGAGTCGACCGCCGCTACCGCTGCGGCATGGTTGTGGCTCGGCGTGACCCGGATCGTGGCGACCCCGTTGAAGCTGATGAGACCGAGGCGGATCTGCTCGGGGAGGTCGTCGATGAACGCGATGGCCGCGGCCTTTGCGCTCTCGAGCCGACTCGGCACCACGTCTGTGGCCTCCATCGACAGCGAGGTATCGATGGCCAGGACGATTGTCGCCTGCTCGCTCGGGACGTCGCTGATCTGTGCCGGGCGAGCGAAAGCGACGACGAGGCCGGCCATCGCGAGTACGAACGCCGTCGCAGGCAGGTGGCGGCGCCAGCCGGGTCGCTGGGGCGCCACCTTGTCGAGAAGCTCGAGGTTCGTGAATCGTACGGCGTACTTGGTGCGGCGCGCCTGGAGGAGGACGTAGATGCCGGCGATCGCCGCCACGCCGACGAGGAGCAGCAGCCGTTCGGGCGCGAGGAACGAGTCGGGAACGATCGCCATCACTGGGCCTTCCGCACGGCATCGCGGTGCTTGCGCTTGGTGAGCACGTAGCGGGCCAGAGCAAGGAGCCAGTCTTCGTCGGTGCGGAGCTGGACGTGCCCGGCACGGGCCTCGCCGAGCGCGTTCGCGATGCCGGCGCGTTGCGCCCGAGCTGCTGCGGCGTAGCCGTCGCGCACGCCGGCACGCCGCGTATCGACCTCTCGGGTCGCCCCGGTCTCGGGATCGGTGAGTGCGATCACGCCGACGTCGGGGAGATCGAGTTCGCGTGGGTCGAGCACCTCGACGGCGAGTACGTCGTGGCGGGTGGCGAGCCGACGAAGCGGCGGCTGCCAGCCCTGCGGGGTGAGGAAGTCGGAGATGACCACGACGAGGCCGCGTCGTCGTGCCCGAGACGCGACGAGGTGCAGCCCGGCGGCGAGTTCAGTGCTTCCCTGGGTCCCCCGAGGTGCGGTGGCGACGCGGTGCAGGATGCCCATGAGGTGGGTGGTGCCCTGGCGGCTCGGGATGCCGTGGGGTCCGTCGGCTTCGAGAAGGACGGCACCGACCCGGTTGCCGACGCGCGCGGTGAGCATGCCGACGGCAGCCGTGGCCGCCAGGACGAGGTCGCGTTTCTCCTGGGACGTCGTGCCGAAGTCGACGCTCGGTGACAGGTCGATCAGCATCGTCGTCTCGAGCTCGCGATCCGCGATGCTCTCGCGCACGTACGGGGTCTGGAGACGAGCGGTGACGTTCCAATCGATGCGGCGCACGTCGTCGCCTGGTGCGTACTCCCGCGTCTCGCCGGGCTCGGATCCATGCCCCGGGACCAGGCCCCGATAGTCGCCGTGCAAGAGTCCGTCGAGGCGCATGTGCACGTCGAGATGGAGCCGGCGGAGCAGCTCGCGCGTCGACGCCGAATCGCCGAGCACCGGCGCAGGTGCAGGTGCGCTCACGGCGTGCGTACCACAGCAGTGGAGTCCTGTGACGGGGCGATGCGGGGCGCAGGAACGGTGCTGAGGATCCGGTTGACCAGGTGGTCCGGAGTGAGGTCCTGGGCGAGCGCCTCGTAGGAGAGCACGATGCGGTGACGCAGTACCTCCGGCGCAACATCGAACACGTCCTGGGGAAGCGTGTACGCGCGCCCGCGCAGCATGGCCAGCGCCCGTCCGGCCGCGACGAGGCCCAGACTGGCCCGGGGGCTCGCGCCGTAGCCGATGTAGGGCCCGAGGTCGTCGAGGTGGTACGCCCCCGGCTGTCGTGTGGCCATGGTGAGGCTCACGGCGTAGTCGACCACGCCGCGGTCGACGTAGACCTCGCTCGCCCGGCGCTGGAGGCCCACGAGCTCGTCGAGACCGAGGATCTGACGCGGCTCGGGCGGCACGACGCCCATACGTTGCACGATCTCGACTTCTTCGGCCGGGTTCGGGTAGTCGACCAGGATCTTCATCAGGAATCGGTCGCGCTGGGCTTCAGGGAGCGGGTACACGCCTTCGGACTCGATGGGGTTCTGGGTTGCCATCACCAGGAACGGGTCAGGCGCGGGATAGGTCTGGCCCCCGATCGACACCTGGCGTTCGGCCATCACCTCGAGCATGGCCGACTGGACCTTCGCCGGGGCACGGTTGACCTCGTCGGCGAGCAGGAAGTTGACCATCACCGGACCGAGCTCGATGTCGAAGCGTTCGGTGCTGGCCCGGTAGATCCGGGTCCCGACGATGTCGGCGGGCAGCAGGTCGGGGGTGAACTGGATCCGGGCGAACGTGCCGCCCACGACGCGGGCGAGCGTCTCGACCGCGAGGGTCTTGGCGAGGCCGGGGGCGCCCTCGAGCAGGCAGTGACCCTTGGCGAGCAGGCTCACCAGCATTCGCTCGATCAGCCGGTCCTGCCCGACGATGACCCGTTTGATCTCGAACAGCACCTGTTCGAGCGGTCGGGCGTCCGACTCCTGTTGCTGGGTCGAAGACATCGACATGAGAAGTGCACCTCGTGACAGTGAGCGAGCTCACCGGTGGATCGGAGCGAGCTCACCGGTGGATCGGAGCGAGCTCACCGGTGGATCGGAGCGAGCTCACCGGTGAATCAGAGTGAACTCACGAGTGAATCGGCTCGGGCTCACCAGTGGACCAGCTCGGGCTTACCAGTGAACCAGCTCGGGCGAAGAACGGCGTAAAGCCCCGAGCGTCCCACGTATCGGCGTGGGGAAACCCGCGACCAGGTCGCCAGACTGGCTTTACCGCACCTTTTACGGGGGTGCGTTACCGACGGGCCTGGGACGGCGGTGCACAGGTGGACGGTCTCGGTGAAGGCGAGTTGGTGGAAGGTGGTCGGTGATGCGAGTGCTCGTGGTCGATGACGAGGTCGATCTGGCCGATGCAATCGCGCGTGGCCTCCGGAAGGAGGGCTATGCCGTCGATGTGGCCTACGAGGGCGAGACTGCGGTCGAAAAGGCCCGACTCACCCCGTACGACTTGATCTGCCTCGACATCACGATGCCCCGGATGGACGGCAGGGAAGTGTGTCGTCGGCTCCGTGAGGATCCCCCCAGCGGAGAGCCCCCGAGGGTGCTCATGCTCACCGCCCGCGACAGCGTCGAGGATCGCATCGCCGGTCTCGACGACGGCGCTGACGACTACCTGGTCAAGCCGTTCGCCTTCCCGGAGCTCAACGCCCGGGTGCGGGCACTGCTCCGCCGGGCGGGGTCGACGTCGACCGCGGTGCTCCAGGTCGGCGCGTTGCGCCTCGACGACTCCCGTCACGCCGTGGAGTTGGACGACGCCCCGGTGGTGCTGACCGCGAAGGAATTCGCGCTGCTGCGATACTTCATGACTCGGGCCGGCGAGGTGCTCAGCCAGGAGGAGCTGCTCGAACACGTGTGGGACGAGAACGCCGATCCGTTCACCAACACGGTGCGGGTCACGGTCGGGACGCTTCGGCGCAAGCTCGAGGCTGCCGGCGGCAGCGATCTGATCGACACCGTCGTCGGTCGGGGCTACCGCCTCATCGAGGACGGTAGTGGTGCCTGATCCCGACGATGGCCCGGCGGCGCTCGACGTCGCAGCCCCCCGGGCCCGCCAGGGTCGGCCCAACTGGACCCGCTCGATCCGGTTCCGTCTGACCCTCATCTATTCCGTCGCATTGTTCGTGCTGGGCTCGCTCGGCGTCGGGGCAACCTACGCCGGCCTGCGCGCCGCGCTCGACGACGAACCGGTGAGCGCCACCATCGTGCGCAACCAGTACCTCCCGCTCGGCGACGGCTCCTTCGTGTTGGTCACCGCCCGCCGTTCCGGCGAGTACGTGACCCTCGAGGCACTCACGAACGATCGGGCACTGGAGCTGCTCCGCAAGTACTCGTTCGTTGCGCTTGCAGGC
Source organism: Acidimicrobiaceae bacterium (assembly GCA_024641655.1). GTDB lineage: Bacteria > Actinomycetota > Acidimicrobiia > Acidimicrobiales > UBA8592 > JAHECR01. The sequence goes on from JAHECR010000045.1 coordinate 11,042, forward strand.
ATGTTCGTGGTGAGCCTCGGCGTCGGCTGGGTCGTGGCCGGGCGGGCGCTGCGGCCCATCAATCGCATCACCGCCGTTGCCCGTGACATCACTGCCACGGACCTCTCCCGGCGCATCGACCTCCGTGGTCCCGACGACGAGTTGACGCGTCTCGCGGCCACCTTCGACGACATGTTGGGACGTCTCGATCGCGCCTTTGAGGGCCAGCGTCGCTTCATCCACGAGGCGTCCCACGAGTTGCGCAATCCCCTCGCCACGATCCGCACGAACATCGAGGTCGCCCTGGCCGACCCGACCTCGACGGTCGACGACCTGCGGCAGACCGCCGAGGTCGTGGATCGCAGCGCCCAGCGGATCGGCCGGGTGGTGGACGATCTGCTGGCGTATGCACGAAGCGACGTACCCGAACGGGAGGATGCGCTTGTCGACATCGCCGCGCTCGCGGCGGAAGTGGCCGAGGAGTTCGCCGGTGCGGCTGAGGCTGCTGCGGTTCGGATCCTGCTCGACGTGACTCCTGGTGCGCGCGTGCGTGGGGACGTCGACGGCATCCGTCGCGCCCTCGCCAACCTCCTCGCCAACGCCGTCGAGCACGCCCCATCGGGCAGCGAGATCAGCCTCGGAGTCCGCCGGTCCGGTGACCGGATCCGCATCGAAGTCGACGACCGCGGCGCGGGCGTTCCCGAGGATCAGCGTGAACTCGTGTTCCGGCGATCGTGGCGAGGTGCCGCGGAGACGGCGCGCCGGCCGAGCGGATCGGGGCTCGGCTTGACGATCGTGCGTCAGGTCGCGCGCCTGCACGGCGGTGAGGCGTGGGTCGAAGACCACCCCACGGGGAACGGGAGCCGCTTCCTGGCCGAGCTCGAGGCCGAGCCGGAGGGAAACGGCGCGGCTTGACCCGGCTCCCTGGTTCTCCGGTCGGCTCACAGTTGGCCTCGCTGACTATCGCCCGCGCGGGTCCTTAGCCCGGTTTTCTGCGGCTGTACCTAAGGTCGGTGGTGAGCACAACCGATCCGTGCCATCGAGCACAGGAGCGCACACGCATGTCGGACTGGAATCGCCTGCCACCACCACCGGATCTCGGATTTGCGCCGCGCCCTGGTCCAGCGGCGGTGCCGCCCCGGCTCGACCGACCGCCATTGTCACCTTGGGCGCCCGTGGAGTCGCCGCCGACCCTTCCGCCCCCACCCCCGGCCCCAGGTGCCACGTCGGCAGCGACGCCACCGCGGCGGCCCCTGCGGTCCCGCCGCGCACCGAGGTTGGTCGCGGCCATCGTTGCGGTGATGGCGCTCGCGTCGGGTGGTTTCGTGCTCGGACGTGCCGTCGCCGACGATCCCGCCACCGTGGTCGGCGCACCGAATATGGGCTCCGACACGCTCACCTCCTCGCCTGCAGGCCCGGACCTGGGCCAGACCGCCGGGGGGGCGATCCCGGCAGGACCGGTCTCCGGTGACGCCGAGGAGCCCGTGGCCGCAGTCGCCGAAGCCGTCTCGAGGTCGGTCGTGCGCATCGACACCGCGAACGCCAACGGTCCCCTCGGTACCGGCAGCGGCATCGTGCTCGATGCCGCCGGGCACATTGTGACCAATGCCCACGTCGTCCAGGGCGCGACCTCGGCGTCGGTCCGCTTGGCCGACGGGACCCGCGTCGCTGCCACGATCCTCGGGTCGGACCCCTCCGTCGACGTCGCGGTCATCGCGATCGACAGCGCCGAGACTCCCGAGCCGGCAACCTTCGCCCCCATGAGCGCCGTCGAGGTCGGTCAGCTGGCGGTTGCTATCGGCAGCCCGTTCGGCCTCGACCAGACCGTCACTGCTGGGATCGTCTCGGCGGTGAACCGGGCGATCAGCAACGTGAACGTGGCCGATGGGAGCACGACGATCGTCGAGATGGTGCAGACCGACGCGCCGATCAACCCGGGCAACTCGGGCGGGGCGCTGGCCGATCGCCAAGGACGCGTCGTGGGCATGAACACGTCGATCCGTACCGACGGCGCCGGTCAGGGCAACTTGGGCGTGGGTTTCGCCATCCCCAGCGACACGATCCTGTTGATCGCCGACCGCATCATCTCCGGGAAGTCGCTCGCGAGCGGCTACCTCGGTGTTGGCCTGCGTGATCCCGAGATCGGGCCCCCCGGGGCGGAGGTCACTGCGGTCGAACCTGGGACGCCGGCCGAACAGGCGGGTTTGCAGGTCGGGGACCTCGTCGTCGCCATGAACGGCAACCCGGTCACGAGCACCGAGGGCCTGGCGGCGCGGGTGCGCCTCAGCTCCCCGGGGTCGGTGGCCGAGCTGGAGGTCCTGCGTGACGGCCGGCAGGTGACCTTGTCGGCGACCTTCGGCGAGTATCAGGGCTGACCGCCGCGCCGCGGTCATGAAGCCGCGGTCGCCGGCGGCCCGACACCGATGACGGAGCGTTTCCGGCCCCGAGCCGGCGAGCGCCTATCCTCGCCGCGTGACCCACCGTTTCTTTGTTGATCGATGATCCGGATCCTGGCGGTCTGCACGGGCAACATCTGCCGCTCGCCCATGGCTGCAGCCCTCCTGCGAGCGGGTGCGCCCGTCGTCGGTCTCGACGTGCAGGTGGCCTCTGCGGGGGTGATCGCGAGTGGTCACCCCGCCGACCCGCACGCGGTCTCGGTCATGGCGGACCGGGGCATCGACCTGTCGGGGCATCGATCGCATCGTCTGGAGACGGTGGACCTCGACGCCGCCGACCTCGTGTTGACGATGGCGCAGGAGCACATCGTCGAGATCGGCGCGCGGCATCCCGAGTCGCTCGGGAAGACCTTCACGATCAAAGAGCTGGTCCGGCGGGCATCGCTGACGGGCCCCAAGGCCCTCGATCAGCCGCTCGGGGAGTACTTGGCGCCGCTCGATTCGTATCTCCGGCGCCAGGAGGTGCTCCGTCGCGACCCGAGCGACGACGTGGCCGATCCGGTGGGGATGGGCCGCCGTGCCTTCCAGCGCACCGCGGAGGAGCTCGACGCACTGGTCTGGTCGGTCCTGGATCTGCTGGCCGGGCGTCCCGGGGACCGCAGCGTCCGCGACAGCTGACCCTGCAGTCCCGAGGCAGCCAGGGCACGGCAACGGTCCAGGCGTCTCCTAGGATCGGTTCGCCATGGAAATCATCATTCTCATCGTCGTGCTCGCCATCGTCCTCGTCGGCGGTGCGGTCGCGGCCTTCATGCACAGCGCCAAGCTCCGCGGTCCCGTCGATACCGCGCCGCCGGCCGGCCGCCGCCGGGCGTCGAGCTCGGCCACGAGCTCGCCCCCCGATGTGGCGGTCGAGGAGACCGGGCCAGCGGGGCCGCCTGCTCCGACCATCGAACCGGAGCTCATCGAACCCGAGCCGGCCACCTTCCGGGATCGCCTGGCGAAGGCCAGGGCGTCGCTTGCGGGCTACGTGGGGTCGATCCTCAGCCGGGGAATCGACGACGCGACCTGGGACGAGCTCGAGGAAGCCTTGATCACGGCCGACCTCGGGGTGGCGACGACCATGGGCCTCCTCGACGAGCTGCGTGCCGAAGCGCGCTCCGAGGCCATCACCGACTCGTCCGAGCTCCTGGCGCGTCTCAAGGCCAAGCTCAAGGCTCGTGTCGGCGGGCGCGACCTGTCGCTCGACCTTGGTGGCTCGCCGGCGGTTTGGCTGTTCGTCGGGGTCAACGGCGTCGGTAAGACCACCACGATCGGGAAGCTCGCGCGACGCGAGGTCACCGCGGGTCACAAGGTCGTGCTGGCTGCCGGCGACACCTTCCGCGCCGCGGCTGCCGAACAGCTCCAGATGTGGGCCCAACGCGCCGACGCCGAGATCGTGCGCGGCGCTGAGGGCGCCGACCCGAGCTCGGTGATCTTCGACGGGATCGAGCACGCTGCCGCGACCGGCGCCGATCTTGTGCTCGCCGATACCGCCGGTCGGCTTCATACGAAGACCAACCTCATGGAGGAGCTGTCGAAGGTTCGCCGGGTCGCCGACAAGGGCGCGGGCACGGTCACCGAGGTCCTCCTCGTGATCGACGCCACCACCGGCCAGAACGGTCTGGTGCAGGCCAAGCAGTTCACCGAAGCGGTCGAAGTCACCGGGGTCGTGCTCACCAAGCTCGACGGGTCGGCGCGCGGCGGCATCGTCGTCGCCATCCAGAACGATCTCGGCATCCCGGTGAAGCTGGTCGGGCTGGGCGAGGGGGCCGACGACCTCATCGAGTTCGACGCCGACGCGTTCGTCGACGCGCTGTTCGCGAGCTGAGCGGTCCCGGGCCGAGTGGCGGCGGGTCCAGGTGACCCGATGACGGAGCGTTCCGGCACGGCCGATTCGGGGCCGGACGGGTTTCCCGGGGACGTCGGGGGTCAGGCGCGCAGGCGCGAGCGGTCGGCCGATTACACTAGTCGACCTCATGTTTGACGCACTTTCCGATCGTTTCGAAGGCATCTTCGGCCGCTTGCGCGGCAAGGGCAGACTTTCCGAGAGCGACATCGACGAGGTCCTCCGGGAGATCCGGATGGCGCTGCTCGAAGCCGACGTGAACTTCCAGGTGGTGAAGACGTTCCAGGACAGCGTGAAGGCGCGCTGCCTGGGGGCCGACATCCACCAAGCGCTCAACCCGGCGCAACAGGTCATCAAGTTCGTTCACGAAGAGCTGGTCAGCACCCTCGGGGGCCAGACCATGAAGGTCTCGTTCGCCTCCAAGCCGCCGACGGTGGTGATGCTCGCCGGCCTGCAGGGCGCGGGAAAGACCACCAACGCCGCGAAGCTGGCGCGCTGGTTCAAGAGCCAGGGTCGCAACCCGTTGCTCGTCGGCGCCGACCTCCAACGACCCGCTGCGGTCGAGCAGCTACGCACTCTGGGCGCGCAGATCGGGGTGCCGGTGTTCTCCGAACCCAGCGACCCCGTCGCGGTGGCTGCCGCCGGCATGGCCGAGGCGGCTCGCACCGGCAGAGATGTCGTCATCTGTGACACCGCCGGTCGTCTCGCCATCGACGAGGCGCTCATGCAGCAGGTGCGCGACATCAGCGACACCATCAGCCCGCACTACACGTTCCTCGTCATCGATGCCATGACCGGTCAAGATGCGGTGGGGGTGGCCCTTGCCTTCCACGAGAAGCTCGAGCTCGACGGGATCATCCTGACCAAGCTCGACGGCGATGCCCGTGGCGGCGCGGCCCTCTCGGTCAAAGAGGTGGTCGGTCGACCGATTGCCTTCGCATCCACGGGCGAGAAGCTCGAGGACTTCGAGCAGTTCCATCCCGATCGCCTGGCGAGCCGGATTCTCGGCATGGGTGACATGGTCACCTTGATCGAGAAGGCCGAGGAGGCCTTCGATCAGGGCGAGGCGGAGAAGGCTGCGGCCAAGCTCCTCGAGGGTCAGTTCACGCTCGACGACTTCCTCGATCAGATGCAACAGCTCAAGAAGATGGGGCCGCTCAAGAACCTCATGGGCCTGATGCCGGGCATGCCCAAGGAGGTCAAGGACGCCGAGGTCGACGATCGCCAGATCGCTCGTGTCGAGGCGATCATCACGTCCATGACGGTCGAGGAGCGAACAACGCCGGTCATCATCGACGGCTCGCGACGTGCCCGTATCGCCAAGGGGTCGGGGACGAGCCCGAACGACGTCGCGAATCTCCTGAAACAGTTCAAAGAGGTCCAGAGCCTGATGAAGGGTTTGGGCGGCCTCGGCTCCAAGATGCGCAAGAACAAGCGCAAGGACACCAAGAAGGGCAAGAAGGGCAGAGGTGGCGGCCGGGTCACCGAATCCGCGGCCGCCAAGGCAAAGGTTCCCAAGAAGCTCGAGCTCCCCGGCTTGAACGACAAAGGCGAGCTGGATCTGTCCGCGTTCGGCGATTTCGGGGGTCCGAACCGTTGAGGCGGCCGCGGTCCGGCGATTCCGCCCGCTCAGGAAATCGCCCCACCGGGGCTTGAACCCGTAGGATTTCCCGGCACACTGTTCAGCGTTCTCCGTGCAACGGGCTCGTCCGCATCACCGTTTGGCCCGATGATGCGTTTCGGCGCCGCTGCGAAAACCAATCAGCGCATGCGTTCCCGGTCGTCGGGAGCATCTCACAGCCAGAAAGAAGTCACTCGTGGCAGTCAAGCTCCGCCTCATGCGGATGGGGAAGAAGAAGCAGCCCACCTATCGCATCGTGGCTGCCGACGCCCGGTCTCCTCGTGACGGACGTTTCATCGAAATCGTCGGTACCTACGAGCCCCGGCGTGATCCGTCCCTGATCAACATCGACAACGATCGTGCGGTTCACTGGCTGCGTCATGGCGCCCAGCCCACCGAGCGGGTCGAGAAGCTGCTGAAGATCTCCGGTGCGTGGGAAGCGTTCTCGGGACAGGCGCCGGCGCCGGTGGTGACCCGTGCCGCGTCGGCAGTCGAGGCCGAAGCGCCCGCAGCCGTGGTCGAAGAAACGGTGGCCGAAGCCGTCGTCGAAGAGGCCGTGGTCGAAGAGGCCGTGGTCGAAGCTGCCGCCGACGATACGGTGGCCGACGAGAGCGAGGAATCGTGACCGATGCCGCCGTGGAAGCGGCCCCACATGCGGTCGCCGTGCTGGAGCACGTCGTCAAGTCCGTGGTCGAGCACCCCGACGCGGTAAAGGTCAACCAGGCCGTCAACGGCGACAACGTCTCGCTCACCGTCGAAGTCGGCCCGGGCGACATGGGTCGCGTGATCGGGCGCCGTGGGCGCATCGCCAATGCCATCCGGACCGTGGTCCAAGCGGCCGCCGTCCGCGACGGTGTCACCATCGACGTCGAGTTCCTCGACTGATCTCCCGGCTCGCATGAGCCCCCCGACGCCCAGGCTCGAAGTCGGGCGCATCGGCAAGGCGCACGGCCTTCGTGGCGAGGTGATCGTGCATCTCCTCACCGATCGGGTCGAACGCGTCGCTCCGGGATCGCACCTCTTCACCGACGCCGAGACGCTCGTCGTTCGTTCGTCGCGTCCACAGCAGAAGGGGTACATCGTCGAATTCAAAGGCGTGTCCACCCGCGAAGGGGCCGAAGCGCTTCGGGGATCGCTCCTCTACGCGCCCGCGCTCGAGGGCGACGACGACACGCTCTGGGTGCACGAACTCGTCGGGCGGCGCCTCGTGGAGATCGACGGCACCGATCGTGGGACCGTCGTCGAGGTCGAAGCGAATCCGGCCAGCGACCTGCTCGTCACCGAGGCGGGTCATCTCGTCCCTCTGGCGTTCATGGTCGAGTTGACCGATGAGTACATCGTGATCGACCCGCCCCAGGGCTTGTTCGAGCTCGTCGGCGGCGACTCCGAGTAGGCGCTCGATGCGCATCGACGTCTTCACCATCTTCCCCGCGCTCGTGGAGGGGTTCGCATCGGAGTCCCTGCTGGGTCGCGCCCGTACCAACGGCCTGCTCGACCTTCGGTGCCATGACCTGCGCGACGCCACCACCGACGCCCATCGCAGCGTCGACGACGCGCCCTTCGGTGGCGGCGCCGGCATGGTGCTCAAGCCTGAACCGATCTTCGAGCTCGTCGAGCGGGTCGAGCCGCCGCGGCCGTTGGTGCTGCTGAGTCCGTCGGGGCGCACCTTCGACCAGTCGTGGGCGCTCGAGCTCGCCGCCGGTGAGGGGTTCTCGATGGTGTGTGGGCGCTACGAAGGGGTCGATCACCGGGTACGGGAGCACCTCGTCGACGCGGAGCTCTCGATCGGCGACGTGGTCCTCGCCGGTGGGGAAGTGGGTGCGTTGGTGGTGCTCGAGGCAGTGTCGCGCCTGTTGCCGGGGGTCATGGGCAACGCCGACTCGGCTGGTGACGAGTCGTTCATGGATGGGCTTCTCGAGTATCCCCAGTACACCCGGCCGCCGGAGTTCCGAGGGTGGACGGTCCCCGACGTCCTGCGCTCGGGCGACCACGGGCGGATCGCTCGCTGGCGCCGGGCCCAGGCCCTCCGCCTCACCTTGGCTCGCCGCCCTGACCTGATCGACGCGCGGGGCGGACTGACCGAAGCCGATCGAGCGCTGCTCACCGAGTTCGACCAGTAGGCCTCCGGTCCCCTCGCGGGACCTGAGGACGACGAAGAAGATGTCGGCAAACCCGGGATTGTCGTCTGCGGGCACTCGCCGTATCCTGACCAGGTTCTCGCGGTCGCTGAAGCGCCGCCCGTATCCACAGTGGCAGGAGCCAGGGTCATGAACCCCACCGATCTGATCGACCAGCAGAGCCTGCGCGACGACGTCCCCGAGTTCGCCCCTGGCGACACCGTGCGAGTTCACGTGCGCGTGGTCGAAGGAAACCGTCAGCGCGTGCAGGTCTTCGAAGGCGCGGTCATCGGTCGACGTGGCGGCGGAATCGGTGAGAGCTTCACGGTTCGCAAGGTCAGCTTCGGTGTCGGCGTCGAGCGCACCTTCCCCTTGCACTCGCCGATCATCGAGAAGATCGAACGGGTGACCCGCGGCGATGTGCGCAGGGCCAAGCTCTACTACCAGCGCGATCGCATCGGCAAGAAGGCCAAGATCAAGGAGAAGCGCTTCTAGGAGCGCTGCGGGCGATCTGGGCGACGCAATCAGAACGCCCCCTGGATCACCTCGACGCGGGTTCCTTCGACTGCGGCAACATCGAAGCGCACGACCGCCGCCCGCACTCCGCTGACGCGTAGCCACACCGTGGCGAGCTGACGGATGCGACGCTGCTTGGGTGCCGTGACGGCTTCGGCGGGATGACCGAATCGACGTGATCGGCGGGTCTTGACCTCGCAGAACACCAGCGTGTCGTCGCGGCGAACGATCAGGTCGAGCTCACCGTTACGACACCGCCAGTTCCGGGCGAGCACCTCGTAGCCACGTCGGCGGTACCAGGCGGCCGCGCGCTCCTCGCCATCGTTTCCGAGCCGCTGCCTCGATCGGATCGGTGGCGGCTGGTCATCGTGGGACGATCGTGTTCCGTGCACCCTCACGACGCTACGGTCGGGGTCTGACGGTCGCGATCGGTCAGCCGCGGGTGCGACGCCGCCCGCGGTTGGTCCAGCAGCCGCGATGCCAGTGTCGGCGCAGGTCGACCGCATCGCGGGGAACGGCGACCAGGTGACCCAGTCCTGGTGGGATGTCGCGGTTGCAGCCGGGGCACAGGTAGGTCTTCGTCGCCTCGTAGGGCTGGATGAAGCGAACTTCGCACGCGTCCTCTGCCCACAGGTCCTGGTTCATGTCGGACCGCTGGTGGCGGTCAACCGAGCAGTGCCCACAGCACGAGCGCACCGGCCACGGCGAGACTCGCGGCGACGAACCAGTAGTCGGCAGGCGAGCGGCGGTGACGGCGGGTGGGGTCGAGGCCCATGGAGTCAGTATCGCCTGGTGGCGGGGGCTTGCCACGGTGATCCACAAGATGGAGGCCACATGCCGAAGTTCACAGGCCGGTGGGGGAGGAGGTCTGCCGCTGCCAGTCCACAATGGTCTTGCCCATCTGACGTCCAGGAGACCCCGTGGCCCCCACTTCGGCCCGGCGCCGCGCTCCGAGCGCGAACGTCGTCGCTTCCGTCGCCGCAATTGCTGTCGGGGTCGTCGCGCTCGCGAGTTGTGGGGGGTCGGCACCCGACGTCCCCGTCGGCCCCGATGGCGACGTCGATGCCGTGCTGGGTCTCGGTCGAGAGATCTGGGGAGCCCGGTGCGCGGCGTGCCACGGCACCGACGGCCAGGGTGGCCGGGGCAAGAAGCTCGACGATGGCCAGATCTTCGAGCTCCATCCCGAGATCGAAACGATGATGGCCGTCATCGCCAACGGCAAGGGACGTGGCATGCCGGCCTTTGGCGAGGTCCTCAGCGCCGAGGAGATCGAAGGGGTGTCGCGGTACGTGCGCGATGTCTTGAACTGAGCCTGCGCGGGTGAACCGACCTCACGAGGTCACCGGACCACGCCGTCGAGCGGTGCGGACTGTCAGACCTGGTCGCTAGGGTCGTGTCGACGTCTCGCTGGCAGCGTGTGCCCGCCTCCGCCTGTTCCGATCAGGAGGTTGCCATGCTGGCTACCGTCTCCTCGGCCTCGCTCACCGGAGTGCGAGGCCATCCGGTCACCGTCGAGGTCCACGTGAGCCAGGGCCTGCCCTCGTTCACGGTCGTGGGCCTCCCCGACACCTCGTGTCGCGAGGCCCGCGATCGCGTGCGTGCCGCGGTCCTCTCCAGTGGGCTCGAGTGGCCCCAGACCCGCATCACGGTCAACCTCGCCCCATCGGGAGTGCCCAAGGTCGGAGCCGGGCTCGATCTCGCTATCGCCGTGGGCGTCCTGCGCGCGGGCGGCCAGCTCGGTGATGGCGACACCGAGGGGTTCGCATTCATCGGTGAGTTGGGGCTCGACGGCTCCGTGCGCAACGTGATCGGGACCCTGCCACTGGTTGCCGCGGCCCGGCGGCCGATCGTCGCGGTCGCGCCTGCCAACCATGCCGAGGCCGCGCTCGTACCCGGCGTCGATGTCCGATCGGCGCCGACGCTGCGGGCGATGGTCGACGCGCTCCGTGCCGTCGAGTACTGGCCGCAGCCGCCTCCAGCTCCGATACCGCCCGCGCCGGCACCGCTCGACGAGCTCGCGCAGGTCAAGGGACAGCCACTCGCCCGGCGGGCGGTGGAGATCGCCGCCGCAGGCGGCCACCACCTTCTGATGGTAGGGCCGCCCGGTGGCGGCAAGAGCATGTTGGCGCGCTCGCTCGTGGGGCTCCTGCCGTCGCTGACGCCCGAGGAGGCGCTCGACGTCATGACCGTGCATTCGGCGGCCGGGCTGCAGCTGGCTCCCGGAGCGTTGATCGAGCGCCCGCCGTTTCGGGCGCCCCATCACACGGCATCGACCGTTGCGCTCGTCGGTGGTGGCTCCCGAGCACTGCGACCGGGTGAAATCAGTTGCGCCCATGCCGGGGTGTTGTTCCTCGACGAGCTCGGCGAGTTCCCGGCTTCGGTGCTCGACGCGTTGCGCCAGCCTCTCGAGGACGGTGTGGTGCGCATCGCTCGTGCCTACGGGGCCACGACGTTGCCGGCTCGTGTGCTGCTTGTCGCGGCAATGAACCCGTGCCCGTGTGGCGACGCCGGAGTCGCCGGTTCGAGTTGCCGCTGCTCCGAAGGCACCCGGCAGCGGTACCTCCGGCGGGTGTCGGGCCCGCTGCTCGATCGCTTCGACCTTCGCGTGCACGTCGATCGGCCACCGGCATCGGCGCTCTTCTCGAGCGAGGCGACTGAGCCGACCGCGGCAGTGGTCGAGCGCGTCGCCCAGGCTCGTTCGATCGCGGCGGCTCGGGGTGTGGCGCGCAACGCCGACCTTGCCATGTCCGATCTCGACACCCTCGCTCCGCTCGCCCCCACGGCTCGTCGGGTGCTCGAGATCGCGATGGATCGGGGCCGCCTCACCGCTCGAGGAGTGCACCGCGTCAGGCGGGTCGCCCGCACGATCGCCGACCTCGCCGGAACGGAAGGCCCCGTCGACGAGTGTCACGTCGCCGGCGCGCTAGCGACGCGGATCGACGTCGGCACCTCGGCGACGGGGCTCGTGGCATGAGCCCCGCAACGGGCGACCAGAGCCTGCCGACGGCAGCCTATCTCGCAGCGCTCGCTGCCCTCGATGGTGCCGGACCAGCCCGTCTGCGCGCAATCCTTGCCGAGCGATCCGCCCACGATGCCTGGTTCGGCGTGCGCTCGGGTGCCCCCTGGGTCACCACCGCGCTCGGGTCGCACGATCGCGCCGCGCAGTGGTGCCGTGCTGCGGTTCGCATCGACCCCGGCGAGTTGCTGGCGACGTTGCGAGCCAATCGATTCGGAGCAGTGGACCAGCGGTCACCGGGTTACCCGCCGCCGCTTCGCGACGACCCCGACCCTCCGGCGGTCCTGTTCGCCGACGGCGATCTCGCAGCCGTCGGAGACCGGCGGGTGGCCGTGGTCGGCACGCGTCGATGCACGCGCTACGGCCACGACGTCGCGATCGAGCTCGGTGAATCGCTGGCTGCGAGCGGCGTGACGGTCGTGTCGGGCCTCGCGCTCGGCATCGACGCGGCGGCCCACGTCGGAGCGCTGCGGGCCCAGGGGGCGCCTCCGGTAGCGGTGGTCGCGGGCGGTCTCGACGAACCCTATCCCCGACGCAACGCGCCGTTGTGGCGTGAGGTGGCAGCGGCCGGCGTCGTGCTGTCCGAAGCACCCGCTGGAGTTCGGCCGCAACGATGGCGCTTCCCGTCGCGCAATCGCATCATCGCCGGTCTCGCCGAGGTGGTGGTTGTCGTCGAGAGCCACGAAAGGGGCGGCTCGCTGTACACCGTGAGCGAGGCCATCTCGCGCGACCGGCCCGTCATGGCCGTACCGGGGCCGATTCGCAGTGCGGCCTCGACCGGGACGAATGCCTTGATCGCCGACGGTGGTCACGTTCTCTCCCGGATCGACGACGTGTTCGCGCTCCTCGATCTGGTTGGCACCGTCACCGTGGGGTCCCCGCACCAGCGCCCGATCGCCGACGCGGTCGACCGGCGGATCCTCGACGCACTCGGGTGGCAGCCGACCTCCATCGACGAGATCGTCGCCCACACGAGGCTGCCCGTCGACGACGTCGCCCTGCGCCTGCATCGCCTCGAGAACGACGGCGTCGTCGCGCTCAGAGGCCGGTGGTACGAACAGTGCGTCGTGGCGCCAGGGCACCGTGCCGCGCAGTCCACATGACACGCCGAGCACACCCTGGGGGCGTGGCTTCGGTACCCTTGGCCCGTGGCCTGGGATCTGGATCCGTTCGTCGACTCGCTTGCGTCGGTCTCCCAAGCCACCGCGTCGGTGTATCGCCGCGACGTGGGCGCGTTTGCCGAGTGGGCCGCCGATCGTGGCCTGGAGGACCCGCGTGCGGTGACCCGTCGCGACCTTCGGTCCTACCTGGCCTGGCTCGATGGCGAGCAGTACGCACGGCGCACCATGGCCCGGAAGGCTTCGTCGTTGCGGCGGTACTTCCGCTGGGCCAACCGCCGTGGACTCGTGGATGTCGATCCCACGCTCTCGCTGCAGGCCCCGGTGCGCGAGAGCCGGCTGCCACGTGTCCTGCGAGCCGACGAGCTCACGACCCTGCTGGACGCCCCGCGGCCGAACATCGTCGACGACGCCGAACCTCGCCGCCTTCGCGACGACGCCGCCCTCGAGCTCCTCTACGGCAGCGGTCTGCGGGTCAGCGAGCTCTGTGCGCTCACCATCGATGCGGTCGACCTCGGACGCGGGCGGGTGCTCGTCATCGGGAAGGGGTCCAAAGAACGATTGGTGCCGTTGTCGCAGCCGTCGGTCCGGGCGACTCGGGCGTGGCTCGAAAAGGGGCGAGGGGCTCTCGTCGACCCGGGGCTTGCCACCAACGTCGTCTTCGTCAACCTCCGGGGGCGCCCGATCACCCCGCGCGACGTTCGCCGCATCGTCGACCGGCGGGCGTCCTCGCCGGTGAACCCGCACGCGTTTCGGCACACCTATGCCACTCACCTGCTCGACGGTGGCGCGGACCTGCGCGAGGTGCAGGAGCTGCTCGGTCACGCCGACCTCGGCTCGACGCAGATCTACACGCACGTCAGCAAGGAGCGCCTCCGCCGGGTGCTCCAGGAAACCCACCCCCGAGCATGAGCGGCCACGACGACACCGCGCAGCGGTGGGAGGAGTACAAACGGACCGGACGCGACGATCTTCGCCAGTTGCTCATCGTGCACTACGCGTCGCTGGTGAAATACGTGGCGTCGCGTGTGGCGACGGGCCTGCCCAACAGCGTCGAGCAGGGCGACCTCGTCAGCTACGGGATGTTCGGGTTGCTCGATGCGATCGACAAGTTCGATCCTGGACGCGGCTTCAAGTTCGAGACCTACGCCATACCGCGGATCCGGGGCGCCATCCTTGACGAGCTGCGTTCGATGGACTGGGTCCCGCGGTCGGTGCGGGCCAAGGCGAGGCGTATCGAACAGGCGATGGCCACCTTCGAGAACACCAACGGCAGATCGCCGAGCGAAGAAGAACTCGCCGATGCGCTCGACACCGCGCTCGAGGACCTGCGAGACACGCTCGGACAGATCGCTCGTGGCGGCATCCTCGGGCTCGACGAGATGGTCAGCGCTGCGGGCGAGGGCGTCAGCGTCGGCGATACGGTGGCCGACGACTCCAACCTGGGGCCAGGTGCTCAGCTCGAGGCCAGCGAGATCCGCAAGATCCTCGCCGCTTCGGTGAAGGCCCTTCCCGAGCGCGAGCGCATGGTCCTGGCCCTCTACTACTACGAGACCATGACGCTGGCCGAGATCGGCAAAGTGCTCGGGGTCAGCGAGAGCCGGGTCTGTCAGATCCACGGCAAGGCCGTGCTCCAGCTGCGGGCGCGCATGCTCGCGGCAACGCGCGACGTCTGAGCCGCCCCCCACTTCAGCGGGCGCCTGTGCGCCGCTGCTGACTTCCCCCGCGAGACTACTACGGCCGATCGGCCGTCGACGTTGGGGATGTTGGTGATGTCGGCAATGTTGGGAATGGCGAGACCGGTGCTGATCCCGAGGCGGTTGGGGACGGGCACCGGAGCAGGTGGCTGCGCCCGTGCCCGGAGGCGGCGCGTATCACGCCGGGTGCTGCAGACTGGATGCATCGGCGCACTCCTCGTCGCTGCGCTCGCCGGAGGTGCAACCCCAGCGTCGGCGGCAGGGTGCCCTCCCTCCGAGTGGGTGATGCCCGTCGAAGCGACGGTGGTCGACG